>NWQT01000023.1 GCA_002798295.1 Lysobacteraceae bacterium NML07-0707 | reverse complement strand
ATAGCGGCTCTTCCATTTGTAGTACGTCGCCACGCTGATGCCGTGACTACGCACCAGATCCTTGATGGGAATGCCTGCATCGCCCTCCTTCAGGATCCCCACAATCTGGGATTCAGTGAACTTGCTCTTGCGCATCAGAACTCTCCTTCAGTCATCTTCATAGACTGCCAAAAGTTCTCCTTTAGAACTGTCTCAATTGAGGGGAAGGCTACGCCTGGCCGCATTGGTTCGGACAAGCGGGCTACCCTGGGCATCGCTATGCAGGTATTCAATGGTGACGGTATTGCTGCCAATGGGTTTGCGGTGTTCGGCAATCAGCCGGTTGCCCAGATAGATATGGCGGATGCGTTGCCCGGCTTGTTCGTCACGCTGCCAGCGTAGCTGGCCGCTGTAGTCGTACTGGCTGTACAGCTGCGGCGTGCTGCCCGTGGCACTGTAACGCACACGGCGGCCATGGCCGTCGTACAAGTATTGGGTATTGCCACCATGGCTGCGCAGGCGGTTGCCGTAGTCGAAGCTGTAGCTTTGCCCGCCTTTGCTGGCAAGGTTACCTTGTGCGTCGTAGCTCAGGGTTTCTATCAGGCTGCCGTTGCAGTGACTGGCACGGATGCTGCTCAGGCGGTTGTGACTGTAGCAATAGCCGTGGTCGCGGGCGGGATGCAAGGCAGATGCGCCCACCTGTACCCGGGTCAGGTTGTCCAGCACGTCATAGCTGTACTTGGCGGTGCCGAACATGCTGGAGGTGACCTGCGTTAATCGGTCTTGTGCGTCATACCCCATGGTGCGGGTTTGCAGCCCGCCGGAGCTGTGGTCGGTGATGCTAGTAATACCCGTCAATCCGAATATAGGGAAAGTCAACAACCAGACTATCCAGCGCATACTCTAGTGAGTAATGCAAGACATTTATTTTTTATACAAAACATCAAATCCAGTTTCAATCATTCGCCTTTCATCCCATCAATCAACCTTTCAAGTGACCGCCTTTGCCCTTCAGATAGCTTGCACTCAGAATCATCTTTTGATGTCGAATATGAAAACATTGAAAATTTATAAGTCACCAACAAATTATTATTAACCCCATAAAATCTTATCAAAACATGAAGGTCTGCATTTTTTCCAGAACCAATAAATAAATCACATGAACCAGGCATAACCCCAATAACCTTAGATATCTTATTGTCATCAACAATATTCATATTGACATTATGATTCTCAAGCAGATGCTCTTCCGAGTAAGGCATATAAGTTAAAGTACTGAAGTTCTTATAATAGATTTCAATCCTTTCCACCCTTTTACCATCCATATAATTACTATCAAAAGCACAACTTGAAAGCAAAAAAATAAGAGCAATACATTTAACATTCATTAGCATTCCTTCCTTACGCAATTTACTCGAACTTGATTACCAGGCTCAATGTAAACATCCCTGATCGGCCCCCCCATTTTCCTTGCCGCTGGATTTTCGTATTCAGTAATTACATTTGACTCTTCTCTCGTCTTAAAAGTTGAGTCATTAGTCTGAATATCTCGAAAAAATCCATTTGGATCTGCAAGGTGATTGGCCGCATGCTCAAACTCATGCCCAAGGATCAGGGCTGGAGTCCTTATACCCTCCTCCCCTGTCACTGGATCGACCATACGAAGTGCAGCTTGATCTGCCCAGTAGATGGTTTTAGTATTGGCATCGTACTGATTTTGATAAATATCAGCTCTATTTCGAGCAGGAACCACATTAACTATTTCATTGCGCATTTTAACCCAAGCTATTCCTGCTGCTTGCCCATGTTCTTTTAAATAGCGGATTGCATCCGCAGCATTCCTATAGAAACTGGCGGGCGCCCCCTCTGGAAACCTTATTTCCTTTCCATTACTGTCGATGTACTTATACGGATTTCCCGCTGCATACCAATAGCGGTTGAAGTAGCGCTGGTCACCCGGATAAGCCGTCACCAGGGCACTTGAAAAATATTCACATACGGGCTTCTTTCATTTACATGAGCAGTCAGGCGCCTCGCTTTTAGAGCCTGGAACTATGGAGAGCCATCGTACTCATCCTCATGCATTTTTGATTTAAGAATCGGCCAAAGGGTATCTGACAGCACAATCGGGGTGCAATCTTGATCCTTGCACCCCCAAATCAGCCGTGTTCCAATTGAAAATGCCCACTCCATTGGATCACCATCCAGAGGAGGAAACAAAAAAACCAAATCGCAGGAATGATCCGACTTGATTCGGACAACCGCTTTGTTCATCTGGCGATCATCCAGCCTGATGTCTTTCTCATAGCTCAATAGCTCCACCGTATCAGCATAGCCTTGCCTGCAGCCATTGGGCTCCAAAATGAACAGCTTGGACTCCGGCTTAAAATAGCCTTGCAAAGACCATATGCGCTCATGAATGCCATCATCAGCCCAATGCTTGGTAATGACGTGCGTTCCATCAACAATACACCATGATTCCAGGCGAATATCACATCGTCGCGGTGGCGCGCTTCCACCTGCTGGCGGAGAGGCAGATATGTGGTTAGCCATGGTTATACATGCCAGAATCAGCAATACTTTCAACATTTTCATCAGCATCTCCCGTTTGCTGCAGTCACACCTTGATCACAAGTATTTATGTTGGTGGGTGCCTGGATGATTTCCCGCAGACTCTGATCATTTGCCGGTTTACCTGTCAGATCTTTCATTACATTAGCTTGACCCGGTACAGTAGTGGAAAGTACCTGCCCATTGGCGCCTACTCCTCCGGCATATTGATCTCCCGCGCCGCCTGCATGACCACCCAGCTCATGCGAAACGGTAAACCTATCTGCAGCCTGAGCTCCTGATGCACCAACTGTAATCTGGCTTCCCCCGATTGCGTTGATGGATGATCGTCCACTTGGCGTCACACCCGCCGTATCCTGAACAACATTAATTGTATTGACATTGGATCCAGCGCTCTGCATTTGAATCGCCTGTGCAGTTATTTCCACATCTACCCCATTTATGCTTGTAGTGCCAGAGAAATCTCTGGCAATTTGCGCATTGATCTGATCTGCTGTAAAAGGGGCAGGAACTCCAGTTATTACATAGCGAACTGTATAGGTAACTTTATTTGGTGCTGTCCAATGCAGCTCGCCAATACGCCCATCCGGATCAACAAACCTGTAGGGATTATTATTGGCATAGCGATAGCGATGAAACTGGCCAATCGGATTGCCATACGCCGTCACCGGGTCAGTGGACAGGAATACACCCAGCATCGGGTCGTAATACCGCTGTTGCATATAGGTCAGGCCGGTGGCGCTGTCCTGTACATGCCCAGTGTAGCCGGGGCGGTTGTTGTTGGCGCGGCTCACCAGCCGGCCATAAGGCTCGTACTGGCTGGTTTCGGTGATGGTTTTGCTGCTGTTGGTTTTGGCTATCAGGCTGCCTTGGGCATCGCTGTGCAGGTATTCAATGGTGACGGTATTGCTGCCAATGGGTTTGCGGTGTTCGGCAATCAGCCGGTTGCCCAGATAAATATGGCGGATGCGTTGCCCGGCTTGTTCGTCACGCTGCCAGCGTAGCTGGCCGTTGTAGTCGTACAGGCCGTACAGGTGCGGCGCGCTGCCCGTGGCACTGTAACGCACACGGCGGCCATGGCCGTCGTACAGGTATTGCGTATTGCCACCATGGCTGCGCAGGCGGTTGCCGTAGTCGAAGCTGTAGCTTTGCCCTCCCTTGCTGGCAAGGTTACCTTGTGCGTCGTAGCTCAGGGTTTCTATCAGGCTGCCGTTGCAGTGACTGGCACGGATGCTGCTCAGGCGGTTGTGACTGTAGCAATAGCCGTGGTCGCGGGCGGGATGCAAGGCAGATGCGCCCACCTGTACCCGGGTCAGGTTGTCCAGCACGTCATAGCTGTACTTGGCGGTGCCGAACATGCTGGAGGTGACCTGGGTCAACCGGTCTTGTACGTCATAAACCATTGTGCGGGTTTGCAGCCCGCCGGAGCTGTGGTCGGTGATGGCCGTGATGTTGCCGTTTCGGTCATAGCCGTACTGCAAATCCAGACGGCGGTTAATGCCATTGCAAGTGCCTGGCGTGGTGCAATCGGTAATGCGCTGCGGCAAACCACGGGTGTTTTGTGTAGCGGCGTGGGTGATGCCGTTACCGTAGGTCAAGCCTTTGACTGCGCCATTGGGGAAGTAGCTGATGTTGCTGGCAACATTCACGCTGCTGCCATCCTGGGCGATGATTTGCGTGACTTGCCCCAGGGCGTTCAGCGTGTAATGGGCAGTCAGCCCTGCCGGGTAGCTGTGGCTGTTGAGGTGGCCATTGGCGTTGTAGCCATAGCCCAATGTCCACTGGTTGCTGGCATCGACCATGGTGGTTTCTTGCACCAGCAGGCGGCGTTTGTTGTAGTTATAGCTATTGGTGACGGTATTGCCGCCATGACTGTTATGGGTGGTGATGGTGGCAGGCAAACCATCCGGGGTATAGCGCCAGGTCTGGTTGCCGCGCCCGTCGGGAAAGCTCAACTGGCTGAGCCGGTTGCGGGCATCGTAGCTGCGGCTCACACGGCGTGCCGCTACCGCCGGGCTATTTCCGGGCAGTTCACAGGCAGGGGTGCCAGTCAGGCCGGATGTACTCCATTTAAGATTGCCGGCACCGTCATAACCCATCAATGTGGTGCCCGTTTCCGGCTCCACGCTACGGCACAGCAGCTGTTGTGCGTTGTAGCTGTAACTGCGGTTGATGCCTGTACCGGCATCGGGGTTGGCGCTGTTGCTGCGACGAATCCGTGTGGGTTTGCCGAATATATCGCGCTGGATATGGGTATGTGCGCCTCCGGGGTGAGCAATATGGACAGGAAAGTCCGTTACAGGCGCGTCCCATGCCATGTAACTGCTGGTGGTTTGGTTGCCCTTGGGGTCGGTGACCCGGGTCTTGAAGCCACTCAAATACTCGGTATGTGTTGTCAGCAAGGCAGGACTGAGCTCACTGTCTTGCTGAACTTGCACCACCCTGCCCAGTGCGTCATAACGGGTATGCGTACCGGTATTGCTGTCGTGTACGCTGGCCGGATACGCAGCAAAGGTCACACGGCCTTCGTGGTCATAGGCAAAGCGCTGAAAGCGTTGGGTAGCCGTCTCATGAGCGGTGTCATATTCTCGCACCAGCAAAGGCCGCCACAGGGCATCGAAATAAGTCACCTTGCGCCCATTGCCGGTAGCGACTGTTTGACGCCAATGCCCAGCCGGGATGCCGTATTCGGCTGCATTGACCTGCTCAAACACTTGGTTGGTGCCATGCCATGCCGTGCTGTCTCCACCGGGATAGGTAATACTCGCCAGCCGCCCCATGGCATCGTAACCGTAGCCTGTGCTGTAACCGTTTTCGTCCGTTACCCGGGTAATCCAGCCCGCATCATTGACCTGTGCCGACTGTGTGGCGCCAGAGGGAAACTCAAGCGTAGTGGGATATTGAATTGTTTGTGGAATGCCGCGCTTCCAGTTACTCAATGTGGTGGTATTGCCGTTGCCGTCTTTGAGCGTGGCGACAGTTCCATCAGGATGATAAGTCCTTTGCTGTATCACCCTTCCAAACTGGCTAAAACTTATCGGTTGTGCATGGCTGTTATAGGTTGTTTCTGATTTCTGAATACCATTAAGCACCACACTGGCTTCTTGACCCAATACCCATTTCACCGGATTGTCGTGATACTGGGTTTGCTCTGACTGCACTACAGCACCTGGCAAGGTGCTGCTTTTTGAAGCTGCAAGCGGACGCGCAAATACGTCAAAACTGCTTGCCGACCAGGAAAAGATTACGCCTTGTTGCTCGACAACCCTGCTTTTCAAGGGTCGAATCTTGATGCGGGAAATATCGTTTCCGCCATACATGCTTCCATATCTGTCCGGGAATGGCTGTGCTGTCACCTCCGAATCGGTCATGTATGTCAGGGTCTCCTTTCTGAGCATACTGCCATTGGCCGCAACCATACGCCGCTCCAGCAGTTTTCCCTCGTTCAAGCCATAAAGGATCCCATAGACTTCAACCAGTTTACTGCCATCAGGCTGCACCACCTCGATCGTTCTTGATTGTGGGCAACTGGTACAAGGAGGCACAACGCCGCCATCCCATAAAGAAATAAATGGCGTACTGCCATAATAGTTCCATTCCAAAGCCAAAGGCAGACCCGCCCCTGTCACTTTCTTGCGTGCCAGGCTAAACCGGTCAAAATAGTAAGGGATCAGCATCCTGTGATGGATCGACCCGGTCGGGTTATGGGAATCGGTTTCAGCAAGACAGGTAACACTGGGTATTCCGCTCCGGTAATGCCGCTCATGCTCGAAGTGAAATTCACCCGTCGCTCCGGCTGGGTGAGTTATCCATACTTTAAATTCAGCCTCTTCCAATGGCGCAGTATTCCCGCAGCCCGGCCCCACTTCGGCATCCCAGAAGGAATAGCCCAATGTCATATCGCTACTGTAGGCAAATCGCCAACTTGAAGTATCCGGCAATGTGACGCTGGCAAGTTGCCCGGTAGAAGGTGAATATCCATACGTCCATTGGCGGCCATGTGCAGTAGCAGACAACAACCGACCATTGCTGTAGCTCAGCTCGATTTTTCTGCCATCCTTGGACAATATCCGCGTTGGGTGTCCGGAACTGTTATAGGTGTATTCAACCCAATTTCCGAATCTGTCCTCAATACGACTTGCCAGCAGGAATATCTGAACCCGTGGCCGCGACCTTCCACCCGGAATGTCTGGCTTCATGTCTCCGGCATAGCGCTCGGTGGCCACATCGAAGCGATAGCTCACGCCCTCCCTGGTAGTCATCAGAAACCCTTCCCCAGGGTAGCCGCCTGTCATGGGAACACATCTGAATGAATCAAATTCCCGAGTAATCCAGACATGGTTAAAGCCATCTTGCCATTGGTGCGCAGGAATCGGATGCCCCATCAATTCACGACTTTGCTCCCCCGGAATCACAACCGAGTAACCATTCCAGATGGTATCCAGTGCATCCTGCTGCGTTGTTCTGGGATAAAAATTGGTTGAGCAACGCGGTGTATATCCTATAACCGTATGGTTCCACCCATAGGCAGAATCAAAAGTTCCAGTGATGTGGGGAACAAGAATCTCCCAGTTGCCAATGCCTCCATAAGGCTGGGGTTTTGCCCCAATCTTCGGGAGAGGGCGCACATCCAGGCGACGCCTCAACTCGACCGGCAAGACATCATTGCCGGGAATACTGATATCGACATGCTCAAATGCACTCGACCTGTCATACAGATTGACCTGCTCGCCGAAGACATCCGAACTGAGCGGCGCAACCTGCTCGGTTGCACGAATGCGCTTGTCGTATTCCTGATATGGTTGCAAGGTCGATGCACTGGAAGCCCCGGCCAGAAGCAGGAAAAAAACTTGCATACCGAACTTTTGAGTCCGGGAAAACATTGGAAAAACAACCAGTCGAGGATTTCATGCAAAGCCTCCATGACATCAACACAAATTGATTGTCATCCAGGCTTTTAAAGCATGTCTTAATTCAAGCAGGCAACAAGTTCGAATCAAGTAGCCTGGTTTCGCTGTCCCCCTGCCAAGGCCATCGGCCTTGACAGGATAATGCTCAGGATAATAGCAGCACCTTCATGTACTTGCAGGCATCATAAAAAACCTCAGGTGCTCAGGCACAGCCGCTTAATTGGCGCGCTCAAGCTGCATTTCATCCAGCAGCCAGTGCGCGGGGTACACCTTGTCCATCAGCCAGCGCATATAGCGGGCATCCACGTGCACGGCGCGCTTGTAGCGGGCATCGAACATCCAGCTGGCGCTGACCGATTCCCAGTTACTATCGAAATTGATGCCAATCAGCCTGCCTTGGGCATCCATCACTGGCGAGCCGGAATTGCCGCCGGTGGTATCGAGATTGGTGAGGAAATTCACCGTCTGCGTGCCGAGGGCGGCATCGGCGGTATTGCCAAAATCGCCCTTGTGGATGGCCGCCAGCAGTGCGGGCGGTGCGTCAAAGGGCTCCTTGCCGGTGTTCTTTTCGACAATGCCGGCCACCGTGGTGACCGGGTGGTAGCTCACCGCATCACGCGGGCTCAGTGCCTGCACCCGGCCATAGCTCACGCGCAAGGTGGAATTGGCATCGGGATAAACCGCCCTGCCCTGTGATTTGCGAAAGCCCATCAGCGCGCGCATATAGGCCGGGCGCAGGCGCAGCAACTCGCCTTCGCGCATCTTGCTTTCTTCTTCCATGCGCAAGATGGCGGGCATCAGTCGGGCAGCGGCAGCAAGCATGGCATCGGTGCTGGCTGCAAGGCTTTGCGCATCGGCGCGCATCGCGGCAAGACGTGCTGATTCCTCGCCCAGCCCGGTCGTCGCATACAGTTGCGCCACCCGGGGGCGGGCTGCGGCCATATCGGCGCCAAATACGGCATCCACTTCTGCCATGCGCTGCGCAGCAGGCAATGCGTAATAGCGCCCCAGCAAATCCAGCACGATGGCCTGTTCCACGGCGCTGTCATAACGGCGCTGCACTTGCTTGAGGCGGCCTTCAATCAAGGCCAGGTCACGCGCCTGATAGCCGCTTTCGCGCTCGGCATCGGGCTTGGCTTTTTCCGCTGCCAGCCGTTGCAGGGTAATGGCCGAGCTCAGAAGTTGCGTGCGGCCAAACAAGATGCCAAGGATATGGTCGCGCTCGCGCGTGGCCTTGCCTGCATTCAGTACCTGCCCCAGGGCATCAATATCGCGGCGCAGCGTGCGGCCATCGGTCTGGCCAGCCAGCCAGGCCAGCATCGCGGCCTCGTCTTCGCGACGCACCCGCACCGCATCGCTGCGGCGCAGACCTTCGAGCTCGCCCTGGGCGCGTTTCAAGATGTTCTTGAATGACTGCACTTGCGAGGCGTATTTCACTGCCGCCTCGGAGCCTTCCGGGGCGCTGGCCGCCACATCGCGCAGCAGGCTTTCAAACAGCTCGATGCGCGCGGGCAGCTGCCACTCGATTTGGCTGGCAAATTCCGCAGCGGTGCGATGCCGGAAGGTGATGCCGGGGTAGCCGGCCAGCATGGCATAGTCGCCCGCCTTCACCGCGGCGGTACTGACCTGCAAATGCGCCGGCGGGTTATAGGGCACATTGTCGGCACTATACGGCGCGGGCTTGCCATCCTTGCCGACATAGGCGCGCAGGAAGGTGAAATCGCCACTGTGACGCGGCCACATGAAGTTGTCGATTTCATCGCCGTAATTGCCGATGGCGCGCGGCGGCGCATACACCAGGCGAATATCCTTGAGTTCCAGCTGCTTCACCAGATAGAAATCGCTGCCGTAGTACATATTGACCACGCTGCACCGATAGCCCGCATCGGCCTCGCATTCGGCCACCACGGACTTGCTGGCCGCCTCCACGGCATCGCGATAGCCGCGGCCATGCTTGCCCTTTGCATTGGCGGTGATGCGCCCGGTGATCTTGTCAAAGCCCACGGTCACCAGCACCCGGAAATCCGGGTTGGCAGGCAACTCCTCATGCATGCCTTGCGCGTAGAAACCATCGGTAATGATGTCCTTCTGCTGCGAGCTGTTGTACTGAATCACGCCAAAGGCCACATGGTGATTGGTCAGAATCAACCCCTTGCCGGACACAAAGCTGCCGGTGGCGCCACCGGCCTTGACCACCGCCGCCAGTGGCGGGCGAGTGACATCGGCCATCTGCGCAGGCTCACCGGCAAAACCGGCGGCCTTCATCGGTGCGCTGATGTCCGGCAACTGCATCGGCAACCACATGCCTTCATCGGCCAGCAGTGCCGGGCTTGCCAGTGCCAGGGTGAGTGCCAGAACCAAACCACGTTTGCGCATCTTCGTTGCCTCTCATCGCGAAACCAAAGGCGACATTAAACACCATGCAACAACACACAGACAGGTAAAATGCCGCGCTTACCCCGTCCACAGGATTTTGATATGACGCAGATGATGAAGGCGCTGGTCAAGCGCGAAGCTGGCAAGGGCATCTGGATGGAACAAGTGCCCGTCCCCAGCCCCGGCCCCAACGAGGTACTCATCAAACTGGAAAAAACCGCCATCTGCGGCACCGACCTGCATATCTATCTGTGGGACGAATGGAGCCAGCGCACCATCAAGCCGGGTCTGGTCATCGGTCACGAATTTGTCGGCCGTATCGTGGAAATCGGCCCCGGGGTCAACGGCTACGAAATCGGCCAGCGGGTCAGCGCCGAAGGCCATATCGTCTGCGGCCACTGCCGCAACTGTCGCGCTGGTCGCCAGCACCTGTGCCCCAATACCGTCGGCATCGGCGTCAACCGCAATGGTGCGTTTGCCGAATATATCGTGATGCCGGCCAGCAACCTGTGGCCGATTCCCGACTCCATCCCCAGCGAGCTGGCCGCCTTCTTCGACCCCTACGGCAATGCCGCGCACTGCGCGCTCGAGTTCGACGTGGTTGGCGAGGACGTGCTGATTACCGGCGCCGGCCCCATCGGCGTGATTGCCGCCGGCATCTGCAAACATATTGGCGCCCGCAATGTGGTGGTCACCGATGTCAACGACTTCCGCCTGAAACTTGCCGCCGACATGGGCGCAACCCGCGTGGTCAATGTCACCAAGACTTCACTCAAGGACGTGATGGCCGAGCTGCACATGGAAGGTTTTGATGTGGGCCTTGAAATGAGCGGCAACCCGCATGCCTTCAACGACATGCTCGAATGCATGTATCACGGCGGCAAGATTGCCCTGCTCGGCATCATGCCCAACGGCGCGGGCATCAACTGGGACAAGGTGATTTTCAAGGGGCTGACCTTGCAAGGCATCTATGGCCGCAAGATGTACGAGACCTGGTACAAGATGACGCAACTGGTGCAGGACGGCTTTCCGCTCGGCAAAGTGCTGACCCACCAACTGCCCATCGACGACTTCCAGAAAGGCTTTGAACTGATGGAATCGGGCAAGTCCGGCAAAGTGGTGTTGAACTGGAATTGATCCCTGCCCGCTGTGCAAACCTACTGAATTTGGAGCCTGTATGTCCCTGACTTCCCGCTATACCATCACCCTGGACGAAATCCGTGATGCCGGCCTGTTCAAGTCCGAACGCATCATTTCCAGCCCGCAGTCGGCAGAAATCACCCTGGCCGATGGCCGCCGCGTACTGAACTTCTGCGCCAACAATTATCTGGGACTGGCTGACCACCCTTCCATTATCGAGGCCGCCCACAAGGCGCTCGACAGCCACGGCTTTGGCATGGCCAGCGTGCGCTTCATCTGCGGCACACAAGACCTGCATAAAGAGCTGGAAAACACCATTGCCCAGTTCTTCGGCAAAGAAGACACCATTCTTTATGCCGCTTGCTTCGATGCCAACGGCGGGCTGTTCGAGCCGCTGCTGGACGAAAACGACGCGATTATTTCCGATGCGCTGAACCACGCCTCCATCATCGACGGCGTGCGACTGTGCAAGGCCAAGCGCTATCGCTATGCCAACTGCGATATGGCCGACCTTGAAAAACAGCTGCAACAGGCCAAGGCCGATGGCGCGCGCACCCTGATGATTACCACCGATGGCGTGTTCTCGATGGACGGCTTCATCGCGCCGCTGGATGAAATCACCGCACTGGCGGAAAAATACGGTGCGCTGGTACATATCGACGAATGCCATGCCACCGGCTTTCTGGGCAAGACCGGCCGCGGCAGCGCCGAAGTCAAGGGCGTGCTGGACAAAATCGACATCATCACCGGCACACTCGGCAAGGCGATGGGCGGCGCTTTGGGCGGCTTTACCACCGGCAAGCGCGAAGTCATTGAGCTGCTGCGCCAGCGTTCACGCCCGTACCTGTTCTCCAACTCGCTGCCGCCGCATGTGGTCGCCGCTGGCACCCGCGCCTTCCAGATGCTCGATGAAGCGGGCGATCTGCGCGAGCAACTGGCAGACAACACCCGCTATTTCCGTGAGGAAATGACAAAACGCGGCTTCGACATCAAACCCGGTGTACACCCGATTTGCCCGGTGATGCTGTACGACGCCCCGCTGGCGCAACGCTTTGCCGAACGCCTGCTCGAAGAGGGCATCTACGCTATCGGCTTCTTCTACCCTGTGGTCCCCAAAGAACAGGCGCGCATCCGTACACAGATGAGCGCCGCCCACACCCGTGAACATCTTGACCGCGCCATCGACGCCTTCACCCGCATCGGCAAAGAGCTGGGCGTGATTCAAGACCACTGAGCACTGGCTCGGATCATTGACAACCCCGTCCAGTTTGGACGGGGTTTGTTGTATCTGGCGGACGAGAGCATTTGCCGCATCGCAAAATTACAAATAGATATCTTTTTGATATCTTTTTTACAAAACCACCAAGAGCACTGCCATGAAAGAAAAATCCCTCTCGTCGCTGTCCGGCATTCCGGTCTTGTTGCTGCTGTTGCTGGCGCTGCTGGGCTGCGCCGCAGCACTGGTGTTCGCAGTGCTCATCAAGTCGGTCGTAGTCGCCCTGTTGGCCATCTGCGGTTTGTTGTTGACGTTGATTGGATTGGGCGGTTTTTACATGCTGGAGCCCAATCAGGCGGCCGTGGTCAGCTTTTTTGGCAAATATGTCGGCACCGTCAAGGACAACGGCCTGCGCTGGAACAACCCGCTCTACAGCAAGCGCAAGGTGTCGATGCGGGTTCGCAATTTTGAAAGTGGCAAGCTGAAAGTGAACGAGCTTGACGGCAGCCCGATCGAGATCGCCGCGGTCATCGTCTGGCAGGTCAATGATGCGTCCGAGGCGGTCTATAACGTCGATGACTACGAGAGCTTTGTGGAAATCCAGTCCGAGGCGGCGCTGCGCTCGATGGCGACCAGTTATCCGTATGACCAGCACGAGGACGGGCAGTTATCGCTGCGCAGCCATGCGGCGGAAATCTCCGAGCATTTGCAGCAGGAGCTGGCCGAGCGTCTGGCCGATGCAGGGGTGAAGGTGCTGGATGCGCGCATCAGCCATCTGGCCTATGCGCCGGAAATCGCCCAGGCCATGCTACAACGCCAGCAGGCCAATGCCATCATCGCCGCGCGCACGCGCATCGTCGCCGGCGCCGTGGGCATGGTGCAGATGGCGCTGGACGAGCTGCAAAAACAAGGCACGGTGGCGCTGGATGAGGAGCGCAAGGCGGCGATGGTCAGCAATCTGCTGGTGGTGCTGTGTGGCGAGCGCAGCACCCAGCCGATTATCAATACCGGGAGCCTGTACTGATGGCCGCGTGGCTGCCACTGCTGCTGGCGCTGATTGGGCTGGCCGCCGTATGGCTGGCCGCCTGGCTTGCCCGTGACAATCGCCCGGCCTCGCCCGGCCTTGCGCTGCGCATGGCCTTGAGCGGCATCGTCATCCTGCTGGGCACGCTGGGGCTTTACTTTGCAGGTGATGGCGCCTGGGGCACGGCCGTGCTGCTGGCGATGGCGCTGCTGGTCAATCTGCTGGGGCTGTCGATGTGGTGGCATCTGCGCCGCATCCACAAACAAGGCCCGCGCCTGTGAGCGAGAAAAAGGCCTATCCGCTGCGCATCAATGCGGCCATTCTTGCCCAGGTACAGCGCTGGGCGGATGATGAGCTGCGCAGTGTCAATGCCCAAATCGAATATGTCCTGCGCGATGCCCTGCGCCGCGCCGGACGTTTGCCAACACCTGATCCCCACCCCCCTGCCAATGAGGAAACACCATGAATACGCAATGGGAATACAAAGTCATCGACCTGCCCATCGACTTGCTGGGACGTCCCGGTGAGCGCATCCAGCAGACCCTGAACGAGCTGGGCGCCGAAGGCTGGGAGCTGGTTACTGCATTGCGTTGCAACCCGGCCGAGCCGACCCGTCTGTATCTGAAGCGCCGCAAGGGCTGAAGCCGCCGCCAAGGAGCAAGCCATGAAAGCGCCTCACTTTGTCCCTGCCCTGCTGCTTGCCGCCAGCCTCTGCAGTCATGCGCACGTGCCGCCGGAAAGCGCACGCGCCACGGCTGAAACCCTGCTCGACCATCTTGACCGTGGCGAGTTCGCCAAGGCGCATGCCATGCTTGATGCTGCCATGCAATCGGCCATCTCCCAAGAGCAGTTGCGGCAGGTCTGGCAGTCACTGGGCGCTGCCGGCGAGCGCAGCGGCAGCCGGATTGAGGCACAGGGACAAGTCCATGTCAGCCAGACGGTATTGCAACGCGCCGATAGCCGCTGGGTGGCCACGGTGAACATCGCGGCCGACGGAAAAATCTCCGGCCTGTGGGTCAAGCCGATGCTCGCCAGCCAGCCTGCGCCCGCCGTCCCGGCTGATGCCCCCTTTGGCGAAAGCGAAACCCGTATCGGTGATGACACCCGCGCCTTACCCGCCACACTGGCCATGCCCAAGGGCAAAGGCCCGTTCCCTGCGGTGGTGCTGGTGCACGGCTCAGGCGCACATGACCGTGACGAAACCATCGGCCCGAACCGCCCGTTTCTGGATATCGCCCGCGCACTGGCTGCCGAGGGCATCGCCGTGCTGCGCTATGACAAACGCAGCCAGGCGCGTCCCGGCGACTACGCCCGGGGCGTTACCATCGACAGCGAAACCACCGATGATGCCCTGCTTGCGGTGGCGCATCTGCGCAGCCTGCCGGGCATCGATGGCGAGCGCATCTTTGTGCTCGGCCACAGCCAGGGCGGGATGATGGTGCCGCGCATCGGCCAGCGCGATGACCAGATTGCCGGGCTGATTCTGCTCGCCGCCCCGGCGCGCAATCTGCTGGACATTCTTGTCGAGCAGAACCAGCGCCTGCTGCACATGCAGGCGCAGGCCAACACCCCGGCAGGCATCGCGCATATGCAGAAGCTCAAAAGCGATATCGCCGCCGTGCGCCGTGGCGATGCCGATGCACGCCTGATGAATCTGGACAGCCGCTACTGGCAAAGTGTGGACACGGTTGACCCGCTGCGGGAGGCCAAGGCCAGCCGCCAACCGCTACTGATCCTGCATGGCGGCCACGATATTCAGGTGGTGGACGCTGACTGGCAGGCCTGGCGCACGGCATTTACCGGGGACGCCCGCGCTACCCTGCGCCACTATCCCAGACTCAATCATCTGGGCATGGAAAGCGCCGCTGGCGCCGGGCTGGAAAGCTATGACATCCCCGGCCAGGTCGATGCCACCCTGCTGGCCGATATCATCCATTGGGTAAAGGCACAACCATGAATCGCCAGGAATTCACCGTTACCCCGCTACCACGCCACACCCTGTTTACGGCGCTGGCATTATTACTGTTGCCCGCCCTTGCCCTGCTGCTGTTTCTTGGCCGCAACAGTTGGCTGAGTCTCGCTGTCGTGGCCGCCATTGCGCCACTGTTCTGGATGTCGCTCGCCCGTCGCCGGGTTTGGCTTGAGGAGGGACAACTGCATGTCGTGGCCGGCCTTAACCGCAGCCAGACGGCCATCAGCGACCTTGACATCGCCGCAGCACGCAAGGTGCGACTGGATGAGCAGCCCCAATCCCTCCCCGGCAGCAAGCGATTTGGCACTGCCTTGCCCGGCTATTACGCCGGGCACTTCCGCCGTGGCAATGGCTGCGATGTATTCGCCCTGGCCTGTGGCAACGATGCCCTCATCCTGCCGCGCCGTGATGGCAGTGAACTGATGTTGAGCCTTGCCCGGCCACAAACCCTGCTTACTGCACTGGAAGCGGCGCAATCCGGCTCCCCGGCTGTGCCAGTAGCTCTATAATCCCCGGCTCACCTTACGCAAGAATCGGCCATGATCAAGGACATCCAGAAAGACGCACAAACCCGCATGCAAAAGAGCATCGAGGCGCTGCGCAACGATTTGGCAAAAGTACGCACCGGCCGCGCCACCACGGCGCTGGTTGACCATATCAAGGTCAATAGCTACGGCTCGGACATGCCGCTCTCGCAAGTGGCCAGCGTGTCGGTCAGCGATGCCCGTTCGCTCACCATCACGCCATGGGACAAGGGCATGGTGGCGGCGATTGAAAAGGCCATCATCACTTCCGACCTCGGCCTGACCCCGAATACCGCCGGCATGACCATCCGCATCAATATCCCGCCGCTGACCGAGGAGCGCCGCCGCGAGCTGACCAAGGTGGTGCATGGCGAAGGCGAGAACGCCAAGGTCGCCATCCGCAATATCCGCCGCGATGCCAACCAGCAGGTCAAGGATTTGCTCAAAGACAAGCAGATCAGCGAGGACGATGCCCGCCGCAGCGAGGACGAGGTGCAGAAAATCACCGACAAGGCCATCAAGGATGTGGAAGAAGTGCTCAAGGCCAAGGAACAGGAACTGATGGCCGTCTGAGCCGGCCATGTCTGATACCCGAGCCGTGCCCCGCCACCTGGCCGTCATCATGGACGGCAATGGCCGCTGGGCCGAGCAACGCCGCCGCCCGCGCATCATCGGCCATCGTGCCGGTGCGCGTGCGGTGCAGCGCTGCCTGGAGTTCTGCCTTGAGCGCGGCGTGGAGGTGCTCACCCTGTATGCATTCTCCAGCGAAAACTGGGGGCGTCCGGCCGAAGAAGTCGGCGGGCTGATGAAGCTGTTTGCCGGCACGCTGGAGCGCGAGGCCGAAGAAATGCACCGCCGTGGCATCTGCCTGCGCTTCATTGGCGACAGAAGCCGCTTCTCCGCCGCCCTGCAAGCCAAGATGCAGGCTGCCGAGGCGCTGACGCGCGGCAATACCCGCATGACGCTTGCCATCGCCGCCAGCTATGGTGGCCGTCAAGACTTGGCGATGGCAGCCAGGCAGCTCGCCGAACAAGTCGCCCAAGGCCAGCTGCGTCCAGAAGAAATCGACGAAGCCCGGCTGGGGCAGCACACCGCGCTGGCGGACTTGCCGCCGCCTGACTTGATGATTCGCACCGGCGGCGACCTGCGCATCAGCAATTTTCTGCTCTGGCAGCTGGCCTATGCGGAGCTCTGGTTCACCCCGCAACTGTGGCCGGATTTCGACCGCGATACGCTGCAACAGGCATTTGATGATTTTGCCGCCCGCCAGCGCCGTTTCGGCCTGACTCCGGCACAGCTTGCCCCCGCACCGCAAGGACATTCCCAAGTATGAAGACCCGTATTCTGGCGGCCCTGGTGATGGCGCCGCTGGCGATTGCCGCCATACTTTTCCTGCCCACGCCGTGGATGATGCTGCTGGCGGCGCTGGTGTTTCTTGGCGGCCTGTGGGAATGGCTGAAGCTGGCCGATGTCGATGACACCCTGACCCGCAGCTTCCTCATCGCCGCCAACCTGCTGCTGATGGTGATGATTGTCTGGGCCTCGCGTACCGGGCAGGGCGGCACCATGGCGCTGTTCCACCTCATGATGCTGCTGGGCGTGGGCTGGTGGTGGCTGGCGGTGCTATGGCTGCGCTATTCAAACTTTGCGGCGCGGCCCGGCAAGTTCGCCCGCGCCGTCAAGCTGTTGGCCGGCACGCTGGCGGTGGTGCCGGCCTGGTGCGCACTGCTGGTGATTCACGGCAATCCCGATGAGACCGCGCTGATTGGGCCGGTGCCGCGCAACCATCTGTGGCTGCTGACTGCGCTTGCCATCATCTGGGCCGCCGATAGCGGCGCTTATTTTGCCGGGCGACGCTTTGGCAAGCGCAAACTCGCCCCGGTCATCAGCCCCAACAAGACCGTGGAAGGCTTGCTGGGCGGGCTTGTGACCGCCGTGCTGGTCGGGCTTGGCTTTGGCCTCTTGGCTGGCGCCACGCCCGCACAACTGCCGTGGCTGGCCGCGGCGGTATTGCTGACTGCCCTGGCCTCGGTGGTCGGCGATCTGTTTGAAAGCCTGCTCAAACGCCAGGCCGGCGTAAAAGACTCCGGCACGCTGATTCCTGGCCACGGCGGCATTCTTGACCGCATCGACAGCGTACTGGCAGCACTGCCGGTGTTTGCGCTGGCCAAAGCCAGCTTCGGTTTCTGATATGGACGCCATGCAACGGATCGCGGTATTCGGCGCCACCGGCTCGATTGGCGCCTCGGCGCTGGATGTCATCGCCCGCCATCCTGACCGCTATCAGGTGACGGTGCTGGCGGCAGGTCGCCAGGTCGATGCCCTGCTGGCACTATGCCGCCAGCATCGCCCGGCACATGCAGTGATTGCCGATGAAAGCCAGTATCCGGCGCTGAAAGCTGGGCTTGCAGCTGCCGGGCTCACCACCCAGGCACATGCGGGCATGGCGGCACTGGATGCGCTGGCACAGAGTGATGCCTGCGATACCGTGGTCGCCGCCATCGTCGGCGCAGCGGGCTTGTCCTCCACGCTGGCCGCAGCCCGTGCCGGCAAGCGGCTATTGCTTGCCAACAAGGAATCACTGGTGCTGGCAGGCGAATTGCTGATGGCCGAAGTGGCACGCTCAGGCAGCGTGCTGGTGCCGATTGACAGCGAACACAATGCCATCTTCCAGTGCCTGCCCGATGGCCGCTGCAATGGGCAGGTAGAAAAAATCATCCTGACCGCCTCGGGCGGGCCATTCCGGGGATACGGCCGCGCACAACTGGCCGGCATCACCCCGGAGCAGGCCATCGCGCACCCGAAATGGTCGATGGGGCCGAAGATTTCCGTGGACTCGGCCACGCTGATGAACAAGGGGCTGGAGGTCATCGAAGCGCATCACCTGTTTGGCCTGCCCGGCACGCAAATCGACGTACTGGTGCATCCACAGTCGCTGGTGCATTCGCTGGTGAATTTCCGCGACGGCTCCACCCTGGCGCAACTGGGGCTGCCGGACATGCGCACCACGCTGGCGGTAGGGCTGGCCTGGCCACAGCGCATCACCTCCGGCGTTGCCGGGCTGGATCTGGTCGCCCAGGGCGGGCGGCTGGACTTTGAGCCGCCGGATACCCAAACCTTCCCGGCACTCACGCTGGCCTATGCGGCGCTGGCCGCCGGTGGCACGGCGCCTGCATACCTGAATGCGCTGAACGAAGAAGCCGTTTCAGCCTTTCTTCAGCGCCGGATTGCTTTTCTTGACATCCCGGCGCTGGTCGAAGCCGGCCTTGCCGCGCTTCCCACCACGGCTGCAGATTCGCTGGAGGTATTGCTGGAAGCCGACCAGGCCGCACGTCGATACGCCCACAACGCGATAAACCGACTGGATAGCTGATGCCCGCTCTGCCGCACTTCACAAGCCCCGCCTGCCCGCCACTGCCCGAGTTGTGCGCATGAGTGTTTTGGGTCCTGTTTTCTGGCTGATTATCAGCCTCGGCATCCTGGTCACCATCCATGAGTTTGGCCATTTCTGGGTGGCGCGCCGCTGTGGCGTCAAGGTGCTGCGCTTCTCCATCGGCTTTGGCAAGCCACTCTGGCTGCGCCGTGGTCGTGATGGCACCGAATACGCCATCGCTGCCATTCCGCTGGGCGGCTATGTCCGCATGCTGGACGAGCGCGAAGCCGCCGTGGATGCGGCCGAGCTGAACCAGGCCTTCAACCGCAAGCCGCTTGCGCAGCGCGCGGCGATTGTTGCCGCAGGCCCGCTGGCCAATCTCGCCCTGTGCGTGGCGCTGTTATGGCTGATGTTCATGGTGGGTCGCCCGGACTATGCACCGGAAATTGGCCGGGTACAGGGCATTGCCGCCGAGTCGGGCTTGCAGCGCGGCGATGTGATTCAAAGCATCCAGGGCGAGGCCACCCCGACCTGGAGCGAGGCCGGGCTTGCGCTCCTCACCGCCGCGCTTGACCGTGAGCCGGTCAGCATTGAAGTGCGTGATGCCCATGGCCACACCCGGCAACGCACCCTGCATCTGCAGCGCCTGCCTGCGCAAGTGAAGGAGCGCGAAGCCATCACCGCCACCGGCATCGTGCCGGCGCACCATCTGCTTGCGCCCATCGTCGGCCAGGTCAGTGTCGATAGCCCGGCCGCCGGAAAGCTGCAAAGCGGCGACCGCATCCTCGCCATCAATGGCCGCCCGATCAGCGACTTTGCCGAATTGTCCCCCCATATCAACAAGGCGGGCGAGGCCGGGCAAAGCCTGGCGCTGCGCATTGCCCGTGGCGAGCGCACCCAGGTGGTGGATATCCGCCCGGCCAAGCTGCATCACCCCGAGCGCGGCGATTACTGGGGCATTGGCATCAGCCTGCCCGACGCCATGCCGCTGCCTGCCAAAAATGCAACGCTACGCCATGGCCCGCTGGCCGCCATTCCCGCCGCCTTTGGCGAAACCTGGCGACTGACCCGGCAATCGTTTGCAATGATGGCGCGCATGCTGCAGGGGCGCGCCTCGCTGGAGAACATTTCCGGCCCGATCACCATTGCCCGCGTGGCCGACCGTTCCGCCGACATGGGGCTGGCCTGGTTTTTGAGCTTTCTGGCGCTCATTTCGCTCAGCCTTGCCATCATCAACCTGCTGCCGATCCCGGTCTTGGACGGCGGGCACTTGCTGTATTACCTTATCGAGCTGGTCAAAGGCAGCCCGCCCGGCGAGCGCTTTATGGCCATCGGCCAGTTCATCGGACTTGCCGTACTGGCCTGTTTGATGGGCCTGGCGTTCTACAATGATATTCACGGGCTGCTGCGATGAATTTCATGGCAGCTCTTTCCTTTAAGCAAAACCGGACTTCCGTAATGATGCGATCCCTCACCCGCCGCCGCGTGCTCGCCCTGGCTCTGGCTTCTGCGCTTGCCATGCCCGCCTGGGCGCAGTCGATTGAACCATTCACCGTCGGCGATATTCGCGTCGATGGCCTGCAGCGCATCTCCGCAGGCACGGTATTTACCTATTTGCCGGTTGAGCGCGGCGACCGCCTGGATCAGGCGCGTGCCGGCGATGCCATCCGCGCACTGTATCGCACCGGCTTTTTTGAAGATATCCGCCTGGAGCGCCAGGGCGATATCCTGGTGGTGACGGTGAGCGAACGCCCGGCGATCAACAAGCTGGAGGTCAGTGGCAACAAGGACTTGCCCACCGAGCAGCTGATGAAAAGCCTGAAGGAAATCGGGCTGGCCGAAGGCGAAACCTATGACCGCATGAGCCTTGACCGGGTACAGCAGGAGCTGACCCGCGCCTACCAGAACCGCGGCAAATACAATGTCGAAATCGAGCCGAAAATCACCCGGCTCGACCGCAATCGGGTGGATATCGCCATCGCCATCAAGGAAGGCAAGGCGGCCAAAATCCGCCATGTCAACGTGATTGGCAATGAGCTGTTCAGCGACAAGGAGCTGCTGGACAACTGGGAATCGCGTCCCAGCAACTGGCTGTCCTGGTATCGGCGCGATAACCAGTACTCCAAGGAAAAGCTCTCCGGCGATTTGGAAAAGCTGCAATCCTGGTATCTGGATCGCGGCTATATCGATGCCGAAGTCGGCCCTGAAAACACGCAAGTCTCGATCAGCCCGGACAAGCGCGATATCTATATCACCGCCGGCATCAGCGAGGGCGAGCAATACACCATTTCCAGCGTCTCGGTCAGCGGCGATACCGTGCTGCCCAAGGAGGAAGTCGAGGCGCGCGTCAAGCTGTTCGTCAAGCCCGAGGCAGTGTTCTCGCGGCGCATGCTGGAGCTGGCCACCGAAAGCATCACCGCATCGCTCAGCAATATCGGCTATGCCTTCGCACAAGTGAACCCGGTGCCGGATGTGAACCGCGAAAACCGCACGGTCGGCATCACCATGCAGGTCGTGCCCGGCCCGCGCGTGAATGTGCGCCGCATCGTGTTCAAGGACAATAACCGCACCCGCGATGAAGTGCTGCGCCGCGAAATGCGCCAGTTTGAAGGCGCCTGGTATTCGCAGGCCGCCATCGACCGCTCCAAGATCCGCCTGCAACAGCTGGGCTATTTCGAGAGCGTGGATATTGAAAGCCGCCCGGTCGCCGGCAGCAATGACCAGGTGGATCTGGAAGTGCGGGTCAAGGAAACCAACTCCGGCCAGGTGATGCTGACGCTGGGCTATTCACAGCTTTCCGGCATCCAGATCAGCGGCCAGCTTTCGGAAACCAATTTCCTCGGCAGCGGCAACCGCGTCTCCATCGGCGCGATGCGCTCCTACTACCAGAAGAAATACGACTTCTCCTTCGTCAACCCCTACTTCACCGACAGCGGCGTATCGCTGGGCTACAACCTGTGGTGGAGCGAGTTTGACTACTCCAACTTCAACATGGCGCAGTACTCCACCAACCAGGGGGCGGCGCAGATGTTCCTTGGCCTGCCCATCACCGAATACGATACGGTGAGCTTCATGCTGGGGATTGATACCAAGAAAATCCTCGCCTTCCAGGACTCCACCCCCACGGCACTGGTGGAATACATTGATGCAGTGGGGCACCGCACTTTCCACTCCTGGCGCACCCAGCTGGCGTTTGCCCGTGACACCCGCGATGACGCGCTGCGTCCCTCGCGCGGCATGTCGCAGCGGGTTTCGCTGGAAGCCACCCTGCCCGGCTCCACCGTGCAGTATTACAAGCTGGACTATCAGCTCTCCAAATACTGGCCGCTCAGCCCGTCGCTGGTGCTGAACACCGCCTTCAACCTCGGTTATGGCGATTCCTACGGCAAGGACTTCGAGCGCAACATCTGCTGGACGATGCCGACCCCGGCCGTCCCCAATCCGGTCATCAGCCAGCCGTGCCTGACCAGCTCGCCCGACTACGTCAAAACCGTGCGCGCCACGGGTCTGCCGTTCTTTGAAAACTTCTACGCAGGCGGCGTGTCTTCCAGCGGCCGGGTACGCGGCTTTGTGGACAACACCTTGGGGCCGCAGGTCAGCACCCCGTATGGCTATCTGCAACCCATTGGCGGCGCGTTCCGCACCACCGGCACGGTGGAAATGTTCTTCCCGCGCCTGATCAAGAGTCCGGCGGCGCGCGTTTCGGCCTTCCTCGACTTTGGCAATGTGTTTGCCGATACCAAGAGCTGGGACGCCAAGGAGCTGCGCGCTTCCACCGGCCTGTCGCTGATGTGGCGCTCGCCGATGGGGCCGATCTCGATCAGCTATGCCCTGCCACTGCGCAAAAAAGACGCTGTATATGACAGCAGCGGCAGGATGATTCAGCCCGGCGATCGCATCGAGCGGCTGCAATTCACCTTCGCCGGCGGCTTCTGATCCGGCGCATGGGCAAGAGCTACAGCGCGGCACAGCTCGCGGAGCAATTCGGCCTGCACGTGGTCGGCGATGCCAGTGTGAAAATCACTGGCGTTGCCACCCTGGCGGCTGCACGCAAGGGACAGCTTGGTTTTCTGGCCAATCCGCGCTACCGCAGCCAGTTGCAGGACAGCCGCGCCAGCATCGTGGTGATGCGCCAGGCCGATGCCGAAGGCGCGCCGATGACCGCGCTGATTGCGCGCGACCCGTATGCGGCCTTTGCCCGCATTGCAGCCCTGTTCGAGCCGCAGACCCCATACCCGCCGGGCATCCATCCCAGTGCGGTGATTGCGCCGGAGGCCATCATCGACCCCAGCGCCCATATCGGCCCCTTTGTCAGCATCGGTGCGCGCAGCCATGTCGGCGCCGGCGCCGTCATTGGTGCCGGCTCGGTGATTGGCGAGGACTGCATCATCGGCGCCGGTTGCGAGCTTGTCGCCCGCGTCACCCTGGTGGCCCGGGTGCGGCTGGGACAGCGGGTGCGCATCCATCCCGGCGCAGTGCTGGGCGCGGACGGCTTCGGCCTTGCCATGGAACATGGCCAATGGCTGAAAGTGCCGCAACTGGGCGGCGTGCGCGTGGGCGATGACTGCGAAATCGGCGCCAATACCTGTATCGACCGCGGCGCACTGGAAGACACCGTGCTGGAGGAGGACGTACGCCTGGACAATCTCATCCAGATTGGCCACAACGTGCATATCGGCGCGCATACCGCCATGGCCGGCTGCTCGGCTGCGGCAGGCAGCGCCAAAATCGGCCGCTACTGCCTGATTGGCGGCGGCGCCGGGGTGCTGGGTCATCTGGAAATCTGCGACCAGGTGATGGTGACGGCGATGAGCCTGGTGACCCACTCCATCCGCGAGCCGGGCGAGTATTCTTCCGGCACCCCCTTGATGGACAACCGCAGCTGGCGCAAAAATGCTGCGCGTTTCAAGCAACTCGACACCCTTTATCGTCATGCCCACCACAGCCGGGCAAAGGACACTGACTGAATGAGCAATTCCCTGACCCTGCCCGTGGACGTGGAAAAAATCCGCGCCCTGCTTCCGCACCGCTATCCCTTCCTGCTGGTTGACCGCGTGGTCGAGTTCGAGGCCGGCCAGCGTTTGCGCGCCTGGAAAAACGTCAGCATCAACGAGCCGTTCTTCCAGGGGCATTTCCCTGCCCATGCGGTGATGCCCGGGGTACTGGTCATTGAAGCGATGGCACAGGCCGGCGGGCTGCTCAGCCACCTGACCCGTGGCGGCGCCGACGCCGGCAAGCTCTCCTATCTGGTCAAGGTCGATGGCGCCAAGTTCAGCCGCATGGTGGTGCCCGGTGACCGGCTGGAAATCGAAGTCAGCATCAAGCGCGAAATCCGCAATATGACCCTCTACGACTGTGCCGCCTTCGTCGATGGCCAGCAGGTGGCCTGCGCGGAAATCCTCTGCGCCGAGGTGGATGCCTGAAAATGAGCCGTATCCATCCCAGCGCCGTTATCGACCCGGCTGCCCGTCTTGCCGAAGACGTTGAAGTCGGCGCATTTACCGTGATTGGCGCCGGGGTGGAAATCGGCGCGGGCACGCGCATCGGCCCGCATTGCAGCCTCCACGGCCCCACCCGGATTGGCTGCAATAACCGTATCCACGGCCATGCCGCCATTGGCGGCGAACCGCAGGACAAGAAATATCGCGGCGAGCGGGTCACCCTGGAAATCGGCGACAACAACCAGATTCGCGAGTTCGTCACCCTCAACCGCGGCACGGGCGCGGGTGGCGGCGTGACCCGCATCGGCAGTGACAACTGGCTGCTGGCCTATACCCATATCGCCCACGACTGCCAGGTCGGCAACCACTGCGTGTTCTCCAACAATGCCACCCTCGCCGGACATGTCAGCGTCGGCGACCATGTGATTCTTTCCGGCTTTGCCGGGGTACACCAGTTCTGCCGCATCGGTGACCATGCCTTTATCGGCATGGGCGCATTCGTCAATGGCGATGTGCCGCCGTTCCTGATGGTGGCGCAGGACAAATATGCCCGGCCACGCGGCATCAATAGCGAAGGCCTCAAGCGCCGTGGCTTTGATGCCGAGCGTATCCGTGCCATCAAACGCGCCTATCGCGCCCTGTACATGGGCGATGCCAAGTTCGACGAAGCCCGCACCGAGCTGCTGGAAATGGCCGCACACAGCCCGGACGTGCAGCAATTCCTCGACTTCATCGGCCAGGGCGAGCGGCCACTGATTCGATGAACAACCCGGACTCGGGACTCGGGACTCGGGACTTGGATACGTCCTGCCAGCGCCCCGTCCCCTTGCGCATCGCCCTGTGTGCCGGGGAAGCCTCCGGCGATATCTTGGGCGCGCGCCTGATTGCCGCGCTGCGCCAGCGCTATCCCTATGCCCAGTTCGCCGGTATCGGCGGCGCGCAGATGCGTGCGGCAGGCCTGCATCTGTGGCACGATGCCGAAGCGCTTGCCGTGATGGGGCTTGCCGAAGTGCTGGCGCACCTGCCACGGCTTTTGCGACTGCGCCAACAGTTCCGCCAGGCGGTACTGGACTGGCAGGCGGATATCTTCATCGGCATCGACGCCCCGGACTTCAATCTCGGCATTGAAAAATGGCTGAAACGGCGCGGCCTCTCCACCGTGCACTATGTCAGCCCCAGTGTCTGGGCCTGGCGTGAAAACCGCGCCGCCAAGATGGGCGAGTCCGCCGACCGCGTACTCTGCCTGTTCCCGATGGAGCCGCCCATCTATGCCCGGCATGGCGTGGATGCGGTCTTTGTCGGCCACCCGATGGCCGATGAAATCCCGCTGCATCCCGACCACGCCGCAGCTCGCGCCCGGCTGGGCGTGGATGCCAGCGCCCCGGTACTGGCGCTGCTGCCTGGCTCGCGCCTTGGCGAAATCCAGCGCATGTTGCCGATATTCCTGGCCGCCGCCGGGCGCATCGCGGCGCAACAGCCGCAGCTGGAAGTGCTCATCCCGGCAGCCAGCCCGGCCTGCCGCCAGCAGATTGAAACGCTTATGCCCGCGGCGGCATCCGCAAAAGAAACAGCAGGCACGGCACTTCCCCGTATCCAAATTCTGGACGCTCAGGCGCGCGAGGCGATGATCGCCAGCGACGGCGTACTGCTGGCCTCCGGCACGGCCGCACTGGAGGCGATGCTGTGCAAACGGCCGATGGTGATTGGTCATCGCATCTCTGCGCCCAGCTATGCCATTGTCAAAGGCTTGGGGCTTTTGAAAACCGCCCACGTCAGCCTGCCCAATATCCTGGCCGGCAAAGCGCTGGTGCCGGAGTTTTTGCAGGAGGCATGCACGCCTGACAATCTTGCCCGGGCCATGCTGTATTGGCTGGATAACCAGGCCGCGCGTGCAGCCTTGCTGCCGCAGTTTGAGGCCATTCACCAGCACCTTGCCCAATCGGCCTCGGACAGTGCCGCAGCGGCGGTGGCGGAGCTGCTTGGCGATGCAGGCTGAACTGTTTGCCCCTGACCTGACGCTCATGGCCGGGGTGGATGAGGCCGGCCGCGGCCCGCTGGCCGGCCCGGTCACGGTGGCTGCGGTCATCCTTGACCCGGCGCGTCCGATTGACGGGCTGAATGACTCCAAGAAACTCAGCGAAAAAAAACGCGAGGCGCTGGCGCCATTGATACGCGAACGCGCCCTGGCCTGGCATGTGGAATTTGTGGAAGCGCACGAGATTGATGCACTCAACATCCTGCAGGCCACCCTCACCGGCATGCGCCGCGCGCTCCTGGCACTGACGCCCGCGCCCACATTCGCCCGCATCGACGGCAACCGCCTGCCGCTGGACTTGCCCTGCCCGGCCGAGGCACTGGTCGGCGGCGATGCGCTGGAGCCGGCCATCATGGCCGCCTCGATACTGGCCAAAACCGCCCGCGATGCGCACCTTCTGCAACTGGACAGGCGCTATCCCGAATACGGCTTTGCCAAACACAAGGGCTATCCAAGCCCCGCGCATCTGGCCGCCCTGCAACGCTACGGCCCCTGCCCCGAACACCGGCGCAGCTATGCCCCGGTGAAGCGGGCACTGGCTGCCACCGGCGGGTAAGCCCGTCCTTGTTTCGCTGCCGCTGTCAAACCTTGCGCTGGCCGCCTGCGCTGTTACCCTGTCCCCCCGCCGCTGCCCCGCCAGAGCATGTCCGCCCGCTTCGCCCATCTGCAATTGCACAGCGAATACTCGCTGGCCGACTCCACCATCCGCATCAAGGAACTGATTGCCGCTGCCAGCCAACGCGGTATCCCGGCGCTGGCAGTGACAGATCGCAACAATCTGTTTGCGCTGGTGAAGTTCTTCAAGGCCGCCGAGGCGGCCGGCATCAAGCCGATTGCCGGCGCGGATATCGCCATCGCCCAGCCCGGCGAGCCGGTCAACTGGCTGACGCTGTTATGCCGCGACACGGCCGGTTACAAGGCGCTGTCGCGATTGATTTCGCGCGCGTGGATGGAAGGCCACCGCAGCGAGGGGGTCGCCATCCAGCCGGCCTGGCTGGGGCAGGAAGATTTGGGCGGACTGATTGCCATCGCCGGACGCCAATCGCTGGCCGGGAGCCTGGCCGAAGCCGGTCGCCACGACCACGCCCAGGCGGCGCTGCGTGATTTGCAAGGCCATTTTGGCGACCGGCTGACGCTGGCCGTCAGCCGTACCGGTCGCGCCGGTGAGGAGAGCTTCAACCAGTTCGCCATCGGTACTGCCGCCGCGCTTGGCATTCCGCTGGTCGCCAGCAACGAGGTGCGCTTTATCGACAGCGACGGCTTTGATGCCCACGAAGCGCGCGTGTGCATCGCCTCCGGCCGGGTGCTGGATGATGCCAAACGCCCGCGCGATTACAGCGAGCAGCAATACCTGCGCTCGGCCGAAGAAATGTCCGCGCTGTTTGCCGACCTGCCCGATGCCATCGACAACAGCCTGCGGCTTGCCGAGCGCTGCAATCTCACCTTGAGCCTTGGCACCTATTACCTGCCGGATTTCCCGGTACCGGACGAGCACACCCTGGAAAGCTGGATTCGCCAGCAGGCCGCCGAAGGCCTTGCCGCACGGCTGGAAAAACAGCCATTGGCCGCAGGCAAGAGTCGCGAAGATTACGACCAGCGCTTAAAGCGCGAGCTGGACGTGATTGTGAAGATGGGCTTTCCCGGCTACTTCCTGATCGTTGCCGACTTCATCAACTGGGGCAAGCAGCACGGCATTCCGGTGGGGCCGGGGCGCGGCTCCGGCGCCGGTTCGCTGGTGGCCTGGGCGCTGGGCATTACCGACCTTGACCCGCTGCCGTATGACCTGCTGTTCGAGCGCTTCCTGAACCCCGAGCGCGTGTCGATGCCGGACTTCGATATCGACTTCTGCATGGATCGCCGCGACGAGGTGATTGATTACGTGGCGCGCAAATATGGCCGCGAGCGCGTCAGCCAGATCATCACCTACGGCACCATGGCCGCCAAGGCGGTGGTGCGCGATACCGGCCGCGTGCAGGGGCATCCTTACGGCCTGGTCGATGGCGTTGCCAAACTGATTCCGATGACGCTTGGCATCGGCCTTGAGGATGCGCTGGGACGCACCGAGAAATCGCAGAAGGACGAAGCCTGGCGCAGCGACGAGCTGATTGCCCGCTACCGCGATGACGAAGAAGTCCGCGAGCTGCTGGATCTGGCGCTGCAATTGGAAGACCTCACCCGCAACGCCGGCAAACATGCCGGCGGCGTGGTGATTGCGCCCAAACCGCTGGCCGAGTTCTGCCCGCTGTTTGCCGAACATGATGAGGGCGGTCGCGGCAAGAACCCGGTCACCCAGTTCGACAAGGACGATGTGGAGGCCATTGGCCTGGTGAAGTTCGACTTCCTGGGCCTGCGCACGCTCACCATCATCGACTGGGCGGTCAAAGCCATCAATGCCCGCCGCGCGCGCACCGGCGAAGCGCCACTGGAGATCGCCGCCCTGCCCCTGGATGACAAGCCTACCTACGCGCTGTTTGCCCGTGGCGATACCGTGGCGGTATTCCAGTTTGAATCCTCCGGCATGCGCCGCCTGCTCAAAGACGCCCTGCCCGACCGTTTTGAAGACCTGATTGCGCTGGTTTCGCTGTACCGGCCAGGGCCGATGGATCTGATTCCGGACTTCATCGACCGCAAACATGGCCGCGCCGAAGTGGTCTATCCGCATCCGTTGCTGGAGCCGGTACTGGCGCCGACCTATGGCGTGGTGGTGTATCAGGAACAGGTGATGCAGACCGCGCAGATCCTGGCCGGCTATTCGCTGGGCGGCGCCGACCTGCTGCGCCGCGCGATGGGCAAGAAAAAAGTCGAGGAAATGGCCAAGGAGCGCGCCAAGTTTGAAAGCGGCGCCCAGGCCACCCACGGCATCGAGCCCAAGGTTTCCGGCCCCATCTTCGACCTTCTGGAAAAATTCGCAGGCTATGGCTTCAACAAGTCACACGCCGCCGCCTATGCGCTGGTCAGCTACCAGACCGCCTGGCTGAAAGCGCACTATCCGGCCGAGTTCATGGCCGCAGTACTCTCCAGCGACATGGACAAGACCGACAAGGTGGTGGGCTTTCTGGACGAAGCCCGCAGCATGGGGCTGGAGGTGCTGCCGCCGGATGTCAATCACTCGGCCTATATGTTCGAGGCAATGGATGAGCGCACCCTGCGCTATGGCCTGGGCGCCATCAAGGGCGTGGGGCAAGGCGCTTGCGAAGCGATTGTCGCGGCTCGCAAGGCGGGCGGCGCCTTTGCCGATTTGTTCGACTTCTGCCAGCGCACCGCCTCGGCCAAGCTCAATCGCCGCACCCTGGAATCGCTGATTTTTGCCGGCGCCCTGGACTCGCTGGCCTGCAACCGCCCTTCACTGCTGCTGCAAGTACCGGAGGTGATGCGCGCCACCGACCAGTTGGCACGCGAGCGCGAGGCCGGACAGGTATCGCTGTTTGCCGCCGCCGAACCCTCCGCTCCGGCATTGGCGATTGAACTGCCCAGCACCCATGACTGGCCGCTGGCCGAAAAGCTCACGCACGAGCGCGAAACGCTGGGCTTCTATCTCTCCGGGCATCCGATGGATCCGTACCGCCCGGAACTTGCCGAACTCATCGGCTTTGACCTAAGCCAGCTCGACAAAATCTGGAGCGAGCGCGCCGAAGACAAAAAAGGCGGCTGGCGCGCGGAAAAAACCGTGATTGTCGCCGGACAAATCACCGCCTTCCGCCGCCGTGGCGAGTCACAGGCCTTTGTGACGCTTGAAGATGGCCGCGGCCGGATTGAATGCGCCTTCTTTTCCGAGCCGCTCGGCGAATATGCCGAGCTGCTCAGCACCGGTCGCATTCTGGTGGTGGAAGGCGGCCTGCGCGAGGATGAATTCTCCGGCGGCTTCAGCCTGCGCGCCCGCCGCTGCTGGGACTTTGATACCATCTGCCAGACCCACGCCCTTGGCCTTGCGGTGCGCCTTGACCTGCGCGAGGGCAGCCCCATGCCCGCCTTCGACGCCCTGCTGCAGGCACACCGCCCCGGCAAAACCCCGTTGCGCCTGCAATTGCTGGTGCCCGGCGCCAGCGGTGAGCTGGAGATGAAAAAAACCGAACACGGCGTTGCCGTCAACCAGGAACTGCCCTCCCGGCTGCGCGCCCTGCCCGGCGTGCGCGTGGTCAAACTCAGCCTTGCCAAGCCCTGGACTTGACATACTTTCATGTAAGCAATAGTTTTGCTTACATGAAAGCAGGCAGCCCACCAAGCCCGTCCACATTGCATCAGCGCGCTTACCGCGAGCGGATGCGCAGCGCGGGCCTGGTGAAAAAAGATGTGTGGATCCTGCCCGAGTACACCGCCGAGCTTGCCGCGATTGAAAAATCCATGCGCAGCCCCGGCCGGACATCCAGCCGGACAGGCCAGGCCGATGCGGCGCTGACGCTTGCCGGCATCCATGAAATGCTCGGCCATACCCGTGCCGCCCGTGAGGGGCTGATGGGGGTGGAATGGCTGGAAGGCGCTGACCCGAGCCTGCATCTGACCATGCACGAATACGGCGGGCTGTCGGTATTCATCGCCAAAAGCGGCGAGCATCTGATTATCGAGGCCTGGCTATGGCCGCTGGATGCGGTAGCCGACAGCGCGCGTTTCAATACCCATGTGCTCAGCACCCACAAGCTGCTGCCGCTGTCCACAGTCGGCATCGACGTGGTCGCCGGTGTGCCCGGCTACATCATGTTCGGCACGCTGGATGCGCGCTCGCGCTTTGAAAACCTGCTGTTCGAGCTGGAAACGCTGGCCGACAACGTCATCAATGCCAGCGAGGCCTGGCTGGAATATCTGAAGCCGGAATTTCTTGCCGGAGCTGCCGCATGAGTCCGCTCAAAGACCTGTTCCAGCGTTTCCAGAGCGAGCTTGGGGTGCTGGAAGAAAACCTGCGCAACCAATGGGTGCAGCGCCAGCTGGATACAGACATCCGCGAAATCGACACCGCCCTGCGCGACTGGCAGCAGGAGGCCAATGCCTGCAAGGCGCGATTGTTTACCGCAGAGGAGCGCAAGCGCGCCCTGAATGCCGAAATCAGCGCGCTGGAGGCCGAGGCCGTGGCGCTCCTGGCAAGCCCGCGCGGCAAGTCCCGCGCCGAGGCCATCGCCGTGCGCATTGCCGGGCTGCAAGTCCGGCGCAATCACGAACGCGAGGCGATGAAAACCTTGCGCGAGCAGCAGCAGGCGCTGCTGCATGTCATCGAACAGGGCGAGCACAAGCTGCGTCGCCTGAAGCACCAGCTCGACACCCTGCGCGCCAGCGAAACCCTGCATCGCGCCCAGGCCACGGTCGCCCGGCGTCAGGCGGGCGAGGACGCCTCGCCGGAAAGCGCGGTCGCTTCGGCCAAACGTGCGCGCAGCGGCGCAAAAACGGCAGGCAGCCCCCGCAAGCCGCGCCCGCAGCCCGCTGCTGAAGACGCCGCAGCCAAGGTGCTGGAAAAATTGCAGCGTCGCGCCGAAAGGCAGGCAGAATCCAAGCCCCCCAAACCGCGCAGGAGCAAGTCATGAACGCGTTTTTGCAAACCGCCTTGAGCTTTCCCACCCTGCCCTGGAGCGTGCTGTTCACCGTGGCCGTGCTGTATTGGCTGGTGGCTGCGTTGGGGGTATTTGACCTGGACGCCGGGATGGAGGGCGAGAGCCCGCTGGCCGATGCCGGCGGCATGCTGACCCGGCTCGGGCTGCGCGGCGTGCCACTGATGCTGATTGTGCTGGTGATCGCGTTCTTTGCCTGGATAAGCACCTATTTCTTTCAGCTCTATCTGCTTGACCCGCTGTTTTCCGGCACGCTGCGCACGCTGCTGGGCAGCGCGGCAATGCTGCTGGCCGCCATACCGGGCCTGTTGATGGCCTCGCTGCTGCTGCGCCCGCTGCGCCGTTTCATGCTGAAGCTGACACCGGCCACACCCCCCTCGCTGCTGGGCAAGGTCGGCACGGTGACCACCGCACAAGTCGATGCTGAGCATGGCATGGCCAGCTTCGAGGACGGCGGCGCCGGGCTGCTATTGCAAGTGCGCGCCCATCCGCCGGATGTTTATCCGCGCGGCGAGCGCGTGGTGCTTCTGGAATACCGCGAGGCCGACAACAGCTGGCGGGTCATTTCAGAAAGCAAGTTCAACCGCTGAGCCATTCATTCATCCATCCACGCCACACCACCACGGAGTCATCTCATGACGCTGCAAAACCTGATCCCCTTCGCGCTCGGCGCTGTCGGACTGATCGTTTTCCTGTTCGCCATCGTCGTCGTATTCAAGATGTTCTATGTCAAGGTCGAACAGGGCACCGCCCTGATTGTCAATGACATGAGCGCCAAGCCCAAGGTGCATTTCACCGGCGCGCTCATCATTCCGGTGCTGTACAAGGCCGAGGTGATGCGCATCAGCCTGATCACCCTGCAGGTGGATCGCCGTGGCAAGGAGGGGCTGATTTGCCGCGACAATATGCGCGCCGACATCACCGTGGCCTATTACCTGCGCGTCAATGAAACCACCGAGGACGTGCTGAAGGTCGCCAAGGCGGTGGGCGTGGATCGCGCCTCCGACCGCAATGCCGTGGACGAGCTGTTCAATGCCAAGTTCTCCGAGGCGCTGAAAACCGTGGGCAAGAAATTCGAGTTCATCGAGCTGTTTGAAAAGCGCGAGGAATTCCGCGATGAAATCATCAAGGTCATCGGCAAGGACCTGAACGGCTATGTGCTCGAAGACGTGGCCATCGACTATCTGGAGCAAACGCCCAAGCATCTGCTCGACCCGCACAACATCCTCGACTCCGAAGGCATCCGCAAGATTACCGAGCTGACCGCCGCGCAGAACATCATCACCAACGAGCTGGCGCAGAACGAGCATCTGGCCATCACCAAGAAGAATGTGGAAACCCGCGAAGCCACGCTGGCACTGGAGCGCCAGCAGGCCGAAGCCGAGGCACGGCAGAAGCGCGAAATCGAAACCATCCAGGCGCGCGAAGCGGCTGAAACCGAAAAGGTCAAGGAAGAACAGCGCCTTCTGGCCGAGCAGGCGCGTCTTGAAACGGAAGAAAAAATCCAGATTCGTGACCAAGAAATGCAACGCCAAGTGGAAGTGGCCGAGCAGAACCGCCGCCGTGCGGTCGGTATCGAAGCCGAGCGCGTTACCCGTGCCACCCGCATCGAAGCAGTTACCACCGATCGCGAGGTCAAGCTGCAACAGGTCGAGCGCGACAAGGCCGTGGAACAAGGCGTGATGGATGTGGCCAACATCACCCGTGAGCGCATCGCCATCGACAAGACCGTGGCGATGGAAGAAGAACGCATCAACGAAGTGCGCGAAGTCTCCGCCGCCGACCGCGCCAAGCAAGTGCGCGTGCTGGAGGCTGAAGCCGCCGCACAAGAAGCCTTGGTGCGCGAAATCAAGGCCGCAGAAGCTGCCGAAACCGCGGCCAAGCACCGTGCGCTGGAAATGACCACGCTGGCACAGGCCGAGTTCGATGCCTCCAGCCGCCAGGCCGAAGCCAAGAAAGCCTTGGCCGAAGGCGTCAAGGCAGAACGCGCCGCCCCCGGCCTTGCCGAAGCCTTGGTGCAGGAAGCCAGCGCCAATGCGATTGAAAAAATCGGTGCGGCAGAAGCGCGCGTCATCGAAGCCAAGGCCGAGGCCAATTACAAGCAAGGCCATGCCGATGCCCGCGTGCTGACCGAACGCCTGACGGCCGAAGCCGAAGGCACCGCACGCATGGGCGATGCCCAAGCGCAGGCGATTGCGCGCAAGATGGCCGCCGAAGCTGAAGGTCTGACCGCCAAGTTCGACGCAATGGACAAGATGAGCGCGGATGCACGCAACCACGAGGAATACCGCATGGCGCTGCAAACCAGTCTGGAGCAGGCACTGGCGCAAATCGAGGCGGGCAAGGAAATCTCGCGCGAAAACGCCGAGGTCATCGCCACCGCCCTGCGCAATGCCCGCATTGACTTGGTCGGCGGCGAAGGCGGCATGTTCGAGGCACTCTCGCGTGCGGTATCGCTGGGTAAATCGGTGGAAGGCTTTGCCGCCAAGAGCCCGTTGGTGCAGGACTTGTTGCAGAAATATCTGGGCGTGAAGGTGCAGAGCGATGCTGCTGCCTTGCCCCACGGTGAAAACGCCTGATGCTCTAACCCTAATGGGCATCCCTGCCTAACTAGGATGAATTGAACGATGGGCAAAGACGCCCCTACCGCCTCAAAACCGGAGCAATTCCTTATCCAGCATAACTAAAGGAGTCAGTCATGGTTGAACTCACTGCGTTTCATTCAATTCCTCCTGTCGAGGCGGCTTCCACCGCCTCGATGCTGCCAGCCCATCAACCGCGCCGAGCACAGCTGGTTCTGGTGGATTTGGAAAATCTGCCTGCAGCCAGCTTGCGAGGACTGGACAAGGATGCGGAAGTCATCGTTTTTGTTGGCTCAAGGCAACAAAGCGTACCTCTGGAACTTGCCCTGCTTGCCCAGCGGCTGGGCTCTACCCAATTCCGCTTCCAGCGCATCCCGGGCTCTGGTCCAAATGCCTTGGATTTTTTCATTGCCTGTGAACTTGGCAGGCGCCTTGAACGCAACCCGGACACCATCTGCACGGTACTTTCAAATGACAAGGGCTTTGACCCGCTGCTGAAGTATCTGAATATCAAGGGTCTGGAATGCCAACGCAAAGGCTCATTAATCGAGCCCACGAGTCCTTCTGTTGCCGTATCTGCTGCCACTATCCCCACAACAGCGTCTGCATCCGACAACATCCCTGTCTATTTCAACAAAGTGTTGGACACTTTGAAGAAATCAGCTGCCCGTGCTCGTCCCAGCAAGAGAGCAGCGCTCAAAAATCATATTTCAGCCATGTGCCAGAAAAATATTTCTGACACGCAAATCAACGCAGTCATCCAGCACCTCGTCTCGAAAAAACTTATTGCCCTAAACGGCGAACAAATCACTTACAAGTTCTAACCACTGCCCCCCCTTCCCTGACCTTCTGCCATGACCCAAGCCCAAACCGAAACCGTTTCTTCCGTTGACAAGGCCGTGGCCGAAGGCGGCGCTTACGAGGTACTGAAAAAGCGTCTGGATGCGCTGGGCGAGCGCCTTAGGCAAACCGCCGACACGCTGAACCGCGAGCGCTTGGCCGAGTTTGGCGACAGCCGCATGGCATTGGTCGGGCGCTTCCGCATCCGCACCGAAAACAACTGCGTTGGCCGCGACATCGTGCAGGTCGGTGATTTGCTGCTGTTTGGCTTCAACGTGTTTTTGGGGCTGAAAAACAAGACCACGCTGCAAGACGTGTTTGGCCTGTACCGTCTGGTGGAAGTGGCGGAAGGCTTCGATGTCGAGCCAGTGGACATGGCCGGCAGCTTTCTTGCCGACCCGACGTTCATGCGCGATTTCGAGGAGCTTTACAGCTACTACAAACATGCCCGCCTGCTGCAACTGGTGGTGCGCGACGGCAAGCTGCTGGCGGCGTTCCAGATTGGCGAGAAAATCACCGACATGCGCGTATTCCGCTGGTCGATTGCCGCAAGCGGCGAGATTGGCTACATCGACGCTCGTGGCGAACGCGACTTGGGGCTGCCTGCGGCATTCGATTTTGAATGGATCCGCGCCGGACGCGATCTGGAAGTCAGTGGTCGCTTTCCGCACCTCAACATCCTCGACACGCTGTTCGTCAACACCAGCGGCGGCGACCTCACCATCAAGGTGGAAAACAATACCGAAACCGGCAGCGGCATCTATTCCGAGCCAGTGGACGATGCCACCCAATCAATCGACGATGCCCGCATCGAGTTCGCCCGCGTCGGCGCGCTAATCCTGCTGAAAGTGCTGCCCTACCGCGAGACCCAATGGCGCGGGCTGATTTACAACACCTTGACCGGCAAGGTCACGCGCATGGATGCCATCACCCAGGCCTGCGTGCAGTTGCCCGAAGACCACGGCATCATTTTTCCCGGCGGCTCCTATCTGCAAAACGGCGATTACAAAGCCTTTGATGCGGCGATGCAGGGGATGCAGTTCAAACGCGCGATCCGTTCGCCCAATGGCGAGGACGTGTTGTACATCTTCTATGAACCGCAAAGCGGACTGGCCGCGCTGTTTGTTTACAACATGATTCAGCGCAGCCTGCAAAACCCGGTATTTGCGCATGGCTATGCGCGTCTGCCCGATGGCCGCATGGTGCTGTTCCATGCCGAAACCGACGACCCCACTCGGGTACACCAGATGCAGGTCTGGCAAACACCGTTTGCCAGTGACGAATTCGCCGCAGCCACGCCGCCGGGCAATACCTTCATGGGGCGGCTGGGCAATGCGGAACTGGTGCGCGGCATTTCCAATCTGTATGACCTGGCGCGTGAAATCGGCACGCCGGAAGTCTCCGCGCAGCGCTATCTGCTCTTGACCGAACAAACCCGGCGCCTGTTCGATCAGCATCACTGGCTGGACGATGCGCAATGCCACGGCCTTGCTAGTCTCCTGCATGAAATCAGCAGCACCGGCGAGGCGGTACTGGACGAGTTCGAGAAAGTCGAAAGCATCCGCCAGCAATCCGATACCGCGATGCGCGAAGCCATTGCCGAGCAGCGGCGCATCCTTGGCCGCCTGCAACCGGATTCCTGGAGCCATGTCGAATCGTTTGTCGAAGCGCTGAACGCCATCACCGCACAGCGCGGGCATCTGCTCACTCTGCGTGAGTACCGCTATATCGACACCGCACACATCGACGAAATGTCCGCCGCCCTGCAAGAAGCGCACAGCCGCATCGGTGCTGCCACCGGCGCATTTCTGGCAGGTGAAAAAGCATTGCTGCCGTTTGTCGAGCGCCTGCAACAACTAGATGAGGCCGCGCAAAAATGCGAAACCGCACGCGCCTTGGGCGAGCAAGTCGCGGCGATGAGCGCGATGAGCGCCGACCTTGACATGCTCTCGGCGCTGATGACCGGGCTGAAGATGGAGGACGCCACGCAAACCACGCGGGTGGTGGAAGCCATTTCCGGTCTGTATGCGCGGCTCAATCAAGCGCGCGCGCGCGCCGAGCAGCGGCGCAAACAGCTGGGCTCCAGCGAGGCGGTGGCGCAGTTCGGCGCACAGTTCGCCCTGTTCGGGCAAAGCATCGCCAGCGCGCTCGGCATGGCCAACACCCCCGAACGCGCCGACGAGCAACTGGCGCGGCTCTTGGTGCAGCTGGAAGAACTGGAAGGCCAGTTCGGTGAACACGAGGCGTTTCTCAGCGACATCCTGGCCAAGCGCGAGGAGATTCTGGACAGCTTCGAGGCGCACAAGCAAACCCTGTTGGATGAGCGCCAGCGCCGTGCGCAATCGTTGCAGGATGCCGCCAACCGTATTCTGGAAGGGCTTGGCAAGCGCACCGCACGCTTCAACCATGCCGACGAGCTGAATGCCTTTTTCGCCAGCGACCCGCTGATTCAAAAACTGCGCGAACTGTCCGAGCGACTGCGCGAGCTGCACGATACGGTCAAGGCCGACGATATCGACGCGCGCCTCAAGGCCGCCCGCGACCAAGCAGTGCGGGTATTGCGCGACAAGACCGAATTGTTCGAGGACGGCGGCACCACCATTCGCATGGGCAAGCACCGTTTCAATGTCAACACCCAGCCGCTGGACTTGACCCTGCTACCACGCGGCGACCATCTGGCCGTGCATCTGACCGGCACCGATTACATGCAGCCGCTGCACGATACGGCACTGGATGAATTGCGCGCATTCTGGGATGTAACGCTGGATTCGGAATCAGCCGATGTCTATCGCGGCGAATATCTGGCCGCACAAATCCTGCAAGCGGCGCAACTGGGGCAGGAAAATCTCGACATGGCAACGCTGCAACAGGCCAGCGCCGACCCGGCGGAACTTGCCGCGCTGATCGCCCGTTTTGCCGCCCCCCGTTACAAGGAAGGCTACGAAAAAGGCATCCATGACCACGATGCGGCGCTGATTCTGGCCGCACTTTTGCCGCTGTACCGCAATGCCGGCAGCCTGCTGCATCCGCCACGCGCCCGTGCCCTGGGCGCATTGTTCTGGCAGGCGCAAGAGGAGAAGCAGGCCTATTGGCGCGAGCGCCTGCGCCAAGCTCAGGCAATGTGGCGCATCCTCGGACAGCGCGACGCGCTGGAATCTGCCCATGCCGCGCTTGCCAGCGCCGTGGCAGCCCTGCTGGAGGCTGAACATATCGCCCACAGTGCCGAAGACGCGCGCGCCGCCGCACTATGGCTGACGGATGAAATGGGCAGCGATACCCTGCATCCGCGTTTTGCCCAGCAAGCCGAACAGCTGCGCGCCGCCCTGACCCAGCAACTGCAAGCGGCCGGGCTGGCCGACAACACCCAGCCGGCAAATCTGGCCGATGCCTGGGCGCAGAGCCTAGACTGGTTCAATGCCCTGACCCGCCAGGATGAGTACGCCGCGCTGGCGCGTTTTGCCCCCGAGGCGGCAATGCTGCGGCTGATTGGCGACAAACTGCCGCACAACACCCAGGCGCCGACGCTGGAAACCCGCATCAGCGGCCTGTTGGGCGAGCATCCGCGCATTGTCGATGGCGGGCTTGTACTTGCCATCGACGAGTTCCAGCAGCGCCTTGCGCATCACCGCAACCACTTTGTCCCGGCTTTCCACGCCTTCCAGAAGCTGCGCCAGGAAGTGATGCAGCGCGAACGCGATGCCCTGCGGCTATCCGAATATCAGGCGCGTCCCCTGACTTCGTTCGTGCGCAACCGGCTGATCAACGATATCTACCTGCCGATCATCGGCGACAACCTTGCCAAGCAGATGGGCGCCGCAGGCCAGGGCAAGCGCAGTGACCTGATGGGGCTTTTGATGATGATTTCGCCCCCCGGCTACGGCAAGACCACCCTGATGGAATATGTCGCCAACCGCCTGGGTCTTGTGTTCATGAAAATCAATGGCCCGGCGCTGGGGCATGAAGTGCGCTCGCTGGACCCGGCGCAGGCGCCGGATGCCACCGCCCGGCAGGAGCTGGAAAAGCTCAATCTGGCGCTGGAAATGGGCAATAACGTAATGCTGTATGTCGATGACATCCAGCACACCCACCCGGAGTTCCTGCAGAAATTCATCTCGCTCACCGACGGCACCCGGCGCATCGAAGGCGTCTGGCAGGGTCGCACCAAGACCTATGACATGCGCGGGCGCAAGTTCGCGGTGGTGATGGCCGGCAACCCCTATACCGAGTCTGGCGAGGTGTTCAAAATCCCCGACATGCTGGCCAACCGCGCCGACATCTACAACCTCGGCGATGTGCTGGGCGGCATGGAAGAGGCCTTCCTGTCGAGCTATATCGAAAACAGCCTGACCTCCAATCCGGTGCTCGCCCCGCTCGCCACCCGCGACATGGCCGACCTGTACACCCTGATGGACAAGGCCGCCGGCAAGGAAGTCAGCACCAGCACCCTGTCGCATGCCTACAGCGCGGCGGAAATCAACGAAATTATCAGCACCCTGCAAAAGCTGATGGCAGTGCGCCAGGTGATTTACCGCGTCAACCAGCAATACATTGCCAGCGCCGCACAGGCCGACAAATACCGCAGCGAACCGGCCTTCAAGCTGCAAGGCAGCTACCGCAACATGAACAAGCTGGCGGAAAAAATCGCCCCGGTGATGAACCAGGCCGAATTGCAGCAGCTCATCTCCGACCACTATCTGGGCGAGGCGCAGCTGCTGACCACCGGCGCTGAGGAAAACCTGCTGAAGCTCGGCGAGCTGCGCGGCACGCTCGATGCCGGGGAGGCCGCGCGCTGGGCGCAAATCAAGGCCGACTTCCTGCGCAACAAGGCGATGGGTGCCGAGGATGCCGATGTCGGCGGCCGCATGGTGGCACAGCTTGCCGATATCGCCAGCGGCTTGCAGCACCTGCGCCCGGCAGCCCCCAAGGCGCCGCCAGACACTGCGCCCTGGGATGCCATTGTCGCCGGCCTTGAAAACATCGCCCGCGCCGAGCGCGTCCCGCAAAACGATGGCGCGGCCGATATCGGCAAGCAACTGGCCGAACACATCACCCCATTGCTTGCCAGCGTCGCCGAATCGCGCGCCGAGCAGGCGCGCCTCAACCAAGCCCTGCTGCATCTGGCCGATGCACTGCGCAGCAGCTTTGCACAAGGGAGCGTGGTGGCAGAAAAGGCCGCCGGCAGTGCGCGCGCGCGCAAGCCCAAACCTCCAGCGCTGGAAAAGCTCGACCGCGAGCTGGAGCAGGTTGATTTCCTGCATCCGCCAGCGGACAGGCCCGAAGCCTCCGACCCGGCATGAGTGCCACCGGGCTAACCCCGCTGCTGGATGAAGCCCGCGATGCGCAGGCGGCGCTGGCCGGGCTGTTGGCCGAAGGCTCGCCCTTGCCGCATATCGTGGTGCTGTTTGACGACATCCACCTGGCCTTCATCGCCGCCGACAACGCCGCCATCAAGCGCCGTGTCGGCTGGCTGGGACGGCTCCTTGGCCGTGACATCGACACCGGCCTGCGCGCCCGCGAGCTGCGCCAGCAAGCGCCACTGCTCAAGCACCGGCTCGATACCCTGGAGGCGCAATGGCAGCACTATGGCGACACCCTCGCCCGGCATGAGGACAGGCTCTCCAACCTGCTCACCCGGCTACAGGCCGCAGGCCAAAACCTTGCTGGCCACCCAAGCCGCGCACAGGCAGAGCAGCGCCTTGCACAAATGCGCCTGCTGCTGGAAATGAGCAGCCAGCAGCTTGCGCTCATCCATGACCAGCACGCCATTCTCGGCGAGGCTTTCCCCACCCTGCGCCAGGGGTTATTGTCGGTACTGGCGCAAACCGATGCGGTCAATGCCAGCGTGCAGCAGCAACAAGCCTACCGGCATGCCTGCAACACCCTGCGCGCACTGGCCGACCTCAAACCCCAACTCCATCCCGAAGACGCGGAGACATCATGAACCCGGAAAACGCACTCGCCGCCCTGCCCGACAGCCAGACGCTGAAATCACTGGGGCTGACCGAAGCCGACCTGCCGCGCATTGCCGAAGCCGCCAAGCCCTTGCAGGATTTGAGCCCGACCAATTTGCAGCGCTATGGCAGCGAAGCCAGCCGCCGCAGCAGCGGCTTTTCCACGCAACTTCTGGACAAGGTGCGCAATTCCGACCTGGACGAGAGCGGCGAAAAACTTGGCGAAGTGGTGAAAATCGCCCGCAACCTTGACCTGGGCGCCTTCGCCAACCGCTCCAAGGTGCCGATCATTGGCCCGCTGCTTGACAAGTTCAAGGCCGGCCGCGAGGAGCTGGTGCAGAAATACAGCAGCACCAATAGCCAGATTGACCGGCTGATGCACGATGTCGGCCAGACCCAGGCACGGCAGAGCCAGCGCGTTCGCGAGTACGAGCAGATGCACCAGATCGTGCGCGATGAGCACCGTGAGCTGGGCATCCATGTCGCCGCCGGACGCGCACGCCTGGCCGAGCTGGAACAGGAACTGGCCGCACTTGCCAGCGCAGAAGACCCCGAATCGCGCATCCGCCGCGGCGAGCTCGACAGCGCCATCCGCCTGCTCGACAAGCGCGTGTCCGACCTGCACCTTTTGCAGCACGCCAATGAGCAAATGCTGCCGATGATCCGGCTGATTCAGGCCAATGCCATCCAGCTCATCGAAAAATTCTCCGCCGTGCGCGATATCACCCTGCCGATGTGGCGCAACCAGTTCGCCATCCAGCTTTCACTCGCCGACCAGAAAAGCGCCACACAGCTCGCCAGCGCCATCGATGAGGCCAGCAACGCACTGATGCGCCGCAATGCCGAACTGATTCAGCAAACCACCGTGGAAACCGCCCGTGCCAACCAGCGCGGCATCCTCGACATCGACACCCTGCGCAGCGTGCACGAAAAACTTATCCAGACCGTGGAAGAAGTCCGGCAAATCCACCGCGAAGGCATGGCACAACGCCTTGAGGCCAGCAACGAAATCACCCGCATGCGCCAGGACCTGCAACAACGCCTCGCCCTCACCACCCAGGAGAGCGCCTGACCCGCCCCCAGCCGGTCGCCAACGCCGCCATCGGCTAAAATTGCCGCCCGATTCCAATGCCGCAGGTAGCACCGCGCATGAACCCCAATTACCTCGATTTCGAGCAACCGCTGGCCGACCTTGAAAACAAGCTGCAAGACCTTCGCAATGCCAGCGACAGCCAGTCGGTGGATGTCGAAGACGAAATCCACGCCCTGCAAAACAAGCTGCGCCAGCGCACTGCGGTGATTTTCCGCGACCTTGCACCGTGGCAGATCTCGCAGATGTCGCGCCACCCGCTGCGTCCCTATACCCAAGACTACATCAAGATCATGGCCAGCGAGTTTCAGGAGCTGGCCGGGGATCGCGCCTTTGCCGATGATGCGGCGATTGTCGGCGGGCTGGCGCGCATTGATGGCCGCAGCGTGATGATCATCGGCCACCAGAAAGGCCGCGATACCAAGAGCAAGGTGCGCCGCAACTTTGGCATGCCGCGTCCGGAGGGTTATCGCAAGGCGCTGCGGCTGATGAAGATGGCCGAGCGTTTTGGTCTGCCCATCATTACCTTTATCGACACCCCAGGCGCGTATCCGGGCATCGGCGCCGAGGAGCGTGGCCAGAGCGAGGCGATTGCCCGCAACCTGCTGGAAATGGCCGAGCTGAAAGTACCGATCGTCTGCAATGTGATTGGCGAAGGCGGCTCCGGCGGCGCGCTCGCCATTGGCGTGGGCGATGTCACCAATATCCTCGAATACGGCACCTATTCGGTGATTTCACCCGAAGGCTGTGCGTCGATTCTGTGGAAGGATGCCGCCAAGGCCAAGGACGCTGCCGAGCAAATGGGCATTACCGCCAAACGCCTGAAGCAGCTGGGACTGGTGGACAAGGTAGTGCGCGAGCCGATTGGCGGCGCGCATCGCAATCCGCGGCAGATGGGCAAGCGCCTGAAGGCGGTCATCATGCGCCAGATCGAGGCGCTGGAAAAACTGCCCGCAGACGAGCGCCTTGAGCGCCGTTACCAGCGCCTGCGCAGCTACGGTGCCTACGCCTGAGCCACACGCTGCCTGCGGGCAACAGCGCCTTGCCAAGGCCATCAGCCAAAGCGCTGCACTGTTGCCCGAGCCGCCACAGCGGTTACTGCTAGGTTACAGCGGCGGCCTGGACTCCTCGGTGCTGCTGCATCTGCTAGCACAGATGCCAGCCTTGCAACTGCGCGCCATCCACGTCCATCACGGCTTGCAAGCCCAGGCGGATGACTGGGTAGAGCATTGCCAACAGCAATGCCGGCGGCTGGGCGTGCCGCTGATTATTGAGCGCGTGCACGTTGAGCGACGTGGCGATGGCCTGGAAGCGGCCGCCCGCCGCGCGCGCCATGCGGCATTTGCGCGCCACCTTGAGGCTGGAGAATATCTGGTGCTGGCGCATCACCTGGATGACCAGGCCGAAACCTTCCTGCTGCGCGTGCTGCGTGGCGCCGGCCCCGACGGGCTTGCCGCGATGCGTCCGTGGCGCAGTTTTGCGCCCGGCATACTTTGGCGCCCCCTGCTTGCAACAAGCCGTGCGCAAATCCTGGCCTACGCGCAAGAAAGCGGCATCGCATGGATCGACGATCCGTCCAACCAGGATGCACGCTTTGAGCGTAACTGGCTGCGCCGGGAAATCATGCCGCGTTTGCAACAACGCCTGCCCGAAGCCGTCCGCAATATCGCCCAGTGCGCACGCCTGCAAGCCGAAACGGTGAGCCTGCTGCAAGCTGATGACGAGGCCGTGCTGGAGACTGCCGCGCCCTCATCACCGCTCGCATTGGACACGCTGCGCCAACTTCCGCCTGAGCGCGCCACGCGCGTGTTCCGCCATTGGGTCAGACGGCAAGGACTGCCGCCCCTGCCCGGCCGCGCCAGCCGCTGGCTGCAAACAGAACTTGCCAGACCCGCAGATGACCGCCAAAGCGAATTGTGCTGGGGAGATGCCCGTTTGCTGCGCTGGCGCGATGCGCTCTATCCCGACCCCGGCATTGCCGCGCTGCCGGATGATTTCCAAACACGCTGGGATGGACATGCGCCGCTGCTACTGCCCAATGGCCTTTGCTGGCAGCTTGAGGGCGCAGCAGGCTTCACTGCCCCACTGCAGGTAGGTGCAAGACAAGGCGGCGAAAAAATCCGCCTGCCTGACAGGCAACATCATCATCTTTTGAAGCACGCCCTGCAGCAGCGACACATCGCCCCCTGGCTGCGCCGCGCCTGGCCATTGCTGGTTGATGCGCAAACCGGGCAAGTGCTGGCACATGGCGAGCTGCATTCGGCAGTACTCGTCGACTGGCTACACGCACGACACGGGCAGCTGCGTTTGCAGCTACCCGCAGCGTCTGCACGCTGAGCACTCAGTCCACTGCCTCGTCCACAAACAGTTTGCGCGGCATTTTTTCTTCGCGGTTGGCCGCATGCCAGGCGAATGCCGCCACCACGGCTGCGGCCTGCTTCAGATCCTCGGGCTGCACGTGATCGAGTGTATCCAGATGGCTGTGATGGACGTTGCTGAAGTAATCCAGCCGGTCCTGCACGAACTGGAAGCCCGGCAAACCGACCCGGTCAAAAGCGATATGGTCGGTGCTGCCGGTATTGCGGCTGACCACGGTGCTCGCCCCGACATCATGGAAAGGCTTTAGCCAGGCCTCAAAAATTGGCATTGCCGCCAGATTTTCCTGGGCATAGATGCCGCGGATACGGCCGCTGCCATTGTCCAGATTGAAATACACCGAGAACTTTTCATAGCCACGGCTGCGCTGCAATGGCCCGCTTGGCAGGCGCAGGAAAGCCGGCAATGCCTTTTCCGCGGCATCAGCAGGCTCCGGGCGGCTGGCCAGATACCGTGCCACATAGTGCTGTGAGCCGAACAATCCCTGCTCCTCGCCGGTCCACAGGGCAACGCGGATGGTGCGTCGCGGTTTGGCGCCGACTGCCTTCAGGATACGCATCGCTTCCATCATCACCGCCACTCCGGCGGCATTGTCCGAGGCACCTGTGCCGGTATGCCAGGAATCCAGATGCGCCCCCAGCATCACCACTTCATCCCGCTTGTCGCTGCCGGTCAGCTCGGCCATGGTGTTGTAGCCGGGCTGGTCATCGCTATCGGTAAAGCGTGCGTCCACATCCAGCCGCAGCCGTACCGTTTCCTTGCGCTGCAAGGCGCGCATCACCTGGTTGTAATGGGTGGAAATCATCACCAGATCCGGCACCCCGGCCGGTTCGTCGCTGCTGCGCCAGGCGCCGCCACCGCCAAGCCGCAGGATGCCATTGTCCCAGCTGCTGATGCCGACCTGAGCCACCACGCCCTCATCCAGCAGATATTGGCGCAGCCGGCGCTGGAACTCGGCACGTTCTCGGAAACGCCGGATACCCGCCGAACGGTCAGGCTGCGAACGATCCTTCGGCACCTCCAGAGCCTGCATCTTGCCCAGGCTGTCCTCGTCATGGCGGTGGAAATCCGGCTCGGTTCCCGGCTTGTAATCGCGCAAATCCGAGACAAACAAAATCTTGCCGCGCAACTTGCCCTTGTGCTTTTCAAGGTCTTCGGGCTTTTCCAGCTTGAGGGCAACCACTTCGCCCTCCACCGTGCCCTGGGTGCCCGGCGTCCAGGCCTTGGGCAGCGCATGTAGCGGCTGATTTCTCGGCCCGAGCATCTCCACCCGTGCATGGCCAAATTCCCAACCACGGCCAAGGCCATCGACGGCATCCTGATGCACATTGGCAAGCCCCCAGCTGCGCAAGCGCTCGGCGGTCCACTGGTTGGCCGCGTGCATGGACGGGGAATTGGTCAGGCGCGGGCCAATCACTTCGGTCAGATGCGTCAGCGTTGCCATCACCTGTGAACGATGGAAAGCCTCCTGACGAATGCGCGAGACCATCTCGATATCTACCGGCTCATGCTGCTGGCTATTCCGCCCCTGTGCCTGCAACTGCGTTTGTGGCACCAGTAGCGTACCAAGACATACCGCCAGAGCACTGGCTCGCAAAGAAATCGCAAAGTTCATTCTTGCCCCGTTTTCATTCAAGGAAAAGCGAAATTTAAACGCAAGTGCAACGGCAAAACCCGTGCCATCCGTCACATTTTGGTTCACAGCGCATCAATATCGCCCAATGCGCGAATCAGGCGGCGGGCGCGTTTGTCCGGGCGGGTTTGTGGAGGCTGGTAGCCTGCCCGGGCGGCGGCCTGTTCGGCGCGTGCAGCCGCGCGGGCGGTAATGGAGCTTTCCGATTCCAGGTACAGGGTTTGCGCATGACTGGCCGGGCCACGGCGGTCATCCAGGGCGCGCACTTCCAGCTCAAAGCGCTCCACGCCGCGCACCACGGTGAGCATTTCGCCACCGCGCAATGCCCGTGCCGGTTTGGCACGCTGGCCGTCCACCTCCACCCGTCCGGCTTCAATGGCCTGCTTGGCCAGCGCCCGGGTCTTGAAAAAGCGCGCCGCCCATAGCCAGATATCCAGTCGCAATGATGCCAATGGCTCGGCAAGTGGTTTCATGTCAGCCTCCAACGGCTAAAAACAACAATGGCCGCACGCGGCGGCCATTGTGTTGCAAAACTTGCCGGGATTATTCGGCAGCGGCAGCAGCGGCGGCCTTGGCTTCGGCCTTGGCCTTGGCAACGGCGGCCAGGTCTTCGCGGATACGGGCGGCCTTGCCTTCCAGACCGCGCAGGTAGTACAGCTTGCCGGCACGCACGGCACCACGGCGCTTGACCACCACCGAATCAATCGCTGCGCTGTGGCTCTGGAACACGCGTTCCACACCGTAGCCGTGAGAAATCTTGCGCACGGTGAAGGAGGAGTTGAGGCCGGCGTTCTTCTTGGCGATGACCACGCCTTCATAGGCCTGGACACGTTCGCGGTTGCCTTCTTTCACCTTGACGTTGACCACGACGGTATCACCGGGGCCGAAGGCGGGCAGTTGGCGACCGGCTTGCGCCGATTCAAATTCGTTGACGAGATTGGCGAGAGAGGGCTTGCTCATGATATGGGCCTGTGTATTTGTGGTTTGTCGGCGCAAGTGCACGTGGACCTGCGTCCGGGCTTGGGAAAGCGCGCGATTCTAGCAAGGTTTCATACCTGAGGGCAAGCCAGGCCTAGATGTCCTGCGCCTCAAGCCAGGCGCGGTCTTTGGCCGGGATGTCCAGCCCGGCAAGCAATTCCGGGCGACGTTGGGCGGTGCGCAGCAGCGACTGCCGGTAGCGCCAGCGGGCGATTTCGGCGTGATTGCCGGAGAGCAGTACCGGCGGCACTTCACCATAGGCATGCTGCAGCGGGCGGGTGTAATGCGGACAATCCAGCAGGCCGTTTTCAAAGCTGTCCTGACGGGCCGATTCAGCATCTCCCAGCGCGCCTTCCTGCAGGCGGGCGATGGCATCAATCAGCACCGCCGCCCCCAGCTCGCCGCCGGAAAGCACGTAATCGCCCAGCGAAATTTCTTCATCGACCTCTTGCTGGATGAAGCGCTCGTCCACGCCCTCGTAGCGGCTGGCAATGAGGGCAATGCGCGGCAAGGCCGCCAGTTCATGCACCCGTGCCTGTCGCAAGGGTTTGCCCTGCGGACTTAAGTGAATGACATGCGCCTTGCCCTCGCCCGCCTGTTGTGCAGCCGCCAATGCGCGGGAAAGCGGCTCAATCATCATCACCATACCCGGGCCGCCGCCAAATGGGCGCTCGTCCACACGCCGGTAATTGCCCTCGGCATAGTCACGCGGGTTCCAGGCTGCTACCTGCAACAAGCCGCGCTCGCAGGCACGGCCGAGCACGCCAAAAGCCACCGCCTGGCGGATGAAATCGGGAAACAGGGTGATGACATCAATGCGCATGGGAAAACAGGGGGCAGAGGTCAGGACTCGGGACTCGGGACTCGGGACTCGGGACTCGGGACTCGGGACAAGCATCGACAGTACCGCCGGCCTGCCAAGCGTTCCTGCTCTCCCACTCCGTACTCTCGGCCTTCGCTTCTGACCCCTGACCCTTGCTGCTCAGAACTCTGGATCCCAATCGACCACCATCAGGCCAGCCTCAAAGTTCACCTGGCGCACCACATCGGGCTGGATAAAGGGAATCAGCCGCTCGCGCTCACCGCGTACGCAAATGACATCATTGGCGCCAGTGGAGAACACATGGTCGATATGTCCAAGCGGCACGCCCTCGACCGTTTCCACCCGCAACCCTTGCAAGTCCACCCAGTAATATTCGCCGGGCTTGGGCGCGGGCAGCGCCGAGCGCGGCACATGGATTTCCACCCCGCGCAGCGCCTCGGCAGCATCGCGGTCTTGGATATCGGGAATGCTGGCGACCACACCTTTGCTGGCTGCACGCCCCTTGGCGCCTGTGACCTGCCATTCCCGACCGCGCGCATCGCGCAGTATCCACGGTTGATAACGCAGCAGGGCAGTCTCTGGTGCGGTATGGGAGAGGATTTTCAGCTCCCCACGAACGCCAAACGCACCCATGATTTTGCCAATCAGGATGCGTTTGGAGGTGTTGCTTGCGGCACTCATGCCGGTCTTCAGCAAGGCCGCGCAGGCATCAGGCAGCAGCAGCCTGAGCTTTCTTGACTTCCTTGAAGAGGGCGCCGACCTTGTCGGTCATCTGCGCACCATGACCAATCCAGTGGTTGACGCGCTCGACGTTCATTTCCACGCGCTTTTCGTTACCGGAGGCGACCGGGTTGAAGTAACCCACGCGCTCGATATTGCGGCCATCACGGGCGCTACGGCTGTCGGTGACGACGATGTGATAGAACGGACGCTTCTTGGCGCCGCCACGGGTAAGGCGAATCTTGACCATATTGGTTTCTCTTGTGTAGCCCAGCTGCCGGGATGGCAGGGTAAGCGGGCGATTCTAGCAGAAAAATCCTGCGCAGCAAAAGCCAGTGCGCATTCGACCCGTTTTTTGTTGCGCAGCCTGGCAGATTGCCGGCCTATCGGTTCTCCGCCAGGCATCAACGCGCTAACTAATTAGCGCAGTGAAAGTGCGTAAGAGCGCACCAGCTAGCTGTCCATTTCTTCGTTGAAATTGAAGTTCACGTACTTGGCGTCGTCTTCAGCAAATTCCACTTCTACCCGCGAGCGACCAATTTCCGTGCCTGATTCATCCAGGGCGCGCGCCATGATGGTGCCCTTGAAGGGCTTTGCAGACACGATGTAAACCGAGGCATCCTTAGAACCCACACCGCGGCTTTTGCCAAGCGTAACCGTCAGCCCATTGGCCTTGAATGCCGGGTCAAGCGCCAGCTCCAGCGTCATTTTCTTGTCCACGCCTTCACCAAGACCCGCAACAAAATCAGTCGCACTGCCACTGAGGACACTGCCCGCCTTCTGCGACAGTGAGCGGTCATCACCGCAGGCAGCCAGTGCCAGTACCATCGCCGCCACTACCCAAGCTTTTTTCATTCGAGCTTTCCTCAATTCATTTTTTGCAAAGCAATACAGGCTTGTTGCGCAACTTGCCACTTAGCGCATAAAGGGCATGCCGCCACCCATCATGCCCTTCATGCCTTTGAGGCCGCGCAGCATGCCTTTCATGCCGCCACGGCCGAGTTTGCCCATCATTTTTTCCATTTGTTGATACTGCTTCATCAGCCGGTTGACATCCTGCGGCTGCATGCCGGCGCCACGGGCGATGCGGGCGCGGCGCGAGCCGTTCAATATTTCCGGGTTGCGACGCTCTTTCAGGGTCATGGAATTGATGATGGCAATCATCCGCGGGATTTCCTTGCCGGTGACCTGATTCTTCACTTCTTCGGGAATCTGCCCCATGCCCGGCAGCTTGTCCATCAGGCCATGCAGGCCGCCCATGTTCTGCATCTGCTCCAGTTGGTCGCGCATATCGGCCAGGTCAAAGCGTTTGCCCTTGGCAACCTTTTCTGCCAGTTTCTGCGCCTTGTCCTTGTCAACATTGGCTTCAACCTGCTCCACCAGCGACAGCACATCGCCCATGTCGAGGATGCGGCTGGCGATACGGTCAGGGTGGAAAACATCCAGCCCGTCCGGCTTTTCGCCCACGCCGATGAACTTGATGGGCTTGCCGGTGATGTAGCGCACCGACAGCGCTGCACCGCCACGGGCATCACCATCGGTCTTGGTCAACACCACCCCGGTCAAGGGCAGCGCTTCGCTGAAGGCCTTGGCGGTGTTGGCCGCATCCTGACCGGTCATGGCATCAACCACAAACAGCGTTTCGGTCGGATTGGCCACCGCATGCAGCGCCTTGATTTCCGCCATCATGGCTTCATCAATGGCCAGACGGCCTGCGGTATCCACCAGTAGCACATCAACAAACGACTTGCGCGCCGCATCCATCGCCGCACGCACGATGTCTTCAGGCTTTTGCTGCTCGTTGGACGGGAAAAACTCCGCGCCGGTCTGTGCGGCCAGGGTTTTGAGCTGCTCGATGGCCGCCGGGCGATAGACGTCCGCCGAAACCACCATCACTTTCTTCTTGCGCTTTTCGCGAAGATGCTTGGCAAGCTTGCCCACCGTGGTGGTTTTGCCCGCGCCCTGCAGACCCGCCATCAGGATGATGGCCGGTGCCGGCACATTGAGGTTCAGCTCATTGGCCTGTGCGCCCATCACATTGGTCAGCTCATCGCGCACCACCTTGATGAGCTGCTGCCCCGGGCTGAGGGACTTCATCACTTCCTGACCCAGTGCGCGCACCTTGATGCGCTGAATCAGCGCCTGCACCACCGGCAATGCCACATCGGCCTCCAGAAGCGCGATACGCACCTCGCGCATCGCCTCGGTGATATTGGACTCGGTCAAACGGCCGCGGCCACGCAGGCGGTTGATGGTGCCGGACAGGCGCTCGGTCAGGGATTCAAACATGGGAAGACGCTGCATTGAATATAAGAGGACGATTATAGGCCAGGTCTTGCCGCTGCCGCCTGTGTCCGGCACCCAGGCCGCTTCGGCAGTACACTTCACGCCGCTTTTTCATTTTTTACAGGCCAGCCATCTGACTTGCTGGCGCTGGCATGCGAAACTAAGCGCAAATGATTCTCGTACTCGCCGCTACCGTCCTGTATCTTTCCGCCGCCCTGATGTTGGCGGCCTCACTGCGCCAGCCGGAAAAGGAAAACAACCGCAGCTGGCTGCCGCTGGCCATTCTGGCAATGGTGTTTCATGGCGAAATGCACGTCGAGGCCTGGCGGCAGCTACAAGCGCCGGAGCTGCATTTCCTCGCCACGCTGTCGCTGGCAACGCTCGGCATGTCGGCACTGGCTACCGGACTTGCATTGAGCGGACGCATGAGCTCGCTTGGCCTTATCGTGTTTCCGCTAGCGGCCATGTCCAATCTGCTGTATCGGCTGGGCGGCCATGCACCGCCGGTCGCACTTGGCTGGCAGTTGCAGCTGCATGCCTGGATTGCACTTTCGGCCTATGCCGTGCTGGCGGTCGCAGCCTTGCTGGCCATTTTGCTGTGGATGCAGGAGCGCACCCTGCGCAAGCGCGGCTCACACCGCTGGCCGCGCATCCTGCCGCCGCTGACCGAGCTGGAGCGGCTGATGTTTCATGGCATCTGGCTGGGCTTCTTCCTGCTTAGCGCCACTTTGTTGACCGGCACCCTGTTTGTGCATGACCTGTTTTCACAACAGCTGGCACACAAGACCGTACTGTCACTGCTGTCCTGGATCATCTTCGGCATCCTGCTGTTTGGCCGCTGGCGCTACGGCTGGCGCGGCATCAAGGCCGCACGCCTGACCCTGGTGGCGATGCTACTGCTGGCGCTATCGTTCTTTGGCAGCCAGTTTGTTTATGAGTTTGTGTTGAGGCGCAGCTAACTCAAGCTATCGCCAACACCCCGGCCGCAAGTCCGAGGCCGCTGCCAGCCAGCACTTCCGGCAGGGTATGGCGACCCAGCGCCAAACGCGAAGCCGCAAGCCATGGCAGGCAGGCGGCCAATAACATGCCAACCAGCGGTTGGAGCTGCCAGGCAACCGGAACAGCAAAGCCCAGCCCCAGAAGATGCAGCGAGATTTTTAGCCGGCGGTTGCCCAGCCAGGCCAGCATCAGCGCCAGTGCGAAATACAGCAAGGCGCGGCCGGTAACGCTTGCCCAGCCCCCCTGCCACAGCGCCAAAGCCAGAATGACCGGCAAAAGTACGACATACAGGCTGGTACGTTCGTGTTTGCCCGAGGCATCTATCGTGCCCCAGTCACCGCGCCGCCAGCGCCATAGCACATAGGCCGCGCACACGGCGATAGCCAGCAGCATCGGCCATGCCTGTTGCCCAATCGCATCCGGGCGATGCCGCCATAGCGCCAGCAACCAAAGCCCGGCCAGCACCCAGAAAGGATGCAACACGATGGACAGCGCTTGCCATAAAACATGGCGCATGCGGGCTGTCACACCTGCTCCAGCGCCTCAGCCAGTCGGGCAACCGCGATGACTTCCATGCCCTTGATACGCCCTGACTTGGGGGCATTGGCATGACTGACGATGGCGCGCCTGAAGCCGTGGGTGGCGGCTTCTTTCAGGCGCTCCTCGCCATTGGGTACCGGGCGGATTTCACCGGACAGCCCCACTTCGCCAAAGGCGATGGTTTTTTCTGCCAGCGGGGTATCGCGCAGGCTGGAAAGCACCGCCAGCAGCACTGGCAGGTCGGCGGCGGTTTCCTGCACGCGGATGCCGCCAACCACGTTCACGAATACATCCTGATCCCCCACCATCACCCCGCCGTGGCGATGCAGCACTGCCAGCAGCATGGCGAGGCGATTGCCTTCCAGCCCCACGGCCACCCGGCGCGGATTGGACAGCGACGAAGCATCCACCAGCGCCTGCACTTCCACCAATAATGGCCGGGTGCCCTCACGGGTGACCATCACGCAACTGCCGGGCTGGTGCGTACTGCCGCCAGAGAGAAAAATCGCCGACGGGTTGGGCACCTCGCGCAATCCTTTGTCGCTCATGGCAAACACGCCCAGCTCATTGACCGCGCCAAAGCGGTTCTTGAAAGCGCGTAACACCCGGAAGCGGCTACCGGAATCACCCTCGAAATACAGCACCGCATCGACCATATGCTCCAGCACCCGCGGCCCGGCGATGCCGCCCTCCTTGGTGACATGGCCGACCAGAAACACCGCCGTGCCGGTTTCCTTGGCATAGCGCACCAGCCGCGCGGCACTCTCGCGCACCTGGCTCACCGAGCCGGGCGCGGCGCTCAAGGTTTCCGTCCACAGGGTCTGGATGGAATCGGCAATGATAAAACGCGGCCTGGCGACAATCGCCTCGGCCAGAATGCGCTCCACGCAGGTTTCGGCCAGCGCCTGCAGGCCGTCCAGCGGCAAACCCAGCCGCGAGGCACGCCCGGCCACCTGCGCCAGGGATTCTTCGCCGGTGACATACAGCCCCGGCAGGCTACCTGCCATCGAAGCCAGCGCCTGGGTCAGCAGGGTGGACTTGCCTATGCCGGGGTCGCCGCCAATCAGCACGACCGCGCCTTCTACCAGCCCGCCGCCCAGCACCCGGTCAAATTCGCCAATGCCGGTCGACACACGCACGGTTTGGTTTTGCGCCACGTCTTTAAGCGCAGTGATTTTGGCGCTATCCACCTTGCCCGCCCAGCCACTGCGGCGCGATGCAGCCACGCTCACCCCCGCGCCCGATGTCGTCTCAAGACGAATTTCCGACAAACTATCCCAGGCACCGCAGGCTGCACACTGCCCCTGCCATTTGGAATAGTCCGCACCACATTCATTGCAGACGTAAGCCGTTCGGGTTTTGCTGGCTTTGGCCATGAATCTCTCCTTCGGGACAGGCAGAGATTAACGGCTGAGCGTCGCAAATGCTGCGGCCGGCGCCTCCGGGCATGCCCGGAGGCGCTACAAAACAGCGATTTTCCAATGCACGCACCGCCCCTACTGCAAACACCTTGAGCGCATCACCGGATACAATCACTCGGGTTTTCTTCTCGAAACCGGTCAGGCACAGTTTGCGCCTGCCACAAATGACCGCCATCGGGTACGAACAGATAGCTGCGGTTGCGATAGCGCCCATCACCGTTATCCAACGGAAAAGTCCTGGCATTGATATACATGCCAAGCCGCACAACCAGAGTCTGACAAAACTGCATCCAGCGCGCATGCAGGGGCTGGATCGCCTCAAGCGAAGTAAGTAGGTTGCCACAAACGGCGGCATCAAATTTTGCCGCCAATTCCAGCGCCAGATATTCCGGCAATACTGCAAGGCGTTGCGCCCGCTGTTTTGCCTCGCCCAGAAATGCCGCCTGTTTTTCCGCAAACACGGTGAGGTCGCGTGGTGCATCAATCGGATATTTGTCTGCTGTTATTTTCATTGCACATTCTCCAGATCGTGCAGCTAGAATTTCTGGCCGTGCATGATTTGGTCATGTTCATGTTTATTTCAGGGCAACTGCATGCAGATGCCGCTGCATACATGGCCGCGCTTTTTTCCAGCCCCCATCGTTATCCCAGTGCCGCGGCGGGCTTCCCTGCCCGCTGCACCTGTTAGCGTCCTCCGCCCTGCCCCAGGGCATACCAATCCACTTTGCGTGTGGCGGTCATGATCGCGGCAAGAATCAGGAACAAAAGACCCGAACCCACCACCAGCGCGTTGTCTTCCAGAATCAGAAGCCCGTACAGCGCGCCATAGAGCGTGGCGAGCATCGCGGCAAAGCCCATGCCGCCAGTAACGCTTTTCAGCACTGCACTCAAGTAGAAGCCTATCAGGCCGGTGCAGGCCAGCGCCGCCAGCAGATAGGCAAGACCGAAGGCGATATGCTCGGAGAGACTGAGCAGCAGCAGGAAGAAAATCGCGATAGCAAGCCCCACCAGGCCATACTGGATAGGGTGCACGCGAATCTGGCGGACAAGCTCGAACATGAAAAACCCGGCAAAGGTCAACACCACGAACAACACCCCGTATTTGGTGGCACGCTCGGCCAGCAGGTAAGGATTGACCGGGTCCAGCAGGGCTACCTGCGCCACATCCTGATCCGTATAGCTGCCCCCCTGCCAATACTTGCGCGCATCAGTCGCCAGCGCATCAATCTGCCAGTGCGCCTCGAAGCCCTGCGGGCTGACATTGTGCTGCGGCAGGATGCCGGAGAAGCTCGGATGCGGCCAGTTGGACTTGAGCCGGATGTCGTTGCTGTCCGCAAGCGGCAGGATGCCGAAACCTTCCGTACCGGCCAGGGTCATGACAAGGCGGGTTTCCAGCCGCAACCTTTGCCGACCCTCAATCTGCGGCAACAATACATGCAAACCCGTCTTGCCAGCCAAACCTGCACCCTGCTGGATTTTCAACCTGTTGCCATTGACCTGTACCTGCGGCGTCCCGCGCAGACCGCGCACATCGCTGATGCCAAAAGCGATGAACGGCTGCCCAAATGTGTACTGTCCATCCTCTTGCTTGGGCGAGATTTCAGCATCGAAGCTGGCAGCGAGCTCACCCTGCCAGTCATACACCCGCACCTCATGCAAGCCGCGCTTGCGCACCGAGGGATTCAAAATGCCATCGGCCTTGAAGCTGTCGGGGTAGAAATACCAGTGTCCGGTTTCTCTCTGCAGGCCACGGCGAATCCCGCCATTTCCATCAGCCACGTCTTTTTCCACGATACGGGTATAGGGCAGCACCAGCACCGGCGCCTGCACTTGCTGCTCTGCGCCGACATGACTGGCGATATCCCGAATGGCTTCTTGCCGGTAACTTTTTCGCCCCTGAATCACGCCGAAAATCATCATCAGCGGTACCAGAATGGCGATGGTCATGGCCATCACCACAATGGCCTTCATCCATAGTTTCATTGCACACCTCACCTCTGTTTTGCAGTGCATCCATGCTCACATCGGCATGTGCAGAAGCCATGTGCTGAATATGAAGTGAGGGTGAAGTGCTCAAATGGCGCGTCATAGTGGCAAACGCAGTTCCGCCAACGCGCCACCTGCATCGTGATTGCCCAGTGTGACGCTGCCGCCATGCAGTGCCGCCACTTCTGCCACGAACGGCAGGCCAAGGCCGCTGCTGCGGCTGCTGCCGTTGGGTCGCGGTAATGAATAGAAACGCTCAAATACCCGGCCAAGTGCGTAATCGGGAATCCCCGGGCCACTGTCCTGCACGCGGATATGTAGCCAGCCCTGGGTCTGCATCGCACTGAGCACGACCGTACTGCCGGCAGGCGAGAAGCTGATGGCATTTTCCAGCAGGTTGGTAAGCGCCTGATTGAGCAAGAACGCATCACCCTGAAATTGCAGGCGCTCATTGGCCTCGATGCGGATCTCCACTTGTGCTGCCGCCGCGCGTGCGGCCAATGTGGCGGCGGCGTCATGCAAAAGTGCCTGCACCGGGATATTTTGCAGTCCATCCAGCTGCTGGCGATGCTCCACCGCCGCCAGTGCCAGCAGCTTGTCCACCATCTGCGCCAGACGCTCGCCCTGCTCGGCGATGGTGCGCACAAAGCCCTCGCGCTCGGCGGCGCTCATCCGTCCTCCCTGTTCCTGCAACAGCTCGGCGCTGCCGCGAATCGCCGCCAGCGGGCTTTTCAGCTCGTGGGTCAGGGCATGGACGTATTCCTCCACATATTGCTTGCCTTCGAGTTTTTCGCGCATGGTCGCCAAGGCTTGCCCCAGATTGCCGAACTCGCCATGCGCCCTGGGCACGCTGGCGCGCTCGCCGCGGGTAACGGCATCGGCATAACGCTTCAGGCGCGAAAGCTGGCTGGAAATCCACCAGGCGACAATCACGCCCGTGATAAGCGCGACCAGCAGCAGTGCAATCCCGGCATCCATCACTTTTTTCTGGCTGCGCTCGATGAACGGCGCAACGATGCGGTTGGGCTTGGAAACGGTCAACACGCCGATGATGCGCCCCTCATCCATTACCGGGGCAGCCACGTGCATCACGCTATCGCTCTTTGGGTCGGTCTCGTCTTCCGGGCTGGAGCGTGCGCCATACTGGCCGCGCAGGGTGAGATACACATCGCGCCAGCGCGAATTGTCGCGCCCCACATCCCGCCCGGCCGAATCCAATACCACGATGCCCTGCGCATCGGTGATGGTCACCCGATAAGAAGTGCGCAGCTTGCCAAAGCCATACACGTCCGCACGGATATCACGCTGCTGGTTGGCACGCATCGCTGCGGCAAATGCGCCATCGGCAATCCGGCCTGCCTTGAGGTCATCTGCGGCCAGCTCCGCCAACAAGTTGGCGGTATCAATCAGCGTGTCCTCCATCGCCTGCCGCACGCCAGGCTTGATTTGCTCGACAAACACCTGCGCCAACAGCACCGCTGCCAGTGCCACAATCAAGAAATAGCCAAACAACACCCGCAGGCCGATACGCACTAGCTGCGCTCCCCGCTGTCCAGCGCATAGCCCAGGCCGCGATGGGTCTTGATGACCTCGAAATCGGCGCCGGCATCGCGCAATTTGGCGCGCAGGGTTTTGACATGGGTATCCACGGTGCGATCGCCACTTTCGGGCGCATCCTGCCATACCCGATCCATCAACTGCGCGCGGCTCAGTACCGCACCGGGGCGCGCCAGCAAGGCTGCCAGCAGGCCGTATTCGTAGCGGGTAAGCTCCAGCATGCACTGGTCAAAACGGATGCGATGCCCAGCCTCGTCAATGGCAAAACGCCCATGCACTCGCCAGCCTTCGGGCTGCGCCTGTGGCGGCGTACTGCGGCGCAACCGTGCCCGTACCCGCGCCACCAGCTCGCGCGGCGAAAACGGCTTGGCCACATAATCATCACCCCCCAGCTCCAGCCCCAACACCCGATCCAGCTCACCATCGCGGGCCGTCAGGAAAATCACCGGCACCTGGCTTTCGGCGCGTAGTGCACGACAGACTTCAAAACCGCTGATATCCGGCAGCCCCACATCCAGAATCAACACATCCACCCCGCCCTGGCGCAACCGCGGCAATACTTGCCCACCCAGCAGCACATGCTCGGCCTGCCAACCCTCCGCGCGCAGTGCAAACAGCACGCTCTGGGCGATGGCAGCTTCGTCTTCGGCAAGCAGAATGGTCGGCATGGCAACTCAAACTTGAGGGCAGCTCGCATTATCGCCTGTGTATGCCGTGAACCAACCCGCCACTGCACACATCATGCTGGATGAAGTTTTCGCGCAAGCATGGATACTCCCAGCACCTGATTTTCCTATATCTGCTATAGCATGCGCCTTCCGCTGCCACTGTCTTGACCATGAACTATCGCCACGGTTTTCATGCCGGCAATCATGCCGATGTCATCAAGCACATCGCGTTGCTGGCGCTTTGTGATGCGCTGAGCGCCAAGCCGGCCGCCTGTTTTGCGCTGGATACCCATGCCGGGCGCGGGCTGTACTGGCTGGATGCCGATGAGGCGCAGCGCACCGGCGAAGCCGAAGGCGGTATTACCCGGCTATCGGCAGGCCAGCATGCGCTGATCGACCGTTATCTGGCTGCGGTCGCCAGTTGCCGGGCAGCGCATGGCGCAAATGCCTATCCCGGCTCGCCCTGGCTCTTGGCACATGCGCTACGCGCGCAAGACCGGATCGCCGCCTGTGAATTGCAGGCGGATGAGGCCTCTGCGCTGCGCCGGCATTTTGCTGCCGAGCCCCGCCTGCATGTACATCACCGCGATGGCTATGCGGCGATGAAAGCGCTGCTGCCGCCGCGCGATGGCGCAACCCGCTTGAATCGCGGACTGGTTCTGATTGACCCGCCCTACGAGGCGCAACTGGCCGAATTTGATGCCGCGCTGGCTGCCATCAATGACGCACTCGGACGCTGGCCGCAGGGCATTTACGCACTGTGGTATCCCATCAAGCAAGGTCGCGTGTTGGCTTCTTTCATGCGCCGAGCAGCCGCACTGCCGGCAAAATCCGCACTGTTTTGCGAGTTGCTGGTGCGCCCGGATGATTCACCACTGCGCATGAATGGCAGCGGCCTGATGATCTGGAATGCGCCCTGGCAGCTTGACCAGACCCTGCAACCGGCACTTGATGCGCTTGCCAACAGCCTGGGCGAAAACGGCCAGGGTCGCAGCCGTGTGGAATGGTTGAAGCAGAGTTGAGGCCTACAACCAGCCTTTCTGCCATGCCAGCCGATAAGCCTCGACGCGGTTGCCCACCCCCAGTTTGTTGATGGCTTCCGACAGGTAATTGCGCACCGTACCGGGCGAGAGGTTCAGCTCGCGGGCAATGAGTTTGTTGCTCAAGCCCTCCCCTGCCATGCGCAGGATTTGCCGCTCGCGCTCAGTCAGCGGGTCAGGCTCCTGCCAGGCTTCCAGCGCCAGTTGCGGGTCGATGCTGCGCTGGCCTTGCATGACACGGCGCAAGGCTTCGGTCAGCCGCTCCATTGGCGCGTCTTTGAGTAAATAGCCCTGCACCCCGGCCGCCAGTGCGCGGCGTAAAAAACCTGCCCGTGCGAAGGTGGTGACGATGACCACTTTTACTGGCAAACGGTTTTCCGCGATGCGCTGGGCAAGCGCCAAACCGGAAAGTCCCGGCATCTCGATATCGGTGAGCACGATATCCACCGCTTGGGTTTGCAGCGCCTGCCAAGCGGCTTCGCCATCGGCCACACTGGCGACGACTTCGATATCCGGCTCCAAACTCAATAATGCCGCCATCGCCTCGCGCAGCAGGGTTTGGTCTTCGGCCAGCAGCACGCGCATCATGCGATAGCCTCCAGCGGCAGCTTCAGGCGCAGGCGCGTGCCCTGCCCCTTTGCCGACTCAATCTGCAAACATCCGCCCAATGCCTCGATGCGCTCGGCCATGCCGGCCAGACCTGTGCCACGCGGCGTGGCTCCGCCGCGCCCGTCATCGGCAATGCTCATCACCACCTGCCGATTGGGCGCGTCATGCTCAAGCCGCACGCTGACCTTTTCGGCGCGAGCATGGCGCTGCACATTGGTAATCGCCTCGCGCAGCGCCAAGGCCAGCGCGGTTTCATGCCCGGGAGTGAGCGGCAATTCTTGCATTTGGCTTTGCATCTGGATGCCTTCCATTTCCAGCAGGATTTTCGCCGAGGCCAGTTCCGCCGCCAGCATCGCACTGCGCATGCCGCTGACTGCTTCGCGCATCTGGGTGAGCGCATCGCGAGCGATGGCCGCCACCTGCTGCATTTGTCCGGCGGCCGCATGGCTGTCCTTGTCAGCCAAGCGCTGTGCCAGTTCGGCCTTCAGAGCCACGGTGGACAGCGTTTGCCCCAGGCTGTCGTGCAGGTCGCGGCCAATGCGTTCGCGCTCGGCCATGCTGGCCAGCCTGCGCACTTCATCTTGAGTCAGCTTCAGCGCCGCCTGCTCGCGCTGGCGCTGCTGCTCCAGATAGTTGAAGTAAAAAATCGTGACACTGAGCAAAGCCACCATGCCGATATGCAGCCCCGCCCATTGCGGCAAGTAATGGCGCCATACCCATGCGCCATAGATAAGCTGCATCAGCAAAAGCGCTGCCAATTTGCCGCGCAGGCCGCCATGCAGATAAATCAGCAGCGCCCCGGCATAAATCACATAGGTATTGGCAAACGCATTCCAAGGCAGCAAGCCGATACCGAGGGCAAAAATGCCGACCAGTGCCCACGGCTGGAAACGTCTGCCCGCATGCAGCACACAAAAGTACAGCGGCAAGAACAGGCTGACGGACAGCCAGGTCGCACCCGCATGGAACGGCAACCGCGCCCAGTCATCGCGATCACTCAAGCCTCGCATCAGCAGCGGTACAAACAGGAATGCCAGATAAGCCAGGCTCAGCAGTGGCTCCCAGCCATGCCGGGCGGTGTAGTTGTGCAGGCGGGTAGCAAGCGCGCGTTTCATCGCTGGCAAGCCTAGCGCATGTGCAGGCGGCGGATAGCCGGCAGCGCAAACACCACGGTGGTCAACAACAATACCCCCGCATGCAGCCAGCCGGACTTGCCACCGTCCCAGCCCAACGCCATCAACGCCAATTGCGCCAGGTGATACAGCGGCCACAGTGGCGCGGCATCGGCCACCCAGGCGGGCAGCATCGACAGCAGCATCCACAGGCCGGATAAAAACGCCATTGGCAAAAACACCAGTTTGATGATGGCCACCGCGCCATTGGCACCGGCAAGCGTGCCCAAGAACACGCCCAAGGCCGCAAACGGCAGGGCACCCAAGGTATGCACCAGCAGCAGCCGCAGCGATTGCACCAGCGTCAATGTCGCCTCGGTCAACAGCAGCGTCAGCATCTGCATCAGCAGGCTGATGATGAGCGCAAACAGCATCGCCGCGCCCAGCTTGGCAAGCAGCAGCGCCGACATTGGCATCGGCATCACCCGGCGCAGCCGCATCAGGCCATTTTCGCGCTCGCTGGCAATACCCAGCCCAACGCCGAACAAGGCCGCCATCGCCGCGCCGAACACGCCGTAATTGGCCAGCATATAGGCGGTAGCACTGGCGCTGCCCTTGCCCAGAATCACCGCGAACATCAGAAAAAAGCACAGCGGGAACAGCAGGGTTGGCAGGTAATAGGACGGCGTGCGAAAGCTGCGCCGGCATTCGTTGATGAACTCCAGCCAGTGGATACGCGGCAGCGATACCCGGGCAGTACCGTGTGTCATGACCTTCATTCTTGCGGCTCCTGAGTCAAAGCCAGAAAAGCATCGGCAAGGCTTGGCCGGGTGACTTCCAGCGCCGCCAGCGTGCTGTCGGCGGCCATCAGCCGCGGCAGCAAGCGCAACGCATCAGTCGTGGTGATGAGTAGCTGCCCGGCCTCGTCGCGGCAGGCATCCACTACTTCCGGCCAAGCTGCGACATCGGCGCTATCCAGACCACTGCGGCAGCGGATTTTTTGCAAGGCCACCTGGCTGCGGATTGCATCCACCGTACCTTCGGCCAGCACCTGGCCAGCCTCCAAAACCAGCACGCGGTCGGCCAGCGTTTCGGCTTCCTCCAGATAATGCGTGGTCAGCACGATGGCCTTGCCGCGCTGGCGCAACTGACCGATGGTTGCCCACAAACGGCTGCGCGCATCGATATCCAGTCCGGTAGTCGGCTCATCCAGAAACAACACCTCCGGATCGCCACACAGCGCCAGGGCAAACTGCACCCGGCGTTGCTGACCGCCGGAAAGCTGCTGGTAACGGCGCCCTGCCAAGCCTTCCAGCCCGGCCAGACGCATGCACGCATCCAGCGCCATCGGCTGCGGGTAACAGGCGCAAGTCACTTGCAGCAATTCCTCTACGGTGGAGGCTTCCGGCAGGCTCGCGCTTTGCAGCATCACGCCGATACGGCGGCGCTGCGCCAGCGCGCCGGGCGCTTTTCCAAACAGCTGCACCCAGCCCGATTGCGCACGCGCAAGCCCCAGCCACAGTGCAATCGCGGTGCTCTTGCCCGCGCCATTGCGCCCCAGTACCGCCAGCACTTCACCGGAATGCAGCGCTGCATCCAGCCCTCTCAAGGCGCGCACCGCGCCATAATGCCTATGTACTGACTCAAGCTGCGCCAAAACTTGCGCCATCGTCCTGCCCTCGTTGCCGATGATGGCGACAGCTTGCGGGCATCAGCCCCAAAACGGCAGTGGCAAAGCACAGGCCTGACGCATGACAAATGTCAGATGTACGCGCAGCCGCAGACGCCGTTAGTTTCAGCGCCAGAGGGCGTGCCAGTTCTGCAACAGCGCCAGCACGGCCAGGTCAGCGCGGATGGGGGTGCGCAGCAGGTTGCGGCATTGGTTGGCCTCATCAAACCAGTGCGCGAGTTTCTTGATGCGTTCGGCATCGGCTTTGCTGGCCGCCTGCAAGGCAATATCCGCCGCAAATGACAGCCGTTGTGCGGCGTTTTCATCGGCCACCCATTGCTGTGCCAGGGCGCTGATGGCGCTGGCATCGCGGCGCAGGTTTTGCAGGGCTTCGGCCACTTCGGTGCGCAGGGCCAAAACGCCATTGCCGAGCCACTGGTCGGCAAGGCCGGGATGACCACGGGCGATGGCAAGGGCATTTTCGGCATCACTCTGGCTGTGACCCCGGGCGATGAGCCATTGCAGGGCTTCGGCCTGCGCGGGCAGGCGAAATTCCAGTTTCTGGGTGCGGCTGCGGATAGTGGCGGGCAGCCGCGCCGGTTCGGCGCTGATGAGCCAGATGAAGCGCCCCGGCTGGGGTTCTTCCAGGGTTTTCAGCAGTGCATTGGCCGCCGCGTGGTTGATGGCATCGGCCGGGTCCAGCAGCGCCACCTGATGCACGCCGTACTGCGATGTCAGCGCCAGTTTTTCCGACATCTGCCGGATTTGCTCGATGACGATCTCGCCGCGCATCTTCGGCGGGCTGATTTTTTCATTCCAGCTCTGGCCGATGAACTGCACATCCGGGTGGGCGCTATGGCCAAATGGATGGACCAGCTCGCCATCGGGACGGGTTTCGGGCATTTCGCTCAATTCGCCCTTGTCATTGCTGCGCGTCCATTGCCTGCGGCTGTCGAACAGCTGGCAGCTGCGGCATTGTCCGCAGGCTTCCTCGCCCGCGCGGCGCTCAAGGCAAAGCACCCGGCGCGCCAGTTTTTCCGCCACCTGACGTTTGCCAAGCCGCGCCGGGCCTGCAAACAGCAAGGCGTGCGGCAGGCGCGCCTGGTCAAGTGCATCCGCGGCCTGCTGGTAAATGCGTTGCTGCCAGGGAGCAAGGTTCATGTCCAGTACGCCTCCAGCGCTGCCACTGCGGCGGCGGCGACCTGTGCCGCGCTGCGCGAGGCATCGATCACGCAAAAGCGCTCGGGTTGCAGCCATGCGCGCTGCAAAAAGCCTTCACGCACACGCTCGAAAAAGGCATCCTGCTCGCGTTCGATGCGGTCGGGCGCGCCGCCGCGCAGGCGGGTACGCGCACGGCCTGCGGCCACATCCAGATCCAGCAGGAAGGTCAAGCCAGGCTGGATACCGACCACTTCACGCTCCAGGGTTTCAATCAGCGACAGCGATACTCCGCGGCCGGCGCCCTGATAGGCATAGCTGGAGTCGGTGAAGCGGTCGCACAGCACCCAGGCGCCGGATTGCAGTGCCGGGCGAATATGCTGCTCGACATGCTGGCTGCGTGCGGCAAACATCAGCAACAGCTCGGCATGTGCGCTGGCGGGCTCATGTTCGGGGTCGAGCAGCAGCTGGCGGATTTTTTCTGCAAGCCGCGTACCGCCCGGCTCACGGCTCTGCACCACACGCTCGCCACGGGCGCGCAGCGCTTCGGCCAGGGCACCAATCACTGTGCTTTTGCCTGCGCCTTCGCCGCCTTCGATACTGACAAAACGTGGGTGGTTAGCAATGGTTGGCATCATGGTCTGGATGATTCCGTAGCGGGCATGGCGGCGCTCTGCGCGGCACGGCGGTTGGCCAGATAGGCCGCGACATTGCGCTGGTGTTCGGCATAGGTTTTGGCAAAGCGGCTACGGCCGCTGCCATCGCCCACGGCGACAAAGAACAGGGCATCGCCTGCGGCCGGATGGGCGGCCGCCTGTAGCGAATCACGTCCCGGCATGGCAATCGGCGTGGGCGGAAGCCCGGCGCGGGTGCGGGTGTTATAGGGACCATCGGTGCGCAGATGCGCCCAGGTGAGGTCGCCATTCCAGGCATCGCCCAGCCCATAGATGATGGTGGGGTCGGTTTCCAGACGCATGCCGATATGCAGGCGGCGCACAAACACCCCGGCAATCTGGGCGCGCTCATCGGCAACGCCGGTTTCTTTTTCCACAATCGAGGCCAGGGTCAGCAGCTCGTCCGGGGTTTTCAGTGGCAGCCCCGGCTCACGCCCTTCCCAGGCGGTTTGCAATCGTTTTTCCATCGCTTCATAGGCGCGTTTCAAGACGCTGATATCACTGTCGCCACGGTTGTAGTGATAGGTCTCTGGCAAGAAGCGCCCTTCCGGGTGCTGGCCTGGCCTGCCAATGGCCACCATCAATTCGGCATCGCTCATCCTGGCCGTTTCCTGCTGCAAATGCGCCGCACCTTGCAGGGCGCGACGCACATCGCGCATACGCCAGCCTTCGACCAGGGTGAACTGATAACGCACCACTTTGCCATCGCGCATCTTGATGAGCAGCGCTTGCGGGCTGATGCCCGGGGTGAGCGCGTATTCGCCCACCTGAATTTTGCCCGCCGCCCCGACCTTTCGAGCCAGCAGCATCCATTCCAGGTCATGACCGGCATCGACCCCTGCGGCGCGCAGTTTGCCCAGCACGCTGCGGAATGAGTCGCCGCGTGCCACCTGCACCCGGGTATCCACACGCAAATTGGGCAGCGCAGTCGTGGCGAAGTGATGCAGGCGGTAATAGCCAGCCACTGCCAGCAACAGCGGCAATAACAGCAGCAGCACCAAAATATTGCGGCAGCCTTTTTTCATGATGCCTCCGGATGAATGCGCAAACCCGGATGCGTACTGGCAAGCCGGGTTTGCAATGTAGCAATGGCCGGATGAATCTGCGGCCAAATCTGCGCCCCCAGCTGCCTGACCGGCTGGATGCCGCGCAGCGCATTGCAGATGAAAACGGCCTCGGCATTTTTCACATCATCGCGCGTTAGCTGCTTGATGGCGGCATCGCTTATATCCAGCAGATGTTCCCGGCAAATACCCGCCACTCCGGCGCTTTGCAGCGCCGGCGTATGCCATTGACCGTCTTCGAGGATGAACAGATTGGCGCTGGTGGCGCTGATGACATGCCCCTGGCTATCACAGACCAGGCCTTCATCCGCGCCCTGCTGCTGTACTTCGCGCCGCGCCAGAATCTGCTCCAGCCGGTTGCCATGCTTGAGTCCGGCCAGCTGTGGCTGCAAACCCAGCTGTGTGTCACACCAGACCAGCCGTAGTGGCGCTTGCGGCGCAGGTAGCGGATGCACCGAAAGCATCCACAGCGGCTCGCCCTCATCCGGAGCGGCATAACCACGGCCACCGCTGCGCGAGAGCCGCAGTTTCAGCGCGGCCTCCTGCCCGGCCAGCAACTGCAAGGCCTCGGCTTTTACCCGGCACGCATCCGGCAGCGGCAAGCCCAGCCGCGCGGCGCCTGCGGCCAGCCGCGCCCAATGCTGCGTCCACCAGGGCAACTCGCCGCGATGGCTGCGCAGGGTTTCAAACAACGACTCGCCATAATGCAGGCCACGCTCATCGGCAGGGATGGCCGCCAGCGGCGCATCGCCCTGAAACAGCCGCCAGGTCATTCGGCCACACCCAGCGCGCGCAGCATGCCGCGCGCCTTGGCGCGGGTTTCGGCCAGCTCTTTTTGTGGCTCCGAATCCATCACGATGCCCGCCCCGGTGCGAAAGCGCAGGGTATCGCCCTCCAGTTCGGCACTGCGAATGAGGATGTTCAAGTCCATATCGCCATCGCGCCCCAGCCAGCCCATCGCGCCGGTATAGGCACCGCGCCCGACGCCTTCAAGTTCGGCGATGATTTCCATGCAACGCACCTTGGGTGCGCCGGTGATGGTGCCGCCGGGAAAGACCGCGGCCATCACGTCCACCGGGGTTTTGCCGGGCAAAAGCCGGGCGCGCACATTGCTGACGATGTGATGCACATGGGCATAGCTTTCCACGCTCATCAGCTCATTGACTTCCACCGTGCCCGGCTGGGCAACCCGCCCCAGGTCATTGCGCTGCAAATCCACCAGCATGATGTGCTCGGCGCGTTCCTTGGGATGGCCGATAAGCTCCTGGATACGCGCCATTTCATCATCGCCGGGCAGGCGTGGACGGGTGCCGGCAATCGGCCGGGTTTCCACCACATCTCCGCGGATGGATACCAGCCGCTCCGGCGAAGCACTGACCAGCGCCCAGTTCGCCTCGGCCAGCACGCCGGCAAAGGGCGCCGGATTGGCCTGCATCAGTTGCCGCGCCAGCAATGCCGGATCCAGCGGCTGGGCAAACTGCGCCTGCCAGCCACGCGAGAGATTGACCTGGAATACATCGCCTGCGGCCAGATGATCCAGCGCCCGCTGCACCGCCTGGGTAAAGGCCGCTGCTGCATCTTCATGCAGTGCCTGCGGCGGCTGCCAGCCGGGCAGCGGCGGCAAATCGCCGATGGCGGCGATATCGGCCAATACCGCATCCCGCAGCGCATCGGTACCCGGCTCGGCAAGCAGCCAGACTTCACCGCTTTGCTGGTTGCGCAAAACCGCAACCGGGCAGCGCCAAGCCTGCGCGCGCGGCAGCTGCCCCAAAGGCGCAGGCAGCCGCAGCCGCGGCTCGATTTGTGCTGCCACTTCATAGCCCAGAAACAGCGCCCAGCCACCGCGAAATGGCAATCCCTGCAAGGCAGGCGCCGGGCTTGTGCGCTCGGCCTGCCAAAGCGCATCAAGCGCGTCCAGAAAACGGCCAGCCAGCGTTTGACCATTTTCATCGCAAAGCACGCCATCATGGCGCTGAATCAGTTTGCGACCATCACTTACCAGCAACATGTCCCAGCCTGCATGCTGGCGTGCAGAAGCCTCCAATGCTGCGGCGCTGGAGGTCAGGAGCAAGGGATAACGCTGCGTGCAGACGCGGCGCAGCGCCGTCAAATCAAGACCGGCCTGCAGTGCCTGCAGGTGAAACCTGCCGCCAGGGTATTCATGCCCGGCCTTCATTCCGGCAGATAGCGCGCTACATCGTGATAGCCGACGCCATAGTTGTTGCGCATGAAGCCTGCCGGGTCTTCGCCCAGCTGGCGCAACAGCGCGTCGCTGTTTTCAGCCACCTTGATGCTGTAGCCGCCATCATGCTCATGAGTAAAGATGCGGCCACGGTGCACGCCTTCGGTGGCGATGAAAAAGCGCTCCGGCGCATAGCCAAAACCGGCAAATACCAGCGCACTCTGCCACCACTCGGGAATGCCGTAGAACGCCTGCTTGCCGCTTTCATCCAGTTCTTCGGGGTAGTCATGCGCCTGCTCAAGCCCGAGCTTCATCCAGCGCAGCAACTCCTGCTTTTCCGCTTCCATCTGCTTGATGGGCAGGAAATAAAAGCAGGTTTCCATATCGTGCTGGTCGGCAAAAAGCCGCATGCCATCCCAGCGCCGGTACAACGCCAGAAGGCTGTTGGCGCTACCGGCCAGTGCGTTTTCCAGCCAGGCCAGATCATCGGCGGTCGCAGGCGCACCCGCCTCCTTGGTCAGCTCGGTCACATGGCCGCCGCTGGCCTCATCATCAATGAACTTCGGCGCTGGCGCCTCAAGCAGGCGCCCGATGCCGGCAAGCAGGTCATGGCTCATCATCAAACCCGCTTGAATACCAGGGTGCCGTTGGTACCGCCAAAACCAAAGGAATTGGACAGCGCCACGTCCACCTGATGCTGGCGGGCAGTATGCGCAACATAATCCAGGTCGCAGCCCTCGGAGGGGTTGTCGAGGTTGATGGTGGGCGGAATCACGCCATCAAACAGCGCCATCGCCGAATACACGGCCTCCACGCCACCGGCCGCCCCCAGCAGATGCCCGGTCATCGACTTGGTGGAGCTGACCATGACCTTGCCGGCAGCATCGCCCAGCACCGCTTTCACCGCCATGGTTTCGGCCAGGTCACCGGCCGGGGTGGAAGTCCCGTGGGCATTGATATAGCCAACCGCCTCGGCATTGAGTCCGGCATCGCGCAGGGCGTTGTGCATGCAGCGCGCCGCGCCTTCGCCACTCTCGCTGGGCGAGGTCATGTGATAGGCATCACCGCTCATGCCAAAGCCGACCAGTTCGGCATAGATGCGCGCGCCACGCGCCCTGGCGCGCTCGTATTCTTCCAGCACCAGCACGCCCGCGCCATCGCCCATCACAAAACCATCGCGCTCGGCATCCCAGGGACGCGAGGCGCGCTCCGGCGCATCGTTACGGGTGGACATCGCCTTCATCGCACAGAAGCCGCCCACTGCGGTCGGCGTGGTGGCGTGTTCGGCGCCACCGCAAACCATCGCATCGGCATCGCCGTACTGAATCATGCGATAGGCCAGGCCAATATTGTGGGTGGCCGTGGTGCAGGCCGTGACGGCGGCAATATTCGGCCCCTTGGCGCCGGTCATGATGGAAAGTTGCCCGGACACCATGTTGACGATGGTGCTGGGAATATAGAACGGCGAAATCTTGCGCGGCCCGCCGTTGGCAAGCTTCAGCGTGGTGTCCTCGATACCGGAAAGCCCGCCGATACCCGCGCCGATGGCCACACCGATGCGTTCGGCAGCCTCGCCTTCAATCACCAAACCGGCATCCTCGATAGCCATCAGGCCTGCGGCCACGCCGTAATGCACGAATGGGTCCATCTTCTTCACGTCCTTGGGCGTGATGAAGCTGGCAGGGTCAAAGCCACGCACTTCGCCGGAAATCCGTGTGGCGAATGCCGAAGCATCAAAGTGAGTGATGGGGCCAATCCCCGAGCGTCCGGCCTTGATGGCCGCCCAGTTGCTTTCCAGGTTATTGCCCAGCGGTGAGAGGATGCCAAGGCCGGTGATGACGACGCGACGATGAGACATGCGGACTCCGGTTTGTCGTTTTGCTTAGTTTTGCTTAAGTGTCAGGTATTGCTTCCAACATGCCAAGGGCCGCACAAAGCGGCCCCGACATGGATTCACACCGAATCAGGTTCAGGCCTTGACGTTGGCCTTCACATAGTCGATAGCCTGCTGAACGGTGGTGATTTTTTCAGCATCTTCGTCCGGAATTTCGCATTCGAATTCTTCTTCCAGCGCCATCACCAGCTCAACGGTATCCAGCGAGTCCGCGCCCAGGTCGTCCACGAAGGAGGCGCTGTTTACAACGTCTTCTTCCTTGGCACCCAGTTGTTCAACCACAATCTTCTTGACGCGTTCTTCGATATTGCTCATGTGTGACCCCTCCGGGGGATTGGTTCAAGTGAAACGAGTTGCGTAGTGTAAGGGAAACTTGGGCCCACGCACGACACTGGCGTATGGTCGGCGCGGCCATTTGGCGCATCTGCCATCAGGGCATGTACATGCCGCCGTTGACGTGCAGGGTTTCGCCAGTGATATAGGCCGCATCCGGACCTGCCAGAAAAGCCACCGCACGGGCGATGTCGGCGGGCGTGCCGGGACGCCCCAGCGCAATCTGCGCATTCATGGCCGCCTTGGCGTCCTCGGGCAGGTCGGCGGTCATGTCGGTGGCGATAAACCCCGGTGCCACCACATTGACGGTGATGCCACGGCTGCCGATTTCCTTGGCCAGCGACTTGCTGAAGGCGATGATGCCGGCCTTGGCGGCTGCGTAATTGGCCTGCCCGGCATTGCCGGTCACGCCGATCACCGAGGCGATATTGATGATGCGGCCATGACGCGCTTTCATCATGCCGCGCATCACTGCCTTGCTGGCGCGATACACGCTGGTCAGGTTGGTATCGAGAATCGCCTGCCAATCCTCGTCTTTCATGCGCATCAGCAGGTTGTCGCGGGTGATGCCGGCATTGTTGACCAGAATCGACAGCCCGCCGTGGTCTTTCTGGATGGCCTCGACCAGCGCCTCGATGGCACCTTCCTCATTGACATCCAACACCCGGCCTTCGCCGCCTTGCGCCGCAAGACGCGCACCGATGGCCGCAGCCCCCGATTCGCTGGTCGCCGTGCCAATGACTTTCGCGCCGCGCGCAGCCAGCTCATCGGCAATCGCCGCGCCGATGCCGCGGGAAGCGCCGGTGACCAGCGCAATTTGGTTCTCAAGCGGTTTGCTCATCGTTTTTCCTCAAATTCAAAATTTCAGCGCCATTCTTCCTGCGCGCCGGTAAAGCCCGGCAAGTCGCCCAGCGCACGAGCGTCCAGCGTTTTGTCGATCCGCCGCGCAAGACCGGTCAACACTTTGCCCGGGCCACATTCGCCAAGCCGCGTCACACCGCGCCCGGCCAAAAGTTCGACACATTCAGTCCAGCGCACCGGCAGGTACAGCTGCCGCACCAGGGCATCACGGATATCGTCCACCCCTTCATGGATACGGGCATCGACGTTCTGCACCACCGGAATGGCCGGTGCCTTCCAGTGCAGCCCGCGCATGGTTTCAGCCAGACGGTTGGCCGCCTCGCGCATCAGCGGCGTATGCGAGGGCACGCTGACTGCCAGCTTCACTGCCTTTTTCACCCCGCGCTCTGCCAAGAGCGCCAACGCCTTGTCCACTGCCTCGGCATCGCCGCCGATCACGATCTGACCCGGCGAGTTGTAATTGGCCGGCACCACCACGCGGGTATCGGAAGCCGCCTCACAGACCTCGGCCACCAAGGCGTCTTCAGCGCCAATCACCGCCGCCATCGCACCGGTGCCCGTTGGCGCCGCTTCCTGCATCAGTTGCCCGCGGATACGCACCAAATGCGCCCCTTCTTCAAGGCTCAAAGCGCCCGCTGCCACCAGCGCGGTGTATTCGCCCAGGCTATGCCCGGCCAACAGCGCCGGTTGCACGCCGCCTACGGCCTGCCAGGCGCGCCATACACCGATACCAGCAGCCAGCAGCGCCGGCTGGGTGAACTCGGTACGGTTCAGCATTTCCTCAGGACCACCTTGCGACAGCGCCCACAAATCGACCCCCGCGCCTTCGGAAGCCTCATCAAATGCCTGCCGGATTTGGGCATGGGCTTCAGACAGCTCGGCCAGCATGCCCACGCCCTGCGAGCCCTGCCCCGGAAAAACAAATGCCAATTGTTCGCTCACGCGTTCACCTTTGCGGGAAAAGTATGCAGTTTAGCCGCCCTGCCCGGCTTGGCAACAAAAAACGGGCTGCCCGAAGGCAGCCCGTTGTGAGTGCTCAACGCCAGCGCGACTTACTTGGCAAGGCGCTTGGCAATCGCCGCGCCGAGGTCGCCCGGCGATTTCACCGTGGTGACACCGGCCTTTTCCATCGCCGCGAACTTGCCTTCGGCCGTGCCCGAGCCACCGGAGGCAATGGCACCGGCATGGCCCATGCGCTTGCCCTTCGGCGCCGAGGCACCAGCAATGAAGCCCACCACCGGCTTGGTGACGTGCTTGGCAATGTATTCGGCGGCTTCTTCTTCGGCGCTGCCGCCGATTTCGCCGACCATGATGATGCCTTCGGTCTGCGGGTCTTCCTGGAACAGCTTCAGCGCGTCGATGAAGTTGGTGCCATTGATCGGGTCGCCGCCGATGCCGATGCAGGTGGACTGGCCAAGGCCGGCGTCGGTGGTCTGCTTCACCGCTTCATAGGTGAGCGTACCGGAGCGGCTGACGATGCCGATCTTGCCCGGCATGTGGATATGGCCGGGCATGATGCCGATCTTGCATTCGCCCGGAGTGATCACGCCGGGGCAGTTCGGCCCGACCAGCACGGTGTCGGGATGCTGCTTGAGCACATTCTTGACGCGCATCATGTCCAGCACCGGAATGCCTTCGGTGATGCAGATGATGACCTTGATGCCGGCATCGGCAGCCTCAAGGATGGCGTCAGCGGCGAACGGCGGCGGCACGTAGATGACCGAGGCATCGGCGCCGGTCTTTTCCACGGCCTGCTTGACGGTATCGAATACCGGCAGACCGAGGTGTTCACTGCCGCCCTTGCCGGGGGTCACGCCGCCGACGACCTGGGTGCCGTAGTCGAGCATCTGCTGGGCGTGGAAGGTCCCTTGCGAGCCGGTAAAGCCCTGCACGATGACCTTAGTGTTCTTGTTGATCAAAACTGCCATGAGTATAAGTCCTTGCGGTAATCAGGCGGCGTTGACGGCGGCAACCGCCTTCTTCGCGCCATCGTTGATGTCGTCGGCCGGAATGATGGCAAGGCCGGAGTTCTTCAGAAGTTCCTTGCCTGCTTCCACATTGGTACCCTCAAGGCGCACGATCACCGGCACCTTGACGCCCACTTCCTTGACCGCGGCGATGATGCCGTCGGCAATCATGTCGCAGCGCACGATGCCGCCGAAGATATTGACGAATACCGCCTTCACCTTGTCGCTGGAAAGGATCAGCTTGAAGGCCTCGGTGACTTTTTCCTTGTTGGCGCCGCCGCCGACATCGAGGAAGTTGGCCGGCTCGCCGCCGTTCAACTTGATGACGTCCATGGTGGCCATGGCAAGGCCTGCGCCATTCACCATGCAGCCGATATTGCCGTCCATGGTGACGTAGTTGAGGTCGTACTTGGAAGCCAGCACTTCGGTTTCGTCTTCCTGACGCACATCGCGCATGGCGACCAGTTCCGGATGACGGAAGTTGGCGTTGTCGTCGGAATTGATCTTGCCATCGAGCACTGCCAGATCGCCGTTATCGAGGATAGCCAGCGGGTTCAGCTCCACCAGCGCCAGATCCTTGTCGTTGAACAGCTTGTACAGACCCAGCATGATCTTGGTCAGCTGTCCCACCTGCTTGGCGGAAAGGCCGAGCGCAAAACCAAGGTCACGGCACTGATAGCCTTGCAGACCCTCGACATAGTTGACATGCAGGGTCTTGATGGCTTCGGGCTTTTCCGCAGCGACCTGCTCGATGTCCATGCCGCCTTCGGCCGAAGCGATGAAGGTCACGCTCTGGGTAGCGCGATCGACCAGCACCGACAGATACAGCTCCTTGTCGATATTGGTGGCCTGGGTGATCAGCACGCTGTCCACCGGAAGTTCAACACCGGCAGTCTGGTAGGTCGCCATCTTCGTGCCCAGCATGGCCTTGGCATAGTCACGCACTTCGTCCAGGGTCTTGGCCAACTTGACGCCGCCAGCCTTGCCGCGACCACCGGCATGGATCTGGGCCTTCACCACCCAGAAATCGCCACCAATGGCTTTGGCGGCAGCAACCGCTTCGTCAGGGGAATGGGCAACCTGCCCGGCGGGAACGGCGATGCCGTAATCGGCAAACAGCGCTTTGGCCTGATATTCGTGAAAGTTCATTGAGTCACCAAAAAAGTGGAAAGGCAGCCCCCGGCTGAAAAAACGCCGGAGTGCACCGCTTATTGTCGCTGATAGAGGCTTTGGGAGCAAAGCGGTTTCAAGCAAATGGCAGATATCCATCAAAAACTCAGCCACCCTCTATAATCCACGCCGCGTTTTCAAGAGCATTTCACACTATGGTGTCCTCTCGTCAATTCAAAACCGTTCACGACCATAGTCTGCGTGCCGAAATCCGCCTGTATGCGCTTTACCGTACGTTAGAAGCAGTCACGCTACTGGCGATGATCATCCCATATAACACGGCAGAAGAGCCCCAGCACAACTCATTACTACTATATGCATTACCGGTCTGCCTAAGCTATCTGTTGGTGGCCACCGGGTTCATCGCGCTGGCCTACACACGGGTCGCAGCCATTCGCCAAATCATACTGGGCACAATCTTCGACCTGATTTTCATCGGCTTGGTGGCTTGGCTAGCACCGCAGACCAACGACGTGATTGCACCGATGTTGATGCTAAATGTGTCTGCAGCCGCACTATTGGTGTCATTGCCACTTGGTCTGTCCATCGCGGTCATTGCTGGCATTGGCCTGATGCTGCTTTCGCCCAAGGAATGGAGCGACCATCTGCCCTACGCACTAATTTATATCGCTATCGCACTGGTGGCCTGCCGTCTTGGCCGCAAAATCTCCTATTCAGACCAGGTGACTGAGCAACAAAGCTTGGAAATCGCCGAACTTTCACGGATGAACTCGCTGATTTTGGAGCGCCTGCCAGTCGGGGTGCTGGTGGTCAATGATAAAGGCCGCATCCGCACTTCCAATGAAGTCGCCCAATATCTGCTGCGTCTGAACGCCACACTGTCTGACGAGGAAATCCTGGATTTGCGCTCACCACTGCTGGCACGCAAGCTTCAACAATGGGTTGAAGGTAAACCAGTGGATCAAGAACTGCTCTCCTTCCGCCACCATGAGGCACGGATTGAGCCGCAATTCCTGCGCCTACTCCCCCAGGGCGAAGAAATCCTGATCTTTCTCAATGACACCTCGCAGGCTGCACGTCGCGCCGAAACCATGACACTGGCCACACTCGGTCGATTCTCTGCCAGTCTGGCACACGAGATCCGTAACCCACTCTCAGCAATCAACTACGCTGCGCAATTGCTGGAAGAATCAAAAGGCCTAGATTACATGGATCGTAAAATGCTGGATATCATCCAGCAACAGGTGCGCCGTACCAATGGCATCATCAACAGCGTACTTGGGCTTGCCAAGCGCGAGCCAGCGAAACCGCAGCAGTTCGACCTATGCCAGATGGTGCGCAACTTTGCCGATGAATATTCCATCGGATTTCCGTTGGACAACGATAGTCTAACCTTGCGCATCCCCGAAGAAACGGTGATGGCATATGCCGACCCTGACCATGTGCACCAGATTCTAATGGTGCTAATCAGCAACGCTCGCTATTACGGGCGAATGCCCGACGAACCCGCACACATGACCTTGCGGGTAGCAAGAGAAAGCAGCCGCTGCATGGTGGATGTGATTGATCGTGGCCCTGGTATTACCGAAGGCGCTGCTCGTAGCCTTTTCAAGCCGTTCTATACCACCTCAAGTCACGGTACCGGGCTGGGTCTTTACATCTCCCGCGAACTGGCACAAAACAATCGTGGCGACTTGGAGTATCTGCGTCGCGGTAGCGGTTCCTGTTTCCGGCTGTCGATACCGTGCCCACAAGCCCAACTTCCGCCCGAGCAAAGCCTACTTGCATCTACCCGATGAAACATCCGAACTAACTAAAATTGTTTGATCCCAGACTTTGATGGTTCAATCTTCTCCCCCGAATGGAAGGAAGGACTATGGGCCAGATTCTTCATGCAAGCGCCACCACGACAGAGGCAACCCGCCGAGCGATACAACATAGTCAAGAGAGCCTGAGAACGCTGGCCAAGCGTTATGGCATCAATGTAGTGACCCACTGATTTCCTGCTCAGGTGTTACCTTCACTAGAGGAGACACCCAATGAGTGCAGCAATGGACGAAGCAATCAAACGTTGGACAGCACGGCGCAAGTCGGCGCTGGTGCTTGAGATCATCCAGGGCAAGACGACGGTGGCCGAGGCAAGTCGTCAATTTGACCTGACCCCGGCAGAGGTTGAGGCTTGGGTAGAGGACGGCAAGCGTGGCATGGAGAATGCCTTGCGCGCCAAGCCCGAGGACGTTCGCCAGCAGTACGAGCGCCAGC
>NWQT01000015.1 GCA_002798295.1 Lysobacteraceae bacterium NML07-0707 | reverse complement strand
GCTGGCGCTCGTACTGCTGGCGAACGTCCTCGGGCTTGGCGCGCAAGGCATTCTCCATGCCACGCTTGCCGTCCTCTACCCAAGCCTCAACCTCTGCCGGGGTCAGGTCAAATTGACGACTTGCCTCAGCCACCGTCGTCTTGCCCTGGATGATCTCAAGCACCAGCGCCGACTTGCGCCGCGCTATCCAACGTTTGATTGCTTCGTCCATTACTGCACTCATTGGGTGTCTCCTCTAGTGAAGGTAACACCTGAGCAGGAAATCAGTGGGTCATTACACCCGCGCCCACCGCCTGCTGCAATTACTGGAACTGCTGCGTGCCCGCCGCAGGCCGATGCCCGGCCAGCAACTGGCCGAGGTGCTCGGCATCAGCCAGCGTGGCGAAGGCGCGATGATCGAGGGCTAGCCCAGCATTGGCTAGCCCAGCGCGCGTTGCAGCACCTCGCCCGGCAGACCGTCGAAGTCCTGAAACGCCTGATGGACAAAGCCATGCCTGACGAGAATCTTGCGCGAGGCGATGTTGGCCGGGTCGATGATGGCGAACAGGCGTTCAAGCCGGGCGCCTGTGCATGCGCCACCGCCAGCAACTGTGCAGCCACGCAGTTGCCAATGCCTTGCTCCCAATATTCGGGCAGCAGCATGTAGTCCAGCCCTGCCGCACAATCCGTCCATCAAAAAGCCTGCAATCACTTGCAGGCTTGAGTTCAGGCGAACGCCGCAGGTATATCTGTGGCGTTCGGCGCAAGCCATCTCAATGGGCGCGACAAGTGGTTTCCAATAGGTGGCGACTGCTGCGCCAGTCGCTAGCCGGATAGGTGAAATGCGCAATATCGCCTTTCTCGTGCCAACGTAGATTACCAAGATTATTCACGTAATCGGCACCGGAGGCCGCCGGTGTGCTGTTGGCGACGACGACGAAGGTGTCATTGCCATTGTTGAAGCTGACACTGATTTGCTCGGGGGATCTGTACTTGACGCTCACTCGGTAACCGTTGTCGCAATGGAAGCGGCGGAAATCACCCTCCACTGCCTGTGGCTCGGCCTGCGGAATATGGACGCTATCCACACTCACACAGGCACTTACCAACAGAACGGCGACCAGCGGCAACATCCATTTCATTTTGTGCATGTGAAATCCTCGATATATTCTTGAAACACAGAACGGCATTGTATGTGTCTGGATGCTTAGTCCCGTGATTAGATGACTCTACATTAATCCGGAACCGTTCAGACTCACAGGTCAACTGCATGCACAGCCAGCTGTTTGGAGGTTTTGAGGCAGTGCTTGAAGTTATGGGTATTGTGGGGCTGTATAGGCTGGCAGGCTGCTGTGTTCAGGGTCGTTCGGGAAAGCTGCCCGTGATGAGTGTCAGGCAGGTCTTTGCAGGCAATGAAAAGGGCAGCCAGCCTCTAGGGCTGCCCTTTGTTTATACGCCTAGATCGTTAGCCCCGACCACGCGGCGGGCGGTTTTGCCGGCCTGCGGGTTTGGGGCCGCGCGGCGGGCGGTTGCCGCCGGGTTTGCGTCCGCGCGGGGCTTCGCCATAGGGGTTGAAGCCGGGGGTGGCGTGGTCGGACGGAAAGCTCGGGGCATTGCCGGGGTGGCCGTAGGGGTGGCGCGGTTTTGGCGCAGCCTGGTTGCTGCGGCCGGCATAACCTGCGGTTGAGGCGGCTGCATTACGGCCGCCGCTGCGCCCCTTGCTGCCATAGGGGGATTTGCCGCTTGCCGGACGTGGCTTGCGGCCATCGGCATTGCGATGGCCGGCAGGGCCGGTGGCGACGCCATCGGGGACGAACCAGGTGCGCATCGCGGCAGGATTGTCGCCGCCGCGGGTTTCGCCCGGACGCATGCGCTGTCCCTTGGGGCGTTGCTGGCCTTTGATTTTCAGCCCCTTGTTGGCCTGTTTGGCGGCGTTTTCGCCACTGACAGTGAGCCCCCCCGTTTTGCGCGCGCCGCCGCGACCGCGGCGGTCTTCGCGGACATGGTCGAAACGGCGCAGTTCACGGCCTTCGTCAGCGGTGTTGTGGCCGCCGATATAGCCGCCCTGGCTACGGCGTTCGCTGGCCACATGCACGGTGGATTTTTGCACGCGACGCTGGCCAATGACCGGCAGCAGGGTGAGGGCGGCGGGGATGTTGTCTTCCAGGCCAACCGACTTTTGCAGGGCAGCGACCTGGGTATCGGACAGCTCCTGCGACTGGCCGCGCAGCAGCGGCTGCGGCAGGCTGATTTTGCCGTAGCGGATGCGTTTGAGGCGGGCGACCTGACAGCCCTGGGATTCCCACAGGCGGCGCACTTCACGGTTGCGGCCTTCGGTCAGCGTCACCCGGAACCAGTCATGCGAATCGGTGCCGCTCATGCGCTCGATGGCATCGAACTTGGCCGGGCCATCTTCCAGCGCCACGCCACGGGCGAGGCGGTCAACAATCTTGTCGCTGACTTCATCTTCGCCTTCGGGCGGGCGCACGCGGCAGACGTATTCGCGCTCGACTTCGTGGCTCGGATGCATCATCGCATTGGCCAGTTCGCCATCGGTGGTCAGCAGCAAGAGGCCGCTGGTATTGATGTCCAGCCGGCCGATGGAAATCCAGCGCGAGCCTTTGAGTACCGGCAGGCCGTCAAAGATGGTCGGGCGGCCTTCGGGGTCTTCGCGGGTGGTGACTTCGCCTTCGGGTTTGTTGTAAATCAGAACGCGCGGCGCTTCGGTCAGCGCGCTGGCGACAAAGGCGCGGCCATCCAGCTCCACCTTGTCGCCGGCCTTGACGGACATGCCGACCTGCGCCGCTTCGCCGTTGACGATGACCTTGCCATCGGCAATGCGTTGCTCCAGTGCGCGGCGCGAGCCAAGCCCGGCCTGCGCCAGCACCTTGTGCAGGCGCTCTTCCAGTTTGTCGCTGTTGTTTTCGCTGCCGCGTTTCAAGGAAAGGGTGCGGCGTTCGTTATTGCTCATTTTCTGCTCCTGACCTCGCCTCTTCGGCGATGTCCTGTGGTTCGGTGGGTTCAGAGGATTGGGGTTGAGGGGAAATATCAGCGCCCGCAGATTCGGGCGGGCTGGCGTTGTTTGCACTGGCCGGAATCGGCGCCTCATCCAGCGGCAGTTGCGGATTCAATTCGGCAAAGTCCTTGAGTTCGGAAAGCGGCGGCAATTCATCCAGCTTTTTAAGACCGAAATAGTCCAGAAAAGTCTTGGTGGTGCCGAGCAGTTCCGGGCGGCCGGGCACATCGCGGTGGCCGACCGAGCGAATCCAGTCGCGCTCCTCCAGCGCCTTGATGATATTGCTATTGGTGGAGACGCCACGGATTTGTTCGATTTCGCCGCGGGTGATGGGCTGGCGGTAGGCAATCAGCGCCAGGGTTTCCAGCGTGGCGCGAGTGTAGCGGGTTTGCCGCTCGGTCCACAGCCGTGCGACCCAGGCATGCACATCGCGCTTGACCTGAAAACGCCAGCCGCTGGCCACTTCCACCAGCTCCACGCCGCGGTTTTCGCATTCGGCCTGCAATTGCTTGAGCGCCGTCTGGATGCTGCCCTTGGGGGCGGGCGCATCCAGGGTGAACAGCGCATCGAGCTGTGCCACGCTCAACGGGGTGGACGAGGCCAAGAGCGCTGCTTCAACAATGCGGTTGATGAGTGCTTGTTCCATGGTTATTCGGTGACCGCCTCATCGCCGGTATCAAATTCGCTTTCGGGGATTTGTGCAAAACCGCCTTCGCCGCTGGCCAGGGACTTGATATAAATCGGCGCAAAGGGCGCATCCTGCACGATTTCCACCAGCTGCTCCTTGGCCAGCGTCAACAAGCCAAGAAAGGTCACCACGGCGCCCAGCTTGCCTTCTTCGGGCTTGAACAGCGATTCAAAACGGTGGAAAGCGCCATCGGCCAGCGCCTCCATCAGTTCACTCATGCGCTGGCGCACGCTGAGCGCATCGCGGCGGATGGCATGCTGGGTAAACAGCTCGGCACGCTTCAACACATCGTGCAGGGCCAGCAGCATTTCACGCAGGTCGACCTCTGGCGGGCTGCGGCTGATTTTCAGGTCCGGCATGTGAACGGCCGCTGCACTGGTGGTGTCGCGCTCCTCGCGGGGCAGGGCATCGAGGTCTTCGGCCGCCTGTTTGTAACGCTCGTATTCCTGCAGGCGGCGCACCAAATCCGCACGCGGATCTTCTTCAACGCCTTCTTCATTGACCGGGCGCGGCAACAGCATGCGCGATTTGATTTCGGCCAGAATCGCCGCCATCACCAGATATTCGGCGGCCAGCTCAAAGCGCATGTCGTGCATGGCCTGGATGTAATCCACATACTGCCGGGTGATTTCCGCGACCGGGATATCGAGGATGTCCAGATTCTGGCGACGAATCAGGTACAGCAGCAAATCCAGCGGGCCTTCAAACGCCTCCAGAATGACCTCCAGCGCATCCGGCGGGATATACAGGTCTTTCGGGATTTCCAGCAGCGGCTGGCCAAGCACGGTCGCCAGCGGCATTTCCTGCTGCTGGGGAGGCAAGGGCATCACGGCGGCATTGCCCGGCTGGGCGCTGTCTTGGCTCATGTAATAGGAAAAAGCCGGGCAGTGGCCGGCAAAACTTGAAGCACCTGCATGGCGCGATTCACGCCGGAGCGGTCGCGGTCAAGGGCAGGAGGGACGCAGGCGGCAGAGTCTGGAGCCTTGCGCCCGCGTAGGGTAGGGCAAAGCCGGTGGGCATGTAAAGAGCGGGGATGCGATACTTGTGCGTTCTTTCTGGATATATGGAATGAGATGCATCTTGCCGAGTCTGACCGCGTAGCAGCTATCCGGGCTGCACTTGAGGCAGCCTTCTCTCCGGTTTCGCTGTCGATTGTGGATGAAAGCCACAAGCATGCCGGGCATGCAGGGGCACGTGATGGGCGCGGACATTTCAAGGTGTCCGTGGTCAGTGAAACATTTGCCGGGATGCGGCCATTGGCGCGTCATCGTGCGGTATATGCGGCGCTGGGCAGCCTGATGCAAACCGATATTCACGCCCTCTCCATTGATGCCCGCCAGCCTTGAGGCTGCCCGCTATACTCGCCTGCCCGCTCAGCCGGGTTCTGCATCACAGATAACTGCCCATGCGTCTGTCCACCATCAAACTCGCCGGTTTCAAGTCCTTTGTTGACCCGACCACGCTGCACCTGCCGACCAATATGACCGGGGTGGTGGGGCCAAATGGGTGCGGCAAGTCCAATATCATCGATGCGGTGCGCTGGGTGATGGGCGAGTCTTCTGCCAGCCGTCTGCGCGGCGACAGTTCCACCGACGTGATTTTTTCCGGCTCCAATAGCCGCAAGCCGGTCAGCCAGGCCACGGTGGAGCTGATTTTCGACAACAGTGACCACACCATCAGTGGCGAATACGCTGCCTTCAACGAGATTTCGGTCAAGCGCAGCATTGGCCGTGACGGGCAGAGCAGCTATTACCTCAATGGCGGCAAATGCCGGCGCAAGGACATTACCGACCTGTTTCTGGGTACCGGGCTTGGCCCGCGCAGTTACTCGATTATCGAGCAGGGCATGATTTCGCAGGTGATTGAGGCGCGCCCGGAAGAATTGCGCGTGTATCTGGAGGAGGCCGCAGGCATTTCCAAATACAAAGAGCGCCGCCGCGAAACCGAAAACCGCATCAAGCACACCCGCGAAAATCTGGAGCGCCTTTCCGACCTGCGTGAAGAAGTCGGCAAGCAACTGGGTCATCTGGCGCGGCAGGCGCGCCAGGCCGAGCAATACACCGCGATTCAGGCCGAGCGCCGCATCAAGGACGCCGAATGGAAAGCGCTGCAATACCGGGCGCTGGATGAAGAACTGCAAAAACACCGGCAGACACTGGCTGCTGATGAAACCCGGCTGGAGCGCCTGGTCGCCGAGCAGCGCCATGCCGAGCGCGAGATTGAAACCGGGCGTGAGCGTCATCAGGCGGCGATTGACGAGCACGCCAGGGCGCAGGCCGAGGTCTATCGCGTGGGCGGTGTGCTGGCGCGGCTGGAGCAGCAAATCCAGCACCAGCAGGAAATGAGTGCCCGGCTTGCCACGGCGCGGGATGAGGCCGAGGCGGCGCTCTCGGAAATCGTTGCGCATATCGGCAGCGATGAAGAAACGCTGATGGTGTTGCAGGAAAGCCTCATGGAAAACGAGCCGCGGCTTGCCGAGCTGCGCGAGGCGGATGTTGAACATCAGGACGCACTGCGTGAAGCCGAAAGCCAACTGGCACAGTGGCAGCAAAGCTGGGAAACCCAGAGCCGCGAGCAGGCCGAGGCCGCGCGCGCCGGTGATGTGGAGCGCACCCGCGTGGATTATCTGGACAGGCAATTGCTCGATGCCCAGCGCCGCTGCGAACGGCTGGCCGAGGAGCGCACCGGGCTTGACCTGGAACAGCTGGCCGAGGCCTTTGCTGCGCTGGAAATCCGTCATGAAGAACAAAAAACCGGTATCGACACCCTGCAAGAAGAAGTCGAGGCGCGCAAACAGGCGGTGACCGATTTGCAGGACCGGCAGCGGCAAATGCAGGCGATGCTTGCCGATGCCCGCAAAAGCGCACAGGAAAAGCGTGGACGCCTGAGTTCGCTGGAAACGCTGCAAAGCGCAGCGCTCGGGCAGGAGCAGGGCGCGGCGGTGGCTTGGCTGCGCCAGCGCGGGCTCGATAGCGCGCCGCGCGTGGGCGAGAAGCTCCGCGTTGAAAGCGGCTGGGAGCAGGCGGTGGAAAGTGCGCTCGGGCAAATGATCGAGGGCGTGCTGCTGGAAGACCCGGCGGCGCTGGTCGATGCCCTGGGCGAGCTGGGCGAAGGCCGTCTGGCGCTGGTGGCCGCTGATGCGGGCGAGGGCGATTTTGCGCCGACCTCACTGGCGGCCAAAGTCACCGGGCCGCTTGCCATTCGCCGCATGCTGGCCAACCTGCATGTGGCCGAGACTTTGGGTGAGGCGCGCGCTTTGCTGCCCAGCCTGCCTGCCGGAGCTTCGTTGATTACCCGCGCAGGCGAGCGCCTGGGCGCGGGCTGGCTGCGGGTATTGCGTTCGGGCGCAGCCAAGCAGGGGGCGTTGCTGCGCGAGCGTGAAATCCAGTCGCTGCGCGCTGAAATCGAAAGCCTGCAAGCACAAGAGCAGACGCTGGAGCAGGACATCGCCAGCCTGCGCGAGCAAGCGCTGGCGGCCGAGCAATCGCGCGAAGAAGCGCAGCGCCAGCTGTATCAGGCGCATCGTGCGGTATCCGAGGTGGCCGGGCAACTGCAAAGCCAGAAAGGTCGGCTGGATTCGGCTCGTGGGCGGCTGGCCAATATCGAAGCCGAGCTGGCGCAGCTTGCGCAAGGCATTGCTGAGGGCGAAGCGCAAAGCCGCGAAGCCCGCGAGCGGCTGGAAATCGCCATCGAGCGCATGGCCGAGCTGGAAGATGCCCGCCTGCAACTGGATGCCGAACGCAGGCGTCTGGGCGAAGCCCGCGATGCAGCGCGTGAGCGCGCCCGGCAATCGCGCGAAACGGCACACGCCCTGGCGCTGACGGTGGAAACCCAGCGCACCCAGGTCAATGCCCTGACCCAGGCGCTGAACCGCATGAGCCAGCAGCGCGGCCAGCTGGACACGCGCCTTGGCGAAATTACCGCGCAGCTCTCGCGCGGCGATGACCCGGTGGAAAGCCTCAAGGCCGAGCAGCAGGCGGCGCTGGAAGAGCGTGTCCGGGTGGAGCAGGCCTTGAGTGCGGCCAGAAACGCGCTGGAAACGATAGAGGGTGAGCTGCGCAGCCACGAGCAAACCCGGCAACAACGCGATGCCGATGCGCTGGCGCAGCGCGAAACCATTTCGCAGCGCCGCCTTGACCAGCAGGCGGCGATGATTGCGGCCAACCGGCTTGCCACGGAAGTGGTCGAGGCGGGCTTTGCCCTGGCCGAAGTGGTGGCCAGCCTGCCTGCCGGGGCAAACCCGGCTGAATGGGAAAAGGCCGTCCACGACTTCGATAGCAAACTGCGGCGGCTGGAGCCGGTCAATCTGGCGGCGATTGCCGAACATGCCGAGGCCGAGGAGCGCAAGCAATATCTCGATGCCCAGGATGCCGATCTGACCGTAGCGCTGGAAACGCTGGAAGAAGCCATCCGCAAGATTGACCGCGAAACCCGGGGGCGCTTCAAGGACACCTTCGACCGGGTGAATGCCGGCGTGCAGGAGCTGTATCCGCGCCTGTTTGGCGGCGGCCATGCCTATCTGGAGCTGACCGGCGATGACCTGCTCGATACCGGCGTCACCATCATGGCGCGCCCGCCCGGCAAGCGCGTCTCCAGCATCACCTTGCTCTCCGGCGGCGAAAAGGCGATGACCGCGGTGGCGCTGGTATTTGCCATTTTTCGGCTCAATCCGGCGCCGTTCTGCCTGCTGGACGAAGTGGACGCGCCGCTGGATGAGGCCAATGTCGGCCGCTTGGCGGCGATGGTGAAAGAAATGAGTCAAGCCGTGCAGTTTTTGTTTGTCACTCATAATAAGGCCACCATGGAGGCCGCAGAGCAGCTTTCTGGCGTTACCATGCGCGAGCCGGGCGTGAGCCGTCTGGTTTCGGTGGATCTGGCCGAAGCCACGCGCATGGTCGGCGCGGCCTGATACTTTTCAAGAGATTTTTGCATGTCAGACACCACGCTTATCCGCATCGGCATCCTGTTGGCAGGGCTGATCCTGTTTTTCGGCATCTGGTTTGCCAGTACCCGCCCAAGAAAGAACGCGCAGGGCCGGCGGGTCGAATGGCGCGGTGAGCGTAGCGAGCCGACGCTGGGCGATGAAGTGCGCGATGAGCTGGAAACGCAGGCCGGGGAAGCGGCGGATGTCCGCCAAGGTGAGCTGGGGCTGGATGCACCGCAGCCGCAAAGTGATTTGGGGCGTCGTCAGGATGATAACTTCGACAAGATCGTCTCGCTGTTTGTCGCCGCCCGCGCCGGACAGACCCTGCGCGGCACGGACATTTTGGTGGCCGCCGAAAAAGCTGGCCTCGTATATGGGCATATGAATGTCTTTCACCGCCTGATTGACAGCCGCCCGGAAGCCGGGCCGATTTTCAGTGTCGCCAATATCATGAAGCCCGGCAGCTTCGACATGAATGAAATCCAGACCCTGGAAACCCCGGCGATTGCCTTCTTCCTGACCCTGCCCGCGCCGGTTAGCGCACTGGAAGCCTGGGAAACCATGGAGCCTGCCGCACAGCGCATGGCTGAGTTGCTTGATGGCATCGTCCTTGATGAGGAGCGCAATGCGCTGGGACGGCAGCGCATCATGAATATCCGCGAAGAATTGCGCAGCTACGACCGCCAGCGCGAAGCACTGCCGCTGACCCGGCCGGGGCAGTGGTAAGCCATCTGCATGGGGAGCCAAACCATGGCTGATGCGGCTCGCCGTCATGCCGAGCTTGTGGCGCGTATCCGTGATGCCAATCATCGCTATTACCAGCTGGATGCGCCGGACATCACCGATGCCGAATACGACCTGCTGCTGCGCGAGCTGGAGGCGCTGGAGGCGGCGCATCCGCAGCTTGTGCAGCCCAACTCGCCCAGCCAGCGCGTAGGCGATGCGCCTTCGGGCAAATTCGCGCAGGTGAAGCATGCCTTGCCGATGCTTTCGCTTGCCAATGCGTTCAGTGACACGGAAGTGGCGGAGTTTGTCGAACGCATCGAGCGCGAAACCGGCGATAGGGCGCCAGTGTTTTCGGTGGAGCCCAAGCTCGATGGTCTGGCTATCAGCCTGCGTTATGAGCACGGGGTATTCGTGCGCGGCGCCACCCGGGGTGATGGCAGCACGGGCGAAGATGTCACCGCCAACCTGCGCACGGTGAAATCCATCCCGATGCAGCTGGCCGGCGGCCTGTTTCCACCAGCGGTACTGGAAGTGCGTGGCGAAATCATCATGCCGCGCGCCGATTTTGAAGCCTATAACGCCCGTGCCTGTGCCGAGGGTCGCAAGCCGCTGGCCAATCCGCGCAATGGTGCAGCGGGCAGCCTGCGCCAGCTCGATGCGGCCGTGACTGCGCAGCGGCCATTGGCGTTCTATGCCTATGCCCTGGGCGAAGTACAGGGCGCAGACTTGCCGGCCACCCATTCGCAAACCCTGCAATGGCTGCGCCAGCTTGGCTTTCCGGTCAGCCCGGAAGTCGGCACTGCGGCGGGTCTGGCCGGGCTTTTGGCCTATTACCAAAGCATTGGCGAGCGCCGCGATGGCCTGCCTTATGACATCGATGGCGTGGTTTACAAACTCGACCGCTTCGACCGCCAGCAGGAAATGGGCTTTGTCTCGCGTGCGCCGCGCTGGGCGATTGCGCACAAGTTTCCGGCAGAAGAAGCCCGCACCACGGTGGAAGCCATCGAGGTCAATGTCGGGCGCACTGGCGCGGTCACGCCCTGGGTGCAGATGACGCCAGTACAGGTGGGCGGGGTAACAGTCAGCCGCGCCACCTTGCATAACGCCGACCAAATCGCCCGGCTGGATGTGCGCGTGGGCGATAGCGTCATCATTCGCCGCGCAGGCGACGTGATTCCGGAAGTGGTGCGGGTGGTGGAAAGCGCCCGCCCACCGGACAGCGTGCCCTGGCAAATGCCCGCGCACTGCCCGGATTGCGGCTCGGCCATTGAGCGTGAAGTGGGCGAAGTGGTGGCGCGCTGCACGGGCGGGCTGTTCTGCCCGGCGCAGCGGGTACAGGCCGTGGTGCATTTTGCATCGCGCCGGGCGATGGACATCGAGGGACTGGGCGAGCGCTTTGCGCAGGACTTGGTGGCCTTTGGCCTGATTCAGACCGTGGCCGACCTGTACCGCCTGCAAGTGGCCGATTTTCTGGAAATGAAGCGCCGCGCCGATGCGCGCGATGACAGCACGCCTGCCACCGTCAAGGCCGGCAAGATTGCCGACAAATGGGCGCAGAACCTGGTGGCCGCCATCGACGCCAGCCGCAATACCACGCTGGAGCGGCTGCTGTTTGCACTGGGCATTTCCGATGTCGGCGAGAGCACCGCCAAAACCCTGGCACGGCACTTCGGCAGCCTGGATGCCCTGATGGCCGCCGATGAAGCCGCCTTGCAGCAAGTGCCGGATATTGGCCCGGTGGTGGCTGCACATATCCTGCATTTTTTTGCGCAAAGCCATAACTGCGAGGTCATTGCCGGGCTGCGCGCACATGGCGTGCATTGGCCGGAGGGCGCGCCGCAACGCGCCAGCGACGGCCCGCTTTCAGGCAAGACCGTAGTGCTGACCGGCACGCTTGAGAGCATGAGCCGCGATGAAGCCGGAGCCAGACTCGAAGCCCTGGGCGCCAGAGTCAGCGGCAGCGTGTCGAAAAAAACCACGCTGGTGATTGCCGGGCAGGCCGCAGGCAGCAAACTTGCCAAGGCGCAAGACCTGGGGCTGGAAATCTGGGACGAAGCGCAACTGCTGGCATTTTTGGCCGCACAATGAAACAAGCCGCCCGGTGGGGCGGCTTGTACTGCTGCAACGATTGGACGCTCGGGCATCAATCTCGCGATTGCAGCTTGGCCAGCAAGCGCAGGAATTCCACATACAGCCATACCAGCGTCACCATCAGCCCGAACGCACCGTACCACTCCATGTATTTGGGCGCGCCCTGTTCCACGCCGGTTTCGATGAAATCAAAGTCCAGCACCAGATTCAGCGCGGCAATCACCACCACGAACAGGCTGAAGCCGATGCCAATCAGGCCGGATTCATGGATATAGGGGATGTTGATATCAAAAAAGCCCAGCACGATGGTGGCCAGATAGACCAGTGCGATGCCGCCAGTGGCTGCCATCACGCCGAGCTTGAAGTTTTCGGTGGCGCGAATCAGGCCGGAGCGATAGGCAAACAGCAGTGCAAACAGCGTGCCAAAGGTCAGCAGCACCGCGTTCAGCACAATGCCCTCGAAGCGGGCGTTGTAGATGGCCGAAATAGTCCCCAGGAAGAAGCCTTCCGCCAATGCATACAGCGGCGCAGTCACCGGCGCCCAGGTTTTCTTGAATGCGGTGATGAGCGCCAGCACGAAACCGGCGATGGCGCCGCCAATCATGTAGAACATCGCGCCGGAAGCCACTTCCCCCGTGGCAGTAAAGGTCTGCGACCATGAAAATGCCGCCGTCAACACTGCCAGCAGCAGCAGCAAGCCGGTCTTGTTGACCGTGCCGTTCAAGGTCATCGCATGACCGGGTGCCTGACTTAGCGCACCGCTGCCAAGGTCAAGGAAAGTGGATTCTTTAAGGGCGGGGTTACCACTGCGCATGATGCCTGATTCTCCAAAGTTGGGATGACTGTCATTTTACGCAGTGCTAATAGCGCTGTCACAGTATGCGATGCGCTGGCAGCATCACGATGCAGTCCACCGGGCAGGGCGGGATGCACAGCTCACAGCCGGTGCAGAGCGGGGTAATGACGCTGTGCATCAATTTGGATGCCCCGGCGATGGCATCCACCGGACAGGCCTGAATGCACTTGGTGCAGCCGATGCAGTCAGCTTCCAGTACTTTCGCCACAATGCCGGGTTTGTGCTCGCCCCGGCTGCGGTCATAAGGTTTGGCCGGGCGTGCCAGGAGTTTGGCCAGCGCCCGCGCACCGGCATCACCACCGGGCGGGCAATGGTCGATATCGGCCTCGCCGCGTGCCAGCGCCTCGGCATACGGGCGGCAGCCCTCAAAACCGCACTGCCCGCATTGGGTTTGCGGCAACAGGCGGTCGATGCGTTCGACGAGCATATCGGCAGCAGGTGCTGGCATGTTGCGGATGGGTTATCTGACCGGCATGCCGGCCTCGGCACCGCTGTCGGCATCCAGCAGTGCCAGCGCGCCGCCATCGAAGCCGGCGGAGAGAATCATCCCTTCGCTAAGGCCAAAGCGCATCTTGCGGGGGGCGAGGTTGGCGATGAACACCACGTTGCGGCCGACGAGTTTTTCCGGCTCCTGATAGCTGGCGCGGATGCCGGAGAAGATTTGCCGCTGGCCGAGGTCGCCGGCATCGAGCAGGAAGCGCAGCAGTTTGTCCGAGCCTTCCACAAAGCTGCATTCGAGCACCTTGCCGATGCGCAGGTCGAGCTTGGCGAAGTCGTCGATGCCGATGTACTGGCTTTCGGCTGCGGGCTTCTCGGCAGGCTTGGCAGCAGCTTTCTCGGTCTTGGCCGGGGGGGCGTCGGCGGGCTTGAGGGTGTCGCGATTGGCGTCGGTCATGGCGGTGATGTGCTTGGGGTCGATACGGGTGAACAGGGCTTGGTAGGGCTGGATGCGCTGACCGGTGAGTGGCTGATCACAGTCCTGCCAGTATTGCAGCGGCGCGGCGAGGAACTCGGCCACGCGCCGGGCGGTGGCAGGCAGCACCGGAGCGAGGGCGAGGGCGAGCACGCGGAACAGGTTGAGGCCCTGGGTGCAGACTGCTTGCAGGCGGGTATCGGCGCCTTCCTGCTTGGCAATCACCCAGGGTTTTTCCTCGTCAATGTATTTGTTGGCCTCGTCGGCCAGCGTCATGGCCAGGCGCAGCGCCTGGGCGGCGTCGTTGTCGGCATAGGCGGCACGAATCGGCACCAAGCGTTCGATGAAGCTGGCGTACAGAGCCGGGTCGGGCAGTTCGGCGGCCAGTTGCCCGGCAAAGCGTTTTTCGATGAAACCGGCGCAGCGGCTGGCGAGGTTGACGAACTTGCCGACGATGTCGCTGTTGACGCGGCTGACAAAGTCGCCGAGGTTGAGGTCGAGGTCTTCCACGCCGCCGCTGGTCTTGGCGGCGAAGTAATAGCGCAGCGCTTCGGGCGGCAGGCCGTGGTCGAGCCAGCTGCGCGCCATGATGAAGGTGCCGCGCGATTTGCTCATCTTGGCGCCATTGACGGTCAGATAGCCGTTGACGTGCAGCCGGGTCGGGGCGCGCAGCCCGGCGCCATGCAGCACCGCCGGCCAGAACAGGCCGTGGAAATTGACGATGTCCTTGCCGATGAAGTGATGCAGCTCGGCCTGGCTCCCGGCGGCGAGGAAGGCGTCAAAATCCAGTCCCTCACGCTCGCACAGCGCCTTGAAGCTCGCCAGATAGCCGATCGGCGCATCCAGCCAGACATAGAAATACTTGCCCGGTGCGCCGGGAATCTCGAAGCCGAAATACGGCGCGTCGCGGGAAATGTCCCAGGCACGCAGGCCGCCTTCGCCATCGAGCCATTCGGCGAGCTTGGCTTTGACTCCTGCAAGGGCGACATCGCCGGCCAGCCACTGGCGCAGGAAGGCCTCGAACTGGCCAAGCTCGAAGAAATAATGCTCGGAATCGCGCAGCTCCGGGGTGGCGCCGGAGACGGCAGATTTGGGGCTTAGCAATTCCGTGGGCGAATAGGTCGCGCCGCAGGCTTCGCAGTTGTCGCCATACTGGTCGGCTGCGCCGCATTTGGGGCATTCGCCCTTGACATAGCGGTCGGGCAGGAACATGCCGCGTTCGGGGTCGTACAGCTGCGACACCGTACGCCGGCCGATATGACCACCAGCATCCAATGCCCGGTAGATGGCTTCGGTCAAGGCGCGGTTGTGCGCCGAATGCGTGGAGCCGTAATGGTCGAAATCAACATGAAAGGCGGCAAAGTCGGCCTCGTGGCTTTGCTGGATGGCGGCGATGAAGGCTTCCGGGGTGGTGCCGGCTTTTTCCGCCGCCAGCATGATGGGGGTGCCGTGGGTGTCGTCAGCGCAGACGAAGTGCACGGTTTCACCGGCCATGCGCCGCGCCCGCACCCAGATATCGGCCTGGATATAACCCACCAGATGCCCCAGATGCAGCGGGCCGTTGGCATAGGGAAGGGCAGTGGTGACAAGGGCTTGGCGCGCCATGAGTGGATTCCGGTTAAAACGAGCGCGGGATTATCGCATGCACTCGAAAGACTGAGAAAAGCAAAACCCCGGCAGGATGCCGGGGCTTGCGTGAGTGAGCCAGGACGGCGGGCGATTACTTCTTGCCAGCAGCTGCTTCAGCTTCTTTCTTTTCTTCGCCCATTTTGTCGGCAACATTCTGGGCGGCGTTGGCGATAGCGCCGGCGGCGCTGGCTTTCATGTTTTCAGTGGCTGCGCGCGCTTCAGCCGCGGCTTCATTGCTGGCGGCTTTCATTTCGGCGCCAGCTTCCTGGGCGGCCTGTTTGATGTCGGCGCCGGCCTGCTGGGCGGCATCTTTGATGTTATTGGCAGCTTGCTCGGTTGCGGCAGCCGCATCGCTGGCAGCATTGTCAACGGCAGCACCAGCCGACTCTGCGCTGGCAGCAGCGGCTTCACCTGCAGCGGTGGCAGCCTGTTCGGCAGAAGCCTGGGCTTCGTCGAGTTTCTGTTCGGTGGTAGCGTTGTTGCAAGCGGTGAGTGCCAAGGCACTTGCGGCAATCAAGGTAGCGAGTTTGATGTTCATGATTTGAGCCTCTTGGGCAGTAGAGTCAGAAATATCAGCCGGCATTGATAGCCGTTATATGACAGAGCCGCTGCTGGCAGCGGCTCTGTGGGGCAACAAGATTACTTCTTGTCAGCAGCGGCTTCTTCAGCCGACTTTTGCGCCTGCTGAGCAGCGTCGGCAGCCTGTTCGGCAGCGTCAGCAGCGTTGTCAGCAGCAGCATCCTGACCGGCAGCCTGGGCGGCAACAGCGGCATCAGCCTGGGTGGCGGCAGCGTCAGCGGCAGCGGCAGCGGCGTCAGCGCCGGCCTGGGTGGCGGCATCACCGCTGGCGTTGGCGGCCTGCTGGGCTTCAGCAGCGGCAGCGGCAGCGTCAACGGCGGCTTCCTGAGCCTGTTCTGCATTGTTGGCGCAAGCGGTCAGAGCCAGGCCCATGGCCAGAGCAATCAGGGTCTTGTTCAGGGTCATTTTGATGTCCTCATTAAAGTGGTAGGTCAACACGCATATGACGGCGCGTTGTCGTCATCATGACAAAATGATGAATGATGTCAATAGGTGTGGCCGGATTTTTTTTGTTTTCCGTTATGCCGGTTTAGTGCCGATTTTGCGCAGTCAAGCCAGCGTGAAGGCAAGACAGAACCCTCTGCCTTGCCTTTGTGCTTGCCCTTACAGCAGTTCAATGGCCAGCGCTGTAGCTTCGCCGCCGCCGATGCACAGGGCGGCGACGCCACGCTTGCCGCCGCGCGCCTTGAGCGCATGAATCAACGTGACGATCAGGCGCGCGCCGGAAGCGCCAATCGGGTGCCCCAGAGCCAGCGCGCCGCCGTTGACATTGATTTTGTCATGAGAAATGCCAAGGTCGCTGATGGGCGCCATGGCCACGCAAGCAAAGGCTTCGTTGATTTCGAAGAGGTCAACTTCATCCATTTGCCAACCAGCCTTGGCCAATACTTTCCTGATGGCATCCACCGGGGCGGTGGTAAACCATTCCGGGGCTTGCGAATGGGTGGCATGCGCCACAATCCGTGCCAGCGGCTTGGCACCAGCAGCCTGCGCCGCTTCAGCCGACATCACCACCAGCGCCGCGGCGCCATCGGAAATCTTGGAAGAAGAGGCCGCGGTCAATACGCCTTCCTTGCCAAAGGCGGCACGCAGGCCGGGGATTTTGGCCGTATCAATTTTGCCGGGCTCTTCATCGCTATCGACGATCACTTCACCCTTGCGGGTTTTGACTGTCACCGGGGCGATTTCGGCCTTGAAAGCGCCTTCTGCCTGTGCTTTTTGCGCTCGCTGCACCGACTCGGTGGCATAGGCATCCAGCTTTTCGCGGTCATAACCGTATTTGGCGCAAGTCCTGTCACCGAATATCCCCATCGCCTGGCCGTCATCGGGGTTGGTCAGGCCGTCAAAGGCCATGTGGTCGATGAACGGCGCATTGCCGTAACGGATGCCGGTGCGCGAACCGTTCAAAAGATGCGGGGCATTGGTCATGGACTCCATGCCGCCAGCCACTACGGTGCTGGCAGCACCGGCCCTGATCAGGTCATGCGCCAGCATCACCGCCTTCATGCCCGAGCCGCACACCTTGTTGATGGTGGTGGCGCCAGCAGCATCGTCGATACCGGCGGCGCGCATTGCCTGACGTGCCGGAGCTTGCCCCAAACCTGCGGGCAGCACGCAGCCCATGATGACCTCATCGACTTGATCCCCCTTGAGGCCGGCCTGTGTCAAAGCGGCAGCAATGGCCGCAGCGCCGAGGGTCGGGGTGGGTACGCCGGTGAACTGGCCGAGCATGGAGCCGATGGCGGTACGCTTGGCAGCGGTGATGACGATATCGGACATGGAAACTCCGTTAGAGTGATGATGAGTCGCGATTATCACGGTTTACATGCAGCTTGGCGACCTTGGCGTTTCGGCAGTGCCGGGCTTGCCATTGTGTTTGCATCAGGAAAGCGTTAAAAAGCTCCAGAATCGCGGCAGGTAGCCTGTCGCCCATTTTTACGGACTCAAACTTGGGGAAAACTCATGGAAACTAACCACAACCGTAACCAGCTGGCTTGGGCAATTGTCTCCGTGCTGACCTTGGGACTGAGCGCATGTGGCAGCGGCGGCGGCAGCCCGTCCACGCCGCCTTTGCAGATTGGCGGTGGTAGTGGCGGTGGCGGTGGAACGACGCCAACGCCAGCGCCCACACCGGCGCCCACACCGGCGCCCACTACGACCCCGACCACACAGCCCGGCCCGGTCAATGCGCAGCCGGCAATGGACGCCCATTTGAAGCTGACCGGTGCAGACCAGGCGATTGCCGCAGGCTACAAGGGCACTGGTATCACCATCGGTGTTGTGGATACGGGGGTACGCCGTGACCACCCCACGCTCAATGGACGGGTGACCCAGCACTTTGTGCATGTGGATGGCAGCCAAAATGATTTGACTGTCGATGACAACAGCGGTCACGGCACCACCGTGGCGTCTTTGGCGGCGGGCAGTGCCTATGGGCAGTGGCCGGGCGGTGTGGCGCAAAATGCCAAAATCGTTTCCTCGCGCATCATTGCCGACAAAACGCCCGATGATGATGGCAGCGGGCAAGGTAATGAAATATCTGCAGGTCAGGGGATTGATAAGTTCTTTAAAGGCATAAACCTTGAATTGGCCGATGCCGGTGCCCGCATCATCAACAATTCCTGGGGCGGGTTGTACTGGAGTAGCGATGCGGTGACGGCTGAATTCGTCAACGCCTATAGCGACTTTATCCTCAACCGCGATGGCCTGGTGGTATTTGCTAATGGCAATAATGGTGAAGACTCGCGTTATCGGGGAAATCCTTCTGATAACGCCGCGTTGCCAAGTAAGGGCGAGGCAGCGGCTTTCCTTGAGCGCGGCTGGCTGGCGGTAGCGGCGCTGAATCCGACCGAAGCTACTCCCACACTGACGAACTATTCCCAGGCTTGCGGTATTGCCAAGAGTTACTGTCTGACGGCACCCGGTAATGTGACCTATATCGACCCCAAGGGGACAGAGGTTAAATGGGGGGGCGGCACCTCCTATGCCGCCCCCCTGGTCTCTGGTGCCGCAGCGCTGGTATGGAGTGCTTTCCCGTATTTCAATAACGACCTGGTGCGTCAAACCATTCTGGGCACGGCCACCGATATTGGCGAGGAAGGGCCGGACAGTGAGTTTGGCTATGGCCTTTTGAATGTCGCCAAGGCGGTCAAGGGGCCAGCGCGCTTTGACTGGGGCGATGTCAAGGTGGAGCTGCCCAATCTTGCGCACGCTGCTGGCGGGATGAGTTCAACCTGGGGCAACCGTATTTCCGGTGATGGCGGCCTGCACAAAATGGGTGCAGGCACCTTGATATTGGCCAAGCGTAGTAACTACACCGGCGAAACCAAAATCAGCTATAGCAGCGATATGGAAGCCAAATTTGAAGTCGCTGGCATAAAACGCATTAGCACACTGGTTGTCAAGGGCGGGCTGGAAAAATCCAATGTCAGCATCGCACAAACCGGTGTGCTGTGGGGGCAGGGAAATTTTGGCGGTAATCTTGTCAATAACGGCGTGCTGATCGCCGGTGGCAGCCAGGAAGGGCAGGCGCTGTCGATAGCGGGCAATTTCACCAACGGTGCTTCTGGTGCCAATCCTGCTAACGGTGAGCGCGCCTATTTGAGTCCGGCCATCATTTCGCTTTGGCTCGGCAACCCGATAGGTGTGGACGGGGTTGCAGACATTGGCGGGCATACCGGTAATGATGCCGACTCGCGCCTGCATATCGCCGGTATCCGCGATGGCTATCAAACATCCAGCAAGGAAAGGGTGATTTACACCAAAAAAGGCCTCATTGGCCGCTTTGGCACGCTTAGCTGGGATCCAAAGTTGGTGCTGTTCAATGCTGAACTGCAGTATGACCTCCTGAATGCGTATCTGGTGACCAGCCGGATTGATGTCCATCAAGCTGCGCAGGCCTGGCAGTTTGAGGGATATGCCCTGCAAGCGGCAGAGCGCGTCGAAGCGGTGATGAAGCGCATTGATGAGCAAACCAAGAACCCCTTGGGTGGCCCGGCCAGTGTGGCGCTTGCCAATGGTCTGGGTGCTTTCCAGCGTGCCCAGGGCATTGAAGGCGTGAACCTGTCCTTGCGCAGCCTGTCCGGGCAGTTGCATGGTGCCTCTTCGGCGCTGACCTATGACAGCATTGATGCCGCACGCCGCGCGGCTTCCGGCCGTTTTGACGCGCTGCGCTCGGGTGCGATTGAAGCGGGCTCCTGGTACAGCGACTTGAGCCGCAATGGCAGCCTGGCGCAAGCGGGTATGGATGGCGTGGGCTATAGCAGCAATGGCGAAATGATTGGTCATGACGTGCGCATCGGCCAGAACGCAGTACTCGGCCTGATGTTCAGTCGCCAGCAACAGCAAAGCTGGCTGCCGGCCTTGGGCGATCAGGTGCGTGGCCGTCAGAACGAAGGTCAGCTCTATGCAGGCTGGTTGCGTGATGGCTGGTATGCACAGGGCCGGCTGGGCTTTGGCCAGTTTGAACGTGAAATGCAGCGTCATCTGCTGCTGGGTACGCAGCTGGAGGGCGCCAACAGCCGCCTGTCCGGGCACTACTTCAACCTCAATGCCGAAGCCGGGCGTCGCTTTGATATCGCCGATACCAAACTCACCCCGTATGCCGGTATCCAGTATGTGGATCTGACCAACCGCGGCTTCCGTGAAAGCAGCCTCAGTGGTTTGGGGCTTCGGGCGCTGGACTGGGACAGCCGCCGTACCCAGGCCTATGCCGGGTTGCGTGGCGAGCGTAGCTGGCTTTTCGACAATGGCCTGCGCCTGGGCGTGGATGCCCGTGGCGAATGGCAGCAACGCTTGCACGGCCGGGGGGAAATCTTCCAGGCCAGCTTTGTCGGCATGGAGGACTGGCAGGCCATGTATGGCGTAGGTTTGGCCGCGCGCAGCAGCCTGTTTGGGCTGGGGATGAATGCGGCCTGGCGCAAGCATCTGCTGCGTCTGGATTACAGCCGTCGCAACAGTCCGCTGGGTGATGTGGATACTGCCAGCCTGCAATACCGCCGCCGCTTCTGATAGTTCCACGGCGCAGGCCCTGGCAAAGGCGCAGCATCAAGCTGCGCCTTTGTTTTGCGTGCAGGCACGGATAACCTGCGCCTGCTTGTGAAGCTGAGAAGCAGTTAACCAGGTTTCCACTTTTGATAAAGAAAACATTGAACCTTTGTGGCAGCGATGTTTGAATCTGCGGATGCGTGTCAAAGGAATGAGAATCGAACAAATCTTGCTGGGGCTTGCGCTCCTGCTTGCGCTTGTCTGGAATTTGGCTGAGGCGCGCGAAGTCCGCGCTGTCAGCCTGCATGAAACCCCCAGCGGTACCCGTGCCGAAATCACGCTCGATAGCCGGGTGGAATATCGGGTGCTACGGCTATCAGCGCCGGAAAGGCTGGTGGTGGACATGAGCCAAACCAGCCTGGCTCACCAGCTCAAATTGCCTGCCGCCAAGGGTATTGTCAGGTCGGTGCGCAGTGGTCAGCCGGTATCGGGTACGGCCAGGGTCGTGTTTGATTTGAGCGCGCCGGTGGTGGCTATCGGTCCGAATATGGAATGGCGCGATGGCAAGGCGGTCTTGATTCTGGAATGGCCAGGCGATGGCATTGCCGCGATTGCAGCGGCTGCGCAAACCGTACCCACGATGGTGGCGGGTGATATGCAGACTCAACCGTCACCGACAGCGGCTGAGCCGCTAACGCCGCAGCAGACAGCCTTGCCGCAGCCGGTCGCTGCGCCTGCACCGGTAATGCCAGCCCCATCAGTATCATCAACGCAAACGCCGGCATCGCCAGTAACCCAAGCCGTGCAGAAGCCGCAGCAAACAGCGGTTGCCTCAGGGCTTGAGAACAGCACACCTGCGCCGGTGCGCAGCGTACAGGACATGAATCGTCATGCCGCCTTGCGTCCGGTGATTGTGGCCATTGATGCCGGTCACGGGGGGCAGGATCCGGGGGCGATTGGCCCTGGCGGCACCCGTGAAAAAGACATCACCCTGGCTATCGCCCGCGAGCTTGCCCGGCAAGTCGATGCCACCCCGGGGCTGAAGGCTTATCTCACTCGCAATGCCGATTTCTTCATTCCCCTGGCGGAGCGTTATCAACGCGCTCGCCGCGCCAATGCCGATGTGTTCATCTCCATTCACGCCGATGCGGCGGAAAACCGTAATGCACGCGGCTCATCGGTTTATGTGCTTTCCACACGCGGAGCCACCTCGCAGGCGGCACGCTGGCTGGCCGACCGTGAAAACGCCGCTGATTTGGTGGGGGGCGTGCGTTTGCAAGGCAAGGAAGGCACCCTGGCTTCAGTACTGCTGGATTTGTCGCAAAGCGCCACCCAGCGCGCCTCGGAGCGGATGGCCAATGAAGTGCTGGAAGGCTTGAAGCGGCTTGGCAAGACCCACAAGCAGCAAATCGAGCGCGCCAATTTCGTGGTGCTGCGCTCGCCGGATGTGCCCTCGATGCTGGTAGAAACGGCCTTTATCAGCAACCCGGAAGAAGAAGCCAGGCTCAAGAGCAGCCGCTTCCAGCGTCAGCTGGCACGCGCAGTACTCGATGGCATCCATACCCATTTCACCCGTATGCCGCCACCGGGCACGCATTATGCGGCGCGTCGTGACAGGGGGGGAGCCGAAGCCGGAACCGCCTCGCCGTAAATCCTTGAACAGGCGCTTACGTTTGCGTGCCGAGCAGCAAGCCCTGGGCTTTGAGCGATGTCAGCATTTGCTGGGCTTGGGTAAAAAATACCGGGTTATTGGCTTGATCGGCCTCGTTGGCAAGTTGTTGCAACAAGTCTTGGCCTGTTTGGCTGCGGTTTTCTTGCAGCAGTTGCAGCAGCCGGTAGGCCAGTGGTGCCAGGCTGGAGAAGCGCACTTGCATGTCGGCATCCCGGTACACCAGTAGCAAACTGGGCTGCGCAGGCACGCCGGTGGGTTTGAATGCCGGGCCGATTTTTTCTACCGGCCATTGATAGGCCAGTGGCCAGACTTGAGGGGCAAGCAGCGGAATACCCTGCAACAAGTCAGCATCGCTATCGTGTGGCGGCACTGGGCTGTCGTCGATTTGTGCCTTCAGTTCCATCCACTCGTAATGGGCAAGCTCGGCAAGCCAAGGCGCTGCCGGGTCTTGCGGCTGTTGTTGCAAAAAATCAATGAATTCGCAGCCAATGCGGGTAAACAACGGTGTTTGTGCGCGATATTGACGATGGAAATCTTCCACCTTTTGCCGCCATGCTGTTTGTCCCAGGGTCTTTTTGATGACCGGAAAATTGCTGGCCAAAAGGTTTTCGATGGTATTGAAAAACAGCTCGCGATACACCGCCAGGCGCCGTGCTTCGATACCGGGGGGCGGCGCTGCAGTTTCATCGCGCAAATGGGCGGCAAAGGCGAATTGCCGAGCCTTGAGCGTGCTCATGCGGCAATTCCCGTAACGGCTTTGTGCTGTGCCTGAATCTGCCGGATGCGGGCAAGCTCTGCCTGTAGCTCGGTATAGGGTGGATAATTGAAGTCGCGCTCCAGCAGGGTCGGCTTCACCCCGTGCAAGGCATAGGCATCGGCCAGCAACTGCCAGACAGCGTCCTTGACGGCACTGCCGTGGGTGTCGATCTTCAGGTCATCCGCCTCGTCAAAATGCCCGGCGATGTGATAACCGGCGATGCGGCCAGAGGGCAGGGCAGCAAGAAAATCACGCGCCGCATAGCCATGATTGATGGCATTGACGTACACATTGTTGACATCCAGCAGCAGCTCGCAATCGGCCGCCTCCAGTACGGCCTGGATGAAATCCATCTCGGGCATTTGCTGCCAGGGTGCGGCGTAATAGCTGATGTTTTCCACTGCGATGCGTCGCCCCAGGCGCTGCTGTACCCGGTCAATACGGCGCGCTACATGGGCGATGGTTTCGCGATCAAATGCCAGTGGCATCAGATCATACAGATGGCCATCATCGGCGCTGTAACTAAGATGTTCGCTGTAATGCTGGATGCCAAATCGCTGCATGAAGGCGGCGATATCGCCAAGCAAGGCTTCATCCAGCGGTGCACTGCCGCCTAGCGAAAGCGACAGCCCATGCAGGGTGATGGGATAGCGCGCAGCCAGCGCCTTGAAGCGTGCGCCGAGCGCGCCGCCGACATGAATCCAGTTTTCCGGTGCGCACTCAAGAAAATCGAAATCGCCTGGTGCTGCGGCCTCGATGTCATCCAATAGTCCGCGCCTTAGGCCAAGCCCAATGCTGTCATCGGCAAGCATGTTGAAACTCGCTGGGAGCGCCCGGACAGTCACTGTCCGGGCGAATACAGACGTTCAGGCGCAAATCAGCGATTGCCGCCGCATTTGCCACCGCCACACTTGCCTTCACCGCATTTGCCTTCGGTGGCCTGTTTTTGTTCGCCACCCTGGGCTGCGGCTTCACGACGTTGTGCGTGGTGCTGCTCCATTTCAGCCCGGGTCACAAAGCCATCGCCGTCCAGATCGTGTGCAGCAAAGCGCGCGTCCTGGCCATTGTGGGCTGCGGCAAATTCCTGGCGTGAGACCTTGCCATCGTTATCGCTGTCCATTTGCGTGAAGCCGCATTTGCCGCCGCCACACTTGCCTTCGCCACCGCATTTGCCTTCACCCTGTTGATGCTGGGTTTGTTGTGCTTGCTGGCCGTCCTGCATATAGCCACTTTCAAGCGAAGTGATGGCAAACGCACTGCCGGAAAGCATCAAAGAGCCGGCCAGGACGCCAAGGGGAAGATTGCGAGATTTCATCGGAAGCTCCGGTTAGGGGTTGAGGGAGTGCCGATGTTAAGCGCAGAAGGCCGCGCAAAGGTTGAAAAAATGTTAGTGACTGACTGGGAAGGCCTGCCTTGCGGGCACAAAAAAGCCTGAAAAACAGGTGTTTTTCAGGCTTTGGAATTGGTCGGGGAGACAGGATTCGAACCTACGACCTCTACGTCCCGAACGTAGCGCTCTACCAGACTGAGCTACACCCCGAATTGCGAGGGGCGCAGTATAAGGATGGATTTGCAGTTGTGCAAGCGCCAATGCGAAAGTTTTTGGTTTTTTTGATTGTCACTTGCATCCATTGGGCTTGCGGGCAGGCGGCAGGCTCTTAAACTAGTCGGCTTTTCTGAACCATCGAGGCCATCTTGATCAAGCCCCGTACTCCGCCCGGCGTGATGGAATTGCTGCCGCGCGAGCAAATCGCTTTCCAGCGCATGCTGGACATCATCCGCAATACGTATGAGTCGTTTGGTTTTCTGCCGGTGGAAACGCCGGTGTTCGAGCTGACCGAGGTGCTGTTGACCAAAACCGGCGGCGAAACCGAACGCCAGGTGTATTTCGCCCAGTCCACCGGTGCGCTGGAAAAATCCCGTGAGCCGGGCAGCGAGGCCAGCTTGCCGGAGCTGGCGCTGCGTTTTGACTTGACCGTGCCGCTGGCACGTTATGTGGCCGAGCACGAGCACGAATTGGCGTTTCCGTTCCGTCGTTACCAGATGCAGCGGGTATATCGCGGCGAGCGTGCGCAGCGCGGGCGTTTCCGCGAGTTCTACCAGTGCGATATCGACGTGATTGGCAAGGACAGCCTTTCGCCGCGTTTTGATGCCGAGATTCCGGCGGTCATCAACGCGGTATTCGAGCGTCTTGCCATTGGCGAGTTCACCATCTGGCTCAATCACCGCAAGCTGTTGCGCGGCTTTTTTGAAGGCCTGGGGATTGCCGGTGCGCAGCAGGATGCGGTGCTGCGTGAGCTGGACAAGCTGGACAAGCGCGGCGAGGACGCGGTACGGCAAACGTTGATGGCAGAAGGCTTTGCGCTGAGCGCGGACGTGGCCGACCGGCTGCTGGCGTTCTCACGGGTGCGCTCGGCAGGCCATGCCGATGCGTTGGAAAAACTGGCGGCATTGGGCGAGGGCAGTGAGCAGTTTGAGCAAGGGCGCGCCGAGCTTGTCGCCACGCTGGAGCAGTTGCAGGCGATGGGGATTCCCGAATCGCGTTATGCCATCAATCTTTCCATTGCACGTGGGCTGGATTACTACACCGGCATTGTTTACGAAACGCAATTGAATGCGCACCCGCAAATCGGTTCGATTTGCTCCGGTGGCCGTTACGAGAACCTGGCCAGCCATTACAGCAAATCGCGCCTGCCGGGCGTGGGCATTTCCATTGGTCTTAGCCGCCTGTTCTGGCAGTTGCGCGAGGCCGGTATCGTCAGCGCTGCGGGCAGCTCGGTGGATGTGTTGGTCGGGCTGATGGACGAGGCCGGTTTTGCCGACGCATTGACGTTTTCGCAAGCCTTGCGCGAAGCCGGGCTGAATGTGGAAACGCAGATGGAGGCGAAAAAAATCGCCCGTCAGTTCCAGTATGCCGACCGCGCCGGGATTCGCTTCGTGGCATTGCGCGGTGAAAGTGAGCGTGCAGAGGGCACCGTCACATTGAAAGACCTGGCAAGCGGCGAGCAACAGACGCTACCTCTTGGCCAGGCCGTGGCCTGGCTGCAACAGAAACGGGAGAAAAATGCATGAGTGCAACCACTATCCATTTGGATGGTCATTCGCTGGACCGCGCAAGCCTTGTGAAAATCGCCGAAGGCGCGCCGGTCACGCTGGATGCCAAGGCGCTTGAAAAAGTGGCGAAAGCTGCCGAGTTTCTGGCCGAACAGGTACGCCGCGAGGAGCCGATTTATGGGGTTTCCACCGGCTTTGGCAGCAATGCCGACAAGCTGCTGGGCGCGCGTCGCACGCGGCCGGGCAATGATGAAGGCTCACTGCATGAAGAATTGCAGCGCAATCTCATCATCACCCACGCCGTGTGCGTGGGCGAGCCGTTTGCACCGGAAGTGGTGCGGGCAATGCTCGGCATCCGCATCAATACCTTGCTGCGCGGCCATTCCGGGATCCGCGTGCAAACCCTGCAGGCCTTGGCGGCGATGCTCAATGCCGGGGTGGTGCCGGTGGTGCCGCAACTGGGTTCGGTGGGCGCATCAGGGGATTTGGCGCCGCTTTCGCATCTGGCGATTGTGCTGCTCGGCGCTGGCGAAGCTTTCTATCAGGGAGAGCGCATGCCGGGCGGCGAGGCGCTCAAGCGCGCCGGGCTTGAGCCGGTGAAGCTGACGCACAAGGAAGGTCTGGCGCTCAACAATGGTACCGCTCAGATGCTGGCCACCGGCGTGCTGGCCGTTGAGCGCATGGAAAAACTGCTCGATACCGCTGACCTCGCTGCGGCCATGACCATCGAAGCCTTTGCCGGACGGCTCGGCGCCTTTGCGCCGGAAGTCCATGCCCTGCGCCCGCACCCGGGACAGGTGCAAGTGGCGGGCAATCTGCGCCGCCTGCTGCAAGGCTCAAGGCTTGCCGATATTCCCTACCATCTGGTGCCGAGCTTCAAAACCTGGCAGCCGGAAAGCTGGGACAGTGTCGAGCTGCAGGCGCTGAGCTTCGATATCAGCTGGGATTGGGTGCCGGATACACAGCGGCATGGCTGCGAAAAGTTCTATCAACGCTTCAAACCCTTCCGCGGCGGCAAGAAGCATCAGCCGCAGGACAGCTACTCACTGCGCTGCATTCCGCAGGTGCATGGCGCAGTGCGCGATGCGCTGGCACAGGCCGCGCGTGTTCTGGACATCGAGCTGAACGCGGTGACCGACAACCCGCTGGTATTCCCCGATGCCAATGCCGAGCATGTCGAGCAGCAAGTGATTTCCGCCGGCCACTTCCACGGCATGCCGCTGGCGCTAGCGATGAGCTATCTGAAAGCGGCGATTCCGGTGCTGGCTTCCATCAGCGAGCGCCGCACCAACAAACTGGTGGATCCGGCCACCAACGACGGCTTGCCGGCGTTCCTGATTGGCAACGAGGATGGCACCGAATCGGGCTACATGATCGTGCAGTACAGCTGCGCGGCCATCGTCAACGACCTGGCATCGCGCGCCATGCCCGCTGCGGTGTATTCAGTGCCGACCAGTGCCAATGCCGAAGACCATGTGTCGATGGGCGCCAACGAAGCCCGGCATGTGTTGGCGATGACCGGCGAACTTGCCAAAGTGCTGGGGCTGGAGTTGGCCACCGCCGCACAGGCGCTGGACTTGCGCATCGCCATGATCAATGCCGCGCGCGAGCTGGCCCGGAACGGCAATGCCGGGCAGTTTGCCCGCAAGGTGCGTGGCATGCCGCTGCCCGAGGCCGACAATCGCGAGGTGTTTTTGGCTGAAGTCGAGAGCCTGCGCCAGGAACTGGCGGCAAGCCAGGCATTTCATCCGGGCAAGGCGGTGGCCGCAGCACATGCGGAAATCCGCCGGCATTTGCCGATGATGTGGCGCGACCATGCCCTCGATGCCGATGTCGCCAGCGCTGTGCGCATGGTGGAAAGCGGCGCAGTACTCAGTGCCGCACAGGCGGCTTTGAATGCCTGACTGATTGCCCCTGCAGGTGGTTGCAGGGGCTCAATTTTCAGTTTGCCAGCAGCAGGCGTTCAATCAGGTGCAGGTAAAGCGCTGGCAGAGCCTGCAGGTCAGTGAGGCGGATATGTTCGTCCACTTGGTGGATGCTGGCATTGGCCGGGCCGATTTCAATGCACTCGGCGCCCAGCGGGGCGATGAAGCGGGCATCGGAGGTGCCGCCACCAGTGCTCTCTTCCGGGGGCGTGCCGGAAAATTCGGTCAGTATCTGGCGGGCGGTCTGCCGCAAGACGCCTTCCGGGGTGTGGAAGGGGGCGCCGCTGTGATGCCAGTGGATTTGGTAATCAAGTTGGTGGCGCTTGAAGATGGCTTCACAGGCAGTTTGCAGGGCGGTGGCGTTCCAGTTGGGGTTGTAGCGCAGGTTGAACAGCACTTCCATCTGCCCGGGAATCACATTGTTGGCGTGGTTTCCGGCGTGGGTGTCGGTGATTTGCAGGCTGGTCGGCGGGAAGCTGTCAAAGCCGCTGTCCCATTGCTTGCCGGCAAGTTCGGCCAGGGCGGGCAGGGCGGCATGGATGGGGTTTCGGGCAAGTTCGGGATAGGCGACATGGCCTTGCACGCCCTGGATGATGAGGCGTGCCGACAGCGAGCCGCGCCGGCCTACCCGCAACAAATCTCCCAGACGCTGTTTGGATGAAGGCTCGCCGGTGATGCACCAGTCAATGCGCTGGCTGCGTGCGCGCAGCACTTCGGCCATTTGCCGCACGCCGTCAATGGCTGCGCCTTCTTCATCAGAGGTCAGCAGCAGGGCAATTGTGCCGGGGTGCTCGGGATGCGCCGCCACGAATTGCTCCAGCGCCACCACGAAGGCAGCCACGCTGGCCTTCATGTCGGCAGCGCCACGGCCATACAGCAGGCCATCGCGGATTTCCGGGGTGAAGGGGGCGCTCTGCCAGGCGTCCAGATTGCCCGGCGGCACGACATCGGTATGTCCGAGCAGCAGCAGTACCGGGGCGCCGTTGCCGTGGCTGGCCCAGAGGTTATCGACGTTGTTGAAACGCAAGTGTTCGATGGCAAAGCCGCAGCGCGCCAGACGTTCGGCAATCAGTGCCTGACAGCCAGCATCTTCAGGCGTGATGGACGGCCGGGAAATCAGCGCGCAGGTGAGCGCAACAACATCACTCATGCCAGTGCAAACAGCTTTTTGTAGCCATTGTCGGAAAAGCCCTGCACCACACGGCCATCGTCCAGTTGCAGCAGCGGGCGTTTGATGAGCGCCGGATGCTCGCGCAACAGCAGCTTCCACTCGGCCTCGGAGCCGGGCGTTTTGCGGTTTTCCGGCAACTGCCGCCAGGTAGTCGAGGATTTGTTGATGAGCTTTTCAAAGCCGCCAACATGCGCTTGCCACACCAGCAACATCTCCGGGCTGGGCAGGGTTTCGCGTACATCGACAAATTGGTGCGCAATATCAAAGCGTTCCAGCCATTTGCGTGCTTTTTTGCAGGTATCGCAGTTTTTCAGTCCGTAAAGCGTGGTCATGGTGAAGTCCGTAAGGTGATTTCGATGGATTTGGTTCAGCTTGCCAGGCCGCGCAGCAGCTCGTTGACGGAAGTCTTGGCGCGGGTTTTTTCGTCCACCTGTTTGACGATGACTGCGCAGTACAGCGAATGCGAGCCATCGGCGGCAGGCAGTTGCCCGGATACCACCACGCTGCCCGGCGGGATATGGCCATAGCTGATTTCGCCGCTTTCACGGTGGTAGATGCGGGTGGATTGACCCAGAAACACGCCCATGCCAATCACGCTGTGATGGCCGACGATGACGCCTTCCACCACTTCCGAGCGCGCGCCGATAAAGCAATGGTCTTCGATGATGGTGGGGGTGGCCTGCAACGGCTCCAGCACGCCGCCAATGCCGGCGCCGCCGGAGATATGGCAGTGTTTGCCGACCTGGGCGCAGGAGCCGACCGTCGCCCAGGTGTCGACCATCGTGCCTTCGCCCACATGGGCGCCGATATTGACGAAGCTCGGCATCAGTACCACATCGCGGCCAATATGGCAGCCGCGCCGCGCGACCGTGCCCGGCACCACGCGCACACCTTCGCGGCGAAAGTCCTCGGCATCAAAGCCGGCAAAACGCATCGGCACCTTGTCCCAGTAGGGAGCCGGGGCACCTGCCATCACCTGCATGTCATGGGTGCGGAAGTACAGCAGCACGGCTTTTTTCAGCCATTCATTGACCTGCCAGCCATCCGCCGTGGGCTCGGCCACGCGCAGCGCACCGCTTTCAAGCCCGGCCATGCAGGCTTCGATATCCGGGTGCAGGGCAGCCAGCGCAGCGTTATCGAGGCTGGCGCGCTGCTCAAAGGCGGTTTCAATGCGCTGGCGCAGTGCCGGGTCGAATGCAGTCATCGGAAATCTCCTTGGGGATATTGGACAAGATGCCTTGCCAGACCGCCACAGCGGTGCGCGCCTTGGCGTTGAGGACAAGCAAAACAGCCGCGATTATCGCCCAGCGCCGGGGCAGGGCGGCCAATTGTTGCAAATACGGGATGATGTGATGAGAAAACGCCTGTTTATCCTGCTGGTGTTCATCCCTACCATGACATCCGTACCGTTTCTTTCGGTGCTTGATTACAAGAAACAACAGGATATCTGCCATGACCAGCAACAAAACCGTATTGAGTACCCATAGCGCCCCCGGCCGTCACTGGGTGGGCGATGGTTTTCCCGTGCACGGCATGTTTGGCTACAGCGGCGCGGATGTGCCCAGCCGCAGCCCGTTTTTGCTGCTGGACTATGCCGCGCCGACCGAGTTTGAACCCAACAGCGGCTACCGCCGTGGCGTGGGGCGGCATCCGCATCGCGGTTTTGAGACGGTCACCATCGTCTATGAGGGCGAGGTCGAACACCGCGATTCCACTGGCGCCGGCGGCGTGATTGGCCGTGGCGATGTGCAGTGGATGACGGCCGGCGGCGGCATCTTGCATGAGGAATTTCATTCCGAGCGCTACAGTCGCGAGGGCGGGCCGTTCGAGATGGTGCAGCTGTGGGTGAACCTGCCCAGGAAGGACAAGATGACCCCGGCGCACTATCAGGGCATTACCGATGCGCAAATCCCCGCCATCGCGCTGCCGGGCGATGCCGGGCGGGTGCGGGTGATTGCCGGGCATTATGGCGAAGGCAAGGGGCCTGCCGAGACTTACAGCCCGATGAACGTCTGGGATGTGCGCCTGAATGCCGGCCACAGCGCCCGGCTTGACCAGCCCGAGGGCTGGAGCACGCTGATTGTGGTGCTGGATGGCACGGTGCAGGTCAACGGCGAGAAGGTGCTGCGCAAGGCCGAAATGGCCACGCTCTCGCACCAGGGCAGCGGCGTGAGTATCGAAGCCAATGCCGATGCCAAGCTGCTGCTGCTGGCCGGGGAGCCGATTGATGAGCCGGTGGTGGGCTATGGCCCGTTTGTGATGAACAGCCAGGCCGAAATCGCCGAAGCCATCCGTGACTTCAACAGCGGCAAGTTTGGGCAGATGGCTTGAAGTAGGGCGGCAGGTCGTGACCTGCCGCCCAGCCCCGCCCCAGGTCAAGAAACCTTCCCATGACCGCACAAAAATTCACTGCCCATGGCAAAGACGTTGGCGGCATCCCCGTTGCCCGGCTGCTGCCGCAGGCCGGGCGCCGCACCATCGGCGCCTGGTGCTTTCTCGACCATATCGGCCCGGCCCGTTTCGAGGCAGGCAGCCCCGGCCTGCAAGTCGGCGCGCATCCGCACACCAACCTGCAAACCTTTACCTGGATGCTGGAAGGCGAGCTGTTGCACCGCGACAGCCTGGGCACCAGGCAACTGATCCGCCCGGGCCAGGTCAACTTGATGACCGCAGGCACGGGTGATGCGCATGGTATCGCCCATACCGAGCAGAGCCTCGAGGGGGTGCACAGCCTGCACGCAGTGCAGCTGTGGATTGCCCTGCCGATGAATCAATCCATCGCGCCGGGCTTTGTGCATTACCCGGAACTGCCCACCTGGCAGGAAGGCGGCGTGCGCTATGTCCTCACTACCGGCAGCTTTCAGGGGCGTACTGCGCCCACCATGCAGCACAGCCCGCTGCTGGGCGTGGATGTGCAATGCCAGGCGGCGGCTCGCTTGCCAATTCCCTGCCAGTGCGGCTGGGAATACGGCGTGCTGGTGATTGCCGGCCAGGTGCGCATTGGCGATGAAACCTTTGGCGCCGATACGCTGGCCTTTATCGCTGCGGGCGAAACCCAGTTGGCCATCGAAGCCGAAGCCGGCAGCCACTTCCTGCTGCTGGGCGGCGAGCCGCTGCCGCATCCCACGCTCATGTGGTGGAACTTCGTCGCCGACAGCCGCGAGGCTTTGGATCGCGCCGTGGACGCGTGGAACCACCACAGCCCGCGCTTTGGCGAAGAAATCGACCTCACCGGCACCCCGCTGCGGCGCTTGCAGGCGCCACAGGTGCCCGGCAACCTGCGCTAAAGCCTGCCACGGCCTGCCGGTGCGCAGGCCGTCGTGTTTCAATCACGCTCATGATGGATGTTGAGACCCTGACAGCGCATATCCGCACCCAGCTGCATCAAGACCCCACGCCGGCGCAGATTGCCGCGCATTTCGGGGTGAGCCGCTTTGCCCTGAGCCGCTGGTTTCGCGCCCACACCGGACTGTCGCTGCGTGACTACATCGCTGCGTTGAAAATCGAGCAGGGCATCGCTCCGCTGGTACAAGGCCAGCCAGTGATTGCCTCGCAACTGGAGGCCGGCCATGCCAGCGCCGCCACCTACGCGCACCGCTTTCGCGCCCATACCGGGCAAAGCCCGCGCGATTACCGCGCCGATGCGCCCGGCTTCAGCGCCGTGCTGCGCCGGGAGCTGGGCGATGCGCGCGCCCGGGTGCTGCCGTATCACGGTTTCAACCCCGTCGCCCATCCGCAGCCGCATGCGCTCAGCGTGGAAGTGCAGGGCGAGGGGCTGGGGACGCTGGTGTTTGTCGGGCTGTTTGCCGAGCCAATCCCGCGCGGCGTGCCGGTGCTGGGGCGGGCGCTGTTCCATACCCGCCGCTTTGTCATCGACCATATTCCCGACGGCCGCTACCACTTGCTCGGCTGCGAAATGCGCCCCAGCCTGAACCCGCTGGATTTCTTCCGCCTTGACCACTGCCTGCGTGCCCTGCATCCCGAACCGATCACCTTCCCGCTGCCCGCGCCACAGACGCTGACGCTGCCATTCCGCCCGCTGCGCCCCAGCGACCCGCCAATCACCGTCAACATGCCCAAACTGCTGTTTGACTACCTGCGCCAGCGCAATCCGTGACAAATGCCGCACGGCGATTTGCGGAAGAATCTCCGCGTACTTCATTCGCGTCCGCAGCGTACCCACCCAAGGAGAAAGCCCATGAAACTCAGCCCCTATCTCTATTTCAACGGCGACTGCGCCGAGGCGATGGCGTTTTACGCCGAACTCTTGGGCGCCCAAGCGCAAATCATGCGCTATGCCGAGATGCCGCCAGAGCCGGACATGCCGCCGCTTTCCGAGGCCGACAAAAACAAAGTGGCGCACAGCCAGCTGATGCACCACGGCGAATGCCTGTTCAGCGCCAGCGACAGCCTGCCGGCCTTTTGCAGCGAAGGCGGCTTCCAGCCCATGCAGGGTTTTCAGGTAGCGATTGATGTCGATACCGTGGCCGAAGGCGAGCGCATCTTCAACGCGCTGGCCGCAGGCGGACAGGTGCAAATGCCGTTTGCCGAAAGCGCCTGGGCCAAGGGCTTTGGCATCGTCACCGACCGCTTCGGCACCCCGTGGATGATGAATGCCGGATTGAAGGAATGAACGTCATGCACAAAAACACCATCTACCTCTGCTTTGACGGCGATGCCGAGGACGCCGCGCGCTTTTACGCCGACACCTTCCCCGATTCGGCGGTGGGCGCCATCCACTGTGCGCCGGGCGACTATCCCGGCGGCAAGGCTGGCGACGTGCTAATGGTCGAGTTCACCGTGCTGGGCCTGCCCTGCATGGGGCTGAACGGCGGCGCCCACTTCGAGCACAGCGAGGCGTTTTCGTTTCAGGTTGCCACCACCACGCAGGAAGAAACCGACCGCTACTGGAACGCCATCGTCGGCCACGGCGGGCAGGAAAGCGCGTGCGGCTGGTGCAAGGACAAATGGGGCATCTCTTGGCAAATCACGCCCGTGCAGCTCATGCGAATCTATACCCACCCTGACCGCGCCGCCGCCCAACGCGCCTTTGCCGCCATGATGACGATGAAAAAAATCGACATTGCGGCCATCGAGGCGGCCTTGGCCGGGCGGTGAAGAGGCGTATGCAGAAACAGGAGTCAAGCCCATGAATATCCAGATTCGCCGATTGGCGGCGCAAGATGCGGTGGCAGCGGCTGCGGTCACGCAATTGATGGCGCGGGTGTTTGAGCACGGCGAGGGCAGCTCGGCCGAGCGCATGCAAAACCTGTTGCGCGATGAACGTTTCTGGCTGAAGGAGAAACATCCATGACCCCATCCACCCCGCTGGCGCTGGACTGAGCCGCGCCGCTCGCTGTAGCGGAATGGTGAATGGCTTGCAATTGCTATTAAAGAGAGTAAGATTTCCTTACTTCATTTTTTAAGGGGGCAAGCCATGCTCGCCAAACTGACGGTCAAAAACCAGATCACCTTGCCCAAGGCAGCCGTCTCGGCAGTCGATGCCGCCGAATATTTCGATGTGCAGGTTGAAAACGGCCGCATTGTGCTGACACCGGTGCGCATCCATCAGGCGCAGGCCGTGCGTGACCAATTGCAGCGTTTAGGCATCAACGAGCAAGACGTGGAAGACGCCATCGCCTGGGCCCGGCGCGGATGACAAGCGCCGCGCCCCGCGTCGTGCTCGATACCAATGTGGTGCTTTCCGCCCTGTTGTTCAGCAACGGGCGGCTGGCTTGGCTGCGCCACGCCTGGCAACGCGGGCAGTTGCGCCCCCTGGTCTGCAAACCAACGGCCAGCGAGTTGCTGCGCGTGCTGGCCTATCCCAAATTCAATCTGAGCGCGCAGCAGCAACAGGATTTGCTGGCCGACTTTCTGCCCTATGCGCAAGTGGTTCAGCTCCCCGACGTTTGGCCCGAACTGCCCGCCTGCCGGGATGAAAAAGACCAGGTATTTCTGGTGCTGGCGCATGTGGGCCAAGCGCAGGCGCTGATTACTGGCGATGCCGACCTGCTGGCCTTGCGCGAGGCTTTTCCCGCTGGCTGGATCCTGACGCCGGAGGCTTGGGCAATGCAGCACGGCATGGCGGGCTGAGCTGCGCAATCCGTGACAAATGCCGCACGGCGATTTGCGGCAGGATGGCCGTTCTTGCGCCGCAGGTGCATCCACTTGGGAGCCGCGACATGATGACGCTTTTCACCTTTGACCGCGCGCCGGAGTTTGCCCACGGCTTTGTGCGCGACATCCGCATCCGCTGGGCGCTGGAAGAAGCGGCACTGCCCTATACGGTGGCCAGCGTGCCCTTCGAGCCGCGCCGCCATCTGGCGCAGCAGCCCTTCGGGCAAGTGCCGTTTTTGCGCGATGGCGAGGTCGAGCTGTTTGAAAGCGGCGCCATTTTGCTGCACCTGGGCGAGTTGAGCGAACACCTGCTGCCACGCGCCGTGCCCACCCGCGCGCAGGCCATCAGCTGGCTGTTTGCCGCCTTCAATTCGGTGGAAATGGAAACCCTGCCCTGGGTGTATTTCCATTTCAACCGGGTGCAGAACCAACCCGGCTGGCTGGCGGTGCTGGAGAAGCGGCGCGACCGCCGTTTGGACAGCATGGAGACGGCATTGGCCGGGCGGCAGTGGCTGGGCGAGGATTTTTCGATTGCCGATATCGCCATGAGCGACGTGCTGCGCCTGGTCGGCCATCTGGGCGGGCTGGCCGATTACCCGGCCTGCCGCGACTACGTGACCCGTGCCAGCGCCCGCCCGGCGTTCATCAAGGCGCACCAAGACCAGTTGGCCTATTTCGCCCGGACCGCAGACTAGCTGCGCCGTCTTGCAGCAGGTGTTTTTGCCACCATATTGCCGTGAGTTGGGCGGCCATCCTGGCTTGCCACAGCACTGTCGGATATACGGATGAATAATCTGGTTGCCTTTCTGCGCGGGGTAATGCCCAGCGGCAAGAGTGCCGTGAAGATGGCGGACGTGTGCGCGGTGCTGGGCGGCAACGGTTTTGACGATGTGCGCACCTGGATACAAAGTGGCAATATCGCGCTGCGAACCGATCTGGATGCGGCCGTCGCCGCCGAGCGCATCCAGGCGCTTTTGCGCACGCATTTGCAGGTGGATTTGCCCACCATGTAAGTCATGCGTTTTTTTGGAAAACAAACTCCGCCAGATATTGACCACGCGCAACGGCAACACCCTGCGCAAGATGATGGATTTTTGAGAAGCCCCGTGAAAGCCCCCACATTGAACTGGCATCTTTCCCACACCTACCAAACCCTGCCGCCGCTGTTCTATTCGGTGGTCGAGCCTGCTGATTTTTCCGGGCCCAGAACCGTGCTGTTCAATAGCGCGTTGGCGGCGGAGTTGGGGCTGTTGCCTGCTGCGGATGCAGCTATCGAGCGGCAAGCGGTGGCGGAGGTGTTGTGCGGCAACCGCTTTCCCCAAGGCGCGCGGCCGATTGCGCAGGCCTATGCCGGGCATCAATTCGGGCATTTCACGATGCTGGGCGATGGTCGTGCGCTGCTGTTGGGCGAGCAGCGCACGCCGGATGGGCAGCGCATCGACATCCAGCTCAAGGGCAGCGGGCCGACGCGGTATTCGCGTCGCGGCGATGGCAAGGCAGCGCTGGGGCCGATGCTGCGCGAATACCTGATCAGCGAGGCCATGCATGCACTCGGCATCCCGACCACGCGCAGCCTGGCCGTGGTGTCCACGGGCGAGCACATCCGCCGCGAGCGCTTGCTGCCCGGCGCGGTGCTGACGCGCACCGCGCAAAGCCATATCCGCGTGGGCACGTTTGAATTTGCTGCGGCCAGTGGTGAAGCGGCGAATCTGCGTGCGCTGGCCGATTACGCCTTGCAGCGGCATTTCCCCGAAGTGTTGGCGCAAAACCCGGCGAATCCCTATCCGGGTCTGCTGCGCGCGGTCATCGCCCGGCAGGCGGCGCTGGTTGCCCGCTGGCAAACCGTCGGTTTCATCCACGGCGTGATGAATACCGACAATATGTCCATCCCAGGCCTGACCATCGACTACGGCCCCTGCGCCTTCATGGATGGCTACGACCCGGCCACGGTGTTCAGCGCCATCGACCGCGATGGCCGCTACCGCTATGAAAACCAGCCGTCGATGGCGCAATGGAATCTGGCGCGGCTGGCCGAGGCGCTGTTGCCCTTGCTGGATGCGGATGAAAAGACCGCCATCGACATCGCCAACGCGGAACTGCGGCAGTTTGCGCCGCTTTTCAACCAGCATTACCAGCAGGGCATGGCGCGCAAGCTCGGTATTTTCCAGCCGCAAGCGCAGGACACCGAACTGCTGGAAGCGCTGCTGACGCGGATGCAGACCCACGCCGCCGATTACACCCATACCTTTGTGCGGCTGACGCTGGACATGCTTGATGCCGATGGCGCGTATCTCGATGGTACGCACGCGCTGTTTGCCGACCCGGCCTTCACCCAATGGCATGCCTGTTGGCAGGCGCGACTGGCCGAACAAGCGCAGGGCAGGGCGGAGATTGCCGCCCTGATGCAATCGGCCAACCCGTTTGTCATCCCGCGCAACCACCGCGTGGAAGCGGCGCTGGCCGCCGCCGAAGCGGGCGATATGCAGCCCTTCAACGCCCTGCTGGCCGCCTTGCAGAAACCGTTTGACTACAGCGCCGAGCGCCACTGGCAACGCTTGCCTGACGCGCCGACACCGGGCTACCAGACCTTTTGCGGGACGTGATGGCTTTATTCATATTGGCCGGGACTTGAGCGGCGATACCGGCCATGGGATGGCCGGTGATGGCAAGGGAAGGGTTCTTTCAACAGTTCGCAGACATCAGAACGATGAGCCCGGTTGTTTGAGAAACTCGATTTCTTCGGCGCTGCTTTCGCGCCCCAGCACGGCATTGCGGTGCGGATAGCGGCCAAAGCGGTCGATGATGAGCTTGTGTTTGATTTCAAAATCCAGTGCATACGGCGTGGTGTAACGCTCGAACAGCGTCACGGCCTGTTCGTGGATGCGACGGCTTTCGCTGTGCATCAGCGGCATCAGCATGAAATGCCGCTCGCTGGGCGCCATATCGGCAAAGCCCGGCTGACGCACCGCTTCTTGTGCCAGTGCCACAGCCATATTGTCCTGGGCAAAGGCGATGGCACTGTTGCGGAACAGGTTGCGCGAGAACTGGTCGAGCACGATGATTTCCGCCAGCCGTCCCTGCAAGGTGTCGCGCCAGCCATCGAGCTCCGAATACACCGCCTGCTGCCATAGCGCGGCAAAACGCTCGCGGATTTGCGCATCGAAATCTGCGCTCTTTTGGAACCAGAGCGGTTGCTGTGCCTGGTCGAACCAGAAATCGAGTACGGCTTGTGCCTTCATGCCTTGGTTGCGTTGGATAAATGAAGGCGTTCATGGTAGCCGGGTTGGCGTGTTTATACGAGGCTTGCCGAAGGGGATGAGTGCCGTGACGCACATGGCAGGCATGAAATCAAGGCTGCTGGCGGCAGCGGGATGAATTGTGCGGCCAGCGATATTTCATCACCCATCCTGTATCGACAAGCTCCCCGGCGATCAGCTGAATTGGTTGGCGGCGCCGGGGCGAATGCGCTTATCGGCAATCTCCCTGGAGCGTGCGTGTGAGGGCTTCACCAAGTCGGGTTTGCGCGGCTTCATCCAGCGGCGCATCAGCGGCATTGGTGAGCTGGAAAATATCTTCGGCGCGCTCGCCAAAGGTGGCGATGCGGGCATCATGCACCCGCAGTCCCTGCGCCCGGAATACCTGGGTGATGTCCGAAAGCAGGCCGGGACGGTCGGTGCAGACCAGGCTCAACTGGCTGCGCTGCCCGGCTGCAGCGGGTGCAAAGCTGATTTGCACCGGGATGCGGAAATGGCGCAAATGCCGGGGCTGGCTGCGGCGTGGTGCGCGCACGGTGGAAAGTTCGGGCTTGGCCAGCACCTCCAGCAGCCGCTTTTCAATTTCGGCAGCGCTGAGCTTGCGGCGCGGGTCAAGCGGCAGCCCTTGCAGGATATCGAACACTTCGCCATTGGCGGCGTTCAAAAGCCGCGCCTGCTGGATGGCAAGACCGGCGCGGTCAAGTGTGGCGGCAATGGCGGCAAATAGCCCGTCCCGGTCAGGGGCATGCACAAATACTTCCAGTGCGCCGCTTTCATCATCAGCCAGGGCGCGCACGGCCACATGCAGCGGGGCTTCAGGCGCTGCGGCCAGAACTTCTGCCTGCCAGGCGATTTGCTCGGGCTGGCCGCGCAGGAAGCTTTCTTCGGGTAGCGCTTGCAGCCATAGACCGGCTTGTTCGGCACTGAGCGGGTGAGCAAGTTGCAGGCAGGCCTGTGCCGAGATATGGGTCTGGTTGCGGTGTTCGGTGATGTTCAGCGGGTTTTCCAGCCCGCGTTGCAGCGCCCTGCGGGTGGCCAGGTACAGGTCGGCCAGCAGCCGGTCTTTCCAGCTGTTCCAGAGCTTGGGCGAAGTCGCGGCGATATCGGCACAGGTCAGCAGATACAGCATGTCCAGCCGCTCGCGGCGAGCCACCAGCGTGGCAAAGCGCTGTACCACTTCCGGGTCGGAAATATCCTGTTTCTGTGCGGTGACCGACATCAAAAGATGCTTTTGCACCAGCCAGGCCACCAGCTCGGTGTCATGCTCGGCAAGCCCCACAGCCTGCCCGAAGGCACGGGCATCGGCGGCGCCCAGTTCGGAATGGTCGCCGCCGCGGCCTTTGCCGATGTCATGAAAAAGCCCGGCCAAGAGCAGCAGCTCCGGCTTTTCCAGTAACGGCCAAACCTCATGTGCCAGTGAAAACCGCTGCCGTTCGGCACCGCGCCGGAACAGCGCGAAATTGCCCAGCAAGGCCAGAGTGTGCTGGTCTACGGTATAGACATGGAACAGGTCGAATTGCATCCGTCCGGTGACTTGCGCAAAGGCCGGAATCCAGCGTGCCAACACGCCCAGTTTGGACATGCGCTTGAGCGTGGTGATGGCCTGGTTCTGCCGCAATAGCTGCATGAATTGCGCGCATAGCGCGGCATTGGCTTCGCCGTGAGGGGGGATCAGCGTCAGGTTTTCCGCCAGCGCCCGCGCGCTTTCAGAATGCAGGCCAGTATCTTCGGGCAGTCCTGCCCAGGTCTGGAACAGGGCAAAAATCTGGGACGCATCGCCATGCGGCCATCCGGCCTTGCGTGCCGAGAGCCAGCGCCCGCGCAGCTCGAAATGCTCATCCAGCACCTGGCGTTTGCATGCGCCTTCAAGATGCTCTTCCAGCCGCTGCAACAATCGCTCGCTGATGCGCAATACCAGTGCCGCACTACGGTAAAAACCCTGCATCATCTGCTCGACGGCGGCGTTATCGGCGGACTCCCGCCCGGCAAGGCGGGCGGCGAGCAGGCGCTGATAGTCAAAACGCAGGCGTTCCTCGCGCTTGCCCGCCACCAGATGCAGTCCCCAGCGCAGCCGCTGCAACTGGCTGGCCGCACGCAGCAGGGTCTGGCGCTCATCGGCGCCAATCAGGTTCATCGTCTCAAGCTGCGCCAGCTGGCCCGTGCCATGCACGCGGGTGGACATCCAGCGCAGGGTCTGCAAGTCGCGCAGCCCGCCGGGGCCTTCCTTGATATTGGGTTCGAGATTGTCGGCGGTATCGTCAAAGCGCGCATGTCGCTGGCGCAGCTCCTCGCGCTTGGCATGGAAATACGCCTCGCGCGGCCAGATGTTTTCGGCAGCAAGCAGCGCTGCCAGCTGCCCGGCGGCATCCTCGGCGCCCGCCAGCGATCTGGCATCCATCAGCGCAGTGTGGATGGTGATATCGCGCGCGGCTTCAAGGCATTGCGGCAAGCTGCGCACCGCGTGCGAGACTTCGATATGCGCATCCCAGAGCCGGGCGATGAAGCCGGCAATGGCCTCAATGGTTTCAGGCTGCAAGGGCGCATCGTGCAGAATCAACAAATCCACATCCGAATGCGGATACAGGCTGCGACGGCCAAAGCCGCCGACGGCCAGCAGGGACAGCCCGGCATCAGCTGCTATCAGCGCCTGCCAGGCCTCAAGAATCAAGGCTTCCACGCCATCGGCACGGGCGCGGGTCAGCAGATGCGCAGGCTCGCCTGTATCAAAGCGCCGGGCAAGCCCGGCGTCCAGTTCAGCCAGACGGCTGCGGGCGGATTGCGCCCAAGGATTGCCAGCCTGTTTGCTCACGCCACGGCGGGCGGCGGCGGTGAGCCTGCCGAAAGGGTCAACACATCAAAACCGTCCTCGGTGACGGCAATCATGTGTTCCCACTGTGCCGAGAGCTTGCGATCCTTGGTGACCACCGTCCAGCCATCGGGCAGCAGGCGCGTATGGCGTGTGCCTTCGTTGACCATCGGCTCGATGGTGAAGGTCATGCCCGGCTTCAGTACCAGGCCATCACCGGCGCGGCCATAGTGCAGCACTTGCGGGTCTTCGTGATACACCCGGCCAATACCGTGGCCGCAGTATTCGCGCACCACCGAAAAGCGCTGCGCTTCCACAAACTTCTGGATGGCTTCACCGACATCACCCAGGGTGGCGCCAGGGCGCACCACGCGGATGCCGCGCCACATCGCTTCATAAGTGGTATCCACCAGACGCTTGGCCATCACCGAGGGCGTCCCGGCGTAATACATGCGGCTGGTATCGCCATGCCAGCCATCCTTGATAACGGTGACATCGATATTGACGATATCGCCGTCCTTGAGCACTTTCGACTCGCTGGGAATGCCGTGGCAGATGACATTGTTGACCGAGGTGCACAGGGTCTTGGGGAAACCGCGATAACCGACATTGGCCGGAATGGTTTTTTGCACCTTGACAATATGCTCGTTGGCGATGCGATCCAGCTCCTCGGTGCTGATGCCGGGGCGAACGTATTCGCTCATCAGATCCAGCACTTCGGCGGCCAGACGGCCGGCTTCGCGCATCTTTTCGATTTCTTCGGGGGTTTTGATAGTGACTGTCATGGCGGGCATTATCACCGATATTGGTCTGAATTCAGCTTGGCCAGTAATGGCTGTCCGGGGTAGGGCGGGCGCCGAAGATGGCCTGTCCCACGCGCACCACGGTAGCGCCTTCCTCGATGGCGATGGGGAAATCCCCGGACATGCCCATGGAAAGCGCATCCAGGCCGATGCCATCGGGCAGTTCCTGGCGCAGTGCATCGCGCAGCTGGCGCAGGCGGATGAAACATTGGCGCACGCGGGCTTCATCGGCATCGAAGATGGCAAGCGTCATCAGGCCCTTGACACGCAGGCTGGAAAAAATGGGCATTTGCCGCAAGAAATCGCGTGCCGCCTCGGGGGCGATGCCGAATTTCTGCGGTTCGCTGGAGGTATTGACCTGGATGAATACATCCAGTGCCCGGCCTTCGATTTGCAGGCGCCTGTCCAGTGCTTCGGCAAGTTCGATGGAATCCAGTGCCTGAAATTCATGCGCAAAACGCGCCACATATTTGGCCTTGTTGCTTTGCAGATGGCCAATCACTGACCAGCGCAGCGGCAGGTCGGCCAGCGCTTCGGCCTTTTGCCGGGCTTCCTGCACCTTGTTTTCGCCAAATTCGTTGATGCCGGCTTGATGCGCCAGCCGCAGCACTTCCGGCGGGTGGGTTTTGCTGACCGGCAGCAGTCGGACTTCATCGGTATTGCGACTGCAGGCTGCACAGGCCGCCTCGATACGGGCACGCACGGTGGCGATATTCTGGCGCAGGGTGTCCAAATTCAGTGTGGTCATGACAACAACTCCACGGTCTGGCCGTTCAGGGTGAGTGCCTGTGCATCATCGGGCAAGACCGCCAGCGCCAGCGTGCCCGCAGTGGAGACTATCTCGCCAACGCTGCGCTCGGCCTGCATCAGGGTATCGCCGCTTGCCGCAGGCGTAAGGGTACGCAACAGCACCAGGCCGCGCTTGGCCTGCCCCAAGAAGTGCGTGCGCGCCACGATTTCCTGCCCGGGATAGCAGCCCTTCTTGACGCTGTAGGCGGCAAGGCGTTGCAGCGAAAGCTGCTGTGGCGTCCACTTGGGCGCTTGTTGCGGGTCAAGCCTGGGAATCCCGGCCTCAAGGTCGGCTGCACGCCAGGTGGCATATGCCGCTTCATCGGGCGGGCTGGTGTGTGCGCTGATGGCGATTTTCCGCGCTCCCGGCCAGGGCAGCAGTACGTCGCCATCACGCATTTGCAATTGCCGGCTGTTGTTTTCTTCCGCGCAGGGCTGGCCGCTGACATGCAAATCCGCGCGTGGCGTGAGCTTGACCTTGCTGCGGAAAACATATCGGCCAAGTTCGGCAGCCAGCATTTCCGGGGCGGCATCGGGCAGCAGCAGCCAGAGCGTTTGCGCATCCAGTCGCAGCAGGGCAAACAGGGCGATGAGGCGGCCTTTGGCGTTCAGCCAGCCATTCCACTGGTACTGGCCGTCGGCCAACATGCTGACATCGTTCATGAACTGCGACTGGGCAAATTGCACGGCATCGGCGCCGGTAAGCGCCAGTAATCGGTAGTCCGGCAGGGTAAAAAACGCTTTTGCAGTGTGGTGCGGCTTGTCTGTCATTGCTGCATCGCCGTAAAATGAAAAAATTGTGAAAGAGAAGATGATAGGCCAAGACGTTGCCGATACTGCAGCCGAGCAGGCCGCAGAGGCTGTGGAAGTGGAGCAAAAAACCGAAACTTTGCCGCGCGAGATTGGCGGCAGGGACGGTTTGGAGCCCACGCGCTATGGCGATTGGGAAAAAAATGGCCGTTGTATCGACTTCTAACCCCATGGTCTGCGCTGTTGCATGACCTTGGGGCTTTCGCGCCCCGCCACGCGGCCTAGCCGCCCAGCCCGGAGACTGCCACCCTCATGGCAAATCACAAACGTCCCTTATCGCCCTTCATGCTGGGGCAGACGTATCGCTTCCAGATCACGTCCTTCATGTCGCTGATGCACCGCGCCTCGGGTGTGGCCTTGGCCATTTCGGCTTTTGGCTTCTCCTGGTGGGTGATGTCGCTGGCGCTGGGTGGCAGCTATGCCGAATGCGCCCAGGCCGTGACCCGCTCCATCCCCGGCAAAGTCGTGCTGTTCCTGATTTCGCTGGCACTGATGTATCACCTGTTCAACGGTATCCGTCACCTGGCCTGGGATTTGGGGCTGGGCTTCAAGATTCCGCAGGTTTACCGTAGCGGCTATCTGGTACAGGCGCTGACCGTTATCACCACCGCTGCCATTTGGGCGCTTGCATTGTTTGGAGGTGCCGCATGAGTGGCAAAGCCGCACCGAGGTTCCGCTCGCCACTGCATCAGGCCAAGGGTCTGGGCTCGGCCAAGTCCGGTACCGGGCATTTCTGGTGGCAGCGCGTCACCGCCGTCATCCTGGCGCTACTGGTGCCCTATATCGTGTTCATGCTGGCCTGCCTGGCCGGCAGCGATGCCGACACGCTGCGCATGGCCATCGCCAAGCCGTGGAATGCCATCATTTTCTCGGTCTTTGCCATCGCGCTGTTCTGGCATGCCAAGCTCGGCCTGCAGGTGGTCATCGAAGACTATGTTCATGACCGCAATATGCACCTGGTGCTGCGCATCCTTCTCATCCTGGGCAGCCTGGTCGGCGTTTTGAGCGCCATTTACGCCATCGCCCGCATCGCAATGACGGCCTGAACCCATGACTGCCTACAAAATTACTGAACATAAATACGACATGGTGGTGGTCGGCGCCGGTGGCGCTGGCCTGCGTGCCACCTTTGGCCTGGCCCAGAAAGGTCTGAAAACCGCTTGCATCACCAAGGTGTTCCCGACCCGCTCGCATACCGTGGCAGCACAGGGCGGGATTTCCGCCGCGCTTGCCAATATGGGCGAGGACGACTGGCGCTTCCACTTCTACGACACCATCAAGGGCTCGGACTGGCTGGGCGACCAGGATGCGATCGAATACATGTGCCGCGAGGCCATCCCGGCGGTCATCGAGCTTGAGCACCAGGGCGTGCCGTTCTCGCGTACCGAAGAGGGCAAGATTTACCAGCGCCCGTTCGGCGGCATGACCACCCATTACGGCAAGGGCATTGCCCAGCGTACCTGCGCCGCTGCCGACCGTACCGGCCATGCCATCCTGCATACCCTGTACCAGCAGTCGCTGGCGCATGATGCCGAGTTCTTCATCGAATACTTCGCGCTCGACCTCATCATGGATGCCGAAGGCGCCTGCCGTGGCGTGTTGGCACTGGACATGGCCACCGGCGAGCTGCATCTTTTCCGCGCCCACGGTACGGTACTGGCCACCGGCGGCTATGGCCGCGCTTATTTCTCGGCCACTTCTGCCCATACCTGCACCGGCGACGGCGGCGGCATGGCGCTGCGCGCCGGTCTTGCCCTGCAGGATATGGAGTTCGTGCAATTTCACCCGACCGGCATCTATGGCGCGGGCTGCCTGATTACCGAAGGCGTGCGCGGCGAAGGCGGCATCCTGCGCAATGCCAATGGCGAGCGCTTCATGGAGCGCTATGCGCCGAACGCCAAGGATCTGGCCAGCCGCGACGTGGTCAGTCGCTCGATGACCATCGAAATCCGCGAAGGCCGCGGCGTGGGTGAGCACAAGGATCATATCTTCCTCGACCTCACCCACCTGGATCCGAAAGACATCCACGCCAAGCTGCCGGGCATTGCCGAATCGGCGCGCATCTTTGCCGGCGTGGACGTGGAAAAACAGCCGATTCCGGTGATTCCGACCGTGCACTACAACATGGGCGGTATCCCCACCAACTATCACGGCGAAGTGGTGCAGCTGCGCAATGGCGATCCCGATGCCGTGGTGCCGGGCTTGTATGCCATTGGCGAGGCCGCCTGCGTGTCGGTGCATGGCGCCAATCGCCTCGGCTCCAACTCGCTGCTTGACCTGGTGGTGTTTGGCCGCGCCGTGGCCAATCGCGCTGCCGAAACCATCAAGGCCGGTGCCGTGCATCCCACCCTGGGCGCCGACGCCTGCGACAAGTCGCTGGCCAACCTCGACCGCCTGCGCAATGCCAAGGGCAGCCTGCCGACGGCGCAGATTCGCAGCAATATGCAGCGCACCATGCAGTCCGATGCTGCGGTGTTCCGTACCGGCGAATCGCTGGCGGCCGGGGTCAAGAAAGTCAACGAGATTTACCAGTCGTTTGCCGATGTCGGCGTTTCCGACCGTTCGCTGGTGTGGAATTCCGACCTCATCGAGACCCTGGAATTGCAGAACCTCTTGGGACAGGCGCTGGTCACCATCACCTCGGCGGAAAACCGCAAGGAATCGCGTGGCGCCCATGCCCGTGAGGACTATCCCGAGCGCGATGACGTCAACTGGCACAAGCACACCGTGTGCTCGGTGGACGAAGCGGGCAAGACCCATATCGACTACCGCCCGGTGCATATGTACACGTTGACCGGCGACGTGGAAGTGGTTCCCCCCAAGCCGCGCGTGTACTGACACGCGCGCAGCAAGGTAAGACGCGAGATGTCGAGGCAGCCGCGCCAGCTACACCGCCCGCCACGCCCCGCATCGAACGTCCAACGTCTCACCTACAAGGTTTCCAACCATGGCTCAATTCAAGCTCCCTGCCAATTCCGTCGTCCAGAAGGGCAAACACTTTCCGGCTGCCAGTGGCGCCAAAAACGTGCGCACCTTCAAGATTTACCGCTGGAATCCCGATGACGGCCAGAACCCGCGCACCGATACCTATGAAGTGGATCTGGCCAGCTGCGGGCCGATGGTGCTCGATGCGCTTTTGAAAATCAAAAACGAAATCGACCCGACCCTGACCCTGCGCCGCTCCTGCCGCGAAGGCATTTGCGGCTCCTGTGCGATGAATATCGACGGCACCAATACCCTGGCCTGTACCAAGGCCATTGATGATTGCGCCGCAGGCACCATCCCGATTTATCCGCTGCCGCATATGCCGGTCATCAAGGATCTGGTGCCTGACCTGACCCATTTCTATGCCCAGTACGCCTCGATTCGCCCCTGGCTGCGCACCCAAAGTGCTGCACCGACCCGCGAGCGCCTGCAATCGCCGGAAGACCGCGAAAAACTCGATGGCCTGTACGAGTGCATCCTGTGCGCCTGCTGCTCCACCTCCTGCCCGAGCTACTGGTGGAATGGCGACCGCTATCTGGGCCCGGCCATCCTGCTGCAAGCCTACCGCTGGATTGTGGACAGCCGTGACGAGGACACCGGCAGCCGTCTGGATGATCTGGAAGACCCGTTCAAGCTGTACCGCTGCCATACCATCATGAACTGCGCCCGCACCTGCCCGAAGGGACTCAATCCCGCCAAGGCCATCAGCGAAATCAAGCAGCTGATGCTGGCGCGTACGATGTAATGCCAAACCCTTCTGCGGAAGGGGTTTCTTATTGCCCGGAGCCAAGCATAATTGAAAGTACAGGACAAAGACCAAGCAGCTAGGATGATCTTGGGCAAGTGCTAATGCGCAGCTTTGGCAGGCAGTCTGCCCAAATCACACTTAAGCGCCCACCTTGTACAGGCATGTATGTTGCTGCCGGCTGGAAAGGTGGACAGGTATCTGGCTTGAGGGTGGAGGTTTCTTCGTTTTTCAAATTGAGCTGTAGTAACTTAGCGACCTTCTTTTATATTGAGGTTTGCTGATGAAGGATGTGGAGAGTGCCGAACTCAAACGCATCCGCTGGCGTTGCCGTCGCGGGATGCGGGAGCTTGACCAGTTGTTCGAGCGCTATCTTGAGCGTTGCTGGGCGGGGGATTCCGAGGCGCAGCGGACGCTTTTCCTACGCCTTCAGGATTGCGAAGACGACAAACTATGGCGGTGGTTCATGGGTTATGAGGAGGCTAGTGATGCCGAAATCGCCGCACTCATCCAGCGCATCCGCGACTTGCCGCCTTGAGTGGCGGCCATCGGGCTTTGTAAAGGTTTGGCTGTTATCGCTGGCGGCGCTTGCGCCATTGGCGCTTTGGGCATCGGCACTGCCGCGTGCGCTGGCACTTGCACTGATGCCGCTAGCTGCGACTGTGGCCGGATTCGCCTTGTGGCGTTATGGCAAGCGTCGCCGTTATCGTTTGTTGCTGCGTGCCGATGGCAGTCTTTGGGCAGATGAAGTGCTGATTGAAAATTGGCAACTTCAGTGGCGCGGGGCGCTTGCGTTTTTGCAATGGCGCGTGGGTGGGCGCTGTGTGAGGCTGGATTTTTGGCCCGATACCTTGCCGGCCAGGTTGCGGCGTGAACTGCGACTGGCTTCGCTGCCGATAAAGGCTGTATCTGCTGCAGCGGGAATGGCAACATAGCGCACCCCTTTTTGACAAGGATTTTCATGTTCAAACCGCTGCCCATCGCCATCGGCCTGCGCTATTTGCGCGCCAAGCGCCGCAACGGGTTCATCTCGTTCATTTCGCTGGCCTCGGTGCTGGGCATTGCTATCGGTGTGATGGTGCTGATTACCACGCTCGCGGTCATGGGCGGCTTCCAGCGCGAAATCCGTGATCGCATGTTGCAGATGGTGTCGCATGCCACGGTGGCCGCCGATGGTGCGCAGATGGACAACTGGCAGGAGGCGATCAATCTGGCACGCGCCGATGCCCGCGTGGCCGGTGCTGCGCCTTATGTGGACACCCAGGGCTTGATTCAGGGGCCGCAGGAGCAGCCGGCAATGATTCGCGGTATTGACCCGGCGCAGGAAAAGTCGGTGTCGGTAATTGACGAAAAAATGCACCAGGGCAACTTGGAATCGCTGCGCGCGGGTGATTTCAACATCATTCTGGGGCGCGAGCTGGCCACCTGGCTGAATGTGGGCGTAGGCGACAGCGTGGTGGTGATGACTTCCAAAATCAGCGCAACGCCAGTGGGTGCGGTGCCGCAGACCAAGCGCTTTACCGTGTCCGGGTTGTTTGAGGCTGGATATAACGAACTCGATCGCGGCTTGGCGCTTATCAATATCCAGGATGCGCAGCGGGTGCTGCGGATGGGCGATGCGGTGACCGGGGTGCGGCTGAAAATGCATGACATGGACGAAGCTGGCCGGGTATCGGTGGACCTGGCCTTGAAGCTCGGCGGCCCGTACCGGGTCAGTGACTGGATGTATGAAAACGCCAATATGTTTCAGGCGATGAAACTTGAGCGCACCATGATGGGCATCTTGCTCTCGCTGATCATTGCCATGGGCGCCTTCAATCTGGTGTCCTCGCAGGTGATGCTGGTCACCGACAAGCAGGCCGATATCGCCATCCAGCGCACCCTGGGGATGAGCCCGGCGCAGGTGATGCAGATTTTCATGGTGCAGGGCAGCCTGATTGGCCTGATTGGCACCGTGTTGGGGGTAGTTGGCGGCGTCGTGCTGACCCTGAACCTTGAACGCATTCTTGGCCTGATTGAGTCGGCTTTTGGTGTGACCTTGCTGCCTGCCGATGTGTATTACATCACGGGCCTGCCCACCGAGTTGCGCAGTATGGATGTCATCACCATCGCCTGTGTGGCCTTGCTGATGGCTTTTGTCGCCACCTTGTATCCGGCCTGGCGTGCGGCGCGTACCGCCCCTGCGGAGGCATTGCGTTATGAATGAGAAGTTTTCATCAACTGCTGGCGACATCGTGCTCCGTGCCGAGCGGCTGGCCAAGGTGTATGCCGAAGGCAAGCTGAAGACGCCGGTGTTCGAGGGGCTTGACCTTGCCGTGCGCCAGGGCGAAACCGTCGCCATCATCGGCGCTTCCGGGGTGGGCAAGAGCACCTTGCTGCATCTTCTGGGCGGGCTGGACACCCCCAGCATGGGTGAAGTCTGGGTGGCCGGGCAGCGCATGAGCGCCTTGAGTGATGCCGCACGCGGCAAGCTGCGCAACAAGTCGTTGGGCTTTATCTATCAGTTCCACCATCTGTTGCCGGAGTTCACCGCGCTGGAAAACGTGATGTTGCCGGTTTTGCTCTCCGGCCTGGACATGGCCTCTGCCCGCAGCCGTGCTGAAGCCTTGCTGGCGCAAGTCGGGCTTGCGCACCGGCTGGAGCACAAGCCGGGCGAGCTGTCCGGCGGCGAACGCCAGCGTGCAGCGGTGGCGCGGGCGCTGGTCAACAAGCCCGCCTGCGTGCTGGGGGATGAGCCTACCGGCAATCTGGATGAGAAAACCGCTGCCGTGGTGTTCGACCTGATGCTGGCGCTGAACCGCGCCGAGCGTACCAGCCTGGTATTGGTCACCCATGACCGGCGGCTGGCACGACGGCTTGACCGGGTGCTGGAGCTGCACGAAGGGCGCTTGATGGAAATCGCCCCAGAAGACTTGGGCGTTTAACCATGTGCGCGGCAAGGACGCCGCTGCTTTCCCCGGCCAGTGTGGCCGCACTCTTGCTGGGCATGTTGGCTGCCAGTCGCTTGCCAGCCTTGCCGTCTGGCTGGGTGATTGTGGTTTTGCTGCTGACAGGTGCCGGGCTGTGGCTGTGGTTGCAAGATGCACGTCGCTGGTTGGGGGCGCTGCTTTTTGGCTTTGCACTGTTGATGGCGCAGGGCAGCCTGCGGCTTGGCGCGCAACTGCCAGCTGCTCTGGACGGCCGCGATATGCTGGTTCGCGGCCAGATAATCAGCCTGCCGGTGCATGAGGCGCGTCGCAGCCGCTTTCACTTCCAGGTGGCCGACAGCGCCGACATGCCGGCCGGGCTACGTGGCAAGCGCCTGCGTCTGAGCTGGTATGACGGCTTTGGCAGGCCAGATGAAGCGGTAACGTCTGGCGCGCGCCATCAATTGCGCGGCGGTGAAACATGGCAGTTCAAGGTGCGCCTGAAAAGGCCGCGTGGCCTGCGTAACCCCGGTGGTTTCGATAGCGAGCGGCAAATGCTGGTGGAAGGCATCGCCGCCCAAGGCACGGTACGCGAGGATGCAGGCAACCGGCGGCTGGCATCGGGCAAGGGCACTCTCGCCTGGCGCGAGGCAATGGCCGCCCGCATCAACGCCGCCACGCCTGAAACCAGTGCGCGCTTTGTGGCAGCGCTCGCCATTGGCGATACCCGCGGGCTGTCAGAAGCCCACTGGCAGACGCTGCGCGCCACAGGTCTTACCCATTTGATTGCCATTTCCGGCTTTCATGTCGGCATGGTTGGATTGGCTGCTGCCGGGTTGATGTTTGTCATCTGCTGGCTGCTGCCCGGGCTTGGCAGACTGTTCCCGCGTCGTATCTGGATGCTGCTGGCCGCAAGTGCGGCGGCCTTTGCCTATTTGCTGGCGACCGGCGCATCGCTGCCCACGGTGCGCACCGTGCTGATGAGCGTATTCGTAGCCGGGGCGATGTTGCTGCGCAGGCAGACCCATATCGCGCAATCCGTGGCTCTGGCGCTGGCGGCGATGTTGCTGCTGGAGCCGCTATCCATCTTGCAACCGGGTTTTTGGCTGAGCTTTGGCGGGGTGGCATGGCTGGCCTGGGTATTGCAATCGGCCAAGTCCGGGCATATCCGGCAGTTTTTGCTGGCGCAAATGGTGGCGACACTGGGGCTTTTGCCACTGACAGCGGTGTTTTTTGCGCAAGCCTCATTGGCAGGGCCGCTGGCCAACCTGCTGGCAGTGCCATGGTGGAGCCTGGTAGTGGTGCCGTTGTCGATTCTCGGGGTGCTGGCGGAAATGCTGTCAACAGGGAGTGGCTCGATTTTCTGGACACTGGCCGCGCAGGCTTTCGAGCCCAGCTGGCAGCTGTTTGCGCAGATGGCCGCATCGCCCTGGGCATTGGCAAGGTTGCCGGAAGCTGCATGGTTTGCCTTGCCATTGGCACTGCTTGGTGTATTCGTGCTGATGCTGCCGCGCGGCGTGCCGGGCAAATGGCTGGCGAGCGTTTTACTGCTGCCGCTGCTCTGGCCCTGGGTGCCGCGACCGGAAATGGGCGAAGTCGACATCGTGCAGCTGGAAGTCGGGCAGGGCACGGCCATTTTGCTGCGTACCCGCCAACATGATTTTTTGTATGACACAGGCCCCGCCGCGCCGGGCGGCTTCAATGCCGGTGAAAGCGTGGTACTGCCAGCCCTGTATGCACTGGGTGTGCGCAGGCTCACCGCCATCGTCATCAGCCATGCCGATGCCGACCATGCCGGTGGTTTGTCAGCCGTACAGGCCGCCTTTCCCGAAGCCCTGCTCTGGGCGCCCCCCGGTGCCGGGCTTGCCGGTGCGCGCGACTGCACCCGGGAGAGCCACTGGCAGCACGATGACGTGGCGTTTGATTTCCTGCATCCGGTGGCGCATTTTCCCTATCTCAAAAACCAGTCCAGTTGCGTGCTGCTCCTGCACAGTCGATACGGCAATGTGCTTCTTACCGGCGATATCGACCGCCTGATTGAAGCGCGCCTTGTACGCACCGTGCCGGATGCACTGCAGGCCGACATCATGACTGTGCCGCATCATGGCAGTGCCAGCTCATCCAGCCCCGCCTTTGTGCAGGCAACCCGTCCGCAACTGGCACTGGTTTCAGCAGGACATGGCAACCGCTTCGGCCACCCCCGGCAAGTGGTATTGCAGCGCTGGCAGCAACAAGGTACGGAAACGCCTGTCAGCTTTGCGCACGGCGCAATTTACGCGCGCCTTGGTGCCGATGGCATCCGCTGGCAAGGTGAGCGCCACCGTCGCCGCAGGTTTTGGGATGCGGTGACACTGGAACAACTGGATGCACCATAAGGCTCGCCTTGATAAGCTCCGAATCCTGTTTTACAGCCCGTGCGTTACCGTAAAGACACGAGCAAGGAGCTCTAATGTATCTGCCCCGTCTTGTCTTGTTGCCGCTGGCCTTGACTGCCATCTTGCCAACTTCCACCGAGGCCGCCAATTCGCGCATTACCGAAGTCAAGGTTTTTCCCGGCATGGCTGAAGTTACCCGGGTTGCGCACTTGGCTGCGGGCAAAGATGAGATTGTTTTTGCCTGCCTTCCGGCAGCGCTTGATGCGCAAAGCATCCAGATAAGCGGTGATGTACCGATGGAAGTGGGTGAAATCACCTTGCGTACCGAGCCCCGTGCGCTGTATCCGCAGTGTCTTGCCGGTGCAGCCGATGATCGCATTCATGAATTGGAAGACCAGCAAGCTACACTGCTTGCCGAGCTGAACGCGCTTGGTTTGGTGGCCGACATGCTGAAAAATACCCGAGCCAATTCCGGCGCCATTAGCGCCACCGCAATGCAAATACAACGTACCGGGCAGGATATCATGCTGCGCCAGCATGACATCAAGCGGAAACAAGAAGCTATTGAGCAAGCCCTGCGTCCACTGTTGGCCGAGCGTGAGCGTCAACAAGGCGGTGCCGGAGCAATGGTGACTCTGGTGAGAGCGGCCGTTTCGGCAAGTAGCCGTGCCGAAGTCACTTTGCGTTATCGCGTTGTCGGCCCGGGGTGGACGCCGGCTTATCGCGCCTCGCTTGATAGCCGCAGCGGAGAAGTGCAGATAGAGCGCCGGGCGTTGGTAGCGCAGGCTACGGGTGAAGACTGGAAAGGTGTGCGATTGGTGCTGTCTACCTCGCAGCCACGGCATGTCACCCGGGGGCGTATGCCTTCTTCTTGGCAGTTCAGCGTCTACGAGCCGGAACCTCTCACTTATGCTTCGCAAGCGCCTGCTCCAGCTGCGCCGCCTGCACCGACGATGGAAAGGAACGCAGCGCCGTTGTTTGATGTCAGCGTCTTCCAAGGTGATTTTGATACCGAGTTCCATCCGTCCAGAGTGCTGGATATACCCTCCAATGGGCAGCGAGTGGCGATGGTGCTGGATACCCAAACCCTTCAGTCGCGCATGGTGGTACGCACTAGCCCGGTGGATGAGGCAACTGCTTACCTGTTGGCTTATGTCAAACCACCGGATGGCAATTGGCCGAGCGGCCAGTTGCAGTTGTATCGTGATGGCACGTTTGTGGGCAATAGCCAATGGCAGCACAGCAGCCATAGTGAAGATCTGGCGCTTTCCTTCGGCCCTGACGAGAACATCCGGGTGAGGCGTAACCCGGACAAGGACAGACGCGGAGTGGCGGGTCTTGGTGGCGGGCGCATTGAGCGTCGTATTGAGCGCAGCTTCAGTGTGGAAAACCGTCACCGCATGCCGATGATGGTTGAAGTGCTGGCTGCTGCCCCGCATTCGGTCAACGACCAAATCCGCGTGGAAAATCACTACAGCCCGCAACCTGCCCAGCAAAACTGGCAAAAGCAAAGTGGCGTTGTTCAATGGCAACAAACGCTGGTTGCTGGTGAGCGTGCAGAGTTCAGCATCAATAGCACTGTGAGTTGGCCGAAAGATTTGCTGGTGCGTGATTTTTGATGTGAATGCAGCAGGGCTTTTTGTTGGGAGCGCGTAGCTCGTTTTTCAAAAAATACATGCTTTGGGGATTTGCCTCAGCCCGTCATGATCGAGTGACGGGCTGTTTGCATCTTCAGTTGCGTTTTGAATAGGCTCTTACAACCCGTAGCGGTCGATGATGGCCTGGTGGGGGGCGGGGTTGGCGCCGGCGTCTTCGGCCAGCGCCAGCCAGCAGACGGGTCTTGGCCAGTGGGCGGTGGCCTGGCGCAGTTGGCGGTCGATTTCGGTGGCCGGGGTGCCCTGCGGGGGTGCTACGGTGAACAGGATGCCGGGGAGTGCTTCGCCGGTTTCCTGGTCGTGAAGCTGGTAGTCTTCGCGGCGGTGTACCCAGAGTTGTGCGTCCTGCGCTTGCAGGGTTTGGCGTAGTGCTTCAATGGCCTCATCGCCGGGGTCTGGGCCTTCGACGATGAGGCTGCGGGCGCGGCCGCCGGGCTGGAAGGTATGCACGGCCATGAAGGTCGGCACAAAGTATTGCTGTGCTTCGTCGTCCTGCGGCGGCGGGAACAAGGGCTGGGCATCAAAAGCCACCTGGTCGCCGCTGCGCTGGGGAAAGCGTGGCGGGGCGTTTTCCATGATGCGGGCATTGGTGGGGCCTGAGCGCATGGCGTAGTAATCGATGGGCTCGCCGTTTTCGATGCTGCGAATCAGTACCCAGCCTAGCTGCATCTGTGGTGCGCCATCGCCTTCGGGCAGCGCCATGCCCATTGCGTCGGCCATGCGGCGCACGCCCTGCCAGTCCTGGGCGGCGCTGGCGGCGGTGAGATAGTCCCAGTGCGCTGCGCCATCTTCGGGCAAGTCCCTGGCAAGCTCGGCATAGGTGGCGGCGGCGTCGGCAAAGCGTTGCTGCTGCATCAGGCTTTGCGCCAGCAGGCGCTTGGCACCGTGTGACATGGGGGGTTGGGCGTGTGCCAGCAGCTTGCGGCAATGCAGCTCGCACCCTGTCCAGTCGCGGTTGTGTTTTGCCAATTGCGCGCGCATCCAGCAGGCGGCACCGGGCGCGCCGGATTGATAAAGCTCGGCAAGTGGTTCGACTTCCTCACTGCGGCCATTGTCCAGCAGCAGATCGAGCAGGAAGTAGGCCGGTAGATATTCGCTATCGGTGTTCTGGCGGACATTGCGCCAGAGCAGGTCAATGGCTTCGGCAGGGGCGCCGATGGCGGCCAGCGCTTCGACGCTTTGCTTGAGCAGCGCCAAATCATCCGGGCGCTGGGCGAGTGCGGCCAGCAGCCATTCAACTTCTGCCTCCGGGTTGCGGGCGCTGTCGGCATCTTGTTCATCCAGCCATTGCAGCAGGTTTTCCGGGGCGGTGGGCAGCGGCATCGCTGCCTGTGCCTCGATCCGCGCCTGCAGGGCATCGAGTTTGGCCGCGGCACCGCCATCCACACGCAGTTTGCTGTGTGCCTGGCGCGCCTGTGCCATTTGTCGCCTGGCCGTCCATAGCGCGCCGCGTGCCAGTGCCAGTTCAATGCACTGCGCGGCCATATCGAGCAGATGACGATGTGCGCCATGGCGGGCGAGGGTGTCCAGCCCGTGTTGCAGGCGGCTGCCGAGGCTCCAGTTGTTCAGTTCCGGGCGACGCAGCAACACCGGGAAGATGGCATTCAGCCAGCGGTGCAGGGTGCCGGGATGGATATCGCGCAATGCAGGCAAGGCCTCCAGGGCTGCGTCGTCACGCCCCAGTGCGGCCAGGGCGCGGGCTTTCAGAATATCGCGCGGCTGCTTGATATTGGTCCATTCCGGGGCGCCATCGGCTTTGGCTTCTTCATTGGCGATATGCTCAAGCGCTTCCTGGTAGCGTCCCAGCGCCAGCAGCAGCTTGTTGCGAAACTCGGTGATGCCGGCATTGACTTCTTCGCCTGCAGCCTCGATGGCGCGGGTTTGCTGTTCGAGATAGTCGTAAGCGGCTTGGGCCTGTCCGAGGTCGAGCAGCGCCTCGCTCTTTTCAATGGAGATGCACTGGAAGCAGCCCCATTTGGGGGTGATGCGGGCAAGCGTTTCATCGCAGACTTCGATGCGCTCGGCCGCCCAGCCGGGGCCGTCGATATTGGCATAGCAGGCGGACAGGTCCTGGGTGATACACACCGACTGCGGGCATTCATGGGTGTCGCTGCGGTGTGCGCGCTCAAACAGCGCCACGGCATCGGCCAGGGCGCTTTCGCCTTCGCCCTTGTTGCCAAGGCGGTTGCGCATTTCCCAGTGGCCGATGAACACTTCCAGCCAGGGATTTTCCAGCGTGCGCGCCAGGGCTTTGGCTTCCGGCAGCAGCGCTTCGGCGCGTTCGACCTGCAGGTCGCAGACTTCGCTGCTGAAATCATCAATCAGCTGGGCACTGTGCGCCTGACCTGCATGGGCGAGGTCTTGCTGCAGCTTTTCCATCCAATGCCAGATATTCATGCCTGGGATTGCTCCTGGGGATTGTGGCGGGTGAGTTGCTGGATGCTGTCGGCCAGCTGGTGCAGGGCGGCGCTGAGCTTTTCGCGTGATTGCGCCGCATTGGCGTTGCCGGGGGTGTTGCTGGCAAGAATGGTTTTGAATGCGCGCAGCAGGGCGGCGGCGGTGGCGGCCTGGCTGGGCTGGTGGTCGATGGCCGCAAGCAGGGATTGCACCGCCGGGTTGTCCAGATTCAGATAAAGCCGCGCCGGATGGCGATCGTCGATTTGGGCGGTGAATTGCCGCGCAAGGCGCAGTGCCGCCAGCGAGACTTGTTTGTCGTGATTGTCTTCTTCCAGCCGCTTTTTGAGCGCGCTGTCGCGGTCGGGCACCACCACCAGCGGCAGCTCCTGCGGGGCAAAATGTGCGGCGATGAGTTCTTCGCCATCGCCCAGATGCTGGTTCAGCCAGTCCTGTTTTTCGCTGGACAAGGGCGCTGGGCGGAACAGTTGCCGGTTGCCGGCATCGGTGCCCAGCTCGGCCAGACGCACGCCGCGCGCCTCGGCCCAGCGGCGCAGGAACGGCACCACTGCATAGCGGTTGCCATGCGCCACCGGAATGCCGAGGGTATTGAACAGCATGCCTTCAAATCCGGCCTTGTGATCCAGCATCACATGCACTGCGCCACGCGCCAGCAGTTCGCTGGCCGGCAAGTCGCCGTGCGAGGTGGGGATGCGCAGATTGTCCTTGAGCAGCTCGAACAGGCGCTCGTCACACAGCGCCGCGCCCAGCAAGGCTTCGTTATGCCGCCACAGTACCCGTCGCCAGGCTTCGGGCTGGCTTCGGGCGACTTCGGCCAGGCCGGCAATCAGCGCCTCGGTCAGTGCATGGCGGGTGGCCTCGTAGGCCTCGTCGCGCTGCAAATCCTCGCGGCTGGCGGTGGGGGTCAGGCGCTGCGATTCGATGACGCCACCGATGAAGCCTGCCCAGTGCGGCAGCAGGTCGCGGGCATCATCGTCGAGCAACATGCCGCGCAGGAATACCGACAGATTGCGGTTGTCGCTGGTGCCATAGGTGGCGCCATCCTGCACCCACAAAATGCCGATGGCATCGCTTTGCCCATCGGGTTTGACCGGCAGGGTGCATACCGGCTCGAAGCTGTGCTCGAAGCGCGCGGCAAAGGCATGCTCCAGCTTGCGCTGCTGTAGCGGCAGCAAGGCCGGGGCATCGGCTGGCCTGCGCCATGGCGGCGGCTCGGGATTGATGGCTTCAGTTTCACCTGCGATATGAATCGGCTCGGAAAGCAGGGCGCAGTAATGGCCAAGAATCTCGTGCAGATGTACGGGTTGAGTCAGCGCGTGATATTCGTCTTTGAGCTCCAGCACGATTTCCGTGCCGACTGCGCGCGCGGGCATCGCCGCCACGCTGTATTGTTCGGCATTGCTGGAGACATAACGGCAGCCGCTGTCGGGGCTTTGCCATGAGGTGGTACGCACGGTGACGCGCTTGGCAAGCACAAAGGCCGACAAAAAGCCCAGGCCAAACATGCCAATCAGCCCGCTTTCCTCATGACCGCCCTCACGCAGGCGGCGGGTATAGCCCACGCCGACGGTGGCGAGATATTGGTGGATTTCGTCTTCAGTCAGCCCGGCGCCGGTGTCGATGATGCGCAGTATGTTGGCGGCGGCATCGGGCAGGATGTCGATGCGTGCCGGTGCTGTCCAGCCAGACTCTTCCAGCCTGCGGCGCAGGATGGAGTCATGGGCGTTCTGCACCAGCTCGCGCAGCGCGACCATCGGTGTGGAGTACAGGTGCTTGCTGAGGACGGACATCAGTCCGCCCATGTCCACCCCGGCGCGGTGAATCGACGCGGTGGCGGGAAAATCGGAATGGCTCACGGGCATGGGGGTCGAAAAAGGGCTTGCAATTATCGCTCAAGCGCCCGCGCCGTATCAGTTATGCTTATGCCCGACTTGACCCATACCCTGACAAGCTCATGATTGAACTGGTAAAGGCCGGTGGTTGGCCGATGATTCCCCTGCTGTTGTTGACCCTGGTCGCCATCGCCATCATCGCCGAGCGTTTCTGGACATTGCGCCGCTCCGAAGTCTTGCCGCAGGGGCTGGGCGATGAAGTGCGCAACTGGGCCAAGCGTGGGCAGATGGAGCAGCCGCATATCGAGTCGCTGCGCGCCACATCACCGCTGGGCGAGTTGCTGGCCGCAGCACTGGATGCCCGCCAGCAGCCGCGCGAAATCATCCGCGAGCGCGTGGAAGATACCGGCCGGCGCATCGTGCACCGCATGGAAAAATATCTCAACACCCTGGGCAGCATTGCCTCGGCCGGCCCTTTGCTGGGACTATTTGGCACCGTGGTGGGCATGATCCAGATGTTCTTGGTGATTGGCGATCACGGCGTGGGGGATGTCAACCAGCTGGCAGGCGGCATCGGCAAGGCGCTGGTATGTGCGGCCACCGGCATGATCGTGGCGATTCCGGCATTAATGTTCCACCGCTATTTCAAAGGACGCATCAACGGCTATATCGTCGAGATGGAGCACGAGGCCGCGCAATTGCTGGATGTGCTTGCCAGTGGCCGGAAGTCCTGAACCATGCGTATCCGTGACCGCAGCGCCGAGGATGCGCCGGAATTGAACCTGGTGCCGCTGATCGACGTGATTTTGGTGCTGATCATTTTCTTTGTGGTCACCACCACGTTTGACAGTCGCGCCGTGCTGCGTTTGCAACTGCCGCGCGCCGATGGCAGCCCGGCGCCCACCCAGGTGCAGCCGTTGTCGGTACTGGTCAATGCCGATGGCCGTTATTTCGTGGCCGATCGCGAAGTACTGCGCACCGATGTGGAGAGCTTAAAGCGCAGCATCAGCGAGGCGGCAGGCGATGACCGTGAGCGCCCGGTGCTGCTGCGCGCCGATGCCCGCACCCCGCATCAGGCGGTGGTGACTGCTTACGAGGCGCTGGGGCAGCTTGGCTTCAAGCAAATCATGATTGCCACGGCGCCACAGGTGGCAGCCAAAAAATGATGGACAGCAGCACGGTGGCATCCAGAAAAACCTGGCGGCGCTTGCAGGGCTATGCCCGGCCTTATCGCGGGCTGTTGCTGGCCGCGGCGGCGGCCATGCTGCTCGAAGCGCTGGTGAGCGCCGCTGTGGTCAAATTGCAGCAGCCCATCATTGACGATTTGTTGGTGGCACAGACCTTCAAATGGTGGCTGCCGGTGGCCATGGTGTTGCTGTTGCTGGCGCGCGGCCTGTTTGGTTTGGCCGGTGACTACACCATCGCCCGCAGTGGCCGCAATGTGGCGCGCGATTTGCGACTGCAATTGATGGACAAATACCTGCGCATACCGGGTCAGCATTTTGACAGCGAGCCGGTACCGTCGATGCTGACCCGCCTTGGCAGCGATGCCGACCAGGTGGCGCGTGCGGCGGTGGATGCGCTGAAGGTGATGATTGGCAATGCCTTGCAGGTTGCGGCGCTTTTGGCAGTGATGATCTGGACCAGCTGGCGGGTATCGCTGGTATTGCTGATTCTGGCGCCGATCATGGCTTGGACCATGGGGCGCATTGGCAAGCGTTACCGGCGCCTCAACCACGCCATCCAGGAGGCTTCGGCAGCGGCATTGCAGAGCGCCGATCAGGCCTTGCACGCGCAGCAGGAGGTCAAGACCTATGGCGGGCATGCGCTGGAAATGCAGCGTTATGGCGGCCAGACCCTGCGCAATGTGCGCCTGGAGATGAAGGTCGAAGTCACCCGCGGCATGCTCTCGTTGTTTGTGCAGTTCCTGGGCGCGGTGACTTTGGCCTCGATGTTGGTGGTGGCCGGTTTCGAGGCCAGTGCCGGGCGTCTTTCGGCAGGGGATTTCAGCGTGCTGCTGACTTCGATGGTGGCGCTGGTGCCGGCATTGCGGCAGCTGACCAATGTGCAGAACATGCTCAATCGCGGCATCACCTCGGCCGAGCGGGTGTTTGCCATTCTCGACCAGGCCGACGAGGCCGATGATGGGGGGCACGCCCTGCCGCGCGCCAAGGGGCTGATTGAGTTCCGCCATGTCAGTGCCCGTTACGAGGGGCAGGAGACACCGGCGATCCGCGATTTGAGTTTTGTCGCCCGCCCCGGCACGGTGACCGCGATTGTCGGCCGCTCCGGCAGTGGCAAGTCCACCCTGGTGAAGCTCTTGCCGCGCTTTTACGAACCCGAATCAGGGCAGATCCTGCTCGATGGCAGGCCACTGCATGATTACCGCCTGGCCGACCTGCGCAGCCAGATTGCCATGGTCAGCCAGCAGGTGATGCTGTTTGACGGCAGCATTGCCGAGAATGTGGCCTATGGCGAATTGCATGCGGCCAGCCGTGAGGCGATCGAAACGGCGATTCGCGGCGCCAATGCCATGGAGTTTGTCGAACGTCTGCCGCAGGGCATCGACAGCCCGGTGGGCGAGCGCGGCGGCAAGCTTTCCGGCGGCCAGCGCCAGCGTCTTGCCATCGCCCGGGCACTGCTCAAAGATGCGCCGATTCTGATTCTGGACGAGGCCACCGCCGCACTCGACAACGAATCCGAGCGCCTGGTGCAAGCTGCATTGGCACAACTGATGCCCGACCGCACCACCTTGGTGATTGCGCACCGGCTTTCCACCATTGAACACGCCGACCAGGTACTGGTGCTGGATGAGGGGCGCCTGGTGGAGCAGGGCAGCCATGCCGAACTCATCGCCCGCGATGGCCTGTACGCGCATCTGCACCGACTGCAATTTCGTGAAAGCGCATGAGCCGCAAACTGCCCCACACGCCGCACTGGTGGTATGGCGATAGCAGGCCGCCGTGGTACACGCGCCCGGTGGCGATGTTGTACGGCGGCGCGGTGAGCCTGCGCCGCAAGCTCTACCAGAAAGGTTTTTTGAAGCGCCACAAGCCGGCGGTGCCGGTGATTGTGGTTGGCAATTTCACCGCTGGCGGCAGCGGCAAAACACCCTTGGTGATTGCCCTGGTCAACCGCCTGAAACAGGCGGGCTGGACGCCGGGGGTGGCCAGCCGTGGGCATGGCCGTGAAGATGCCGCGACTGCGCGCTGGGTGGAGGCGGACAGTCATCCGCAAACCCATGGCGATGAGGCGGTGCTGATTGCCCGCCGTACCGCTGCCCGGGTGCGGGTGGACAATAACCGCGTGGCCGCAGTGGCTGCATTGGCCGAGGCCGGTTGCGATGTGGTGGTCTGCGATGACGGCTTGCAGCATCTGGCCTTGCTGCCGGATATCCGCATCGAGGTGGTCGATGCCCGCCATCGCTATGGCAATGGCCGCCTGCTGCCTGCCGGGCCGTTGCGCGAGCCGCCCGGCGAGGTGGATTTTCGCGTCATCAACCATGGCATCAGTGCCGCGCTGCCGGAGCCCGTGCTGGGTGAGTGGCCACAGCGCCTGGTCTTTGGCCATCCTTTTCCGCTGCATGGCGCGCGCGCGCGGCCGTTTGCCGAATTTGCCGGGCAGCGTATTCATGCCGTGGCCGGTATCGGCAAGCCTGAGAGGTTCTTCGAGCTGCTGCGCGCACAGGGGCTGGGCGTGCTACCGCATGCCTTCCCTGACCATCATGCCTATACGGCAGCAGATCTGGACTTCGACAGCCCCTTGCCGATTTTCATGACTGAAAAAGACGCGGTGAAATGCGCCCGCTTCGCCCCGGAAAACAGTTGGTGTGTGGCGATCGAGGCGCGCCTGCCGGAAGCCTTCTGGCTGGCGGTGGAAGAAAAACTGGCGCAATTGCGGAAGCCTTCCGATGACTGATTTTGTCGTAGCCATCCCTGCCCGTTACGCGGCCTCGCGCCTGCCCGGAAAACCCTTGCGGCTGATTGGTGGTACGCCTCTGGTTGTGCATGTGGCGCGCCGCGCGCTGGCCGCCGGTGCGCGCGAGGTCTGGGTGGCGGCTGATGATGTCCGCATCGCCGAGGCCGTGCAGCTGCCCGGCGTGCAGGTAGTGATGACGGCGCCAAGCCATGCCTCCGGCACCGACCGGCTGGCCGAATGCGCGGCCATTGCCGGTTGGCGCGATGACACGCTGGTGGTGAACCTGCAAGGTGATGAGCCATTTGCCCCGGCCAGCGGCATCCGTGCCGTGGCCGCGTTGCTGGCGGAGGGCGATGCGCCAATGGCGACGCTGGCCACCCCCATCAGTGCGCGCGAGCAAGTTTTCGACCCCAATGCGGTGAAAGTGGTGCGTGCGGATGATGGTGCGGCGCTGTATTTCAGCCGTGCGCCGCTGCCCTGGCATCGGGACAGCTTTGCAACATCAAGCAACGATTTGCCGCAGGGCCAGCACTGGCTGCGGCATATCGGCATCTATGCCTATCGCGCAGGCTTTTTGCGGCAGTTTGCCGCCATGCCGCCGGGACGGCTGGAGCAGATTGAATCGCTGGAACAACTGCGCGTGCTGGAGGCCGGGCACCGCATCCTGGTTGGCCTCACCCCGGAGGCCTTCCCGCCCGGCGTGGATACCCCCGAGGACTTGGCGCGCGCCCAAGCACATTGGCAGGCGCAGTGCGCCTTGTCTGCCGCCGGTCAAATTTCTGAAACCTTTGTAACCACCCGATGAAAACCCAAATTTGTCGCTTCAGTATCGGCCAGTATTGGCTGACCGCCGTTTTTGCCGCCTTGCTGCCCTTGACCGCCGTTGCCAGCGAGCAACGCAGCGGCAGTGGCATCGTCATGGTGGATATTCCCGCAGGCAGCTTCGTGATGGGCAGCTGTGTGCCGCCGCGGCGTTTGCCTGCCCGGATGCAGGCAGAAACTCCCGCTTGCAGCCCGGTTGATGGCGAGGCCTACCACACCGAAGGGCCGCCGCATCAGGTCGAGGTGGCGGCATTCCAGCTGGCGAAAACGCCGGTGACCTTGAAGCAATTTGAGCGCTTTATCCGCGAAAAACGCCGCGATGACTTGCTGACCCCGTATTTTCGGCAATACAACAATCGTGGCGGTGATGCGCCGGTGATCATGGTGAGCTGGGGCGATGCCCAGGACTTCATCGCCTGGCTCAATGAAACCGATGGCCCGGGCTGGCGGCTGCCCAGCGAGGCGGAGTGGGAATATGCCTGCCGCGCCGGTCAGCGGCAGCGCTATTGCGGCAGTGACGATGCGGACGCGGTGGCCTGGCATGACGGTAACAGTGCCGGTGATCAGCAGCCGGTGCAGCGCAAGGCCGCCAATGCCTGGGGGTTGCACGACATGAGCGGCAATGTCTGGGAATGGACCCAGGATTGCTGGCATGAAAGCCATCATGGCGCACCGTCAACTGCGACTGCATGGACGCAGGCCTGCAGCGACTCAGGCAAGGTGATTCGCGGCGGCTCCTGGGGCGCGCCGGCAGGCTTTTCCCGCGCCACTTCGCGGCGGCAGCTGGCATCTGATTCGATGGCCACCGAAGTCGGCTTCCGTCTGGCGCGCAGCCGCTGAAGGCCTGGTGAGCCAAACAATGGCGCAGTTGCAAACCATATTGTTTGCGGCTGGCTTACACTGCGGGCATGAAAATTCTTCTGGTCTGTCTTGGCAATATCTGCCGCTCGCCGATGATGGAGGGCTGGCTTGCGGCAGAAATCGCCCGTGACGCCACCCTGGCCGGACGCGTGCAAGTGGACTCGGCGGGGATTGGCCGTTGGCATGAGGGACATGCGCCGGATGCGCGTGCCATCAAAACCGCTGCACGGCATGGCGTGGATATCAGCCCGCAACGTGCGCGCTGCTTGCAGTCGCAGGACTTCGAACATTTCGACCTGATGCTGTTTGCCGATGCGGCGACCCTGCACGAAGGCCGTGCGCGCGGACGTGGCCAGGGCGGCGCAGAAACCGCCTTGTATCTGCAATGGGCAGGTCTCGGTGCGCAGGATGTGATCGACCCGTATTACGGCAGCGAGGCGGATTTCGAGCATGCCTGGCAGCAAGTGGTTGAGGGCGGGCGCGGGGTTCTTGCCCGTATCAGGCGCGGGCTTTGAGATGCAAGCGCCGCGATAATCCTGCCGTGTCCGATACGCCTGCTCCCTTCGATGGCAAAGCCTATGCCCGTGCGCTGACCGCCGCGCCGGGGGTGTACCGCATGTATGCCGCCGATGACAGCTTGCTGTATGTGGGCAAGGCCGCCTCTTTAAAAAAACGGGTGGCGAGCTATTTCAACAAAGCGCTGTCGGCGCGTACCGCGCGCATGGTGGCGCAAATCGCGCGCATGGAAATCACCGTCACCCGCACTCCGGCCGAGGCGCTGCTGCTGGAAAACCAGCTCATCAAGGCGCACAAGCCGCGCTACAACGTGCTGCTGCGCGATGACAAAAGCTATCCGTATGTGCTGATTACCCGCGAAACCTGGCCGCGCATGGGCTGGAAGCGCGGCAGCCGCAGCGTGCCGGGGCGTTATTTCGGCCCCTATCCGAGTACCGGGGCGGTGCGTGAAACGCTGAACCTGATGCAAAAGCTGTTCCAGCTGCGCAATTGCGAGGACAGCGTGTTCAAAAACCGCAGCCGCCCCTGCCTGCAACACCAGATTGGCCGTTGCAGCGCGCCCTGTGTTGAGCGCATCACCGAGGCCGATTATGCCGAATCGGTGCGCCAGGCCAGCCTGTTTCTTGATGGCCGCAGTGATGAGCTGACCCATGAGCTGACTGTGCGCATGGAGGCGGCCAGCGCCGAGCTGGCTTTTGAAAAAGCCGCGCGGCTGCGCGATTTGCTCGCCGCCATCCGTACCGTGCAGGCACGCCAGTTTGTCGATGGCAATGCCGCCGAACTGGATGTGCTGGGCTGCGCGCTGGAGGCCGGGCGCGCCTGCGTGGTGCTGTTGATGTTCCGTGATGGCCGCAACCTCGGCACGCGCAATTACTTTCCCAAATTGAATGGGGCAGACAGCGCCGAAGAAGTGCTGGCGGCGTTTGTCTCGCAGTATTACGCCGAACAGCCGGCGCCGCGCGAAATCGTGCTGGATCGGCCCATTGCCGACATCCCGCTGCTGGAAGAAGCGCTGGGCAGTGCCGCCGGGCGCAAGGTGCAAATCAAGCATGCGGTGCGTGGCGAGCGCGCCGGCTATCTGGATTTGGTCAGGCGCAATGCGGCCATTGCCCTGGCCGGCGAGCTTTCCAGCCAGATGGCGCAGCACGCCCGGCTTGCGGATTTGCAACAGATGCTGGGCATGGACAGCGCGCCCGGCCGTATCGAGTGCTTCGACATCAGCCACACCCAGGGGGAGGCGACCGTGGCCTCCTGTGTGGTGTTCGATGGCGAGGGCGCAGTGCGCAGCCAGTACCGCCGTTACAACATCAGCGGCATTGCGCCGGGTGATGACTACGCGGCGATGCACCAAGCGCTGGAGCGGCGTTTCCGCCGCGCAGTGGACGCAGACGGCGTGCTGCCCGATGTCTTGCTGATTGACGGCGGCGTGGGGCAGCTGCGGCAGGCGCGTGAAGTGCTGGCCGAGCTGGGCATCCGCCAAGTGCAGATGGTCGGCGTTGCCAAGGGCGTGGAGCGCAAGGCGGGCGCGGAAACCCTGATTCTGCCCGATGGCCGTGAAATCCGGCCCGGCGCCCATTCGCCCGGCCTGCAACTGATCCAGCAAGTGCGCGATGAGGCGCATCGCTTTGCCATTACCGGGCATCGTGGCCGTCGTCAAAAAGCGCGCAGCAGCAGCCGGCTGGAAGACATTCCCGGTATCGGGGCGCGCCGTCGCGCCGCCTTGCTGAAGCATTTTGGCGGCCTTGCCGGCCTGAAGGCCGCGGGCATGGATGAAATCAGCCGGGTGGAAGGTATCAGTCGCGCGCTGGCCGAACGCATCTACACCGCCTTGCATGGTTTGGGTGACAATAGCGCGCAATGAAAGCAAAGCTGACGATTCCCACCTGGCTGACCCTCGCCCGCATCGTGATGATTCCGGTGCTGATTGCCGTGTTCTACCTGCCCTGGAAATGGACCAGCGTCGCCTCGATGCTGGTATTTGTGCTGGCCGCCCTGACCGACTGGCTCGATGGCTGGATTGCCCGCCGTTATCACCTGTATTCGGCATTTGGCGCTTTTCTTGACCCGGTGGCCGACAAACTGATGGTCGCCACGGCACTGTTCCTCATCGTGCAGACTCATCCCACACCGTGGATGGCGTTTTGGGCCGCAGTGATTGTCGGCCGCGAAATCGCCGTATCCGCCCTGCGCGAATGGATGGCCGAGCTGGGGCAGCGCGCTACGGTCAAGGTGCAGGCGCTGGGCAAGTTCAAAACCATCGTGCAGATGGTGGCGATTTCCTGCCTGCTGTACTCACCGTCCAAAGTCTCGCCCGACTGGCTGTGGATGGGACGCGAAGTTTTCCTGATTGGCGACTGGCTGCTGGCAGGCGCGGCCTTGCTGACACTCTGGTCAGGCCTGCAATACCTGCGCGCCGCCTGGCCGGTGCTGCGCGCGGAAGAAAACAAGAACACGTTGGAGTAAGTAAAAATTTTAGTAATTGGGTGCTTAGCTCCATCATTAGCTGGCTTGGCTCAATCCCAAACAATTCGGGCTCGGGCTGGGAGTCTCACTGTTTGCAGATTAATTCGTAGGGCGTTGAGTCCCTTTAAGTTCTTGAGTCTGCGGCCGAAGTTGCAGGTGTCCACGAAGCTATTCAGCTGTGGGTGCAGCTGGGCTTGGTCGTCGTAGTGAAAGCACTCGACAGTGACCGCCTTCTGTCCATTTGTCCAAGATGCCTGAAATTTGGGCTACAAGGCATAGAGAAAGTCATCAAGTGGCAGCAGGGGGGGCTGGCGAAAAGCGACAATGGTCGCTTTTCCTCCAATAGATAACGTGGTAAAGCGCGGCTGTTTGGATCCGGTGGGTAAGTTGGTTACCGTCTTGTGGGACTATGCACCTAATCACGCAATACCGGGTTGTCCCAGCCCGGTCGTGGTGCGAAGCGTTCGCCGTGGCGTTGTTGCAGGGCTTTGAGTTTTTCCAGCAGGACATCAATGCCGGTTTCGCGGATGTATTGAATCGGGCCGCCGCGGAACGGGGCAAAGCCGGTGCCGAAAATCACGCCGCCATCAAGCAGGTCGGCATCGCTGACCACGCCATCGTGCAGGCAGGCGACGGCTTCGTTGAGCAGCGGCAGAATCAGCCGGTCTTGCAGGTCGTCGGGAGCCTGATAGTCCTTGGGCAGTGGCGGTTTTTGGGCTTTGCCGTTTTCCCAAGAGTAAATGCCCTGGCCGTCTTTTTTGCCACGCTTGCCCATTTCCGGGGGGGCGGCAAGGGCGGCGGGGATTTCAAGACCCAGGAATGGGGCAAGCTCGGCTCCAACGCCTGCGGCCACATCCAGCCCCACGGTGTCGACCAGCTCCACGGGACCCATCGGCATGCCGAATTTCACTGCGGCCTTGTCGATGGCGGCTGCGGGGATGCCTTCGGCATAGGCGCGCATGGCTTCGAGCAGGTAAGGGAACAGTACGCGGTTGACCAAAAAGCCCGGCGTGCCCGCGACCGGTACCGGCAGTTTGTCGAGCTTTTTGCAAAAGGCGGCAAGACGCTGCTCGGTATCGGCAGCCATGCCGTCGTGGCGGATGATTTCCACCAGCGGCATCAGCGCCACCGGGTTGAAGTAATGCAGACCGGCAAACTGCGCGGGGCGCTGAATATGCGCGCTCAACTCTGCCAGCGGGATCGAGGAAGTGTTGGTGGTGAGCAGGGCATCGGTTTTCATGCGCGGCTCGGTAGCGGCGTACAGTTCGCGCTTGGCGTCACTGCGCTCGATGATGGCTTCGATAACCAAGTCCGCTTCGGCGATGCCATCGCCTGCCAGGTCGCTTTTGAGACGGGCAGCGACTTGCGGACGCTTTGCTTCGTCCTTGACACGCTTGGCAAACAGCTCAGCGGCGCGCGAAAGCGCAGCGTCGATGTATTTTTGCTCGCGGTCTTGCAGGGTGACTTCAAAGCCTTTGTAAGCGCTCCATGCGGCGATATCGCCGCCCATCACGCCGGCGCCGACCACATGCACCTTGCGGATGCCGGAATCGCCACTTCCCAGCTGTTTCATGCGCTCTTGCAAAAAGAACACGCGAATCAGGTTGCGGGCGGTGGGAGTGGAGGCAAGTTTCACCACGCCGCGGCGTTCGCGCTCCAGGCGCTGGCGCATGCTGCTGCCGCCTTTTTGCCAGCTGTCAATCAAGGCATACGGTGCGGGGTAATGGGCTTTCGGCGCCTTCCTTGCCACTTGTTTGTGCATTTGTGGCGCCAGCAATTGCCGCGCAACCCAGGTATTGCTGAGCCAGGCCAGTGCGCGCTGTTTGAAGGGGCGCTCGATGCCCCGCAACACCAGCAGGGCGGCATCGTCCAGCAGTGTGGCAGGTTCGGAGACGCGGTCAACCAGCCCCATCGCACGTGCGGCTTTGGCGTTGACGCTGCGTCCGGTCAGCATCAGGTCGAAGGCGGCAGGGGCGCCAATCAGTCGCGGCAGGCGCACGCTGCCGCCCCAGCCGGGGAAGATGCCGAGCTTCACTTCCGGCAGGCCAATCCGGGTGCTGGCATCACTGCTTGCAATGCGGTAGTCGCAGGCCAGCGCCATTTCCGTGCCGCCGCCCATGCAGAAGCCGTGGATGGCCGCCACCGTGGGGCAGGGCAGGAGAGCGAGCTTTTCAAACACGCTCTGGCCACGGGCGATGGCGTCACTGACCGTGCCCTTGCGGTCGAATTCGGCAAATTCCTTGATATCGGCACCGGCAATGAAACCACTGCTTTTGGCCGAAGCCAGAATCACGCCGCGTGGCGGCTCCATTGCCAGACGCTCGATGATGGCCTCCAGCTCCAGCAGTACTTCCTGGGCAAAACTGTTGACCGATTGGCCTTCGCGGTCGAAGCGCAGTATCAAAATACCGTCGTCGCGGGACTGGATTTGCCAGTTTTTCAGGGTCAGGCCGTCGAAGTGAGGCATCATGGCGGAGCATCCGATAGGGTATGGAGCCATTTTATAACGGCTGCTGTCTGCATTTTGTGGCGACGCCCAATGGTCAGGAACTTTTCTTGCCGGCCTTTGTCCATGTCCTGTCGCAACGATGCACCCATGCAAATGTTTCAAGGAGCTCCGGCCATGCGGGCCGACCCCAATACCGACAACCCGGACACAGGCCAGGACACGCTGGATGCAGAACTGGTACGCCGTGTGCAGCAGGGCGATCACAGCGCGTTTGAGCTTTTGGTGCGCCGCTATCAGCACCGCATGGTGGCGTTGGCGGCGCGTTTTGTGGGCGAATGGGCCGAGGATGTCGCCCAGGATGCCTTTATCCGCGCCTATCGCGCCATTGGCAATTTCCGGGGGGAGGCCAGCTTCCATACCTGGCTGCACCGCATTACGGTCAATACGGCCAAGAATCATCTGCTGGCGATGAAGCGCCGTCCGCCCAGTGCCGATATTGATATCGCCGATGCCGAGCATTGCGATGCGGCGCTGATGGGCAATGCCGATACCCCCGAGCGCGAGCTGATGCGCCATGAAATTGAGCAGGCGGTGGTGCGCGCCATGCAGGCATTGCCGCCGGAATTGCGCCAGGCCATCCGCCTGCGCGAGTTGGACGGCCTTTCTTATGAGGCCATTGCCCAGCATCTGGGCTGCCCGGTGGGCACGGTGCGTTCGCGCATTTTCCGTGCCCGCGAAGCGATTGACCGTGCGTTGCGCCCCCTGCTGGATGGCAGCGCCACTGCCCGTGAACGAGGACAGGCATGAACCCGCAGACTCCTGAAGAACAACTCTCGGCCCTGCTCGATGGCGAGCTGGATACCGATCGCAGCCGCTTTCTGCTGCGCCGCCTGCAGCATGATGATGCGCTGGCCGATACCTTGAGCCGCTGGCAATTGGCCGGCGATGTCCTGCGCGGGCAGGGCAGTGCGGCCGCTTCCGATGGCTTTGTTGCCCGGTTCTCGGCACGTTTGGCCGCAGAGGCGCCGCCCACGACGCAGGTGCAGCCGCAAGCACCGCAGCCAGAAACCAGCGCGCTGGCAGATAGATCCGCAGAGGTCAGGCGCCCTGCGCGCTGGCGTTATTTTGCCGGTGGTGCGATGGCAGCGAGCTTTGCCTTTGCCGCTTTTATCGGCTTGCGTGCGCCACAGTCAACCCATGTGCCGGTAGCGCCTGCGGTCATCGCCACTGTCCAGCCGCAGGCGCCTGAAACGGTGGCTGCGGTTGCAGGAGCCACGCTGCCACAAGCCACTGCCGCAGCACACCTGCCAGTCACTGCCCCGCAAGTGGCAACGGTTCAACCAGCCGCCCGGCAAGTTGCGCAAACATCACATGCCGCACCACGCGGAAGCCGTCCGCGTAATACGCCTGCACGCGCAGCGGCTGCGACAAGCCAGTCGCCGCAATTGGCACAAAGTCACGATGAAGTCGAAGCCCGCGATCCGTTCAGCCCGCCGCAGGCGCGTCCGGCCTGGCCGCGTACCGTGTTGCCGGGCGCGGGGAATGGCACCTTCAATGTGCGCCTGGAGCATGCGCCCTCTATCTATTCGCCATTCGAGCCGCTTCCACAAAACAACCAAGATTGATTTCCCCGATGAGAACAATGCCCATGAAGAAAATCCTCAAGCCCTTGCTGCTGGTTCCCCTGACCGCAATCGCCACCACGGCCGTGGTGATGTACCCGTCTGCCGATGCGCAACAACGTGAAGCGACTGTGCAGACCATGCCGGCTGCCGCTGCGCCGGAGCTGGTCACTGGCCTTCCGGATTTCACCCGGCTGGTGGAGCAGGTTGGGGCCGGGGTGGTGAGTGTCGAGGCGCGGATTGCCGCGCGCCAGTCTGGCGGTTTTTCTTCTGCCGACCCGCTTGCGGAAATTTTCCGCCGTTTCGGCATGCCCTTGCCGGGGATGCCGCGCCAGCGCGGGCCGATGCCGGAAATGCCGCGTGGCATTTCGCAGGGGACGGGTTTCCTGATTTCAACCGATGGCTATGTGCTGACCAATCATCATGTGGTGGAAGGCGCCGATGAAATCAGCGTGCGCCTTGCCGATAACCGTGAAATGAAAGCCAGGCTGGTGGGCAGTGATGCGCAATCGGACGTGGCGCTTTTGAAAGTGGAGGGCACCGGGCTCCCGGCCTTGCGCCTGGGCGGCTCGGGCGCTGTCAAACCGGGGCAGTGGGTGGTGGCGATTGGCTCGCCCTACGGCCTTGACCATTCGGTGACCGCCGGCATCGTCAGTGCCGTGGGGCGCTCCACCGGCGGCCAGCAATATGTGCCGTTCATTCAAACCGATGTGGCCATCAACCGTGGCAATTCCGGCGGCCCGCTGCTCAATACCCGCGGCGAAGTGGTCGGCATCAATTCGCAGATTTTCAGTGTTTCCGGTGGCTTTCAGGGTATCAGCTTTGCCATCCCCATTGACACGGCGATGAATGCCGTGGAGCAGCTGAAGAAAACCGGTCAGGTGCGGCGCGGCCTGTTGGGCGTGAACATGCAGCCGCTCAACAGCGACCTGGCGCGCGGCATGGGACTGCCTGACAGTCGCGGCGCGCTGGTCAGCAATGTCGAGGCCGGTGGCGCGGCCGACAAGGCCGGTATTCAGCCGGGTGATGTCATCCGCAGTTTCAATGGCACCGCCATCAACCAGACCAGTGACCTGCCGCCGCTGGTGGGCGCACTGCCGCCGGGCAGCAAGGTGCGCCTTGGCGTATGGCGTGATGGCCGTGAGCGTGCCATTGAAGCGGTGCTGGGTGAGGCGGCCACTGGCAACGACAACCGCTTTGCCGAGCGCGCGGACAATGCAGCGGACAACGCACATACGATGCGTGGCCTGCTGGGGCTGCGCATTGCCGAGCTTGATGCCAATGATCGCCGTCAGTTGAATCTCAAGGCCGGTGAGGGCGTTGGCATAGTGGCGGTGGAATCGCGTGCCGCACGCGAGGCCGGTATCAGCCCCGGCGATGTGATTCTGGCCGTGGGACGGCAGCATGTGGGCAATGCCATGCAGCTGCAAACCGCACTTGCCAGCGTCAAACCCGGCGATACTGTCACCCTGCGACTGGCAGGCCGCGGCGGTACCCGCTTTGTGGCGGTCAAGACCGAAGCGAGTAGCCGATAACAACGCACTGTCAAAACTGGCCGCCCGCAAGGGCGGCCTTTGTTTGGGACAGATCATTCATCAGTCGCAGCATTTGCGACAGGGGCAAGGCAGAATATGCCCACATCAGCCACAAGGGAAAATGTCGGCGTGAATGAAATCAAATTGCCTGTCCATATCCAGGCACTGTTGGCGTGCTGGAAAGATTTTGCCGACAGGTATGCGGATTTGCCGCCGCCCTTGCCGGTTGTCGAGGTGGAACTGCATCTTGATGAACTGGCCGGCTTGCTGCCGTTTGCCGAAGAACAGTTCAAATGGCTGCAGGATTGGAACCGGCGGTTGGTACGCTGGGCAAGTCAGTCGCTGGCTGAGCGGCTGGCACAGCCGGATACCCCGGAGCAGGTCATGTGGTTCACTGCTGCCAAGATTGGGGATTTTGCCGATGAGCTTGTCTATCAGCGTGAAGTGCTGAAAGTGCATTTTCAAGGCGATGCGGCTGGCATGTCGGCGCTGGCAGCCAGGCTCGATGTGCTTTGCCATGTCCTGTTGCGCAAATTGCTGGATTTTGCTGCAGATATAGGTGCTGCCATGACGCCCGAAGCATTGGCGGCAGCCACGAGGCAAGATGGGCAGCTGGCGCTTGAATTCACGCTGTCGCTTGGCTGTGATGAAGGCATCGAGCAGTTGCGCCAGTGGTTGGAAGCACAGCAAAAAGCTGTGAATATTCAGGAATTCAGTGCTGCGGATTGGCTGTTTGTGGCCGTGGTGCTAATAGGCACCTTCCTTTTCCTTGTGCGTTTTGGCAGCGAGGGAGTTTTTTATCTGATAGTTGCCATTTTGGCTATCGCGGCACTGGTTTTCATCATCCGCTACCCCCTGCTGGTCTTGCTGGCGATTATTTTCGGAGTTGGCATCGGTAGTTGAATTTTCAGTTGGCCGCGCAGAGTGGTTTCAGGGGGCACAGCATAGGCTCACTGCGTTAGCGCAGTGGGTTTATAAATATTGGTTGTTGATGGCGGTTTGAACGGCGGAGTTATGGCGCAATATCCGCAAAACTCTCAACGCGCGGGTGACCGTTGGCCGCTGCTTCAAGGCGTGGCTCGGGATAATCTTCGCGGCGGTCGATCAGGCAGGTGCGCATTCTGGCTTCGCGGGCGGCATCGAGTTCTTCCACCACATCGGAAAGAAACAGGATTTCACCGGCAGGTTGACCGAGTTCGGCAATGATGTGCTGATAGCTCTGCCGCTCGCGCTTGTGTCCGACCCGGGTATCGAAAAATGCACTGAATATTGGCAGCAGGTCGCCGGCATCGGAGTGTCCGAAAAACAGTTTCTGGGCAGGCACCGAGCCGGATGAATACACCGCGATGCGGTGGCCTGCGGCATGCCATTGGCGCAGGGCCGGCGCAACATCGGGATAGATGTGCGCGGTGAATTCCCCGTCATGGTAGCCGGCTTGCCAAATCATCCCTTGCAGTGCCTTGAGCACGGTGTGCTTGCGATCCTGGTCAATCCAGCTTTGCAAGGCTTGGGCGATGCCTGGGTCGTCGTATGAGAGGCCAAGTTCGCTGCCAACTTCGTCCAGCAGGGCGCGTACCTGCGGTTCATGCTGATGGGCGGCAATGAAACCGGGCAAGGCGTCGCGGGCATAGGGAAACAGCACGTCTTTGACAAAGGAAATGCTGCCGGTCGTGCCTTCGATATCAGTCAGGATGGTGGTCGTCATGGGGGTGCGATTTATTGGGTCTGGGGGCTGGCAGTTTGGCTGTCTTGTTGGGCGTCGCTGTCCAGTACGGCGATAGCCGAGCGCAGGCGCTGCCAGGCCAGGCTGTGTTGCTCGTGGAAGGCATTCCATAAAGCGTCTTCGCTCATCACGCTGTATTCGCCCTCGGTATGCAGGTTGACGGCCAGGCCGTTTTCAATGGCTTCGTGGTAGCGCATGTATTCGCCTTCAAAATAAAACTGGGCGAGTTCGCGCATGATGTCCATGCCGCGCTGCCAATCCTGCTGCGCGGCTTCCAGCCTGGGAACCAGTTGCGTCCATTCGCGGTAGCGCTTCTGGATGGCATCAATCCGCGCTTGCGCGCTTTCCAGGTCAGGCGGTACTTGGCTCATCGGCGCCTCCTCGTGCTGTGGCTGAACGGGCTCTGCAAAGCGTCATTCGTAACGCGGGAAGCGTTGCGCGATGTCGCTGCCGGTGAAATCACCAATCCAGCCATCGGGATTGGTAAAGAAGCGGATGGCGACAAAGCTGGGAGCCGGCCCCATATCGAACCAGTGGGTGGTGCCATCGGGGACGGAAATCAAATCGCCCTTTTCGCACAGCACTTCGTACACCTTGTTGCCGATATGCAGCGAGAACAGGCCGCTGCCATCGACGAAAAAGCGCACTTCGCCTTCCTTGTGGGTGTGCTCTTCCAGAAATTTGGCGCGCATGGCTTCGCGCTGCGGATTGTCCGGGGCGATGCTCACCACATCCACGCTGTTGAAGCCGTTTTCCGCCACCAGGCGGTCGATGTCGTTGCGGTAGGCGGCCATGATGGCCTCGGGGCTGTCACCGGCCTTGACCGGCGCATTGGCCTGCCATTGCTCGAACAGCACCCCGGCCTTGGCCAGTTCATTGGCAATCAGCGCATGTTCGCGGGTTTCCAGCAGTACGGTGGATGGGGCATGGTCGTTGTAAAGGCGCAGCCGGCTCATCGGGCAAGCTCCATCAGTTTCAGTTCGCATTGCAGCAAAAATTCAAAGGCCTCCAGGTGGCGACGCGCTTCATGGACATCGCGTCCCCAGGCATACAGGCCGTGGCCTTCGATCAGATAGCCCCACATGGGTCCGGCATCGAACGCAGCTTCCACTTGTGCGGCAAGGGTGGGCATATGCTGGGTATTGGCAAAGACCGGCACGCGCATTGCGCCTTCGTGGGTGCTGTTGCCGTGGAAGGCTTTTTGCAGCTCGTAATCGCGGAATTCGATATGGCCTTGCCGGGCAAAAAAGCGCGAGGCCACGGTCTGTGCCAGCGAGTGGGTATGCAGTACGCAGCCTACATCGGCAAAGCGCTGGTACAGCTGGGTATGCAATAGGGTTTCGGCCGAAGGGCGCAGGCTGTTGCCGACCGGCTGGCCTTGCAAATCAATCAGCATCAAATCGTCGGCACACAGCTTGCGCTTGTCGCGGCCGGAGACGGTGATAAGCGCGTGCTCATCATCCACGCGGATGGAGAAGTTGCTGCTGGTGGCCGGAGTCCAGCCAGCTTCGCCCAGTTCGCGGACATGGCTTGCCAGGACTTGGGCAAGCGCGTCCATACGGGCGTTGTCGTAGGGGAGGGGGGTATTCATGCAGCAAGTGTACAAACAATAGTGGCTGGACAGATGAAAAAACGCCTCTTGCCGCTACGGCAAGAGGCGTTGACTCCGGTTTGACGCCAGGACTCACAGGAAGGTGCGCAACAGCACCAGCAATACCAGCGCCGGCGCCAGGATGCGCACCACCCACAGCCAGGTGGTGAACAGGCTCGCAGACATTTCCGGCAGCTCCTTGCGCAGGATCTGCTGCTTGACCGACCAGCCGACAAACAGCGCAATCAAAAGCCCGCCAAATGGCAGCATCAGGTCGCTGGCAACAAACTCGATAAAGCTCATGATGTCACGCCCCAGCAGCTTGATATGCGACCAGTGATTGAAGGACAGCACCGAGGCCAGCCCCAGCCCCCAGGCCAGCGCACTGAGCAGCAGCGCAGCACGTTTGCGACTGCCCATGCCAAAGCGCTCCACCAGCCAGGCGGTGCCCGGCTCCAGCAGCGAGATGGACGAAGTCCAGGCGGCCACCGACAACAGCCCAAAGAACAGCAGGCCATAAAGCGCACCCAGCGGCATTTCGTTGAAGGCCAGCGGCAGCGAGGTGAAGATCAGCCCCGGGCCGCCGCCGGCGGGGTTGATGCCGTAGTTGAGCACAATCGGGAAGATCGCCATGCCGGCCAGGAGCGCCACGCCGGTATCGGTCAGCGCCACGGCAATGCCGGAGCCGGGAATGGACACGCCTTCGCGCGGCAGATAGGCGCCATAGGCCATCATCGTGCACATGCCAAGGCTCAGGGTGAAGAACGCCTGCCCCATGGCCGCGAGCAGCACCTTGGGGGTGATTTTGGAAAAGTCCGGCTTGAACAGGAATTCAGCGGCCTGTCCGGCAAAGCCGGTGGTGATGCCGTACACCACCAGCGCAATCAATAACAGGAACAGCGCCGGCATCAACCAGCGCACGGCGCGCTCCAGCCCCTTTTCTACGCCCAGCGCGACCACGGCCACGGTCAGCAGCATGAACAGGCTGTGCCAGAAAGTCAGCTCGCCCGCGCTTGCCAGCATGCCGCTGAAAGTGGCAGAGGGGTCGGTGATGAGCGGCGCGCTGCTGAACAGTTGTTTGAAGTAAATCCAGCTGTAATTGAGCGTCCAGCCTGCCACCACCGAATAAAAGCTCAAAATCAGGATGCCGGCGAGGATGCCCATCCAGCCAAGCGCCACCCAGCCCGGGTTGCTATTGCTCTCCTTGATGACCTTGCGCAGGGAATTGATTGGGCTCAGCCTGCCATGACGGCCAATCAGCACTTCGCCAATGAGGATCGGCAAGCCGACGATGGCGATGCACAGCAGATACACCAATACAAATGCGCCGCCGCCGTTGTCCGAAGTCATGTACGGGAAGCGCCAGATATTGCCAAGGCCCACTGCCGAGCCAGTGGCGGCAAGGACAAACATCAGCCGCGAGGACCACATGCCGTGAATTGAGCGGTTTTCCATCGTCTTGGACTCTTTGTGCTGGGGTTACGGAATCAGGAACGGCTGCTGGCGACGGCCGGAGTGGTGCGCAAAATCTTGAATCCGGCATAGGCCATAAGGATGGCGATCAGCGGATTGAGCAGGTTGAAAAACACATAGGGCAGGTAATCGAGCGTGGCGACTCCGAGCGTGGCCGCCATATAGGCACCGCAGGTATTCCAGGGCACTAGCGGTGAAGTCAGGGTGCCGCCATCTTCCAGCGCGCGGGAGAGATTGACCGGCGCCAGGCCACGGCGCTCGTATTCTTCACGGTATAGCCGTCCGGTCAGCACGATGGACATGTATTGGTCGGCGGACACCACATTGATGCCAAACGCGGTGGCGATGGTGGTGGTTACCAGGGCGCCGGTGCTGCGCGCCAGCTTCAATACCATGCGAATCAGCTGTTCCAAAAGGCCGGTGCGCTCCATCACCGAGCCAAAACCCATTGCGCAGACAATCAGCCAGATGGTGGAAAGCATCGACGACATGCCGCCCCGGCTGACCAAATCGTCAGCCGCGGCATTGCCGGTTTCGATGCTGAAGCCATCGGCCATCACCTGCCAGCCACCAGCGAGCATCGCCAGCCACTGCGGGCGACCCTCGGCGCTCCCCATTTGCAACATGGCCTGGGTTTGAAACAGTGCCGCAAAGACCAGCCCGGTCAGGGCGCCAATCAGAATGGCCGGATAGGCCGGCATTTTCTTGATGGCCAGGATGACCACCACCGCCAGCGGAATCAGCAAATGCGGGCCGATGTTGAAATTGGCGCGCAAGATATCGGGCAATTCGCCCAATGAAACATCCGTGCTATGGGTATTGGCGGAAAGACCCACAATGGTGAACAGCACCAGCGCCACCACCAGGCTTGGAATGGTGGTCCACAGCATGTGGCGGATATGGGCAAACAGTTCCGATTCCACCGCAGCCGGTGCAAGATTGGTGGTCTCGGACAGTGGCGAGATTTTGTCGCCGAAATAGGCACCGGAAATCACCGCGCCTGCGGTAATCGCAGGCGACATGCCCAGACCCTGGGCAACGCCAATCAGCGCCACCCCCAAAGTGCCGGCAACGGTCCAGCTGCTGCCAATGGCGAGCGCCACGATTGCGCAAACCAGACAGGCGGCCGGATAGAAGTAGCTCGGGTGCATCAATTGCAGGCCGTACACAATCAGCGTGGGAACGGTGCCCGAGAGCATCCAGGCGCCAATCAAGGCGCCTACTGCCAGCAGGATGAGCATGGGGATGATGGCAAGGGAAATGCCCTGCACCATGCCGTCCTGAATCTCCTGCCAGCGCTGGCCATTGGACAGGCCAATCAAGGCCGCAACCATCGAGGCCAGTATCAGGGCGATTTGGTTGGGCCCTTGGGAGCTGTTGTCCTTGAACAGGAATACCGCCATCCCCAGCATCCCGGCCAGCAACAGCAGCGGCAACAATGCCAGCCAAAGCCGGGGGGGGCGTCGGGTATTGGGCAGGACAGTTTCACTCATGAACGGCTTCCAGGGTGGGGGAGAGTGCTTTATCGATCAGGCAATGCAGGAATCACTGCCCGAACAATCGATCCGCGTAACAGCGTTCGACCGCACCTTAACAATTGCTGAAAGCGGCGACAAGCCTGTTTGATGTTGCACTGCGGCGATTTACGCCGCCTGCAAAATGAAGCCGGCCACCACCTTGCGGCCTTCACCGGCCAGCACATTGAAGGTGCGGGCAGCGGCGGCATTGGACATGCATTCAATGCCGATGCCGCGCAAGAGGCAGGCGGCCATGGCTTCGGATAACCGATTGTTTGTCGATGCGCTGCTTTATCGCTACCGGGCAGGGACTCCCTAGCTGTGAAGTATCAAGAGGTTGTTTCTAGGCGTGGGAAATCGGCTCATGGGAGGTAGGTGCTTGATCCCAGACTTTGATGGTTCAATCCTCTCCCCCGAATGGAAGGAAGGACTATGGGCCAGATTCTTCATGCAAGCGCCACGACGACAAAGGCAACCCGCCGAGCGATACAACATAGTCAAGAGAGCCTGAGAACGCTGGCCAAGCGTTATGGCATCAACCCCAAAACGGTGGCCAAGTGGAAGAAACGCACTTCGGTAACCGACCTGCCTACCGGCCCCAGGCAACCGCGCTCTACCGTGTTGTCCATTGAGGAAGAGGCCGCCATCGTTGCTTTCCGCAAGCACACCCTGCTGCCGCTGGATGACTGTCTGTATGCCTTGCAAGCAACCATCCCGCATCTGACGCGCTCCTCGCTGCATCGCTGTTTGCAGCGCCATGGCATCTCTCGGCTGCCTGAACCTGAAGGCGATAAGCCCGTCAAAAAAACCTTCAAGCGTTATCCCATCGGCTACTTCCATGTCGATATTGCCGAGGTGCATACCGCTGAAGGCAGGCTCTACCTGTTTGTTGCCATCGACAGAACGTCGAAGTTCGCTTACGCCGGGCTGCATCGCAGCGCCACCAAGATGGTAGCAGCGCAGTTTCTGCGCAATTTGATGGATACCGCGCCCTACCACATCCATACGGTGCTGACCGACAACGGCATCCAATTCACCAACCGCCGTCGTGACCGGTATTGCCTGGAGCACATCTTCACCCGGGTGTGTAAAGAGCATGGCATCGAGCACCGTCTGACCCAGCTCAAGCATCCCTGGACGAATGGACAGGTCGAACGAATGAACCGAACCATCAAGGAGGCCACCGTCAAACGCTTCCATTACGACGATCACGCTCAGCTGCAGCAGCACCTGGCCAGCTTCATGGACGCCTACAACTTCGCCCGCAGACTCAAGACCTTGAAAGGGCTCACGCCCTACGAATTCATCTGCAAACAGTGGGACGCACAGCCTGAACGCTTTAGGATTGCCCCGAGCCATCTAATGATGAGACTGAACAGGTAGGGGGTCGATGCCATGGTGCGGTCGGTGCCAGTTGTAGTGGTGTTGCCAGCTGAGCAGCGCCTGGGTGCGTTGGGCTGAGTTCTGGTAGGTTCAGCCGTATGCCCACTCGCGCAAGGCCGACTGAATGAAGCGCTCGGCCTTGCCATTGCTCTGGGGCCGGTAGGCTCTGGTGAACTTCTGTACGATGCCATGCCGGGTGCAAGCAACGCGCAAGGCTTTGGAGCGAAACGCCGAGCCGTTGTCGGTCAGCACGCGCTTGATGCGCACGCCCAGGCTGCGATAGTTACGCAGTGCGGCCAGTAGAGGGGCGCCGGTGCTCTTGGCAGTTTCATCGGGCACAACACCAAGCTGAAGCCTACGTGTGAGTGGTCATCAATGACCACATGCCATGCCTGGCGCCGCCACACTCGGGACAATGCTTCATGACCAAATCCTCCAGGATTTAGTCTGGTTTGGCTAGGAATTACCCAAAAGTGACGAGCTTCAATGGGACGTGCTGGGACGCTACGCCACCATAAGCGGCAATTAAAAAGGCCAGAGCCCTTGATTTTCTTGGGGGTTATGGCCTTTCCAGGACTTGTGTTTGGTGCCGAAGAGAGGAATCGAACCTCCGACCTACTGATTACGAATCAGTTGCTCTACCGACTGAGCTACTTCGGCATGGGGCGGCATTATAGGAGTTTGCACATTGATATGGCAATCAATCACGGCGGGCTTTCAGTCCACCAGCTTCAGGCGTAGTTCCTTGGGCAGGGCGAACACCATGTTTTCCGGCTCGCCATCCAGCTCGCGTACGCGGTTGCCTGCGCCGAGTTCTCCCAGCTTGTGCAGGACGCCTTGTACGAGAATGTCTGGAGCCGAGGCGCCAGCAGTGACACCGATTTGCGTCTTGCCGTGCAGCCAGCCGGGGTCGATTTCATGCGCGCCGTCGATGAGATAGGCGCTGACGCCCTCGCGCTCGGCCAACTCGCGCAGGCGGTTGGAGTTGGAGCTGTTGGGCGAGCCGACCACCAGAATCAGGTCACAGCGGCGGGCCAGTTCGCGCACCGCGTCCTGACGGTTCTGGGTGGCATAGCAGATGTCATCGTTCTTCGGTCCCTGAATCGCCGGAAAGCGTCTGCGCAGGGTGGCGATGATGTCGCGGGTATCGTCCACCGAGAGTGTGGTCTGGGTGGTGTAGGCGAGGTTTTCCGGCTGTCCCACTTGCAGGGTGTGCGCATCTTCAAGGTCTTCGACCAGATACATGCGCCCGCTGGCACCTTCGCGCTGCCATTGCCCCATGGTGCCTTCCACTTCCGGATGGCCGCCGTGGCCGATGAGAATCATGTCGCGGCCATTGCGGCAATGCCGGGCGACCTCCAGATGTACCTTGGTGACCAGTGGGCAGGTGGCATCAAAGATTTTCAGGCCACGGCGTTCGGCTTCCTGCCAGACGGCCTTGGAAACGCCGTGGGCGGAAAAAATCACCGTGGCGCCGTCCGGCACTTCGTCGAGTTCTTCGACAAATACCGCGCCGCGCTGGCGCAGGTCATCGACCACGAATTTGTTGTGCACCACTTCATGGCGGACGTAAATCGGCGCGCCCAGGGTCTCGATGGCGCGTTTGACGATTTCGATGGCGCGATCGACCCCGGCACAGAAGCCGCGCGGGTTGGCCAGCAGGATTTCATTACCCATTGGCTTTCTTGCCTCCGCCTATCAGGCCAAGCAGCAACAGGCCGGCGGCGCCGCCGACAATCGCCGCATCGGCAAGGTTGAAGGCCGGCCAGACATAATCACCGACATACCATTTGATGAAGTCGATGACATGGCCGTGCTGCAGGCGGTCGATGACATTGCCGATGGCGCCGCCAATGATGAGCGCATAGGGTAGGGCGGTTTTCCAGTCGTTGCGCGCAGTGCGGTACAGCCAGTAGCCCAGGAGGGCACTGATGGCGAAGGCCAGAATGGTGAAGAACCACTGCTGCCAGCCACCGGCATTGGCCAGAAAGCTGAAGGCCGCCCCGGTGTTATAGGTGCGGAACCAGTTCCAGAAGCCGTCAATCACCACGATGTCGGTGTATTCGGGCAAGGTGCGCAGCACCCAGGCCTTGCTCCATTGATCCAGTGCAATCACCAGTGCGGAAACCCAGAGCCAGGGCAGGGCGTTTTTGTGTGGCTTTTTCATCAGAACCAGCGGCGGGTTTCGCCCGCCCCCTCGATATTGTCGATGCAGCGTCCGCACAGCTGCGGATGCTCGGCATGCTGGCCAACATCGGCGCGATGGTGCCAGCAGCGCACGCATTTGTCCTTGTGGCTGACAATGGCTTCAACGCCTTCGCCCGGCTCGACATGGACATCACCGCTGATGAAGAAAAAGCGCAACTCATCGGCCAGAGGCGCAAGCCAGGCATGGGTGGCGGCATCCACTTTCAGGGTGATTTCCGCATCCAGCGCCGCGCCGATGTCGCCTGCGGCACGCATCGGTTCCAGCACTTTGGCCACTTCATTGCGCAGCGCAAGCAGGGTGTCGAACTGCTCGGCAGATAAAACTGCGTCCTCGGGCAAGGTGTGCAGTCCGTCATACCAGGTGGAAAGCATCACATTGCTGGGGCGCTCGCCCGGCAGATGCCGCCAGATTTCATCGGCAGTGAAGGCCAGCACCGGGGCAATCCAGCGGGCGTAGCTTTCGGCGATGTGATACATCGCGCTTTGTGCGCTGCGTCTGGCTGCGGCGTTTTCTTGCAGGGTGTAGAGGCGATCCTTGGTGACATCCAGATACAGGGAGCCGAGCTCCACGCTGCTGAAGTTGGCGAGCAGTTGCATCACTTCGGCAAAGTCATAGCGCGCATAGGCGGCGGTGATTTGCGATTGCAATTGGGCGGCGCGATGCACAATCCAGCGATCGAGCGCCACCATGTTTTCAGGCGCCTGCAAATCGCGCGCCGGGTCAAAGCCGTGCAGATTGCCCAGCAGGAAACGCGCCGTATTGCGAATGCGGCGGTAGGCATCGGCATTGCGCTTCAAGATTTCCTGCGATAGCGACATTTCCTGCGAATAGTCGGCCGAAGCCACCCACAGGCGCAGGATGTCGGCACCGTATTGCTTGATGATTTCCTGCGGTTCGATGCCATTGCCCAGCGATTTGGAGAATTTGCGCCCCTGGGCATCGACCACGAAGCCGTGGGTGAGGCACTCGCGGTAGGGCGCGGCCTTGTCGATGGCGATGGCCGAAAGCAGCGAGGACTGGAACCAGCCGCGATGCTGGTCGGAGCCTTCCAGATACAGATCGGCAGGCAGCGCATAACCGCGCGCCTTCAGCACCGCCTGGTGGGTAACGCCGGAGTCGAACCAGACATCGAGGATGTCCTGCACCTTGTCATATTGCGCCGCTTCATCGCCCAGGAGTTCAGCCGCATCCAGCGCATACCAGGCATCGATGCCGCCTTGCTCCACGCGCTGGGCCACCGCCTCCATCAGCGCCACGCTGTCCGGGTGCGGCTCGCCGCTTTCCTTGTGCACAAATAGTGCAATCGGCACGCCCCAGGTGCGCTGCCGGGAGATGGTCCAGTCCGGGCGACCTTCCACCATGCCGTGGATGCGCGCCTGTCCCCAGCCGGGATACCACTTCACGCCGGGAATGGCGGCCAGCGCATCGCGGCGCAGCCCGGCCTGCTCCATGGAAATGAACCACTGCGGCGTGGCACGGAAGGCAATCGGCGTTTTGTGTCGCCAGCAATGCGGATAGCTGTGCCGGATGTCCTGATGCGCCAGCAGTGCGCCGATTTGTTTGAGGCCATCGACAATCGCGGCATTGGCCTTCCAGATATGCGTGCCGGCAAGTGCAGTGTCGCCCAGCGCCGGAGTCGAGGGCAGATACATGCCGCGCCCATCCACCGGGTTCAGCTGCCCGAGACTGTATTTGTCGAGAATATCGCTGCCCTGTACGGCGACAAAGTCCTCCTGGCCGTGGCCGGGGGCGGTATGCACTGCGCCGGTGCCGTCTTCGTCGCTGACATGCTCGCCGGTCAGCACCGGGATATCGCGCTCGGCGTAGAACGGATGGGCAAACAGCGCGCCCTTGAGCGCCTCACCGCTGAGTGTGTTGCCGTGCGCCTGTAGTTGTTCGACGCCATAGCGCGCCAGCGCCTTGTCTGCCAGACGCGCGGCCAGCACCAGCCAGCGCCGCTTGCCCGCACGGGCAGGGCCTTCCAGCAGCTGATAATCAATCTGTGGCCCCAGCGATACCGCCAACGAGGCCGGCAGCGTCCACGGCGTGGTGGTCCAGATCGGGATGGCGATTTCCACGCCTTCGGGCAGCGCCACGCCAAAACGTGCGGCGATATCGGCGGCATCACGCGCCGGATAAGCCACGTCCACGGCAGGCGAGGTTTTGTCGGCGTATTCGATTTCGGCTTCGGCCAGTGCCGAACCGCAGTCAAAGCACCAGTGCACCGGTTTGACGCCGCGCGCCAGGTGGCCGTTCTCGACGATTTTGCCCAGTGCACGGATTTCATCGGCTTCGTATTTGAAATCCAGCGTGCGATAAGGATTGTCCCAGTCACCCAGCACACCCAGACGCTTGAAATCGGCCTTTTGCAGCTCGATTTGGCTCGCGGCGTAATCGCGGCAGTGCTGGCGGAAGGTCGCCGCATCAAGCTTGTCGCCGACCTTGCCAAACTTCTTTTCCACGGCGATTTCAATGGGAAGCCCATGGCAGTCCCAGCCGGGGATATATGGCGCATCAAAGCCCGCCAGGGTCTTGCTGCGCACGATGATGTCCTTCAACACCTTGTTGACCGCATGACCCAGATGAATCCGGCCATTGGCATACGGCGGGCCATCATGCAGCATGAATCGCGGGCGGCCCTGGCTTGCGGCACGAATCTGGCCATAAAGGTCGCCGTTTTGCCAGGCCTCCAGCGTGGCCGGCTCGCGCTTGGGCAAGTCGCCGCGCATCGGGAAATCCGTGGCAGGCAGCAGGATGGTGTTTTTGTAGCGGTGGCCTTCGGTTTCACTCATAAGGGGTCTCGACAACATCGGGGCCGCCTTGGGCAGCCAGTAACGAACGGGCAAGCGCAGCATCCTGGTGCATTTGTGCACTCAAGGCATCCAGACTTGCAAATTTTTCTTCATCGCGCAGCTTGGCAACGAATTCCACTTCAAGCAACTGGCCATACAAGTCGCCTGAGAAATCAAATAGGTGTACTTCCAGCAAGGGCGCCTCGCCAGCCACGGTGGGGCGGGTGCCAAGGCTGGCTACCGCAGGCAGCGCTGTGCCTGTCATGCCCCGTGCCCGCACGGCATAAATCCCCTGCATGGGCGGATGACGGGTAAAGCGCAGATTGGCGGTGGGAAACCCGAGCTTGCGCCCCAGTTTGCGGCCATGCACCACCCGCCCGCTGATGCGGTAAGGGCGTCCAAAACATTGCTGCGCCAGCGCGAAATCACCTGCGGCCAGCGCGGCGCGAATGCGCGAGCTGGACACGCGCTCGCCCTGATGCATCACCGGGGCGATGGCATGGGCGGTAAATCCGAGCTGTGTGCCTTCGGATTGCAGTAATGGCAAATCACCACGGCGCTGATGACCGAAGTGAAATTCAGGCCCCACCCAGACCTCACGGGCGGCCAGCCGCCGGTGCAGTACCTGTGCCACAAAGTCTTGTGCCGACATTGCCGCCATGCGTGCATCAAAGCGCAGCAAGCCAACGCCATCCATGTCAGCCTGGGCAAAGCCTTGCAGCTTGTCGCGCGGCAGCATCAGTCGCCCCGGCGGCGCTCCCCGGGCGAAGAACTCGCGCGGCAACGGCTCGAAAGACAGTGCCACCGCCGGCAGACGCAATGCCTGCGCACGCGCCCTGGCGTGGCGCAGCAATGCCTGATGACCCAGATGCAGGCCATCGAATGCACCGATGCAGACCACGCTGCCTTGCGGGTACAGCGCCTCGCCTTCAGCGTCACGGAACAGGAAATTCATCAGCCGCGCAGTATAAATGCACTATCGCCGCAAATCGCGTGGACGCAGACCCAATACAAGCAGCACTGCCGCATAAGTCACGGCGCCACTGCCGACGATCATCAGTAGCCAGAGCCAGCGCTTCATGGCAGGCAGCGGGGCGAAATCGCCCACCCATTCGCGCAAGCCCCAGACCACTGCCGCCATTGCCAATGCTGCAAGCACCAGGCTCATCAGCCAGCGCCCCCAGCCTGGCTGTGGCTGATAAATGCCATCGCGGCGCAACCAGTGCAGCAGCAGTGCCGCATTGAATATCCCGGCAATGGCCGTGGCTGCGGCAATGCCGACATGGGCGATGGGTGAGCCGATTTTCCAAAGCGGGGTCACCAGCCCGGCAATCAGCAACACATTGCACACTACCGTCCAGATGGCCGCGCGCATCGGGGTTTTGGTGTCCTTGCGAGAATAGAAAGCCGAGAGCAATACTTTGCTGAGCATGAACGCCGGGATGCCCACGCACATGGCCGACAGCGCATAGCCCACCATGCGGCTGTCCTCGCTGGTGAAAGCGCCATAGCGAAACAGTGAAATGGTCAGCGGCGAAGCCAGCAGAATCAATCCCACCGCCGCCGGAATGCCAAGTAGCAGCACGATGCGCAGCCCCCAGTCCAGCGCCTGCGAATAACCAGCCTCATCGGCACGCGCATGATGGCGCGAAAGCGCAGGCAAAATCACTGTGCCAATGGCGACGCCAAACAACCCCAGCGGCAACTCGGTAAGGCGGTCGGAGTAGTACAGCCAGGACTGCGCAGCAGGCACCAGAAGCGAGGCAAACAAGGTACCCACCAGCACATTCACCTGCGCCACGGACGAGGAAAAAATTGTCGGCAACATCAGCTTGAATACGCGGCGCACGCCTTCATGCTTGAAATTGAAGGCAAAGCGCGGGCGAATCCCCAGCCGCCCCAATGCCGGCCAAAGCAGCAGCATCTGCAAAATGCCTGCGGCCAGCACGCCCCAGGCCAGCGCTTTTTCCGGCACTTCCAGGTGTTTGGCCAGAAACAGCATCGCCGCGATCAAGGCCAGATTGTGCAGGATGGGCGCAAATGCGGGCAGCCCGAACTGGCGGAAGCTGTTAAGCGCTGCGCCTGCCAGCGCCGTCATCGAAATAAAGGTCAGATACGGAAAAGTAATCCGCAGCATGTCCGCCGCCAGCGGCACGGTTTCGGTGCCTGCCGGGGCAAACAGCAAAAAGCCCCTGGCTATCCACGGGGCGGCGAGCATGCCAAGGCCACTGACCACAATCACCGCGGCCAGCAAGGCGCCGGCGATATGGTTCATGAAATCCTGCACGGCCTTCTCATCGCCTTTTTCGCGCAGCTCGGTAAGCACCGGCACAAACGCCGAAGAAAATGAGCCTTCGGCAAAAATCCGCCGCAGATAATTGGGGATGCGGTAGGCGACCACAAAGGCGCTGACCGCAGGCCCGGCACCAAACAGGCTGGCTTGCAGCCAGTCGCGCAAATACCCGGCAATGCGGGAGAGAAACGTCATCGCGGTAAATACTGCGGTTGAGCGCAGCATGCCACCGCCACGCAGTGTTTTTCCCGCTGATTTCGGCGAAGTTTCCACCTCCGTGGCAGTCGCATCATTCCGGGGCATCGCCTGACTCCTTAAGCTTTGTTGACGCTTGCATCAAAAGTCTGCATACTAACCTGCTATCGCATTTTGCGACACGTTGACCCCTTCACGATTTCCAAAGGTTTTCCTGTGGCCAATATCAAGTCCGCCCAAAAGCGCGCCAAGCAAACCATCGTTCGCAATGCGCGCAACAACAGCCAGCGTTCCATGCTCCGCACCTCGGTCAAGAAAGTGCTCAAGGCGCTACAGGCTGGTGATGCCGAAGCCGCCGCTGCTGCATTCGCCGTCGCTCAGCCGCTGCTCGACCGCTTTGCCTCGCGTGGCCTTATTCACAAGAACAAGGCTGCCCGTCACAAGAGCCGTCTGAACGCTCGCATCAAGGCACTCAAAGCCGCCTGATCAGGCTTGCAGACGTTGCGCCGGTCAACGGTGTAGCGGGCGATAATAGTGCAGCAAGCCCCGCACTTATGCGGGGCTTGCTTGTGTGCTGTTGCCAAGATTCAACGCCGCAACCAGGCAGCGATGCTGAGCCGCTCACGCCGGGCGGGCAGCACTTCGTGCTCAAGTTCGCTTAAAAAGCATAACGTGGTGGCTGCATGCGGCAGGATATCGGTATGCTGCTGAGACAGATACAGGCGCAGCTGGCCGCCATCATCGGCTGACCACTCAGGGTTGAGATAGCTCACGACCGTAACCACGCGCGCATCACTGTCACGAAAACGGTCGCGGTGCCGGGTGTAACGGGCGCCAGGGGGGTATAGCGCATAATGCGCTTCGGCTTCTTTTAGCCCGAGAAACAGCAGTTGGTTGAGCGATTGGCGCAGTACCGCCAGCTGTCCGAGATATGTTTCGGCGGCCTGGCCGCAGCGCGGGTCATCCAGCCACAGCGTGCTGTCACCGCGCAGATCACGACGTTCCTGGTGATTTCCTGCGCGGCCGATTGCAGCAGGTTTGAGCAGGCTCTCTTCGGCAAGTTGCCGAAGTTCAGCGTGCAGCTGGGTTGTCAGCACAGGCGGCGGAAAGTCCTTGATAAGACAAGCGCCAACCTCTGCCAGTGCTTGGGCAATACTCTCCGGCTGAAACGAAATATGGGGCAATGAAAGCATTTTTGAATACGGCATGCCGCTATCATAGCCATGCTTTTAGGAATCATCATGACCAATCGCCTTCCCCCAGCGACCAAAATTCTGCTCGTCTTAACGCTTGTGATATTTGCCTTGCAGTATCTGCTGGGCGATGTGCGCATGGCCTCATTCATGCTCTGGCCACCAGGTGGCGGCCTTGAATGGTGGTCATTTAAGCCCTGGCAATTGCTGAGTTATGGTTTTTTGCACGGCAGCTTTTTTCATCTGTTCTTCAATATGCTGGCGCTGTTCATGTTTGGCTCGCCACTGGAACAGGTTTGGGGCAGCAAACGCTTCACCTGGTTCTATCTACTGTGCATTATCGGCGCCGGGCTATGCCAGTTGGCGGTGGGTTGGTGGATGATGTCTAGCGGCGAACGTGCCTATCCCACGCTTGGCGCCTCAGGGGGAGTGCTGGGATTGGTGCTGGGTTTTGGCATGATTTTCCCGAAACAAAAAATCATGATTTTCCCGATTCCGTTTTTTATTCCTGCCAAGGTTGCCGTGTTGCTGATTGGCGGCTTCGCCCTGTTTGCCGGATTTACCGGCACGGTACCTGGGATCGCCCATTTTGCCCATCTGGGCGGGATGCTGACCGCATGGCTTCTGATTCGCTACTGGCGCGGACAGCCTCCATTTGGCGGGAGAAAAAAACGCTATCTGCGCAGTTTGTGAAGTAGATATGAAAACCTATGGTTGTGGGTTTTGTAATGCTCCATTGATTTTCGGTCCAAGCGTTACTTTTCTGAAGGAGACACTAGGGGTGTTTGATCCCAGACTTTGATGGTTCAATTTTCTCCCCTGAATGGTAAGGAAGGACTATGGGCCAGATTCTTCATGCAAGCGCCACCACGACAGAGGCAACCCGCCGAGCGATACAACATAGTCAAGAGAGCCTGAGAACGCTGGCCAAGCGTTATGGCATCAACATCAAAACGCTGGCCAAGTGGAAGAAACGCACGTCGGTGGCCGACTTGCCTACCGGACCCAGGCAACCGCGCTCTACCGTGTTGTCCATTGAGGAGGAGGCGGCCATCGTTGCTTTCCGCAAGCACACCCTGCTGCCGCTGGATGACTGTCTGTATGCCTTGCAAGCAACCATCCCGCATCTGACGCGCTCCTCGCTGCATCGCTGTTTGCAGCGCCACGGCATTTTCCGCTTGCCTGAGCCGCAAGAGAACAAGCCCGCCAAAAAACCTTCCAGCGTTATCCCATCGGCTACTTCCATGTCGATATCGCCGAGATCCATACCGCCGAGGGCAAGCTTTATCTGCTCGTGGCCATCGATAGAACTGTAATGACCCACTGATTTCCTGCTCAGGTGTTACCTTCACTAGAGGAGACACCCAATGAGTGCAGTAATGGACGAAGCAATCAAACGTTGGACAGCACGGCGCAAGTCGGCGCTGGTGCTTGAGATCATCCAGGGCAAGACGACGGTGGCCGAGGCAAGTCGTCAATTTGACCTGACCCCGGCAGAGGTTGAGGCTTGGGTAGAG
>NWQT01000009.1 GCA_002798295.1 Lysobacteraceae bacterium NML07-0707 | reverse complement strand
GCTGGATCTTTATAACGGTGAAATCGTCGCTTACACGATGCAGCAGCGCCCCCACTTCTCGCTGGTCAAAGACATGCTGCAAAAGGCCATCGCCAAGCTGCCGGCCAAGGCCGCACCCCTGCTGCACCCGGATCAAGGCTGGCAGTATCAAATGCCTGCCTGGTGCGGCCTGATCCAGAGCATGTCACGCAAAGGCAATTGCCTGGACGATGCAGCCATGGAGCGCTTCTTTGCCACCTTGAAGTCGGAGCTCTTTTACTTGAGGCGCTTCGACTGCATCGAGCAACTTCAGGCCGCCATTGGTCAATATATTGACGACTACAATCACGCGCATATCAGGACAAAACTCAAAGGCCTGAGCCCGGTGCAGTACCGGTCTCAGGCCTCAATCGCTTGGCTTGCTAACTGTCCAAGTTGGGGGGGGCAGTTCACAATGCCGAGCCTCTCCATCCATGCGCGGCTTACTTGGCAGCCACGACTTTTGCCATTTCCAGGCATTTGTTGCTATAGCCCCATTCGTTGTCATACCAGCTCACCAGCTTGACGAAGGTGTCATCAAGCTGGATACCGGCACCGGCGTCAAAAATGGAGGTACGCGCATCGCCACGGAAGTCGGTGGCCACCACGCTGTCTTCGGTATAGCCGAGCACGCCCTTGAGCGCGCCCTGGCTCTGCGCGCGCATTTCCGCCTTGATTTCGTCATAGCTGGCCGGCTTGTCCAGTTCCACGGTCAAGTCCACCACCGAGACATTGCTGGTCGGCACGCGGAATGCCATGCCGGTGAGCTTGCCCTTGAGCTCCGGCAGCACCACGCCCACCGCCTTGGCAGCGCCGGTGCTGGAGGGAATGATGTTTTCCAGAATGCCGCGCCCACCGCGCCAATCCTTGCTGGAAGGCCCGTCCACAGTCTTTTGCGTGGCAGTGGCGGCATGCACGGTGGTCATCAGGCCGCGCTTGATGCCCCACTTGTCGTTCAGCACTTTGGCAATCGGCGCCAGGCAGTTGGTGGTGCAGGAGGCATTGGAGATGATCGCCTGACCGGCATAGCTTTGGTGGTTGACGCCATATACGAACATCGGCGTATCGTCCTTGGACGGTGCCGACATGATGACCTTCTTGGCGCCTGCGTCGATATGCTTTTGCGCGCCTTCCTTGGTGAGGAAGATGCCGGTGGATTCGATGACCACATCGGCGCCCACTTCATCCCACTTCAGATTGGCCGGGTCTTTTTCCTGGGTCAGGCGAATCTTCTGGCCGTCGATGATGAGGGTATTGCCCTCGACCTTCAGCTCGCGGTCAAAACGGCCATGCACGCTGTCGTACTTCAGCATGTAAGCCAGATATTCCGGCTCCAGCAGGTCATTGATTCCGACGATTTCAATTTCACCGGCAAAGTTCTGGAATGCCGAGCGAAGCACGTTACGGCCAATACGGCCAAACCCGTTGATACCGACCTTGATAGCCATTGAATTACTCCTGGTTAGAGGGCTGGGGAAAGACATGAGAGTTTAGCAAATTCACACTTGTTTCCTCGCCATTCAGCTAACTGCCACCATGATTTAACGGATTTTTGATTTTCATCAAGCCCGGTTCCGAAACTTTCGGCACCATGTCCCCATTCACTTTCCACCATTCATCAGGAGAAACATGATGATTCGCAAGATTGCACCGCTGGCAGCTGCTGCTGCGCTGTTCGTGGCCGCTCCGGCCTTCGCCCAGTCCCAAGGCGAATTCACCCTGGGGCTCGGTGCCCATCAGGTTGCCCCGAAGTCCAATAACGGCAAGCTGGCTGGCAACACCCTGGCTGTGGATGTGGGCAATAACATCCGCCCGACCATCACCGGCGAATACTTCATTGCCGACAACCTGGGTCTGGAAGTGATTGCTGCCCTGCCGTTCCAGCATGATGTCAATATCAAGGGGCTGGGCAAGGTGGGCACCACCAAGCACCTGCCGCCGACCATCAGCGTGCAGTACCACTTTGGCGCTGTTGATGCCAAGGTCAAGCCGTTCGTCGGCGCTGGCGTGAACTTCACCTGGTTCTACAGCGAAAAGACCCAGGGCGCCCTGGCTGGCAATGATCTGCGTCTTGGCAATTCCTGGGGCGCAGCCGCCCATGTTGGCGTGGACTTTGCGCTGAGCGAAAAGAGCGCGATCCGCGTGGATGCCCGCTGGATTGACATCGACACCAAGGTCAAGCTGAACAAGGCGCCGATCGGCACAGTCAATGTTGACCCGCTGGTGTATGGCGCTTCCTATGTGATGAAGTTCTAATCGAACTGCCATCCATCACGACAAGGCCATGCCGCTACGGCATGGCCTTTTTCATTGCCGCAAAACTCAGCAGCGTTGCTCGGCCTGATTGCAATGCGTTGCCAGCGCGGCCTGCACTGCCGCTTCCGTGCTCTTCATCCCGGCCTTGCGACCAAACTCAAGTGCAGCGGCATGCGCCTGACCCTCGTTCAATGCCGCCATCAGCGCCAACAGGCCACCCGCGCGATTGGCACTACCGCAGTGCAGCAGCACCGGGCCATCGGCATCCTGCAACAGCTGCTGCAGGCGCGCGGCATTGTCGGCATTGATGGCGCTGCCATCGACAATCGGCAGTTCCAGATACTTCATCCCGGCAGCGTTGACTTCCGCCCGCTCATCACGCCCGCCCAGCTCATCGGGGCCGCGCATATTCACCACGGTGGTAATGCCGCTGGCGGCAAACACCTGCCAGTCCTGCGCAGCTGGCTGGCCTGCGCTGTAAACGCCCTGGCGCGGGTTGAATACCGGAATGCTCACATTCATGGCGCCCTGTCCTTGATGAATAACGACAGGCGAGGCCGCCTGCTCACGCTTGGGAGGTTCGACACAGGCGGTCAGGGTCAACAGCGCTGAGGCCAGCAGGCCAAACCGGATTGGATTTCTCACACATTTCTCCTCAATTGGAAACAACAGGGTTTGATGGTACTTCCACCCACAAGGCACCGCGCAAATCACCTGCTTCAAAACCTGTCGCGGTATCTTCTGGATAATTTCTGGCCAGCGCCTGGCGCACGGGTTCTGCCAGCTGTTTGCCGTGGCAGGCAAGGCAAGCTGGCTGGACTTCGATGGCTTTCATCATGCGCAGGGCAATGCCTTCGGGCAGTTGCTCGGTATTGCTATAGACCAGCTCAGACACCGGCGTGGATGCCGCACGCGCCTGAAAATCAGCCAGTACCTCGGCCTGCCAACCTTCAATGGCGTTGGCCCGATTGCGCACCTTGCCCGCGACCGGGATACGGCCAATCGCCACCCCCTGCTCATCCGCCACGGCCGCCGCGATGACCGGCGCCTGTGTCTTGCAAAAATCAATCGCTGCAACCGGGCCTTCAGCGCCCATTTTTTGCTTCAGTGCACTCTGCAGCCGTTCGGAAAACGCCTTGGCCGCCTGTTGCGCACGCTGCCTGGCCGCTTCATCAACTTGCTCTGGCGAGGGTTCCACATTTTGCATTGCCTCTGCAGTGGTCGTTTTCTCCACCTGACAACCCGCCAGCACCGGCAACAACAGCCATCCTGCCCATGATTTCATCGCAACACCTTGTATAAGAAAAATCTTAATTAAGTGTATCATCTAGCCCCGATCCCCAATGAGGAAACCCCATGTCCATGACTGCCGCCGAACTGGTCGCCCAGGCCAAACTGCGTATCCATGAAATCTCGCCCGCCGACTTTCACGGCGACGAGACTGCCGCGCTGCTGATTGATGTACGCGAGCCAGCCGAATTTGATGCCGGTCATCTTCAAGGCGCCGTCAATATTCCGCGCGGCGTGCTGGAGTTCCAGATCGATGCCCATCCTGCCGCCCGGCGCGATGCCAAGATCGTGCTGTATTGCCGCACTGGCGGACGCGCCGCCCTTGCCGCCGACAGCCTGCAACAGCTTGGTTTTACCGACGTGCATTCGATAAGCGGCGGCTTCGAGGGCTGGGTCGCGGCCAAGTTGCCGACTGTCCTGCCATGACGACAGCGGGTAAAGCTTCCATACAGGCGCATGTGCGCGAGGCCACGACGCTCCTGAAAGCGCTGGCCAATGAAAACCGCCTGATGCTGCTTTGCAAGCTGGTGGAGGGCGAGCAGTCCGTGGGACAGCTCAATCGCGGCATTGACTTGAGCCAGTCGGCACTTTCCCAGCACCTGGCCGTGCTGCGCAGCGAAGGTCTGGTCACCACCCGGCGCCAGGCGCAAACCATCTATTACGCACTGGTCGATGGCCCAGCCCGGCAGGTTCTTGACACCCTGCATGGCATTTATTGCAACCCCCAATCTTCCGACTGATCCTGATGCATCCCCAAGTACACCCGTTTTTTCATGACGATAGCAACACTTGGAGCTATATCGTCAGCGACCCTGCCAGCGGGCAGGCCGCCATCATCGACAGCGTGCTGGACTTTGACTTCAAATCCGGCCGCACCGCCAGCACAAGCGCAGAAAAATTGCTGGCACATATTGCCCAGCATCAGCTACAGGTGCAGTGGCTACTGGAAACCCATGCCCATGCTGACCACCTTTCCGCCGCCCACTGGCTGAAAACCCGGCATTTTCCGCAGGCCAAAATCGCCATCGGCGAAGGCATCAGGCGGGTACAAAAAACATTTCGACCCATATTCAATCTGGGCGAGCATTTCCCGGTGGATGGCTCGCAGTTTGACCATTTGTTTGCCGCAGGCGAGCGCTTTGCCATCGGTGCGCTACAGGCCGAAGTCATCCCGGTACCGGGACATACCAATGACAGCAATGCCTTCCTGATTGGCGATGCGCTGTTTGTCGGCGACTCGCTGTTCATGCCCGATGGCGGCACTGCGCGCTGCGATTTTCCCGGCGGCGATGCGGCCACCCTGTATCGCTCCATCCAGCGGCTCTATGCCCTGCCCGATGCCACCCGGGTATTTGTCTGTCATGACTATGCCCCTGGCGGACGCGAGTATCTGTGTGAAACCAGCATCGGCGCGCAGAAGCACGGCAATATCCATGTTCGCGCCGATACGCAAGAAACCGAGTTTGTCGCCATGCGCATGGCTCGTGATGCCACGCTGGCCATGCCACGCCTGCTGCTGCCCTCGGTACAGGTCAACATCCGCGCCGGCGCCCTGCCCGAGGCAGAAGCCAATGGCGTGCGCTATCTGAAAATCCCCCTGGATACCCTGTAACTCTTGAATCAAGGTGAAATCATGGTGACTTCTTTCACGCCCTGGTCTGCACTGCTCGGTGGCGCATTGATTGGGCTGGCCTCACTGCTATTGCTGGCCGGTATCGGACGCATCGCCGGCATCAGCGGCATCCTCAACAACGCACTGGAAAACCGTGAAGGTCGCGGCTGGCGAGTGCTGTTCTTGCTTGGACTTATCATCGGTGTGGCGCTGCCCGCATTGCTGGGTCAGGTGCAATATCAGCCCTCTCCGGCCAATTGGCCCTTGCTGATTCTGGCCGGCCTACTGGTCGGCTTTGGCACCCGCCTTGGCAATGGTTGCACCAGCGGCCATGGCATCTGCGGGCTGGCGCGGCTGTCCCCACGCTCACTCATCGCCGTGCTTGTCTTTATGGGTGCAGGCTTTATCAGCGTGTATCTGCTGCGCCATGTCCTGCAAGGAGGCTGGTCATGACACAGCTCATCGCCCTTATCGCTGGCCTGCTGTTTGGCCTTGGCCTTGCCATTTCCGGCATGGCCAATCCCTATAAAGTGCAGAATTTCCTTGACTTGGCCGGTCATTGGGACCCATCACTGGCCTTGGTGATGGCGGGTGCACTCGCCATCACTACCCCTGGCTTTTGGCTGCTGCGCCGCCGCCAACGCGCCTTGAATGGCGATATCATGCCCGCACCCGTCCGCAGCCAAATCAGCAAGCCGCTCATCATTGGCAGTGCCCTGTTCGGCGTCGGCTGGGGGCTGGCGGGCTATTGCCCGGGGCCTGCAATCGGCAATCTGGCCTTTGTCTTGCAGGATGCACTACAGCACCTCGGCGGCAACACCAGCAGCTTCAGCAGCCTCAACATCCTGTACTTCATCATCGCCATGCTGGCAGGCTCGCAACTGGCACGCCTTATCGGCGCAGGCAAGACTTAAAGCGCTACCGCACGGCCATTGATTTGCCGGAACTCGAAGGTCATTTTTTCCGACCACGGCAAGGCTTCGGCCTTGCCGTCCTGCCAGCGTATCAGCGGGGAAAAGCGCCAGCGTCCCACGGCTTCGACCACCGCATCAACAAAGGCTTGCGGCACAGCTTTGTCCTCCATTTCCGGCAGCACATGGCTAACCGCGCCTTCCGTATCGACAATCACCCGCACCGTGACGGAAAGGGGCGGCAGGCGCGCTGCAAGCAAATGCTCGGGGTACTTGGGCGATGTATTCTCTGCATCGGCAATGAGCGGCTCAAAATGCACGCCAGCTATCGGATAACGCGCATCCTGCGGCGCCTGTTCCACTTGTTGCCACACCTGACCCTCGGCCTGCCAACCCTGCGCCTTGGCCGTAGTTACAAGCGGTTTGCGGCTTGCACAGCCGCAAACCATTATCAGCAATAACAGGGCAGAAACAACGCTGCGCATTATTTGTCCTGCACAAAGGCAATTTCGATATAGCCACTGCTCCCCTTGCCCTGCGGTGCGAGACGCATTTCCCGCACCGCCGTCAAAGCCGCCTCATCGAACACCCCGGCAGGCTCTGACCTGCCGACCCGGGCATCCTTGACCGTGCCATCGGCATTGACATCCACCAGCACTCTCACTCTGCCTTCGATGCCTGCCCGCATTGCTTCTGGCGGATATACCGGCTGCGGGCGCCTGATGACTTGGATCATCAAATCATCACTGTGTGCATTCTCGGCATCGCTTGCCAGCTGGCTTGTGGCCGGCTGCATCGCCCAAGCTGCAAAGCCGGAGGCCAGCGCCAGTGATACTGCGAGCGCCATTCCTGCTGCACGCAGGGGTTTTTGCGGAAGTTTTCTTTGCATTTGCATGACTCGCTCCTTCAGTGGATGTGTGTTGCCCCAGTGGCAACCCACGGGCAGTGAAACGCTTGCAATATGGGTTTTCAGCATTGCCCCGGCGTAGCGGCGGCGCGCCTGCGGCTGCTGCTGTAATACCCGCGCATCGCAGGCCAGCTCCTGGTCATGGCGGAAGCGCGCAGCAGCCAAATGCAGCAAGGGGTTGAACCAGAACAGCACCCGCAAGGCGGCCGCAAGTGCATTGCCGGGCATATCCCAAGACTGGCGATGGGCGTTTTCATGCAGCAGCATCAGCCGCTGTTCTTCTGCGTCGTAACAGACATCGAAATCCGCAGGCAACACGATGCGCGGGCGGAAAACCCCCAGCAATGCCGGCAGTCCGGCCTTGGCTTCGGCCAGCCACAGGCCATCATCACGGCGCTGCAGGCGGCCAAGGCTGCGCACAAAACGAGACTGCAGCCAAACCAGCCACAACACCATCAGCAACATGCCGGCCAGCCACAGTCCGATAAAAACCGCCGAATCATCGCTGGCTTGGGACAAATGCAGTGCGCTATCGCTACCGATAGTGAAGGCCGCCAATAGCGCAGTCGCTGTCTCGGTGGCGATGAGCTTACTTGCCGGTAGCAGGCTGCCAGCAAGCGCCAGCGGCAGCAGCCACCACAGGGCATAGGCGGCCTGCGCCCCCAGCCAGCGGCGCAGCGGTTTGCGCAGCAGGAGTATCAGCGCGATGGCAGCGCTACTGACCAAAGTGGCATATTTCAGCCAGGCAAGCACTTCAATGCTGCTCATCATCCAGCGCCTCAATCAGCTGTTTGAGTTCGGCAATATCCTTGCGGCTCAACTGCCGCTGCTCGGAAAAATGCGCCACCAGCGGCGCCACCCGGCCACCAAACAGGCGCTGCAAAAGGCTCTGGCTCTCTCCGGTCAGCCAGTCCTCGCGGCTCAGCACCGGCGCATACAGATAACGCCGCCCTTCGCGCTCGGCGCTGATCGCGCCTTTGTTGAGCAGGCGATTGAGCAAGGTTTTGATGGTCGGCTCCTGCCAGTCATGGCGCTGGGCAAGCGCGGCGACGACTTCATCGGCGCTTTGCGGCGCCTGCTTCCACAGCACTTCCATCACGGCAGATTCGGCTTCGCTGATTTTCATAGCTTCATTTACACCTGTAATTTCAAATTAAATTACAAGTGTAATTTTTTAATGTCAAGCTCGTTCAAACAAAACGAGCCGCACACGGCGGCTCGTTTCAGGCGGGATTGAGTCAGGCTCAAAGCGTGCTGGCTGTGTCCAGCACGGCTTCCACGGTAAAGCCGTAATGCTTGAACAATTCGCCCGCCGGCGCGGAAGCGCCAAACTCACGCATGCCAATCACCCGGCCTTGCAGGCCGACGTACTTGTGCCAGTAGTCGGCAGTACCGGCCTCGATGGCGATACGCCGGGTGCAGGCTGCGGGCAGCACTTCTTCGCGGTATTCGGCGCTCTGGCGCTCGAATACTTCCACGCAGGGCATCGATACCACGCGCACGCCATCACCCAGTTTTTCTGCCGCCTGCATGGCCAGCGCCACCTCCGAGCCGGTGGCAATCAGGATCAACTCCGGCGTGCCGACGCTGTCCTTCAGCACATAGCCACCGCGGAAGATATTGGCGAACTGCGCTTCATCACGCGGCTGATGCGGCAGGTTCTGGCGGCTGAACACCAGACACGAAGGCCCATCCTGGCGCTCGATGGCGCTGAACCAGGCAGCCGCCGATTCCACCGCATCGCAGGGACGCCAGACATCGTTATTGGGGATATAGCGCAGGCTGGCAACATGCTCGACCGGCTGGTGGGTCGGGCCGTCTTCCCCAAGACCAATCGAGTCGTGGGTATAGACGTGAATCACCCGCAGCCCCATCAGCGCGCTCATGCGGATGGCATTGCGGGCATAGTCGCTGAACACCAGGAAGGTGGCGTCATAGGGGATGAAGCCGCCGTGCAGCGCCAGGCCATTGCTGATTGCGCTCATACCAAACTCGCGCACACCGTAATACACATAGTTGCCGCCACCTTCAGCGCCATTGGCATCAAGGCTGCCGCTCCACAGGGTGAGGTTGGAATGGGCAAGATCCGCCGAGCCGCCAATGAGTTCGGGCAGCAGCGGCGCAAAGGCTTCAATCGCCATCTGCGAAGCCTTGCGGCTGGCGACCACCGGGCCTTCGGCCTGCAATCGCTGCATATACGCCATGGCCTTGGTTCCCCATTCTCCGGCAGCGATTTCGCCATGCATCCGGCGCAGGAACTCGGCCGCCAGCTCAGGATACGCCGCCTGATAGGCGTCAAAACGTGCCTGCCAATCGGCTTCGGCCTGCTGCCCGGCCGCGCGGGCATCCCAGGCAGCGCGAATGTCCTGCGGAATTTCAAACTCGCCATACGGCCATTGCAGTGCCTCACGGGTCAGGCGGCTTTCATCCGCCCCCAGCGGTGCGCCGTGAACCGACTCCTTGCCTTCCTTGTTGGGCGAGCCATAACCAATTACCGTGCGGCAGCAAATCAGCACCGGCTTGTCGCTGGATTTTTTCGCAGTCTGGATGGCGGTTTCGATTTCCACCGGGTCATGGCCGTTGACATTGCGAATCACCTGCCAGCCATAGGCCTCAAAGCGCGCCGGGGTATCGTCGGTAAACCAGCCCTGCACATTGCCATCAATGCTGATGCGGTTGTCATCCCAGAACGCCACCAGCTTGTTAAGCCTCCAGGTACCAGCCAGCGAGGCCGCCTCATGGCTGATGCCTTCCATCAGGCAGCCATCCCCCAGGAACACCCAGGTGTGATGGTCAACGATTTCATGACCTTCACGGTTGAACTCGCGCGCCAGGAGCTTTTCGGCCAGCGCCAGCCCCACTGCATTGGCAAAGCCCTGCCCCAACGGGCCGGTGGTGGTTTCAACGCCCGGGGTGATGAAGTTTTCCGGATGCCCCGGGGTCTTGGAGCCGAACTGGCGGAAGTTCTTCAGCTCCTGCAGCGGCAAGTCATAGCCTGCCAGATGCAGCAGCGCATATTGCAGCATTGAGCCATGACCATTGGAAAGCACGAAGCGGTCGCGGTTCAGCCAACCGGGGTTGCCCGGATTGTGGCGCAAATGGTCGCGCCAGAGCACTTCGGCAATATCGGCCATGCCCATCGGCATACCGGGATGACCGGAGTTGGCGGCATTGACCGCATCAATGGCAAGAAAACGGATGGCGTTGGCAAGAGCTTGGCGGCTGGGCTGCGTCATGACAAAGAGTTTGGGATTGACCCGCAATTCGGGGGCGCTATTGTCCCATGTCAGGCGCAGCCGTGCGCACGCTTAATGCGCTGGCAGTTCGCGCTCTCCGGCCTCGATATCGGCTGTACCTTCGGCTTCGGCCGGCTCGCCCCTGGCCACCACGGTGGAAAGCACCAAGTCGCCGGTGACATTGACCGTGGTGCGGCACATGTCCAGAAGGCGATCCACACCGAGGATGAAAGCCAAGCCTTCGGCCGGGATGCCGAACATCAGCAGGATGCTGGCAATCACCGGCAATGAGCCGCCTGGCACGCCTGCAGCGCCAATACCGCCCACCACGCACAGCCCCAACACCATCACCTGCTGGGCAAGGCTCAGCTCCACGTTGTAGAACTGCGCCAAAAACAGTACGGCAATGCCTTCAAACATGGCTGTACCGTTCATATTGGCGGTTGCACCCAAGGTGCAGACAAAGCGCGATACCCGGCGTGGTACGCCAAGACGCTCCTCGGCGCACATCAGGGTGGTGGGCAAGGTGGCGCTGGAAGACGAGGTGGAAAATGCAGTGACGATGGCCGGCTGCGCGCCGCGCAAAAACTGCAGGGGCGAGCGCCTTGCAGCCAGCCATACCAGCAGCGGGAATACCAGCGCAAAATGTACGCCCATCGCGCCTACGGCGGTGGCGACGAATTTGGCAAGCAGCAGCAACACATCCAGCCCCAGCTTGGCGGTCACGCTGAACAGCATTGCCGCCACGGCATACGGTGCCAGACGAATCACCCAGTCAATCAGCTTCAGGCAGATGTCGTACACCCCCTGGCAGGCCAGTACGAAATGCTCGGTGGCGCGGTTGCGGATAAGCGTGGCCGCGATACCAAACATCAGCGCAAAGAACATCACTGCAATCAAATCGTTATTGGCCGCCGCGGCAATCGGGTTGCGCGGCACGATGTTGAGCAGCACATCCAGACCGGAAAGGTTGTGTGCGGCCTCGGTCGCGCTGGCAACACGGTCAGAATGCTTGCCGGCCTCCTCCATCAGCTTGGCACGCTGCTCGGCACTCAAACCCGTGCCGGGTTTGACCAGGTTGACCGCCACCAGCCCAATGCTGACGGCCAGCGTTGTCACCGTTGCCACCCAGAACAGGGTGCGCCCGCCAATGCGGCCAAGTGATTTGGGGTCGCCAATTTCCACCACCCCCAAAATCAGCGCGGAAAATACCAGCGGCACCACCAGCATGAACAAAAGCCGCAGGAACAGCTGGCCTATCGGGTCAGCCACATAAGTCGTGATGGTGGCCAGCCACTGGGTATCGGCTGCAAAAAAATTGGCGCACAGTCCCAGCAGCGTGCCACCGATGAAGCCAATCAGCATTTTCCAGTGCAGGGGCAAGCCCTTGTTTTTACTGCGCGCGTCGGACATACAGGCTCCGTGGAAAGGGTCGGTTACGGCCGCTGGCCGCAAGCAAAGGGCGAGCCTAACCGATTCTGCCCTGCCCTCCAAGAAAATCAGCGCTCGGGATACAGCGGCGGCAATAGCGGCTCGCCCTGTTTGCCGGGGGTGCGCAATGGCGGGACATGGGCAAACGCTTTGCGCAACTGCTTGCGCGCCGCCTCGGCATTGCCACCGCCCCAGAGCGCCTGCTGCAACAGGCCAATGGCTTCGCGCTGCGCCTGGCAAGCAAGCCGCGAACGGAGCTCGGACAAGCTGCTTGCCTCGGGGACGACAAGTGTGGGGAGCAATTTCGCAATGGCGGGCAGGTCACCCGCATTCAATGCCTGCTGCAACGTGCTGCGCATCCGGCGCTGTGCCATGCGCCGCTTGTGCCATTGCCCAAGCGGGTTGGGGCGGACAAGCCAAGATGCAAACAGTATCAGCATCGCCAGTCCCAGCACCCAGCCAAGCCATCTATGCCATGTCGCCGACTTTCTGACTGGTCGGCTCTCCGTAGCTGGCCTTGCCGCAGCCACTGGCGGCGCAGGCGAGAGCTGGAGACTGCCTGCCGCGACATTCAAGCGGATTGGCGCCAGTGTTGCCTTCTGCACGCTTTGCGTGCTGACATCCCACCAGCTGATCGGCTTGACCTGCACCACCATTTCGCCCTCGGTCAAGGGCAGCAGTGTGAACTTGCGGATTATCGTGCTCTCTATCCGGCCTTGATGCACGCCTTCCGAACTCTCAGCCGGCTCGGCAAATACCTGTAGCTGCGGATGCGGCTCAAGTTCCAGCGGCGGCAATTGTGAAGCGGTTGCCCCATCGGCATGCAGCACCAGCTTCAGCTCCATGCCCTGCCCCACTTGAGCCTGTTGCGCAACATCCAGCACACGTAGCAACAGCTTGCGTGCCGGCAGCCAAGGCTCGACCGCGTTTGCCGGAATCGGCTGCACCGCCAACCGCTTCGCTGGCGCACTGGCCTGCACTTGTACCCGCCCTTGCCCAAACCAGCCCGCCGTACCGATACGCTCGCCCTCGCCACGGAACCACGCCGCAGGCAATACCAGTTCACCACTGCGCTCGGGGATCAAAAGATAGTGCCGCTCCAGCACCCGGTATTCCTGGCCGTCTATCACCCGGCGACTGCGGCTATCACTGCCAAAAGGCATCAAGCTGGCATGCGCTGGCTGCGGCTGCTGTAGCTCGCCACTGAACAGATTGACCGCGTAATGCAGGCGCAAGGTGATGCCGACCGCTTGCTGCACATAAGCTGCGGTATCGCTGAGATGTGTTTCCAGAAAAACGGCCGGCGCTTGTGACGGGCTATTGGCCTGCTGCGCCACATCTGCCACCTGCAAGCTCAAGGGCTGGGTATATTGCCCCCCCACCTTCAAGGCCGGGATGTCAATCCGGCCACTCCTGCGCGGGCGCAGCTGCACTGCAAAACGCTGTCGGGCATGCGCCCTGCCAGCACGAATTTCCACCTGCCTGCCACTGTCCATACGCAGCACCATGAAATCGGTCTCAAGCGGCGCAAGCTCAGGCATGGCGCGCGCATCTTCAAGTTCGATCGTGAGGGTGACGCTTGCCCCGGCATCAATACTTGATTGTGAAAGGCTGGCACGCACTTGTGCCACGGCGGGTACTGACAGCAGCATGAGTAGCAGCCACAGGCCGCACAACCGCATGATGATGCGCGCATGTTTCATTGCCCATCACCTCCGGCACGACGGCGCTGATGCTCCAGCCAGAACTTCTGTCGCAGCCAGTCGCCGGGGGTATCGGGCACCCGCCTGAGCCAGGCTTCCACTGCCTGCTGCTGCTCATGCTGTGCAGATGCAGCGCTATCGGTTGCGGCTTTCTCCGGGCGGCCCTGTGCGGACTTTGCAGACGTATCTGCTGCTGCCAGCGCCCTGTCCATCGCCTGCTGTTGCGCCTGCTCGGCCTGCGCTGCCGCTTGCTGGGCGGCAGCCTGGCGTTGCAATTCTTGAGTCGAGTTCTGCGTCTGTGGTTGCGAGCCGCCTTGCGCGTCTGACTGTTGTGACTGGCCATCTGCCGATTGCGGCTGCGGCGGCTCACCCATCGATGATGAAGATTCTTGCTGCTGTTGCTGCTGTTGCTGTTGCTGTTGCTGTTGCTGTTGCTGTTGCTGTTGCTGTTGCTGTTGCTGCTGCTGCTGCTGCTGTTGCTGCTGTTGCTGCTGTTGCAACAAGCGCTCAACCGCTGCCCGGTTGGCACGGGCATCATCCATTTGCGGTTTTTCTGCCAACGCCTGGTCATAAGCGGCAATTGCCTGCTGATATTGCCCACTTTGTGCCAGGGCATTGCCCAGGTTGTAACGCGCCTGTGCACCCGACACTTGCGCATAGGCCTGCGCCGCCCTGGCATAGTCACCCGCGCGATAGGCCGCATCGCCTTCACGCAAAATCCGGTACTGCTGCTGGTCGGGCCGCAACCACCAGCTGCGCTTGGCGCCATCCTGTGTTTGCGCGTGCACGGGCATCTGCACGCTTGCCAGCATCAGCACCAAGCCCAGACCCAATACAGCCCCCCGGCGCAGTAGCAACAAAGACAGCAGCATCAATGGCAACAACAGCCAATAGCCCTCGTCCTTGCGCACATTGCCGCTTCGCCCCGCGCCATCCTGTGCCTGCACCTGTGTGCTCTCAAGCAGCCCCAATGCCTGCAAATCAGCCACATCATGCCGCAGCAGCTGCATCGCCCCGCCACCGGCGGCCGCCAATTGTTTCAGGCTGGCGCTATCAAGCCGAGTTTTGAGCATGTGACCATCACGCATGCGGATTTCATCCCCCGCCTCACTGCCAAGGCCAATCACCGAGACCTTGAAGCCTTGCGCCGCAGCATCACGAGCTGCATTGATGGCAGGCGCATCCGCGCTGGAAGTGAGCAACAGGATATCGCCCTGCTGCGCGCCTCCCTGATGCAAGAGTTTCACCGCCTGGGCAATGGCAGCCGCAGGGCGCTGCCCATCCTGCGGCATGATGTGCGGTGAAAGCGCTTCGATAAACAGGGCGATATTGGCATGGTCATCGGTCAGGGGAGATACCACATGCGCATCATCGGCAAACGCCAGCAGGGCAATCTGTCCGCCACTGCGATGCGCCAGCAATTGCGCCAGTTTGGCACGCGCCTGTAACAGCCGTGAGGGCGGCAGGTCTTGGGCAAGCATGGTGCTGGACAAGTCCAGCGCCACCACCAGCGCCCGGCCATGCTGCCAAAGTGGCTGCTCGCTCTGCCGCCAGCTGGGGCCTGCCAATGCCAGAATCGCCAGCAGCGCCGCCAGCGGCCAGAGCCAGGCACGCTTCAATGCCTGCGCTTTGCCGGCATGCAAAACATGTCCCTGCAAATGTGCATCAATCACGCCATTCCAGGGATTGCTTGCCTCACGCCTGCGGCGCTGCCACCCCCACAGCACAGGCAATAGCAGCAATGCCCAAAGCCATTCCGGTCGCAAGAATTGCAGGCTCATATGCGCCTCCGCCAATGACTGAAAGCCCCGGCCAGCACAGCCATCAGCGATGCGGCCAGTAGCCAGCGCCAGTAATGCTCAATGCGCGGCCGCAATGCCTGACCTTCACTGCTGTTTGGCTCCAGACGGTCGATTTCGGCATAGATGCCCGCCAGTGAACTGGCATCGCGGGCACGGAAGAACTGCCCGCCGGTCAGCTCGGCCACTTGTTGCAGGCTCGCCTCGTCAATGCCTGCCTGCATCCCCGGCAGCGAGATGGAAATACCCAGCATCGACAAGGTATCGCCATCGCCGCCAAAGGCGATGGTATGGATACGCACGTTTTCCGCCCTGGCCAGCTCCGCTGCCTTGGCCGGGGTCAATACGCCTGCGGTGTTCTCGCCATCGGTCAGCAAAATCAGGACACGATGCTCGGCAGGCTGGGCGCGCAGGCGTTTGATGGCAAGGCCGATGGCATCGCCAATGGCGGTTTCCCGTCCGGCCATGCCGACCATCACATCGCGCAACTGGCTGCGCACGCTTTCCCGGTCACGGGTCAGCGGCGCGATGGCATAGGCGCGCTGGCCAAATACAATCAGCCCCACCCGGTCACTGGCGCGACGCTCAAGAAAATCTCCAAGAACGGCCTTGGCTGCCGTCAAACGATCCACGCTGCGTCCGCCCAGCCGCATGTCCTGCTGCTCCATGCTGCCGGAAATATCCACCGCCAGCATCAGGTCACGCCCGGTCTGTGGCGGCGCCTGTACTGGCCCCAAGGTTTGCGGCCGGGCTGCCGCGATACACAGCAACAGCCAGGCGATGAAAAGCCCGGCATTCACCCCCTGGCGCATTCTGGACACGCCCGGCACCACGGGCAGCGACAAGCCCTGCGGCAAGCGCAAGGCAGGCGCTTCCTCATCGGGTTTGGCAGGCCACAGCCAGCGCAGCAGCAAAGGCAGCGGCATGGCCAGCAGCATCCACGGCCAGGCGAAATATTCCTGCACCCCCTGCCAAAGCGCATTCATGGCCGTGCACCCATCCACAGCAGGAAGCGTCTTTTTGCAACCTGCTGCAAAGCCTGTAACTGCTGCGCATCCACCTCCGGACGAAAACCGCCCTGCTGCAACAGGGCAGCCAACTCGCCGGTAAATGGCGCATCAGCCAAATCCTGATTCAAAAGCGCAAGCCAAGCCTCGCCTTCGAGCGTATCAGCCGCATTGCCATGCCGCCTTGCGGCACGCCGCAGCAGGCCGGAAATCGCCGCGACTTTAGCCGGATTGTCCGCAGCGCGGGCAAGCGTCTCATCAAATAATTGCAATAGCGCCTGCCGATAGCGGCGGCGGCGCCTTGCCCGCCACCACAGCAGCCCCATCAGCAAGCCAATCGCCGCCGCCAGCCACCACCAGCCCACAGCAGGCGGCCAGAAGCCGGGCGCCACCGACTGATGAATATCCCGCAATTCAAGCGTTTGTGACTGCATCAGGCACGCCTCCCAGGCTGCAGGGCGCTTAGCCAGTCGGCACTGTCGGCATCGCAGGACAGGGTCACGACATGCACGCGCAAAGCCATCAACATGGACTGCGCCGCCTGCAACGGGGCGACAAAATGCTGTTGCCAGCAGATGCGCTGCGCCTTGCCGGACAAATCCAGCAGCCGCCGCCCAGCATCCTGTACAAATGGCAGGCGCGCCTTTGGTGGCGACTGCTCAAAAGGGTCACTCATCAACAACACGATGATGTCCGCACGTTGCGCCAGAGCCGCCCAGAGTGCCACTGGCACCTCATTCACGCTACTGGGTTCGGCCACCACCCAAAGTCGCGCGCCAGTATGCAGAATGCGCTGTGCGCGCTGTAGCGCAAAAGCCAGTCCCTCATCATCCTGCGGCGGCTCGGCATACCAGCGGCACAGGGCTTGCAGCACCCGGAAAACCGCACGCACACCCGCAGCCGGTGCAATCACTGCCTCCTGACGGCTGCCACGCAGGGCGGCAATCCGGTCTCCGGCTTGCAAGGATGCCCAAGCCGCCGCCGCCGCCACACGTGCGGCCTGCACCGACTTGAATCGCAAACGGCTGCCAAAATACAGCCGTGGCGAGGTATCGGCCACAATCAGATTCAGCCGGTCGCGTTCGGCCTGGAACAGCTTGGTATGCGCACGCCCGGTGCGCGCACTGACACGCCAGTCGATATGACGCGCATCATCGCCAGCCACATACTCGCGCGACTCGGCATATTCCATGCCCCGCCCCCGCAATGGCGAGAGCGCCACGCCAGAAACGCCATGCCGCCCCCGCCTTGCCCACGCCCGGCCTTGCACCCGGCTACGCAATGCCAGCAGCGCAGGCAAGCTCGGCGTGGCCGTATCTTCTGGAATCAGGTCATGGGCAAGCATAGGCAGAACCGTTACGGGTGCGGCACGCGGGCGATGATTTCATCTACCAGGCGCCGGCCATCCCAGCCTTCGGCACTGGCCTCGAAGGTCGGCAGTACCCGATGCCCCAGGACATCCGGAGCGACTTCGCGGATATCGTCCGGCGTCACATAATCGCGCCCGGAAAGCCAGGCATGGACGCGTGCGCAACGCTCCAGGGCAATCGATCCGCGCGGGCTTGCGCCCCAGGCAATCCTGCGCGCCAATTGTGCGTCATAGCGACCGGCATCGCGGCTGCTCAGCACGATTTCCAGCAGATACTGCTCCAGTACCGGCGCCATATGCAGCTGCAAAACGGCCCGGCGCGCCGCCTGTATTTCTGCCAGCGAAATACGCTCTGCCTGCATTGTGTCTTGCGCCTTCATCCCCAAGGCACGCGCACGCTCCAGGTGCAGGATTTGTGCTTCACTGCCCGCGTCCGGATAGCCAATCCGCACATACATCAAGAACCGGTCAAGCTGCGCCTCGGGCAGCGGAAAAGTACCTTCCTGTTCAATCGGGTTTTGCGTTGCCATCACCAGAAACAACGGCGGCAATGGATAAGTCTTGCCGCCCACCGTCACCTGGCGCTCAGCCATCGCCTCAAGCAGGGCTGACTGCACTTTGGCCGGTGCGCGGTTGATTTCATCGGCCAGGAGCAAGGCATGAAACAAGGGGCCTGGCTGGAATTGGAAGCGCCCCTCCTGTGCCCGCCACACTTCACTGCCCGTCAGGTCGGCAGGCAGCAAGTCCGGCGTGAATTGCACACGGGCAAACTCGGCCTCAATCCGCGATGACAGGGCACGGATTGCCATGGTCTTGGCAAGACCGGGCGCGCCTTCTACCAGCAGATGACCATCCGCCAGAAGCGCAGTCAGCAGCCGCCCAATCAAACGCGACTGACCGACAATTTCCTGCTCCAGTGACTGCTGCAAAGCATGGAAGCGCTGCTGCAAGTCCTGGTTATTGGCCGGAAGTTCAGAAGGCAAAGCAGGCATGGCATCCATCGTGCACATCTCTACAAAAAACAAGAGTCCAATTTGACCACTTTTTGCACAAACAGTTCACCTGCACAAAAAAACGGGACCCGAAGGCCCCGTTTTGCAATACACAGCACAGAACTCAGTGCATACGCTGCTGAACTCGCAAAATTTTCGGCGTCATGAAAATTAGCAGTTCCGCTTTTTCGTTATTGCGACTCTTGTTCTTGAACAGATTGCCCAATACCGGAATATCGCCCAATAGCGGCACCTTGGAGATCGAATCGGCATCGGTAAATTCATACACGCCGCCAATCACCACCGTCTGACCATTTTCAACCAATGCAGCAGTATTGATTTCACGCTTGGCGATAGTCGGGATACGACCAATCGAAGACTCAAACCAGCTTTCGACTTCATTCTTGGTCACATTGACGTTCAAGAACACGCGATCATCATGAGTGATGGTGGGCGTCACCTTCAGCTCCAGCAGCACATCCTTGAAGGCCACCGTCGGCTGTACCATGCCCCCGGTCGAAGCGGTAATGGTGACATAGCCGACTTCCTTGCCCTGACGGATGACCGCCTCACGCTGGTTGGTCGTCAGGATACGCGGATTGGAAAGCACTTCACCCCGCTTGTTCTGCTGCATGGCAGTCAATTCCATATCCAGCGAGAAATTGGCACCCAACAGCGTATACGCCAAGCCCGCAGCCGTGCCCGAAGTCGGGCTGGCCGGCATATTGAAGTTTAATCCTGCAGGTACTTGGGTTTTTCCATCATTAATGATGTTGACATTGTTTTCCAGCGTGCCGCTCAGAGCCCCGCGGTTATTGCCGTTACGACGTCCCGACACACCAAAACGTGCACCCAGATCGCGGGCAAACGATTCGGTGGCGACCACGATTCGCGACTCGATCACTACCTGATCCACCGGGCGGTCGATTTCATTGATCAACCTGCGCATCTCCTCGATTTTTTTCGGGATATCGCTGATCATCAAGGTATTGGTACGCTCATCAGCCACCAGGCGACCTCGCGGCGACAAGAACCCGCTGTCCATATTGGCCTGTCCCTGGTTTTGCTGGGCACCACTTCCCAAGCCTTTGGACTCGGTCAACCCTTTGAAAATCGCTTCGGCACTGTGATAGTTGATGCGGATATATTCGGTCACCAGATCCTGACGGTTCTCCAGGGCGATACGGGCATCTTCCTTGTCCTGTTCGAACTTGGCAATCTCCGCCTGCGGTGCGACCCAAATGACATTGCCCTGGCGACGCTTATCAAGCCCCTTGGACTGCAAAATCAAGTCAAGCGCCTGATCCCAGGGCACATCCACCAGACGGATGGTGACATTGCCGGTTACGGTATCGGCCACCACGATATTGAGATTGGATTCTTCTGCAATGAGCTGCAGCACCGGGCGCACCGGGATATCCTGGAAGTTGTAGTTGATCTTGCTGCCACGATAAACAGGCTCGGCGCCAGCCTTGGCTGTGGCAGAGATACTCGAAGACACCGCTCCTTGGGCAACTTCGGCGGCCTTTGGGGTGATTTCGACGATGTACTCGCGGCCGCGCTGATAGGCCATCGAGTCGAATGCCCCCTGGGCTGCCAGCACAATCTGCTGGCCACTGGCGTCAATACTGCGCACTGGCGTTGCAAAGTCAGCCACATTCAACACCTTGGCCAAGGCTTGCGGCAATTGCGCACGCCCCAAATCCACGACCACGCGGCCTTCCTGGGTGCGCAAATCAGGGGTAGCCCCTTCACCGCTGAAGCTCACCACCAAGCGCCCCGCACCATTATCGCCACGACGGAAATCGATATTGGCTACGCTGGGCACAGTGATGGCAGCCGTGGCCGGAGCGCCCCCCATTTGCTGGCTATCGGCAACCGGTGTTGCGGCATAAGCTGAAGCGGCCAGAATGCCGCAGACAAGGCCGGCGACGACCGTCCGGCCAGGACGAAAAATACGATTGGACGGCATGATCAACCCCTTCATTATTGATTCTCCAGCATGATCGTGGCCGGACGCTCCAGCCATCCGCCAATACCATCGGGTACCAGCTCGATCAGTTCGATTCGATCTTCATAAACCGCGACAACGCGGCCATCACTTTGCCCCAGATAGTTCCCTGGAGTCACTTTGTAAGCCACTTTGTCCGGCGCCATGACCAGCCCCACAATGCCGCGCCCTTTACCCAAGGTACCGACCATGTCCAGCGAGTCTAGCGGGAAGGCCTCCAGTGGCTGACGACGCCGGCTGGAATTTGGCCGGGAATTTGCAGCCGTTTGCGCAACGGCATTGAGATCGAAGGGATCACGAATACCCGTACCATCAAACTGAAAGCTTTCAAATGGCTTGATAACCGGAACCGGCTCCAGAGGCGGCGCAGGTTTGGCGCGGACTTGTGCTACCCATTCCCTGAGATTGGGCGCATCTCCGGGTTCACTGGTAATACCACGGCTACAGCCTGTAGCCGTCAATACCAATGCCCCCAATATCAGCCCTTTATGCAAGGACAGTACCGAAAGGTTCATTGATCACCCCCCTGACTCTGTTGCGCCGCATCCAGTGCCTTCTGGTCTTCCGGATCATTCTCATCCAGATAGCGATAGGTTTTGATCGTCCCTTCCATCACTAATGCACCGCTTTTCTCACGCGGCGTAAGCGTAATATTGTGCATGGTCATGATCACCACGCGCGGCAGCGAAGCTACTCCACTCATGAAAGCGCCAAACTGGTGATAGTTACCAACCATCCTCAACTGGATCGGCTTCTCGGCATAAAACTCGCGCGCGATTTCTTCCTGTGGACGGAATACTTCATTGCGAATCCCCGAAGCCAAAGCTGTCTGCGAAATATCGGTAATGATGTCCGGCATTTCCGTCTTGGAAGGCAGCTGACGCAGCATCTGTTGCAGTTCCTGCTCCATCTGCAGCAGTTGCTGCTTGAGCGCCTCCAGATTGGCCGCTTGGCCTTGCTTGGTTTCAAAGGTTTGACGCAACGTCGCTTCCTGAGACTCCAGCCCTTGCAGCTCTTCTTTCTTGCCACTCAGTACAAATAACCAGGCCAGGAGCACAATCAAAGCGGCAGTAAGGACACAGAACAGCAGCTGCATATTGCGCGGCCAGCTACCGATATTGTTTAAATCAAGATTTTGTTTTTTCTTGCTCATTGCGCATCCCCTTCCGCTGCTTGCTGTGCCACAGCTGCCTGTTGCGCCGCATCATCCGATGCCGGCGCCGCTGCATCAGCAGCTGGTGTCAGCGGCGCAATGACTTGCTGATCTTCAGCTTTCACCGGTACCGGATCAGGTGTCGGCGCCGCATTGGGATCACGCGGCTCCTCAGGATTACCCAAAGTCACCCGCATGGTGAACATGTATGGCAATACAGAGGCGGCATTACCTGCAGAGGTAGCCGCTGTGCTGCCCTGTCCCTGCGCTGGCGTGACTTCAATCACGCTGACATCCGGATTCTTCATCCATCCCGAGTTTTCCAGATTGCGCATATAGGTCGCCACACGGGTATTGGACTGGGCACGCCCCTCCAGCGTTAGCGACTCTCCATCTTGCTTCAAGCCGGTCAATACCAGACCATCAGGCACGGTGCGCATCAGGGAGTCGAACAGATGCACCATCTGGAAACGGTTGGCCTGCAGCTCCTCGATCACCTGTTTGCGATTGAGCAATGATTCACGCTTTTGCTGCAGGGTTTCGATTTCCTTGATTTCTTGCTCAACTTTCTGGATTTCCTGCTCAAGGAAAGCATTGCGCTCTTGCTGCCCGGAAATCTGGCCGTTGAACCACATCCAGCCAAGCCCCGAAAGCAAAACGCCAACTATTGCCGCCCCCCCCAGCATTGCATAGAACGCTTGCTGGCGCTGCTTGCGGCGCTCTTCGCGCCAAGGAAGTAGATTGATCTTGACCATCAGTCGAAACTCCTCAACGCAAGACCGCATGCAATCATCAAGGCCGGGGCGTCATGCGCTAAATCATGCGCCTGAACCCGTCCGCTCAATGTCATCTGTGCCAGTGGATTGGCAAGAGAGGTCGGCACCCCCAGCTGCTCTTCCACCTGTTGGGCAACATGGGGAATGGAAGCACAGCCTCCCAGCAAAACCACCTGTTCCACCCGGTTGTATTCGCTACTGGCGTAGTAGAACTGCAACAAACGGCTGATCTGTTGCACCAAGGTTTCTCGGAACGGCTCAAGCACATCCGTTTCATAGCTATCAGGCAACCCGCCTTGACGCTTGGCGCGCTCGGCCTCCTCCCAGGCAAGCCCGTAGCGGCGCATGATTTCTTCGGTCAGCTGTTTGCCACCAAAAGCCTGTTCACGGCTGTACTGGCTACGACCATCACGCAGAATATTGAGTGTGGTCAGGGTGGCGCCAATATCCACCAGAGCCACCAGCCCCCCCGGCGATACGCCTAGCTCAGGCGCCATCAGCGAGAAGGCATTTTCTATGGCGAATGCTTCAACATCAATCACCTTGGCACTGAGCCCAGCCATTTCCAGCACCGACTGTCTGGAGCTGACTTCTTCCGAGCGCGCCGCCACCAGCAATACCTGCTGCATCCCAGGTGCACCAGGCATAGACCCGACCCTCTCAAAGTCGATATTGACTTCTTCAATCGGATACGGGATGTAGTTGGCCGCCTCCAGTTCAACCTGGGCTTCCAGTTCATCTTCAGTGAGATCGGCAGGCATCGGTATCAATTTGGTGATGACCGAGGCACCGGCCACTGCCGCTGCTGCCGTCTTCAGTTTGCTGCCAGACTTGGCCAGCGCACGCTTGATGGCTTCGGCTACCTGGTCGTAATCAGCCACGCTCTTCTCAACCACTGCATTCAGCGGCAACGCCTCGACAGCGTAATGCTCAACACGGTAGCGCTCGCCCGAGCGCGACAACTGCAGCACTTTGATCGCAGTCGAGCTGATATCGACGCCCAGCAACTCCGCCTGGGTTTTCCTGACAAATTTCACACCCTATCTCCCGCTAAACGACGCACCAAGCGCCGCCCTTATCTGTTGCCATATTCATAACGAAGTTTTCACGACAACACAATACCCTAAAACAATCATGCAGTTCCAAAGACTTGCTAACCCCTCACTAGAAGCCCCATTGCTATGACCGGTGCTGCTTGGTGGACACTATACTTTGGAACGTCTTTCACCGCTTTGCCGGGAATCAAGATCAATGTCCATTTTTCACCATATCCGTCGCGTTTTGCTCTGGTTTTTAGCCATTTTCGCGCTACTTGGCATTGTTGCCTGCATCGCAGCGGGCGTGATTTACCATCGAGTTTCCCGGGAGCTTCCCGATGCCAAAACGCTGCGCAGCATTGAGCTTCATGAGCCTTTGCAAGTGTTCTCCAGCGATGGCCGCCTGATCGCGATTTTTGGCGAAAGCCGCCGCTATCCGGTCAAATTCGAGGATGTCCCCCAAGAGGTGAAGAATGCATTTCTGGCAGCTGAAGATGCCGAGTTCTATCGGCATGAAGGCATCGACTTCAAAGGCATTGCCCGTGCCATCTGGCTGATGGCTACCACCAGTGACCGGCGCATCCCCGGCGGCTCGACCATCACCATGCAGGTCGCCAAAATGTTCTACCAGGAAGGCCAAAAACGCGATTACGAGGCCAAGCTGGCACAGATGCTGCTTGCCAGAAATATCGAGCAAACGCTTTCCAAGGATGAGATCTTCGAGCTCTATCTCAACAAGAGCTTCTTTGGACACCGCTCCTACGGCATAGCCGCAGCAGCCGAGTTCTACTATGGCAAAACGCTCGATGAGCTGACGCTGGGCGAGATTGCCACGCTGGTCGGCACCCCCAAATTTCCCTCCACGGCCAATCCGCTCAGTAACCCTGAGCGCAATCGCGAGCGCCGCAACGACTATATCCTGCCGCGCATGGTGCAGTTGGGCATGATTACCCAGGCTGAGGCCAATGAGGCCGCCAACGAAGCGATGCATGCCAGGCCTCATGAGCGCCCAGTCGAGCTCCATGCTCCCTATGTCGCCGAAATGGTGCGCCAGGAAATGATCGTCCGCTATGGCGACAAGGCATTGACCAGTGGCTTTCGCGTCACCACCACCATCGACCCGGAGCTGCAAATGGCGGCCGATGCGGCGGTCGCAGCGGGTCTGCGCATCTATGACCGTCGCCACGGTTTCCGTGCAGTTGAGCAGCATTTTGAATTGAATGTCGGCGAAAGCGATCAGGCTATTGCCGCACGCCTTGCCGAGATTCCGCCGCAGGCGGGCGCCGTCCCGGTGATCGTGGTTGAAACCGGACGCGATGGCAGTGCCACCGTAGTGGATCGCAGCGGCAACCGTTTTGTGCTGCCCGCATCTGCCAGCCAGCCCTGGCCCGGCAAGTCACCTGCACAGCTTTACAAGCGCGGCGATCTGGCACGCATCCGCAGAGCCGATGCCGACAGTCCGTGGAAGATCGACCAAATCCCGCGCGCGCAGTCGGCACTGGTTTCGCTGGATCCCGAAAGCGGCGCACTCAAAGCGCTGGTCGGCGGCTTCAGTTTTGCCGGAAACAAATTCAACCGCGCAACCCAGGCCAAGCGCCAGCCTGGCTCCAGCTTCAAGCCGTTCGTTTATGCCGCTTCGTTCGAGCGCGGCTATCACCCCGGCTCCATCGTGCTGGATGCCCCGGTGGCATTCCGTCAGGGCGGCGGCAAGGTCTGGCGACCGCAAAACGACGGCGGCCGTTTCGTTGGCCCCATTCGCATCCGCGACGCCCTGGTGCAATCGCGCAATCTGGTGTCCGTGCGCCTGCTCGATAGCATCGGGCTTGACTATGCACGCCGCTATATCAGCCACTTCGGCTTTGATGAGCAAGACTTGCCACGCAACCTCACCATGTCACTGGGTACCGCCTCGCTGACGCCACTCTCGGTCGCTCGTGGCTATGCGGTATTTGCCAATGGCGGCTCACGTGTGGATGTATGGTTCATTGATGAAATCAAAGACCGTAACGGCCAGCTTCTTCACAAGGAAAACCCGCCACTGGCCTGCCGTGGTTGCGGCGGAATGAGTGCTGGCAGTACCGCGCACAGCGAGACGATTGCCAATAACGAGCCGCAAGTGGTGGATGGCTTCAATTTCGGTGCGGCTACACCGCCCAAACGCGAGCCAAAAACCCAAACCGAAGCAACTGCCAACAATACCGATAAGCCCAGCCTGCCCGAAGGCGCTACAGCCGCCCCCCGTGCAATCGACGAGCGCGTGGCCTGGCAGATGCAGTCGATGATGGCTGATGTGGTCAAGCGCGGCACCGCGACTGCTGCAAGGGTGCTAAGGCGCGATGATATCGGCGGTAAAACCGGCTCCACCAACGAATACCGCGATGCCTGGTTTGCCGGTTATGGCGGCCCGTTTGTGACTGTGGTTTGGGTGGGGCGTGATGACTTCAAGAGTCTGGGACGCGGTGAGTACGGTGGCCGTGCAGCACTGCCGATCTGGATCAGCTATATGAAGGCCGCATTGGAAGGCAAGCCGGTGGAGATGCGTGAGCCTCCCGAGGGCATGGCCAAAGCCAAGGACGGTGAATGGGTCAAGGTGGAAGACCTGGAACGGATACAAGAGGATTCTGAGGACTTTTACGGCGAGGGCACTGGCGCTGATGATGTCAATGCCGCACCGGAAAATACCTATGACATCTTCTAAGAACCCGGCGCGCAGATGAGCAAGTCCCGCTCCAGCACTCATCATCTACGCTTGCGCCAGCAACTGGCTCGTACCGCTGCCCAGCTGATGGCCGAAAATCACATTGATGATTTTCACCATGCCAAGCGCAAGGCGGCGGCACAGCTTGGCATCCATAGCCCTGCATTGCTGCCTGATAATAGTGAAATCGAGCAGGCGTTACGTGATTACCGGCGCCTGTTCCGTGACGATGCCCAGCACCAGGCCTTGTTGCACACACAGCGCCAGGCTGCCCTGCAGGCCATGAGGTTCTTTCAAGCCTTCGAGCCGCGCCTGACGGGCGCCGCCCTGGAAGGTTATGCCGACACACACAGTGCCATCTGCCTGCATCTGCATTGCGACACCCCGGAAACGGTGAGCGTATTTCTGCACGAGCACGGCATTCCCGCACAATCACGCATGCGCCGCATCCGCCTTGACCGGCAGCACAGTGCGGATGTCGATGTATGGACTTTCACCGCTGACCAGAGTGCTTTTGAGCTTGTCGTGCTACCGCTTTCGGCACTGCGCCAACCGCCACTTGCCGAGGGCGACAATCATCCGCCAAACCGCGCCAGCCTTGCCCAAGTGCAAAAATTACTGGACAGTGATTAGGCAAAAGAAGACCCCGCACACTGGCGGGGTCTTCCTGGCAAACCTGACCAAGAATCAGCGTTTGTCGATGGCGACGTAATCGCGGCTGGCGCTGCCGGTATACACCTGACGCGGACGGCCGATCTTGTTGTCCGGGTCGTTCTGCTGCTCCAGCCAATGGCTGATCCAGCCAGCAGTACGGGCGATGGCGAACATCACGGTGAACATTTCGGTGGGGATGCCCAGCGCCTTGTAGATGATGCCGCTGTAGAAATCGACGTTCGGGTAGAGCTTGCGCTGCACGAAGTAATCGTCCTTGAGCGCGGCCTCTTCCAGCTTCATCGCCACATCCAGCAGCGGGTCGTTGATACCCAGCTCGTTCAGCACCTTGTAGGTCATCTCGCGGATGATGGTTGCGCGCGGGTCGAAGTTCTTGTACACGCGATGACCAAAGCCCATCAGGCGGAAGCCGGAGTTCTTGTCCTTGGCCTTGTCCACGGCGCTTTGCACATTGGCTGTGGAGCCAATTTCTTCCAGCATTTTCAGCACCGCCTCGTTGGCGCCGCCGTGTGCCGGCCCCCACAACGCCGCTACACCCGCAGAGACACAGGCATACGGATTGGCGCCGGTGGAGCCAACCAGACGCACAGTCGAGGTGGAGGCGTTCTGCTCGTGATCGGCATGCAGGATGAACAACAAGTCCAGCGCCTTGGCGGCGACCGGCGAGAGTTGCAGCGGCTCGCTCGGCACTTCGAACATGGTGTGCAGGAAGCGGCTGACGTATTCCAGATTGTTCTTCGGATAGACATTCGGCCAGCCGATACGGTGGCGATAGCACAGCGCAGCGATGGTCGGCACCTTGGCAATCAGGCGGATGGCAGCCAGACGGCGCTGTTCCGGGTCAGCGTAGTCATGGTCGTTGTGGTAGAAGCTCGCCATCGAGCCGACCATGCCCATCAGCATCGCCATCGGGTGGGCGTCATAGCGGAAGCCCTGCACAAACTGGGTAAAACGCTCATTGAGCATGCTGTGCTTGGTGACGTCGTGCTCGAACTTGGCGAATTCATCCTTGCTGGGCAAATCGCCATTCATCAACAGATAAGCCACTTCCAGGAAGCTGGATTTTTCTGCCAATTGCTCGATCGGGTAGCCGCGGTACATCAGCACGCCTTCGTCCCCGTCAATATAGGTGATGGCGGATTTGCAGCTGGCCGTGGCGGTAAAACCGTTGTCGAAAGTGAAGCAGCCGGTTTCCTTGGGCAACTTGCCAATATCAATGCAGGGCTGGCCGAGCACGGGCTGGTGCACAGGCAGGACAACGGTTTTGTCAGCGGCACTCAGGCTGACTTCCTTGAGGTCGGACATGGGGTTTCTCCTCGATGATGAACCGGCAGGGCACGACCTGCGGCTCTATGAATGTGATGCGATGCAGCATTGTCTCACAGTCGCCTGCATCTTCGCGATACGACCGCAAGCCCAAAGGCTGCAGCAAATACGACAATGGCCGCACGCGGCGGCCATCATCATGTACTCGACAAGGCGGCCTGACTCAGGCCCAGCACGGCTTACTTGGCGTAGCGGCGCTTGAACTTGTCGATGCGGCCAGCGGTATCGACAACGCGATTCTGACCAGTGTAGAACGGATGCGAAGCGGAAGAGATTTCCACTTTCACCAGCGGGTATTCGTTACCGTCTTCCCACTTCACGGTTTCCTTGCTGGCAAGGGTGGAGCGGGTCAGGAACTTGAAGTCCGAGGTGACGTCGTGAAACACGACTTCGCGGTATTCGGGATGGATGTCGGCCTTCATCGTGGCACCGGATAGCTGTAAGTAAAGAGAGCCGCGCATTCTAGCCTGCCTTTTACCCGCTTGCAAGCCAGCGCCCGGCATGCCTTTGCTAAGGCTACAATGGCCGTCCCTCGCAATGCATTCATGCAATGACTGCCCGCAAGAAATACTGGTTGATGAAGTCCGAGCCTTCGGAGTTCTCCATCGACGATTTGAAAGCCGTCCCCACTGAGCCGTGGACCGGGGTGCGCAATTATCAGGCGCGCAATTTCATGCGCCAGATGCAGCCGAGCGATGGCGTGCTGTTCTATCACTCCAATACCGATGTGCCGGGCATCTACGGCATTGCCGAAGTGGCCAGCCTGCCCTATCCCGACCCGACCCAGTTTGATACGCAAAGCAAATATCACGACCCCAAGGCCACGCCGGAGGAGCCCCGCTGGCAGCTGGTGGACGTGCGCTATGTGCGGCATTTGAAGCGGCCACTGGCGCTCAATGAAATCCGCGAACACCGCGATGCGCTGGGCGAAGAATTTGCCCTGATTCGTACTGGCTCACGACTGTCGGTGATGCCGGTGACAGCTGCCCAATGGCAGCTTCTACTCTCGCTTGAATAAGGAATATTGCAATGTCCGAAGCCAAACGCCTGGCCGCTGAAAAAGCCCTGCAATACGTCGAAGACGGCATGATTGTCGGCGTCGGCACCGGCTCCACCGTGGCCTATTTCATCGATGCGCTGGGACGGGCGCCCGAGCGCATCAAGGGCGCGGTGTCCAGCTCCGAGCAGAGTACGGCACAGCTGAAAAAATACGGCATCGAAATTCTCGACCTCAATCACACCGGTGAGCTGGCGCTGTACGTCGATGGCGCCGATGAGTGCAATCCTGCCCGGCAGCTCATCAAGGGCGGCGGCGGTGCGCTGACCCGTGAAAAAATCATCGCCGAGGCCAGCCAGCAATTCGTCTGCATTGTTGACCCGTCAAAACAAGTCGATGTACTGGGACGCTTCCCGTTACCGGTCGAAGTCGTGCCGATGGCACGCAGCCTGGTGGCGCGTGAAATCCTGGCCCTGACCGGCGGCCAGCCGGTGTTCCGCATGCAGTCGGAGACCCAGGCCTTTGTCACCGATAACGGCAATCACATTCTGGATATCCACCACCTCAATATCACCGACCCCATGGCGCTGGAAGCGGCCATCAACCAGATTCCCGGCGTGGTCTGTGTGGGGCTGTTTGCCCGCCGCCCGGCGGATGTGGTGATTGTCGGGGGTGAGCCACCGCAAGTGCTGCGATGAGTACAACCATCCGCTTTGATGATGGCGCGGCCTATGCCCAATACATGGGCGCCTGGAGCCAGCTCATCGGCGCGCAGTTTCTGGATTGGCTGAACCTGCCCACCCGGCTCGACTGGCTGGACGTAGGCTGCGGCAATGGTGCGTTTACCGAACAGATTCAGGCGCGCATGCAGCCTGTGCAACTGGCCGGGATTGACCCCTCGGCCGCGCAACTGGACTACGCCCGCGGCCGTCCGCAGCTTGAGCACGCCACCTTGCTGCAAGGCGATGCCATGGCACTGCCATTTGCCGATAACCACTTTGATGTGGCGGTGATGCCGCTGGTAATTTTCTTTGTCCCCGACCCCGCACGAGGCATTGCCGAAATGGCGCGCGTAGTGCGCACCGGCGGCACGGTCTGCGCCTATGCCTGGGATATGTATGGCGGCGGTTTTCCCTATGCACTGCTGGCCGATGCACTGCGCGAAGCCGGCCATCCATCGCCCGCCCCGCCCAGCGTCACCGCCTCGCGCCCAGAAGTGCTGCAAACACTTTGGCAGGCCGCGGATTTAACCGATATCGAACTGCGCCGCTTTGATGCCCAGCGCAGCTTCGCCAGCTTCGATGCCTGGTGGCATATCGCCACCCTGCGCTCCACTACCCGTGAACGTCTGGCGCAAATGGATACCGCCACGCGCAGTGCACTTCAAGCCCGGCTGCGCGAGCAGCTTGGCAAATTCACCTCCGCAGATGGCCAACTGCACTTATCCGCCCATGCCTATGCCATTCGCGGGCGCATAGCGTGGTAGCCTCCTCGCTCGCAAACGGCGACTGAGTACCACGTTTCGATTGCCATGCGGATGGGTGCAGTCCAACCTAAACCTTGTAGCCGGTATGGATGGCGACGATGCCGGCGGAGAGGTTGCGGTAGCCGACGCGGGCAAAGCCTGCCGTCTGCATCATGGCCTTGAGCGCTTCCTGCGGCGGGTGTTTGCGGATGGACTCGGCCAGGTACTGATAGCTGTCGGCATCATTGGCAAAGAGTTTGCCAAGGCGCGGCAGCACCTTGAAGGAGTGGAAGTCGTAAATCGGCCGGAACCATTCGGCGGTGACTTCGGAAAACTCCAGCACCCTTGCCTGGCCACCGACTTTCAGCACGCGCTGCATTTCCCGTAGTGCGGCGTCCTTGTCGGTGACATTGCGCAGCCCAAAGGCGATGGTGACCAGGTCAAAGCTGGCGTCGGGAAACGGCAGTTTCTCGGCATTGCATTGCACGTATTCAAAGCCGCGCACCTGACCGCGATTGGTCATGCGCTCGCGCCCGACTTTCAGCATCGAGGCATTGATATCCCCCAATATCAGGCTGCCGGCATCCCCCACGCGCGGCTTCAGAAGGGTGGCGATATCGCCGGTGCCGCCGGCCAAATCCAGCACCCGGTCACCGGGGCGCACCTGGCAGGTGGCAACGAAATAGCGCTTCCAGACCCGGTGGATGCCCAGCGACATCAAATCATTCATCAGGTCGTAATTGCCCGCCACCGAGGAAAACACCTCGGCCACCAGTTTTTGCTTCTCGCCCACCGGCACATCGCGGAAGCCAAAGTGGGTGGTGCTTTTGTCGTATTCGCTCATTGAATCACTCCACCGCCCCGGTGGCCGGGGCGGTTTCTGAAGCCTTGCGGCTTATTTTTTCTTGGGGATGTACAGGTCGGTAATGGTGCCTTCGTACACTTCCGAAGCCATGCCGACTGACTCGCTGAGGGTCGGGTGCGGGTGGATGGTATGGCCGATATCCGCCGCTTCGCAGCCCATTTCGATGGCAAGGGCGATTTCGGAAATCAATTCCCCGGCATGCGGGCCAACGATGCCGCCGCCAATCACCCGATGAGTGGCTTCATCGAAAATCAGCTTGGTGAAGCCTTCGGTGCGGCCAAGGCCAATGGCGCGACCGCTGGCTGCCCAGGGGAACTTGCCCACGCCCACCTTGAGGCCTTTTTCTTTCGCCTCGGCCTCGGTGACGCCGACCCAGGCGATTTCCGGGTCGGTATAGGCCACGCCCGGAATCACCCGCGCTACCCATTCTTTCTTCTCGCCCGCGGCCACTTCTGCCGCCAGCTTGCCTTCGTGGGTGGCCTTGTGCGCCAGCATCGGCTGGCCGACCAAATCACCGATGGCAAAGATATGCGGCACATTGGTGCGCATCTGCGCATCCACCGCAATCAGGCCGCGCTCGCTCACCTGGACACCGGCCTTGTCGGCATCGAGCTTGCCGCCATTGGCGCTGCGCCCCACCGCCACCAGCACGCGGTCATACAGGGTGGTCTGCGGCTGGCTTGCGCCTTCAAACACGCATTCGATGCCTTTCTTGCCGGCCTTGGCCTCCACCACCTTGGTACCCAGATGCACGGCCACGCCCTGTGCCTTGAGGCGTGCGGCCAGCGGCTTGACCAAATCGGCATCGGCGCCCGGCACCAATTGCGGCCCGAGTTCCACCACGGTGACTTCACTGCCAAGGCCGCGATAGACAGTGGCCATTTCCAGGCCAATGATGCCGCCGCCGACCACCAGCAATTTGCCTGGCACCTCCGCCAGCGCCAATGCATCGGTGGAATCCATTACCCGCTCGTCGTCCCAGGGGAAGCCCGGCAGTTTCACCGCCTGCGAGCCTGCGGCGATGATGCACTGCTGGAATTTGAGGATTTGCGTCTTGCCGCCGTTTTCGATGGCAAGCTCGTTGGGCGAGAGGAACTTCGCCGTACCTTCCACGGTGCGCACCTTGCGCTGTTTGGCCATGCCCGCCAGCCCCTTGGTGAGCTGGCCGACGACTTTTTCCTTGTAGGCGCGCAGGCCGTCGATGTCGATTTTCGGCTTGGCAAAATGCACGCCAAAATCACTGGCATGGGCGGCGGCATCAATCACTTCGGCCGCATGCAGCAGTGCCTTGGAAGGAATGCAGCCGACATTCAGACACACCCCACCCAGGGTCGGATAGCGTTCCACCAGCACTGTATCCAGCCCAAGGTCGGCGGCGCGGAAGGCCGCCGTGTAGCCGCCGGGGCCTGCACCAATCACCACCATCTGGCATTCGATATCGGCCTGTTGGCCGCTGGCTGCGGCCGCTTGCGGCGCCGGGGTTGCGGCAGCCTGCGGGGCAGCAGCGGCGGGGGCGGGCTTGGCGACTTCGGCAGTCGCGCCTTGGGCGCCCGCTTCGGCATCAATCACCGCCACCACACTGCCTTCGGAGAGCGTATCGCCAAGCTTTACCTTCACTTCCACCACGGTACCGGCCACGCTCGATGGCACTTCCATGGTGGCCTTGTCCGATTCGAGCGTAATCAGCCCCTGGTCCTTGGCGACCACATCACCGGGCTTGACAAGTATTTCAATCACCGGCACATCGGCATGACCGCCAATATCGGGCACGTTCACTGCAATCTTGGCCATCGTTATTTCTCCGTATATTGATCCAGGTTCTCGGGGCGTTCCGCATCGCTTTCGCCCAGCCCAAGTTCCGCATCCATCCGCGCATCATTGCGCGAAAGTTGTGCGCGCTCCTCAGCACTCAATTCATGCCTGTGCGGCCGGCGCGGATGCAGCGGCTCGCCCGCCCCCCGCAATACTTTCAAAGCGTCTTCGCCCTCAAGGCCAAACAGGCTGCGGATATTGAGATCGCGCTGCGGAAAGGGAATTTCGATACCGTATTTCTTCAAGGCGGTATCCAGCTCCCAAAGATAGGCTGCGCGCACGCCCAGATTGCGCCGCGCGCCCTCATCGGTCAGCCATACGGCAAGAATGAAATCGACACTGCTCTCGCCAAAATTCACCAGCCACACCTGCGGCGCTTTTGCCCCTTCCATGCTGAGCGTGAACGGCACCTGCGAGGCAGCTTCCAGGGCGGCTTTCTTCACCAGCTCCTTGTCCACCCCATAGGCCACGCCAAATGGCACGCGGATGCGGCGATTGAGCGACTGGTAAGTCCAGTTGGTCACCCGGCCACTGACGAATTCGGAGTTCGGTACCAGGATGTCGATATTGTCATTGGTGGTGATGCGGGTGGAGCGGATGTTGATGGCCTTGACCACCCCGCGCACATCGTTATCGAGCTGGACGAAATCGCCCACCTTCAGCGAGCGGTCGAACAGCAGGATCAGACCGGACACGAAGTTGTTGAAGATTTGTTGCAGGCCAAACCCCAGACCCACACCCAGGGCACCGGCGAACACGGTGAATTTGCTGACCGGAATCCCCAGCGCATCCAGCGCCCAGATCAGCCCCAGCGCCAGCAGCACGTAATGGACGATGCGCGAAACCGTGTATAGCGAGGCAGCATTGACCCTGGGATTGCGCCGGCCAAAGCGGCGGATGCCCATCCCGGCAAGCCGGGAAATGGTCATCATCACCAGCACCACCAGCAGCGAGCCGATGATGCCGCCAACGGTCAGCACGTTGCCACCGATGGTCAGCAGCTTGAACTCCAAAAATGCCTGCAAGCCGCCCGTCACCCGCTCCAGGGCAATACTTGAGCCCTGCGCCACGCGGCTGCCGTCTGCCCAGGCCGCCACTTACAGCAACACCCGGCGCATGTCGGCCAATAGCGCGGCCAGGCTGGCCGTAAAGCGGGCAGCGGCAGCGCCATCAATCACGCGGTGGTCATAGCTGAGCGATAGCGGCAGCATCAGCCGCGGGGCGAATTCCTTGCCGTTCCAGACCGGCTGCATCGCCGATTTGGAAACCCCGAGAATCGCCACTTCCGGCGCATTGACAATCGGCGTGAAGGCGGTGCCGCCAATCCCGCCCAGCGAGCTGATGGAGAAGCAGCCCCCTTGCATGTCGGCAGGCCCGAGCTTGCCTTCGCGGGCTTTCTTGGCCAGCGCGGAAGTTTCCTGGGCGATTTCAATCACGCCCTTCTGGTCGCAATCGCGCACCACCGGCACCACCAGGCCATTGGGCGTGTCGGCGGCAAAGCCGATATGGAAGTATTTCTTGAGCGTCAGGTTTTCACCCGTTTCATCCAGCGAGGCGTTGAACTCCGGGTATTGCTTCAGCACCGCGACCACGGCTTTCATCAGGAAGGCCAGCATGGTGAGCTTGATGCCGGCTTTCTCGTTTTCGCGGTTGAGCTGCACGCGCAGGGCTTCCAGATCTGTGATATCGGCACTGTCGAACTGGGTGACGTGCGGAATCATCGCCCAGTTGCGCGCCAGATTGGCGCCGGAAATCTTCTTGATGCGCGAGAGCGGCTTGACCTCGACCTCGCCGAACTTGGCGAAATCCACCTTCGGCCACGGCAGCAGATTGAGACCACCAGCGGCAGCCACCGTACCGCCAGATGCGCCGCCGGCCAGCGCGGCCTTGACGAATTTCTGCACATCTTCGCGGGTGATGCGTCCCTTGTCGGCGCTGCCGGTGACTTTCATCAGGTCAACGCCCAGCTCGCGGGCAAACAGGCGTACCGCCGGGCTGGCGTAGGGTACCTTGTCCGGCAGTACCGCATCGGCTTCAAAGCGCAGCGGCGGCTGGCCACTGCTGGCAGAAGCAACAGCCGGGGCGGCAGGTGCTGGCGCAGGCGCAGCGCTCGGCGCCGGGGTGGGCGCAGGCGTCGCCATAGGTGCCGCTGCCTCCGCCTTTGGCGCAGGCGCAGCTTCTGCCCCTTTGCTTGCCCCGGCCACTTCGATGATGGCGACCAGGCTGCCTTCAGAAAGCGTATCCCCCAAGTTGACCTTGAGTTCCTTGATGACGCCGGCAAAGGGCGCAGGCACTTCCATGGTGGCCTTGTCCGATTCCAGCGTAATCAGCCCCTGATCCTGGCTGACGCTATCGCCAGGCTTCACCAATACCTCGATGACCGGGACATTCTCATGCCCGCCGATATCCGGGACGCGCGCTTCCTTCAGTTCAGCCATAACCACTCCGGTGCAATGTTCAACAGGCGACTATTGTGGCGGCAGAACGGAGCGCAGGCCACACCCGGGGCGATGAAATTCAGGTTTTTTTATTGCCGATGGACAGCGAGCGCCATTGCCGGAGCCGCCTGTGCAGCCCCCAGCACCAGGCCAGCCCATGCCCCAGCAACAGTGCTGCCACCGCAAACAGGCTGGCCGGGCGCAGATACCAGGCCGCCTCTTGCTCATCGCTGCGCCAGGCCAGGCCATGCTCGGCCAGTTGCCAGAACACCAAGGCCAGCCGCGCGGCTACCAGCAGGGTCAGCCCCAGCACAATCCAGCCATTGGGGGTAATCCGGTACTGCCCGTGCTGTATTTGCTGCTGGCTGCTGGCAAGGTTCACGCCCCCCAGCGCCAGCCCCAGCAGCCAGCCTGCTGCGGCCATCGGCATGGCATCCGCCACCCAACCCAGTGACGCCCAGCCCAGCAAACAAAGCGATGAAACCAGCAGCAGCCACAGATTCAATGTATTGAGCCAAGGCCATACCCGGCGCTGCTTCTTGCCCAGCCGATAACGCTGCCATAGCGAAAACGGCAGCAACGCCAGTACCAGCGGCAGCGCCAGACACAACACGGCCACCAATATCAGTACCGGCATCAGGGGCGCTCCGGTATCGCCTTGACCCTGGGCTCGCGGCGCAACAGATACAGACCACTGGCGACGATGATGCCCGCCCCCACCCAGGTGATGGCATCAGGCAACGTGCGCCATACCATCAGGTCAATCAGCACCGTCCACAGCAGCGCAGAATATTCCAGTGGCGCGATTTTGGAGGCTTCGCCGAGGCGAAAAGCCTCGGTCACGGCCACCTGCCCCAGCGCGCCAAACAGCCCCATCAGGGCCATCACGCCGATATCTTTCATGGAATCAATGGCCACCCAGCTAGGCAAGGCCAAACCTGCCGATGCCAGCCCCAGCAGCAGCAAGAACCACACCACCATCGCCGGCGTGCTGTCGGTACGGCTCAACAGCTGCACGCTGATGACATTGGCGGCATACGCCAGTGCGGCCACCACCACCGCCAGCGCTGCCCAGGAGAAATCGCCCACGCCCGGCCGCAGAATCACCAGCACGCCGACAAAACCGATGGCGATCGCGCTCCAGCGCCGCGGCCCAACCTGCTCGCCCAACACCCACACCGCCAGCACCGTCACCATCAGCGGCGCGACAAAGAAAATGGCATAAGCCGTGGACAGTGGCAGCTGCGACAATCCATACACAAAGCCGCCCAGCATCAGAATGCCAAACCCGGCGCGCAGCAGGTGCAGCCCTGTATTGACCGGCTTCAGGCTTGCCCAGCCATAACGGCTCACCGCCCACAGCAGCACCAGTGGCAGGGATGAAAAACCGCGCAAGGCGCTGATTTGCAGCGGCGGATAATGCGATGAAAGCTGTTTCATCGCCGCATCCATCACCGCGAAGGCCAACAGGGCGGCCAACATCAGCCATACGGCGCGCGAAGCATTTATTCGGGAAGCGTGGGGCATGGGGGAAAACCGTTTTGGGCATGATGCCATAGCGCCCGGGCAGTCTTCTGCACAACCAACAGGCTATCCTTTGGGTTTACCCCCAAATGAACCCAACAAGCACATGCCTTCTTTCGATATCGTTTCTGAAGTGGATACCCACGAGCTGACCAATGCCGTTGACCAGGCCAACCGCGAGCTTGGCAACCGTTTTGACTTCAAGGGCGTGGATGCCGGATTTGCGCTGGAAGACAAGCGGATTACCCTGCATGCCCCCAGTGAATTCCAGCTGCAGCAGATGCAGGACATCCTCAATGCCCGACTGATTGCCCGCAAAATCGACCCGCGCGCCACCGAGGCAGGCACCATCGACACCAATGTCGCCGGTGCGCGGCAGAGCATCACCGTCAAGCAGGGCATCGAACGCGAGCTGGCCAAAAAGATTCAGGCCGAGCTCAAGGCCAGCAAGCTGAAAGTGGAAAGCCAGATCAATGGCGAAAAGCTGCGCGTGACCGGCAAAAAGCGCGACGACTTGCAACAGGCCATTGCGCTGTTGCGCGGCAAGGAATTTGACCTGCCGCTGCAATTTGAAAACTTCCGCGACTGATGCACACCGACCACGCCCGCGTTGAGGCTGCCACCCGCCGCTGGCTGCAACGCGCAGTCATCGGCCTTAACCTCTGCCCGTTTGCCAAGGCGGTGTACGTGCGCGGGCAGGTGCGCATCCATATCTGTGATGCCGACAATACCAACCGCCTGAAAGACGTGCTGCGCGCCGAACTTTTGCAGCTTGCGGCAACGCCTGCAGAACAGACCGACACCACCTTGTTGGTACATCCGCGGGTGTTGCAGGATTTTTTTGATTACAACGATTTTCTGGATGAAGCCGATGCGCTGATTCGCGAACTGGATCTGGAGGGAGAGCTTCAAATCGCCAGCTTCCACCCGGATTACCAGTTTGCAGACAGCCACCCGGATGATGCCGCCAACAACACCAATCGCGCGCCCTACCCGATGCTGCACCTGCTGCGCGAGGCCAGCATCGACCGCGCCGTGGCTGCCTATCCCAGCCCCGAGGGCATCATTGCGCGCAATATCGCCACCATGGAAAAACTCGGCCATACGGGCTACCAAGCGCTGCTGAGCGAGGATTGATACGCCTATATATATAGGCGGCAGGGTGATTCAGGCCACCCCGGCCTCTTTGGCCGAACGGTCGGCATGATAGCTGGAGCGCACCATTGGCCCGGAGGCGACATGCCCAAAGCCCAGCTGATAGCCGTAGTCTTCCAGCTGCTTGAATTCTTCCGGCGTCCAGTAACGCAGCAGCGGATGATGCGCGGGTGAGGGCTGCAGATATTGGCCGATGGTCACCATGTCGACATCGTGCGCACGCAAATCGCGCAAGGTGGCCTCGACTTGCTCCATGGTTTCACCCAGGCCGAGCATGATGCCGGACTTGGTAGAGACTTCCGGGTGCTGCGCCTTGAACTTTTTCAGCAAGGTCAGCGACCACTGATAGTCTGCCCCGGGGCGTACATTGCGGTACAAATCCGGCACCGTCTCGATATTGTGGTTGAACACATCCGGCGGCGCGGCGGCCAGGATTTCCAGTGCCCGTTCCATGCGCCCCTTGCCACGGAAGTCCGGGGTCAGGATTTCCACCTTGATGCCCGGCACGCGGGCGCGGGTTTCGCGGATGCAATCGACAAAGTGCTGGGCACCGCCATCACGCAAGTCATCGCGGTCAACACTGGTGATGACCACATACTTCAGGCGCATATCGGCGATGGTTTCGGCCAGGCGGCGCGGCTCGTCCAAATCCAACGGCTTGGGACGCCCATGCGCCACGTCACAGAAGCTGCAACGGCGGGTGCAGACATCGCCCATGATCATGAAGGTGGCGGTGCCGTGATTGAAGCATTCGTGGATATTCGGGCAGCTGGCATCCTCGCAGACCGTGACCAGGCGATTTTCGCGCAGCCGTGACTTGAGTTGCTGCACCGCATTGCCCGCCGGAATGCGCACCCGAATCCAGCTGGGCTTGCGCAGCACCGGCGCCTCCTCGAACTTGACCGGGCTTTTGCCGATTTTGTCCGCAGCCAACTGCTTGGCACCGGGAGTGAGCGAGCTGGCCTCATCGACCACGGAAAGGGGAATGCTGCGGGATACGTTCATGGCGCGATTATCGCCGATTAACACACGCCTCACCATGCACGATCAAGTTAACCTCAAACAAACCGGCAAGCATCAAGCTGAACAACCCTGCCGAGTGCTTGCGCTAGAATCCATCGCCGGGCAGATCGACATCTGCCGGTTTTTACCTCTCAACTATGGAAAGGGGACTTCCCACAATGAATCGCACCACTCGCCTACTGGCACTTGGAATTGCCGGCGCACTTACCATCGGTTTCGCAGCACAGCCACAGTCTGCCGAAGCACAACGTCGCAGTGCACAGCAAACTCGCGCACAAAAAACCCAGGAAATTCCGACCTGTACTCGCAACCTCGGCACCATTACCGTAATGGAACCGGAGACTCGTTGGTGGAGCGACTACGGCCTGTCTTCGCCGGAGGCTCTGATCAAGCTGTTCGTCAATCGTTCACGCTGCTTTACCCTGGTAGATCGTGGCCGTGGCATGAATGCCATGATGGGTGAGCGTGGTCTGGCTGCCAGCGGCGAGCTGCGTGGCCGCTCCAATGTCGGCAAGGGTCAGATCCGCGCGGCCGACTATGTACTGGTTCCCGACCTCATCAGCCGCAACTCCAATGCTGGCCGCACCAATATAGGCGCAGCACTCGGCGCCATCATTGGCGGTCGTGCAGGTCGCCTGGCCAGCAATGTAGATCTGAGCAGCAAGACCGCTGACGTATTGCTGACCGTGACCGACATACGCTCCTCCGAACAAGTTGCCATGGCCGAAGGCCATGCCAAGAAGACCGATATCGGCATTGGCGGCGGTGTAGGCGGCTTCCTGGGTGGTGCAATCACCGGCAGCAGTGCGGGTGTGTCGAGCTATTCCAATACCGAAATCGGTCAGGTCATCACCCTGGCGTATCTACAGGCCTATACCAACTTGGTCACCGAACTTGGCGGCCTCTCTGGCAATGCCTCTGCCAACAATGCACACCAGGCGCTGGTCGTACAGCGTCCGGCCACCATGTACAAAAATGCCAATCGCCGCGGCGGCGTAGTGCGCGAACTTGACCCTGGCATGCTGCTCTACCCCACCGGCAACAAGCAGGGCACGATGTGGGAAGTGGAAGACGAACTTGGCAACCCAGGCTGGGTGGACTCCACGCTGACCACACTGGCTCGCTAATCCATCCGCATGCCCCCCAAACAAAACCCCATGTCAAACATGGGGTTTTGTTTGGCACCATGGCAATAGCCCCTGCCTTCAGCCCTCGGCGTGCTCCAGGCGCAATCCAAACTGTCTGGCAAGCTCGGCCAGCAATACCGGCTTGACCGGCTCCATACCGCCGGCGCCACCGATATCGGCCATATTGATGACCTGCATTCCGGCATAACCGCAGGGGTTGATGCGCTGGAACGGTGACAGATCCATATTGATATTGAATGCCAGCCCGTGAAAGCTGCAACCACGCCGCACCCGGATGCCCAGCGCGGCAATCTTGGCTTCCCCGACATACACGCCGGGCGCGCCTTCACGGCGCTGGGCGATGATGTTCCATTCCAGCAAAGTGTCGATAATGGCTTGCTCGATTTTGCAGACATATTCACGCACGCCGATTTTCAACCTGCGCAAATCCAGCAGCGGATACACCACAATCTGTCCCGGGCCGTGATAGGTGACCTGCCCGCCCCTGTCCACATGCAGTACCGGAATATCCCCGGGCATCAGTACATGCTCAGGTTTGCCTGCCTGCCCCAAGGTGAATACCGGGTCGTGCTCCACCACCCATATTTCATCTGCCGTGTTTTCATCGCGTGCATCGGTAAAGCGCTGCATCGCATGCCAGACCGGCTCATAAGGCTGCCGCCCCAGCTCACGCACCCAGGCCGTGGGCAGATCACCCGCTTGGCTTAGATGGTCCACTTCACACCCGGGTGTTGGCGCAACACTTCATGCGCGGCCTGATACTGCTCGCGACTGTCCGCCTTGAAGCTCAATTTGACCTGGATGAACTTGCCACCAGAGGATTCGCGGATAGCAAGACTTTCATGCAGCACTTCGATGCCTGCATCGACAAGCAATGCGGGCACGGCAGTTTCAAGACCTGCATCTGCCGGCCCCATCACCGAGATTTCAAAAACGCCGGGAAACTGGAAGCCGTGTTCGGGATTGTCTGATTTGATTTCCATGCGCGTCATTATGCGGACAGCATCCGGCAAACCCAAGTGCAAAAACATCCTGCCTCAATATTTTCAGGCAGGATGTCTGGTCAAAGCCAAAAGCGCGGCTAATTACAGCGCCGCCCACCACATGCGGATTTCGTGCCAGAGGCGTTTGAAGAAGCCACCCGGCTCCACCGTTTCCAGGGCAACCAGCGGGGCACTGGCGATTTCCTTGCCATCGAGGGTTACGCGCACGGTGCCGATGGCCTGCCCTTTTTCTACCGGCGCAATCAGGGTGGTGGGCACATCCATGCTGGATTTCAGGCTCGGGGCGCTGCCGCGTGGCAGGCTGATGACCAAGGGTTGTGCCAGACCCAGATTGACTTCATTCACCTGGCCCTTCCACAGCCGCTGTACGGCGATGGGCTGGTTGGCCTCGAACAGGCGATGGCTTTCATAGAAGCGAAAGCCCCAGTTCAGCAGTGCCTGCGAGTCGGTGGCGCGCTGCTCCTCGCTGCTGCCGCCAAGAATCACCGTGATGAAGCGCTGGTCGCCCCGTTTGGCCGAAGCCATCAGGCAGTAGCCTGCCGCCGCGGTATGCCCGGTCTTGATACCGTCCACCGAGCCATCGCGCCACAGCAGCAGATTGCGGTTGGGCTGGGTGATGGGGCCGACGGTAAATTCCTTGAGGCTGTTATAGCTATAGGCTTCCGGGTAGTCGCGCACCAGCGCCCGTCCCAGCAGCGCCAAATCGCGGGCGCTGGAAACATGCGCCTCATCAGGCAGGCCAGTGGCATTGACAAAATGCGTATTGGCAAGCCCGAGCTGCTTGGCATAGCTGTTCATCAGGCTGGCAAAGGCCTCTTCGCTACCGGCCACATGTTCGGCCAGCGCGATGGCCGCATCATTGCCCGATTGCACCACCATGCCTTTTTCCATCTCAAGCAGTGGCGCGGTCTTGTTGACTTCAAAGCCGCTATAGCTGCCGTCGGTGGCTGCCCCACCCTTGCGCCAGGCGTTCTCGCTCATCATCACCTGGTCATCGGCCTTGAGATTGCCCTTGGCCATTTCCGCCGCAATCACATAGCTGGTCATCACCTTGGTGATGCTGGCCGGTGGCAGTTGCTCATCGACATTTTCACCCGCCAGCACTTCACCACTGGCCGCGTCCATGATCAGCCAGGCTTTGGATACTCGCGGCACAGGGGCAGCCGGGATGGCGATTTCAGATGTTTGCTGCGTTGCGGCTGCCACATTGGACGCTACCGATGCCGTGGCAGGCTGGGCGGTATTCGCCGTTTGCGCATTGGCCATGGCAAGGCCGATGAAAACCGCCAATGCGGCGGGGGTCAAAGCAAGAACAGGCAAGGATTTGAGTTTCATTTTTCAGTGGTATTGCCGCCTTGGCGGCATGCAAATGGGATAAACCGTGTGTTATTGACGTATGCGGGTGGGCTGACCAAAGCCAAGATTGGCAATCTGTGCCACCCGCGCGGCTACAGCGTTCTCCGGCAGGGGGCCTACGCGCAGCCGCCATATGCGCCGGCCATTGACCGCAGCATCCATCAGCCGGGCTTCTGCTACACCGGCACCATGCAGACGCTGTAGCGCGCGCTCGGCGTTATCCATGCTGGCAAAGCTGGCGACCTGCAATTCGATGCCGCTGTTTGCAGCAGGGCTGGCAGCGGCAACCGCCTGTGGCATCTGCACCACTGCGGCAGCCACAGGCGCTGCCACCGCTGTGGGCACAGGCTCAGCCTGCTGTGCTGCGCGATTCATCACCGGGTCGGGCTTGCCGGGAACGCCGGTGGCAATGCGAATCTGCCGCGCGCGCATCCAGCCATCAAACTCATCGGCGGTCATGGACTTGCCATTTTGCTGCATGTCAAAACGGCTGCCATGGCGCGTACTGGCGGCAGTCGCCACCACCACGGCCGCGGCGGCGCCCGGAGTTTGCGCGGCCACCATGCTCGGATTCATGTCTTCAGGCAGCAGGGCGCGCACTTCCACTCTGGCCGTACCGGCTTCGCGGAAGCCCAGTTTCACGGCAGCCGCGTAGCTGAGGTCAATCAGGCGGTTTTCATGAAACGGGCCACGATCGTTGACGCGCACGATGACCGACCTGCCATTGTCCAGATTGGTCACGCGCGCAAAACTTGGCAGCGGCAGGCTGCGATGCGCCGCAGTGAAGGCATACATGTCATACACCTCCTGGTTGGAGGTGCGGCGGCCATGAAATTTGTTGCCGTAATAGGAGGCACGGCCTTGCTCGACATAGCCGCGATGCTCATCCATCACCGTATAGCGCTTGCCAAGCACGGTATAGGGCGAGCGATTGCCGACGGCCGAGCGCGGCAGATGCACGACTTCCGGCTCGGGGATGGCCTCCACATCGGGGATATAGTCCGGCACGCTGTCTTTCACCCCCGGGGCATACAACCCGCCCGCCACATAATTGCCGCGCTTGGCCGGGTCTTCCTGTGCCGGAGCATAGGGCGAGCGCCGCTGCCCATGCGTCGCAGGCGCGGTCTGCGCGGCCCTATCGGATACCGGCTTGCCAGCAGCAGGCGCGGAGGCTTTCTTCGGGCTGGTGCTGCACGCGGCGAGCAATACCGCAAAGCCTGCCAGAACTGGAAGCCGCACGCCATTCATCAGTCAGAAACTCCGGCGCGAATGGCCTGCGCCAGCTGATACACCGCCATGGTGTACATCGGCGAATGGTTGTAGCGGCTGATGACATAGAAATTGCTGTACACAAGCCAGTGTTCGCGCCCCTGGCTGCCCTCGAAGTTCAGCACCGTGGCACCTTCATGATGCCATGAACCGTTATGATGCCATTGCTCGCCGGGCGCAGGACGATAGCCGCGCTCTCTTAGTTCGCCCATCGTGAAAACAGGCTCGATGTTTTCCGGCTGCCACTCCGGCATGTCCGGATTCTTGTCAGCCCGCGCCGCCACCGGGCCACTGCGCAGCCAGCCATGCACCACGAAATAATTGGCGATGGAAGCAAATACATCGGATTTTTCGGTCAGGATGTTGCGCTGGCCATCGGCATTGCCGTCTTTGGCCCAAAGGCGGTAGCTGGACGGCATGAACTGCCCCATGCCCATCGCCCCGGCATAGCTGCCTTTGATGGCGGTGATATCCAGATGCGGCTCGGCTTTTTGCAGCGCGAACAATTGCGCCAGTTCACCGGCGAAAAACGGCGCGCGAGGCGGGTAGTCGAAAGCCAAGGTATAGAGCGCGTCCAGCACCCGATAGCTGCCCATATTGCGGCCATACTGGGTTTCCACGCCGATGATGGCGACGATATATTCAGCCGGCACGCCGGTTTCGGCAGCTACTTTTTCCAGCGCGGCGCGGTTTTCACGATAGAAGGCGATACCGCCGTTGATACGCGCATCGTTGAGGAAAATCGGGCGGTAATCCTTCCATTGGCGCACCGCCTCTGCCGGGCGCGAGATGGCCGCGACAATCCGTGGCTGCGGCTTGGCCTGCGACAGGATGGCACGGATATACAGCGGGTCAACCCCGTAGGTTTCGGCGGTGTACTGGATGAAATTGGCCTCGCGCTCGGCGCGCGGGATGGCCGGGTTGACCACATTATCCGGCGCAACCGGGCGCTTGGGCGGCTGCTGCGGCAAGTCCGTGTTTGGGCGCACGGCCTTGGGAAAATCCTGCACAACAATGGTTGCAGAGGTTTGGGGCTTATCGGTTGCCGTCGTGGCTGTAGCCGGTGGCACATGGATGGCGCAAGCGGCCAGTGCCAAGGGAAGTGTCAGAGTAAGCGTGCGTCGATTCATGCCTGCGAGGTTAGCATGCCCATCCGGTAGCGACGAGTACGCAGCCCACGAAATCTGCCCCTGGCATTCAGTTGCAGCTCGTTTCAGGGCTTGATGCTTTTGCCCAACGCCGCCAGCACAAAGCGTGTGCCAACCAGGGCAAACACTGCCGCGCACGCCCACAGGCCATGACGCGGCGCATCAAACTTGCAGAAATAACGCCACAGGCCGCGATGCTTGTGCCATTCCACAAACAACGGGTTGCTGCGCGAGGACACGCCGCGCAGGTGCAGCACATCCACTGCATTGACGCAGGCGACCGTGGCACCGGCAGCCCGCACCCGGCGGCATAAATCCAGATCCTCGGCATGCAGGCGGTAGCCTTCGTCAAAGCCGCCGACTTGTGCAAACAGGCTGCGCGGCAGCAGCAGCAGCGCGCCGGAAACTGCGGGCACGGGCTGTACTGGCTGCGCCGGGTCGCGGGCGATGGCAAGCTGTCTTGCCGCAGGCCTGCGCAGCATGGCGACAAAATCCGGGTCGTGGCGGCGGGCAGCCGCATCGTGTACGCCCGCCTCATCATGCAGATCAGCGCCCACCAGGGCCGTGCCCAGCTGCCGTGCCGCATCCCGCAGTCGCAGCAGGGTATCCGGCTCGACCATCAAATCCGGGTTAACGAAGGCCAGCCAGGGCGCGCTGCTTGCTGCCGCCCCTTGGTTGCAGGCCACGGCAAAACCGGGGTTATCGGGGTTGGCGATAAAGCGCAAACGGGTATCGGCCAGCGCCAGCCGCTGCACAAGCTCAAGCGTGCCATCACACGAGCCATTGTCGATGACCCGGATTTGGGCAACATCTTTGGCGCGCAGCAATCGCCGCAGACAGTCTTCAATGGTCGAGGCGCTCTGGTAGCTCACCACCACCACGGCGATAGCGTCTGTACTCATGCAAACAAATCGTCCTGTGGCGAGGCCTCTGCAGCCTGCGCATACAGCGCCTGCAATTGCTCGCGGCTGGCGCGCAGCGGGTCTTGGGTCAGGAACCTGTAGAGTCTTGGCCGGTAATCGGGCCAGCGCACGGCCATCAGCGCCTGGTCGCCTTCGCCATGCCAGGACTCATGATCGCGGGCGACAAAGGCGGTTTCGCACAATACATTGCGCCAGCCCATGGCTGCCAGGCGCAGCGAATAGTCGGTCAGCGCCGCCGCCCAGCTGGTGAAGCTCTCACCATCGAGCGTGCCGCTGCGCTTGCGCGGCGTACCACGCAGCAACACCGCATGCGTTCCGGCATTGGGCAACTCCTGATGCAGTGGCGGCATCTGCGCAGCAGCGGCAGCAATACGGGCAAGATCAGAAGGCGCAGGCTGCACCCCGCCCAGCTGTGGCCAGCCTGCATGTTCACCGGCATTGCTCCACGGGGTGGCGGTAGCGATGGTGGGATCGCGGCGCAGACAGGCGGCCAATTGCGTCAGCCAGCCCGGCGCGGGGCGCACATCCGGCGCCAGCACCACGATGTCCAGATCGCCACAGGCGCGCACGCCCTCGGCCAGATGTGCTGCTTCGCCCACGGGCTGCTGGCGGCGGGTGTATTCGGCCTGCAACCTGGTGATGCGCAGCCAGCGCTGGATGATTTCCACGCCACGCGGCCCGGCCTGGGCATCGTCCAGCAGCCATACCCTCGTGCCCGCAGGTGTCGAACACTCAAGTGCCGCCAGACAGGCATCCAGCGCGGCATCATCACTGCCAATTGGCAGCAGCACAACAGGCAAGTCTTGCGGGTTCATGTCCCCAGCTTAACGATTACGGCCTGCCGTGGATACGGCAGGCCGTGCGCCTGTTAGCCCACCCAGACGCGGGCGTTCTGGAACATCCTCGCCCATGGCGAGACATCGCCCCATTCCTGCGGATGCCAGCTGAAATTGACCGCCCCCAAAGTGCGCTCGGGATGCGGCATCAGGATGGTGGCGCGGCCATCACTGCTGCTGACACCGGCAATGCCTTCGGGCGAACCATTCGGGTTGGCCGGATAAGTCTCGGCCACACGGCCATCGCCATCGACATAGCGCGCCGCCACCGGCACGGCGGCCTGGTCCACGCTGCTGGCAAACTGCATGCGGCCTTCGCCATGCGCCACGATCACCGGCAGGCGCGAGCCGCCCATACCGCGCAGCAGGATGGAGGGCGAATCGGCCAGTTCCACCTGTACCAGACGGCCTTCGTACTGTTCGGACGCATTGCGCAGAAGCTCCGGCCAGTGCTCGGCGCCGGGGATGATGGCCTTGAGCTGCGCCATCATCTGGCAGCCATTGCAGACCCCAAGGCTGAAGGTGTCGCTGCGCGCAAAGAACGCGGCAAACTGCTCGCGCAGCGCCGGGCGCTCCAGAATCGAAGTCGCCCAGCCACGCCCGGCGCCCAGCACATCGCCATAGCTGAAACCGCCGCAGGCAGCGAAGCCGACAAAATCCTGCAACTGGCTGCGGCCTGCAATCAGGTCGCTCATGTGCACGTCATAGGCATCAAAACCGGCGCGCATGAAAGCGGCGGCCATTTCCACATGACCGTTGACGCCTTGCTCGCGCAAGATGGCGACTTTCGGCCTGGCGCCGGTGGCGACAAATGGCGCGGCGATGTCTTCCTGGGGATCAAAGCCGAGCTTGGGATTGAGGCCAGTAGCGTTGAAGTCGCGGGCACTTTGCCGTTCCTCATCGGCGCTTTGGGGGTTATCGCGCAGCCGCTGCATGGCGTGCGTGACCTGCCACCAAGCATCGAACAATTCCTGCCAGCGCCATTGGGTTTGCACCTGACCATCGCGCAGCACGCGGATATCGTCGGCGGTATGCGGGCGGGCAACCCGCTGCGCGCATTCCACCAGCCCGTGGCGCGCCACCAGGTCGGCAAACTCGGCACGGTCTTCGCTGCGGATTTGCACCACCGCGCCCAGTTCTTCATTGAACAGCGCTTCGAGCACATTGTCGGCAGGCTTGTCCGCCCAGTCGTCCAGAATGATGTCGAGCCCCAGATGCGAGGCGAACGCCATTTCCGCCAGCGTTGCGAACACGCCGCCATCGGCGCGGTCGTGATAGGCCAGCAGCAGGCCAGCTTCGCGCGCATCACGAATCAGCTCGAACAGGCCACGCAGACGCCCGGCCTCTTCCACATCCGGCACTTCCCCGGCAAAGGCCTGATAGCACTGCGCCAGAATCGAGCCACCCATGCGGCGGCGGCCAGCCCCCAGGCCAATCAGCCACAGTTCGGTGTCCTCATCGCGCGAGAGCAGCGGGGTGAGTTGCTGGCGCACATCGGCCACCGGCGCAAAGGCGGTGACAATCAGCGAGACCGGCGAGACGCTCTTTTGTGTTTGGCCTTCATGCTGCCATTGCGCCTGCATCGACAGCGAATCCTTGCCCACCGGGATGGACAAATCCAGCGCCGGGCACAGTTCCATGCCCACCGCCTTGACCGCATCAAACAGCTTGGCGTCTTCGCCTTCATGGCCTGCGGCCGCCATCCAGTTGGCGGAGAGCTTGATGCGCTCCAGTGAATCCAGCGGCGCGGCGCACAGATTGGTAATCGCCTCACCCACCGCCATGCGCGCAGCAGCGGCGGCATCAATCAGCGCCAGCGGCGTGCGCTCGCCAATGGCCATCGCCTCACCGGCAAAGCCCTCATAACCGGCCAGAGTGATGGCGCAATCGGCCACCGGCATTTGCCAGGGACCAACCATCTGGTCACGCGCAGTCAGGCCGCCAACGCTTCGGTCACCGATGGTGATCAGGAAGGACTTGGCGGCGACACTCGGATGCGCCAGCACGCGCAGGGCGGCCTCGTGCAGTTCGATGGCTTCGGTATCGAGCTCCGGCCAGCGGCTGGCAGCCGGGTGGCGGGTATCGCGGTGCATCTTGGGCGGCTTGCCAAACAGCACGTCCATCGGCAGGTTGATGGCAGCATCGGCAGGCACATGCCCCGGCACCGCACCGTAACCCACCACCAGATGCTCGGCTTCGGTGGCATAGCCCACCACCGCAAACGGGCAGCGCTCACGCTGGCAGAGTGCGGCAAAGGCTTCGATATGTTCGGCTCCAATCCCCAGCACATAGCGCTCTTGCGACTCGTTGCACCATAGCTGCATCGGCGAGAGCGAGGGGTCATCGCTGGGCACGGCATTGAGGTCAATGATGCCGCCGACGCCCGAGTCGTGCAAAAGCTCGGGGATGGCATTGGACAGGCCGCCAGCGCCGACATCGTGAATCGAGCGAATCGGGTTGTCTGCGCCCAGTGCCACACAGGCATCAATCACTTCCTGACAGCGGCGCTCCATTTCCGGGTTGTCGCGTTGCACGCTGGCAAAGTCCAGCTCCTCGGCCGTTTCCCCCGAAGCCACCGAGCTGGCCGCACCACCGCCCAGGCCAATCAACATCGCCGGGCCACCCAGCACAATCACTGCATCACCGGGTGCAAGCCGCTGCTTTTCCACCAGCGCGCGGTCAATCGCGCCCAAGCCACCGGCAAGCATGATCGGCTTGTCATAGGCACGCACCAGCCCCTCGCCTTCGGGCTGCTCGAAGCTGCGGAAATAGCCGGTGAGATTGGGGCGGCCAAATTCGTTATTGAACGCGGCTGCGCCAATCGGCCCTTCCTGCATGATTTCAAAGGCGCTGGCCATGCGCGGGTTGAGCGCGCGCGGCGCTTCCCAGGGCTGGGGCAGGCCGGGGATGCGCAGATGCGACACCGAAAAACCAGCCAGACCGGCCTTGGGCTTGCCGCCACGTCCGGTCGCGCCTTCATCGCGGATTTCGCCGCCCGCGCCCGTGGAAGCGCCGGGGAAAGGCGAAATGGCAGTCGGGTGGTTATGGGTTTCCACCTTGATGGCAAAGGCCGACTCGGCCTCAGGCTGCAATACATACTGCCGTGCCTGGCCTTGCGCACGCAGGCGGCGGCTGGGGTAGCCCGCCACCACGGCGGCGTTGTCGCTATAGGCCGAGAGCGTATGCTGCGGCGTTTTCGCATGGGTGTTCTTGATCATGCGAAACAGCGAGCGCTCCTGCTCTGCGCCATCAATGGTCCAGTCGGCATTGAAAATTTTGTGGCGGCAATGCTCGGAATTGGCCTGCGCAAACATCATCAGCTCGACATCATGCGGGTCACGACCCAGCGCCTGATAGCGCGCTTCCAGATATTCGATTTCGTCCTCGGCCAGCGCCAGCCCCAGACGCTGGTTGGCCGCGCGCAGATCAGCCAGCGCAATCACCTGCAACTGGCCGCGTTCGGGGCTTTGGAAAAGACCGCTGGCCGCACCGGCATCATCCAGCAGCGATTGCGTCATCGCATCGTGCAAAAGCCGCGCCAGCGCTTTTTGGCTTCCGGCATCCTCCGGCCAGGCCGCCAAATCCAGACGCATGCCACGCTCCACACGCTTGATGGCCAGCCCGGCACCGCGCAGCAATTCACCGGCCTTGCTGGCCCAGGGCGAAATGGTGCCAAGCCGCGGCGAGATGAATTTCGACACCGTGCCCTCAGCCTGCGGCGCACGGCTGACATCGGCCTGCAGGATGCGCCCAAGTTTGGCGGTATCGACGACTTGTCCTGCTTCTGGCTCCACCCAGTAGGTGAACCAGGCACCGGCAACTTGAATGGCGGGATGGACGCTGCGGAGGCGAGCTTCAAGGCGTTCACGACGGAACGGCGACAGGGCGCTTTGCCCTTCGAGCACAATCATGCTTGCAAAACCAAAGGTTTACGGGGCGGCTATTGTAGCCTGCCGCGGCTTGCAAAGCCCGCCCAAACAAACAGGCCGGGAAACCCCGGCCTGACACTGTCTCACTGCATTATTTCTGCGTCGCTTCCAACCATTGCAGCAGTTGCTCCGGCGGCATGTAGCCGGGGGTATTCTGCCCATTGGCCCCGATAATCATCGGCGTGCCTTGCAGGCCAATCTGCTGACCCAGCGTCCAGTGCGACATCACCGGATTGGTGCAGCGCACCGCCTGCGGATTCTTGCCATTCTTGGCATCGGTCAGCGCCTTGTTGCGGTTATTGGAGCACCACACCGCCTCCATGATGGCGAAATCCGGGCTGGAAGGCCCCATCCGCGGGAAGGCCAGATATTCAACGCTGATACCCAGCTTGTTGTATTCATCGATGGCGTTGTGCAGGCGGCGGCAATAGCCGCATTCGACATCGGTAAACACGGTCACGACATGCTTGGGATTGGCCGCCGGAAACACGATGCGCTCACTGGCCGGCACCCGCGCCAGCAGGCGCTGGCGCATTTTCGCCAGTGCATCGCCACTCAAATCCCGCTTGGCCTGCATGTCGAACAAGCTGCCCTGCAGCAAATAACGGCCGTCATTGGAGATGAACAGCGTCTGCCCGCCAACGATGGCCTGCTGGAAGCCCGGTAACGGCGCATCGGTCACATCATCGACCTTGATGTTCGGGTTGAGACTGTGGATGGCCTGCACGGCACGCTCACCAGCACTGCCTGCTTCGGGCTTGATGGCATTGGCCGCCTGCGCCGCTGCAATGGCCGCCTGGGTTTCCGGCGTAGTTGCCGCACTCTGCCCCTTGTCCTGGGCACAGGCCAAGATGCTGATGCTGCCAAGCACGGCGGTAATCAGGGCTTTTTTCATGAAATGTCCTTGAGGCATGGAAGTGTTTCAAAGCATAAAGTGGCGCGCATTGTCGCACGATGCGCAAACCCAGCACTGTCAGCACCTGTTCAAAGGCGTTCAGCCCTTTGTGCAGGATTCAGGCGCGCGGATGATGCAGGGCATGCAGGCGCTTGAGTTTTTCTTTGGCCACCAGGGTGTAAATCTGGGTGGTGGAGAGTGTGCTGTGCCCCAGCAGCAGTTGCAGTGTGCGCAGGTCGGCGCCGTGGTTGAGAAGATGCGTGGCAAAACTGTGGCGCAGCACATGCGGGCTGATTTTTTCAGGCGCAATTCCGGCAAGCTGCGCCTGTGCCTTGACCTGCTGCCAGCATTGCTGGCGGGTCAGCGGCTTGCCCTTGTCATCGACAAACAGGCTTTCGACCGGCTGCTTGCCCAGCAAGGCCGGGCGCGCTTCTTGCAGATAGCGTTGCAGCCAGTGCAGGGCTTCTTCGCCCACCGGCACCAGCCGCTCTTTGCCGCCCTTGCCGCTGACCCGCAGCACGCCCTGACGCAGATTGATACCAGTGGCCGGCAAATTGGCCAGCTCACTCACGCGCAGCCCGGCGGCATACATCAGCTCCAGCATGGCGCGGTCGCGCAGGCCTTCTGCGCTGTCCACATCCGGCGCCGCCAACAGCGCCTCAATCTGGCTCTCGGCCAGCGCCTTGGGCAGGCTGCGCGACTGTTTTGGCGGCGCAAGCAAGGCCACCGGATCGTCCTTGCGCAGTCCGCGCTGCACCATCCAGACAAATAGTGAGCGCAGCGCCGAATGCAGTCGCGCATCGCTGCGCCGGCTATAGCCATGCTCGGCACGCCAGCGCAGATAGGCAAACACCTCTTCACCGCTGGCATTTTGCAGGCTACCTTGCGCGCCATTGCGCCATCTGGCAAACCCAGCCAAATCACGCCGATAGCTAGCCAGCGTGGCGCTTGTCAGGCCTTGTGCTGCCCAGATGCTATCCAGAAACTGCGCTATCAGGCGCGCATCGGCCTGGGCAAGTGCGGGCAATTGCTGCGCCAGTTGGCGGCGGCTGGCGGGGGTCGTTGCAGACATCGGCGCAATGTATCGGCAGAACGCATCGACTGCCAGCCCCCGCGCCAGACACCCGCCGGATGTCATCCTGACACCTGGGGCGGGTGATACGCGCCATATCCGGTCGCGGCGATCAGAACTGATAACGCAGGTTCAGCGCCAGATAGCGACCCGGTTCGCTGTAGAAATCGCGATTGGCGCCGCGGGCGCGCACCCAGCGCGAATATTGGCGGTCAGCGACATTGTAGATGCCGCCACTGAGGCTGAACTGCTCGCCAAGGCGGTAGTGACCGATCAAATCGACCACGCCATAACCTGGTAGCGGCGAGATGCCCGTTGGCAGATCCGCCGCCTTCTTGGCGGCCGCGAAGTTCAGCCGTGCCTGCAGCCCCCAGCGATTGTCCGGATCGGCATAGCGCAGTGCCAGACGGCCATTGGGGGGATTGACCCGACCCAGTGGCTCGCCACTGGCACTCTTGCCCTTGACATAGGTGGCCGCGGCATCCAGGGACAGCCCTTGCGGCAAACCGAATGCATCCAGCGCCAGGCTGCCTTCAAGCTCGATGCCGTACAACTTGCTGTGGCCATCGACATTGAATACCTCGCAATAGCCATCGGCATTGAAGTTGCCGTAATCACAGGTGACATCCACCATGTCGTTATAGCGGTTGTAGAACAGCGCAGCCTTGTAGCGGCCAAAATTGCCGTGATTCATCCACGCCAGTTCCAGGGCATCGGCGGTTTCCGGCTTGAGGTCGGGATTGGGACGGCCAATCCAGTGACCATAACTCTGGGCATTGGTTTCGCCATAGGCAGGCAGCCGGGTGGAATGCTGGTAGCTGGCACTGAGCAGATTGTGCTCATCGAGCAGCCAGTCGAGCACCAGACCGCCCCCGAGTGCCGTCCTGCTGAACTTGCCGGTGCCCGCCACTGGTTTGCGGTAATCGCGCACTTCCGGGTGGTTCACGATACGGCTGACATGCAGCGACGGTGTCAGGCTGATGCCGCTGCCGGCAAAGCTGATTTGATCGGCCAAATGCAGCCCGCCTTGCCACTGCTTGGTCTTGGGGAAGAAATTGCGCTCCCGCGAGATTGCGCCGCTGCGAGCCAACGCATATTGATCAACACTGCTGTATTGCAACTTGGCGCCATAGCTCAGGGCATGCTCGATACTGCCGCTGTCGCCGAGCGCCTTGCCGAAATCCGCCTTCAAACTGTAGTGATTGATGCGGAAATTGTTGTCATCGTGGCTGATCACCCTGCCAGTACGCGGATGACTGCGCTCATAGGTATTGAAGCCTTCGCTGCTGGTGCGCTGCACCGAAGCCTGCCACCTCAAGGTGTCGAAAGCGGCGCTGCTGCCTTCGAGCTCGTGCAATAGCGACAACGCATCGCGCTGATTCTTCTGGGTATTGTGATAAAAGAAAGTCTCCACGCCACTGCGCGGATTCTTGCCGACCTGATTGAGCAGATTATTCTGGTTTTCAACGCTGAAGTGTTGCAAAGCAAGGGTGAACTTCTGCGCCTCACTGGGCTTCACCACCCACTTGCCGTTCAAAGAATGGCTATGACCATCCACCGGATTGGACTTGGTGCGCTCCGGGCCGCTCACATCCAGGCCGCCCTTGTTGTCAAGCTCATGGTACTGGCGACGGGTATAGCTGAGCGAAGCACTCTGGTTCTGTCCAATCAGGGTCGCCAGGGTCAGCCCGGCCGAAACATCGCGGCTATCGCCGCTATAGCCCAAACGCACATCGCCGCCCAGCCGCCGACCTTCGCGGATATAGTCGCCAGGATCCTTGGTACGGAACTGCACATTGCCAGCCAGCCCGTTGGCACCTGGCCCTTTGTGGATAGTGACGGTCTTGAGGTCGGCGGGGTCAAAGTACTGCCGGCCATTACGCATATTGTGGCCAAAGTTGAAACTCTGGCTGACATCCATGCCGTCCACTTCCAGTGTCACCCGGTTGCTGGCATTGCCCAGAAACGAGCCCATACCGCCCATGCCGCGGATTTCGATATCGCCGAGCTGGCCTGCGCCAGTCTGGGAAAACTCCACACCGATGGTGTCGTCAAACAGGCGGCGGATATCCTTGGGCGGCTCATTCTCCATCTGCTTCTGGTCGATCACCGTCTCCGAAGGGCTGCGACCACGCACAATGATGCGCGGAAAATCCGGCTTGGCCGCCTGCCCGCTGTTACTGGCCGCTTCCGTTGCCCGCATCGGCGCCTGCATCTGGGCTTGCGCAACCAGGGGCAGACAGCAAGCCTGGGCAATCAAGATCACCAAAGGTTTGCGCATGAGTCTCAAAGACATGGATATCTCCTGTGAAATTCGGCCTTGTGGCCAGTGTTGACATCAGTTGCCCACGGCCGACAACGCCGACCATGGACAGCGTTGAAAATCGTTCAGACGATGGCAAAATCGAGCGCGCAACGCGCGCCATCGTGATGTGTCATCTCCCCGCAGCCGTCACCACGGCCGGGAGCCTGCGGAAAAAGCCGCACCGGTATCACAACCTTGAGCATGTTCAGAACCGGAGTCCGGTAACACCGGGATAATTCGGCTCGCGCCTGATGCGATATCCGCCCGAAGTCAGGCAGTCAGACCGACGTGCCGGCTGCACATTGCTTTGCGTCAGTTTTTCTTTCCCTGCCGTCGCCAGGCATGCGACATCGACAGACAAGCGCCTCGCTGCAAATGGCGCCAAGCCAGCTGAGCAGTCGTTCATGGTTCCTCATCCCGAACAAGAGTGACAATCGGCTTGCACTGACCGATGAGGCGGCCGGCTGGCTGTGGGGGCGACAATTATATATTGATTCTCATTCTCTTTTAATAGTTTTTTCTGTTGCAACCGCATCAGGGCTTTGACTTGCAACTCCTGCCCCCCACAAGCCGAATCCTGAAGGCGCTGGCGGCATGCCTGCCGTAACCCCATCCGCACAATTCACAGTATTCTCAACATGGTCGCTAAACTTCTGCCATGAGCACCACACCCGCTATCCCCGCATCCCCTCCCCCCGCCCAGCGCCCGTTGATTGGCTGGCGTCTGCTCGCGCTGTTGTATGACTTTTTCCCGATTCTCGGTATCTGGTTCGTGGTGGTGGTGGCCGCGCTGGCGCTGAACGGCGGTGAGGCCATCCAGAGCAATACCCTGGCCGGGTTTCTTGAACTTATCGCGCTGATTGCCGTCACCGGGCTGTACGCCACCGCCAGTTGGCGGCGCGGTGAGCAGACCATCGGCATGAAGCCGTTCCGGCTGTATGTGGTGACACCCGAGGGCAAAACCGCGCCCTTAGGCAGGCTGTGGCTGCGCTATTTCTGCGGCATGTTTTCGCTGCTGTGCGCCGGGCTTGGCTTTTGGTGGGCCTGGTTTGACCGCGAACACCTGACCTGGCATGACCGCCTCAGCGGCACGCGCATGATTCGTGACTTTGAGCGCGATGTCTTGAAAGGCTAACCACTGCGCCTGCGAAACAGCAGCCAGGAAGTGGCCAGCATCAGGAACAGCGGCATCAGATACGCCAGCCGGTAGTCGAACTTGTATGCCCCGGCCATGCGCGCGGACATTTCCTGCAACAGCCAAAAGCCCAGCGAAAACACCACGCCAATGAACAGCCGCTTGCCCAACCCGCCGCTGCGCAGGCTGCCAAAGGCAAACGGAATCGCGGCAAGGCATAGCGCCAGCACATTCAGCGGGTAGAACCAGCGCCCCCAGTAGAAGGCTTCAAACTCGCCGGAATCGAGCTGGTTGCGCTTGCGATAATCAATGCTGGCCTTGAGGCTAGCCGAATCCAGGAATCTGGGACGCGCCACACTGGCCGAAAGCGCCGAGGCATCGAGCTGCGACTGCCAGTGCTCCTGCACCACATGCTCGCGCTCAACCGCGCGCTCGGCAAACCGGGTACGGGTGACCTCCTTCAACAGCCAGCCACCGGGACGATGCTCGGCGACAGCGGCATGGGCGATGGACAGCAGGCGCCCGTTCTCATCCAGCTGGTACATGCGCAAGTCTTTGAGCTCCAGCCAGGCATCGGTGCCATTGGTGCGCTCATGGCCGGATTCGGCGTTCAGGAACACATTGCCTTCGCGCGCCCACAGGCCGGAATACTGCGCCACGATCATATTCGGGGAGGTGGCCGCAGCCTTCAGCGCATTGGCGCGCTTCTCCGCCCAGGGCCCTAGGGTTTCGCCAGAGAGCACCATCAGCCCGGTGAGCACGCTGATGGTCAGCGCCACCGACAAGCTCAGGCGCTTGCGCGAGAGCCCCAGCGCACGCAATGCCGTCAGCTCCGAGCTGGCTGCCAGCTGCCCCAGCCCCAGCAGCGCACCAATCACCGCTGCGGTCGGGAACAAGGTATAGGCGCGGCGCGGCAAGGTATAGCTGGAATACAAAAACGCATCGGCAAACCGGTAGCTACCCTTGCCGATGTCATCGAGCTGCGCCATCAGGCCGCCGCCGCCGAGGATGAAGTCCAGCATGATGAGCACAAACCATACTGCCAGCACAAACAGCAGCACGGTACGGCCGATATAGCGGTCATGAATCATCGGAAAGGGTTTCATCGTGCCAATCTCCGCCGTGCCAGACGGCCATCTCGTCGGTATAGCCAGACGCCCAGCAGCAAGGCCGGCAGGGTCAGCCACCAAAGTCCGAGCGCCACTGGCAGCTTGCTCTTGGCAATCAGGTCAGTGCCAAGAATCATCAATTGAATGGCGACCAGATAGCCCATGAAGCCCAGCGCCATGCGCCCATAGCGCGCCTGTCTTGGCGGGCTGCGCGAGAGCGGCACCGCCAGCAGCGCCAGTGCCAGGGCAATCAGCGGCGGCGCGATGCGCCAATGCAGCTGGGCACGCGCTTCGGGCGAGCTATCGGCCAGCAACTCGCCGGTGGTGCGACGGCGGATTTCGTGGCTTTTCCTGCGTTCGGTTTCCTTGTCCGGCAGGCGCACATCATTGCGGGCAAAGCCCAGCAGCCGGTAGTCCAGCGTATCGCCCTGCATCGGCCCTTCCACTTCAAAGCCTTTGTCCAGCGACAGATAGCGCTGCTCGCCATCGCGCAGCAACGCACCGTCAGCCGCAGTGGTGACATCCAGCCGGTCGCCCTTCTGGCGATAAATGAAGATGCGCTTGAATTTGTTGCCGGCCTGCTCGATTTCGCCGACATAAATCACCCCGCCGCCACCGGGCAGCTCGGTAAAGCGTCCAGCCTCCAGCCCGCTGATGAGCATATTGCGGCTGGCTTCTTCCAGCATCGCCTGCGATTTGCGCGCTGCCCACGGCCCCAGCCATAGCGAACACACGGCGATGAACGCCACCAGCGGCAGGGTGACCAGCATCAGCGGTTTCAAAAGCCGCCCAGGCCCCACGCCAATGGCCGTCAACACCGGCATTTCTGCATCGCGGTACAGTCGCGAGGTCGCCATCAGCAAGCCCAGCATCAGCGCCAGCGGCATGATGACCGGCACCCAGGTCAGCAGTACCAGTCCCAGCTGCGCGATACTCATATTGGCCGGCAGACGGCCGCGAGCCACATCGCCCATCACGTCAATGAACGCACCGCCAACCATGACGATGAGCAGCACCATCAAGGTGGCAAAAATGGCTTGGACGAATTCACCTGTCAGATAGCGGTCGAGTTTCTGCATTCGTGGGTCGTGGCGGCTTGAATTAGACTATGCGGTTCTTGCGATGCCAGAACGCGGCGCGTCCTGACACTCGCGCATTGTACGGAACCCATACTGGAATCTGCTGATGGCTCTCGAATTTGCCCTGAACAACACCTCGCCCGCCACTGCCACCACCGACTGCGTCGTGGTGGGGCTCTTTGCCGACAACACGCTCTCGCCTGCTGCCAAGGCACTGGATGAGGCCAGCAATGGCAAGCTCGCCAGCCTGGTTGCGCGTGGCGACATTTCCGGCAAGGCCGGCAAGACCGCGCTGCTGTTTGACCTGCCCGGCGTGAGTGCGCCGCGCGTCCTGGTGGTGGGTTTGGGCGATGCGGCCAAGTTCGGCGCTGCGCAGTACCTCAAAGCCGTGGGCGAGGCTGTCCGCGCGCTCAAGACTGGCGCGGTGAAGTCGGCGCTGCTGACCCTGGCCGAGCTGGAGGTCAAAGACCGCGATGCAGCCTGGAATATCCGTCAAGCCGCCATCGCGGCTGACCATGCCATGTACCGCTATACCGCGACGCTGGGCGAGAGCAACAAAAAGCGCGAAGAAAAAGGTCTGGAGTCGCTGACCATCAGCGGTAGCGATGAAACCGCACTGGCGCAGGGTCAGGCGATTGCCCAGGGCGTGGCCTTTGCCCGCGAATTGGGCAACCTGCCGCCAAATATCTGCAACCCGCAATATCTGGCCGATGAAGGCCAGCGTTTTGTCAAAGACTTCGACAAGGCCGAATGCGAAGTGCTGGGCGATGCGGAAATGGAAAAGCTCGGCATGGGCTCGCTGCTGGCGGTGGCGCGCGGCTCGGCCAACCGCCCCAAGCTGGTAGTGCTGAAGTGGAACAATGGCGGCGATGCCAAGCCCTATGTGCTGGTCGGCAAGGGCATCACCTTCGATACCGGCGGCATCAACCTGAAGGTACAGGGCGGCATCGAGGAAATGAAATACGACATGTGCGGCGCGGCCACGGTGTTCGGCACCTTTGTCTCCGCCGTGCGCATGGGGCTGAAAGTCAACCTGGTGTGCATCCTGGCCGCCGTTGAAAACATGCCCGATGGCAATAGCTACCGCCCCTCCGATGTCATCACCAGCATGTCCGGCAAGACCATTGAAGTGGGCAATACCGATGCCGAAGGCCGCCTGATTCTGTGCGACGCGCTGACCTATGCGCAAAAGTTCAACCCCGAGGCGCTGCTGGATGTCGCCACCCTGACCGGCGCCTGCATGATTGCGCTGGGCACCTTTGCCACTGGCCTGATGACCAAGCACGATGACCTCGCCCAGGAGCTGCTGGCTGCCGGTGAAACCGTGTTCGACCGCGCCTGGCAGCTGCCGCTGTGGGATGAATACCAGTCCATGCTGGACTCGCAGTTTGCCGACATCTACAACATCGGCGGCCGCTGGGGCGGCGCGATTACCGCCGGCTGCTTCCTCTCGCGCTTCACCGAAGGCGTGCGCTGGGCGCATCTGGACATCGCCGGCAGCGCCAGCGCCGAGGGCAAGATGGGCATGGCCACCGGCCGCCCGGTTGGCCTGTTGTCGCAGTGGCTGCTGGAAAAGGCGGCCTGAGTCATGCGGAGGCCGGGCAACCGGCCTCCTGCCCCCGATGCGCGCCGACTTTTATCTCATCGACAAGCCCCGCTTCCGCGCCGAGCCACTGCGCCTGGTGTGCGAGCTGGCACGCAAAGCCCATGATGCAGGCTTTGCCAGCCTGATTCTGGTGCGCGACACGGCCGAGGCCGAAACGCTCGACGACCTGCTCTGGTCATTCGACCCGGAAGCCTATATCCCGCACCAAATCGCCGGCAACGAAGAAGACGACCAAACCCCGGTACTGATTGTGCCGCCGGACATCGACACACCAATGCGCCCGCTCGTCATCAACCTGCGTCCGGCGCCGGTGGAAGGCGACTTTGAGCGCGTCCTGGAAGTCGTCCCCGCCGACCCTGCCGCCCGCGCCCCGTTGCGCGAGCGCTGGCGGCAATATCAGGCACGCGGCCTTGCCGTGCAGAAGCACGATATGTGAGCGCAGATACTTGCCGTTTATGCCTTATGGCAAGACAGCACCGTGCCGTGCGCGGATAAAGTCCAGTGCCCCGGGAACGGTATCCACAAGCCGCAGCAAAGTATCCATCGCCATGCTTTGCAGCACCTCACCGCGCTCATACTTTGAAAAAGCATTGGCGCCACCACCAAACCATTGACTGGCCTCAGCCTGACTGATGTGGTGGCGCTTGCGAATGGTGCGGATTTCCTCGCTGGTCAACAGGCCATCAGCACGGCGCTTGGCATCGGCAACACGCAACTGATTTTTGCGATATTGCTGCGCTGTCACCAGCTCCTCGCCGCAGTGGCTACAGCGGCTGACCTCAATATCCGCTACTTGCAGCGGCTTGCCCGCATGGTTGAAGGTGTCCACCACAGTGGCAGGCTGTAGAGTACCTTGCCCGCAAAGAGTGCAAACTTCGCTCATGGCTAGCGGCTCCGGTGAAAAGAAAGGACAGTGACAACCCATTGACCATCTTGCTGCAGGGTCACCTTGACGTACAACTCATCGGTAAAACCATCTTTTTCCCATCGGCATTGATAGGCATCGGCCATGTAATCATGGGCTTTGCAAAAGTGCTGCGGGGTAAGACTCAACAACACGGCCTGCACTTCCTCCAGGGTATAACCCAAGTTCAAGGCATCACGCTGCGCATTGCGGGTCAGCCTTAGCGTGTGCTCCGAGGCAGCCGCTTGGTGCAGATGGATGATGGAGAAGTGTGGCGTAACAGAGCCCATAAATCAACCATTATGGTTAGTCATAGTCATGACCGCCTCCTGCAGGTTGCCAAGCAACACAAGCACTTACTTTTGCAAGTAATACAGCTCGAACGAGCGCTCGCCTTCCGCTGCCGGGCGTGCATCCAGCACCATCAAAAGCTCATTGGCGCCAATCCGTATCAACTGCCCGGCGGTATTGCTTGGACTGTCGCGGTCAGGGTCATACACCATCAACGGGTCGTCATTGACCGTGGCACCGCCCAGAAACGCCATCGCATCGCGTCCGGCGATGGGATACAGATAGCCCGACCTGCGCTGCGAGCCGGTGGTTTTCTGGAAGAACTGCCCGCATTGGCTGGCCGCATCAATCCGCGCCCGGAAAGCCGGATAGGCAAACACCATGTAATGGTCTCTGCCGAACTGCTCGCCCTGAATCGAGCGTATCCGCCACTGCCCACTGATATTGCCCAGTGGCAGCGAGTGCCTGGCGCGTTTCAAAAGCCCCAGCGCAAGCCGTGCATCCTCGCTGCTTTGCGCAGGAATCCTGTCGATAATCTCGTCCAAACCATCGGGCAGCACCATGATGGCCTCATAGTCGGCAGGTCGCGCCTGACTATCCCAGTCACATGGGTCAACTGCCCTGGCCTGCCGTGGCAGCAACGCGGCCAATGCCAGTGCCAACACCAGAAAAACCGGAAATTTACCCTTCGACATACCCCCTCCCTTGCAAGCCCTGGCGGGCTTCACCCATTGGGCACTGGTGCGAGCATAGCCCCTGCCCGATACGAAATGTTTGCCACAAATCAAACCCTGCAGATGAGCGATTGCCCGCAGCCGCTTACAATTCGCCCCCTGCAAAAGCCGCTACTCACTCTAACTTGCCATGTCACTCGCCCAAAGCTATCTGCCCGCCGCCATCGAAACTGCACTGTACGAAAAATGGGAGGCCGCCGGCCTGTTTGCCCCGCAGGGCGATGGCCCGGCCTATACCCTCCTGCTGCCGCCGCCGAACGTGACCGGCACCCTGCACATGGGGCATGCCTTCCAGCACACGCTGATGGATGCGCTGGTGCGCTATCACCGCATGCGCGGCTTCCGCACGCTGTGGCAGATGGGTACCGACCATGCCGGGATTGCCACGGAAATGGTGGTCAGCCGCAATCTTGCCGCCGAAGGCAAGGGCGAAACCCGCGACTCGCTGGGGCGCGAGGCATTCATTGACAAGGTGTGGGAATGGAAAGCCCATTCGGGCAGCAACATCGAGCGGCAGATGCGTCGCCTGGGCGCTTCCGGCGACTGGTCGCGCAGCGTGTTCACCATGGATCCGATGGCCGCCGAAGCGGTGGTTGAGGCCTTCGTGCGCCTGCATGAAGAAGGGCTGATTTATCGCGGCCAGCGGCTGGTGAACTGGGATCCGGTGCTGAAAACCGCCATTTCCGACCTGGAAGTGGTCAGCGAAGAAGAAAACGGCCATCTGTGGTCGATTCGCTACGACATCATCGACCCGCAGGCGGGCAGCCCCGACCATCTGGTGGTGGCCACCACCCGCCCGGAAACCCTGCTGGGCGACAGTGCGGTGATGGTGCACCCGGAGGACGAGCGCTATACCGCACTGATTGGCAAGCGCGTGCGCCTGCCACTGACCGGACGCGAAATCCCGGTGATTGCCGATGATTATGTCGATCGCGAATTCGGCACCGGCGTTGTCAAAGTCACCCCGGCGCATGACTTCAACGACTATGCCGTGGGTCAGCGCCATGGCCTGCCACTCATCAATATCTTTACCGATGCGGCGCATCTGCTTGCCAGCGACCTCATCCCGGCGGCCTATCGCGGCCTTGAACGCTTTGCCGCGCGCAAGGCGGTACTGGCCGATCTGGAAGCACAGGGGCTCTTGGTGGATACCCAGCCGCACAAGCTGCAAGTGCCGCGCGGTGACCGCAGCGGCCAGGTGATTGAGCCCTTCCTCACCGACCAATGGTTCGTGAAGATGGACGGCCTGGGCAAACGCGGCATGGCGCTGGCCGAAACCGGCAAGGTCAAGTTCGTGCCGGAAAACTGGATCAATACCTACCGGCACTGGATGGAAAACATCCAGGACTGGACCATCTCCCGCCAGCTGTGGTGGGGGCATCGCATTCCGGCCTGGTTTGCCGAAGATGGCGAGATTTATGTCGGCCGCAGCGAGGCGGAAGTGCGCGAGAAATACGCGCTGGGCGACAAACCACTGCGCCAGGACCCGGACGTTCTGGAAACCTGGTTCTCTTCGGCGCTATGGCCATTCTCCACCCAGGGCTGGCCGAACGAAACGCTGATGGCCGAGCGCGGCTTCGCCCGGCATGTGCCCAGCAATGTGCTGGTCACCGGCTTTGACATCATTTTCTTCTGGGTCGCGCGCATGATCATGCTCACCGACCACTTCACCGGCCAGGTGCCGTTCCACGATGTATATATCACCGGCCTGGTGCGCGACCGCAACGGCCAGAAGATGTCCAAATCCAAGGGCAATGTGCTCGACCCGCTGGACATCATCGACGGCATCAGCGCCGATGATCTGGTCGCCAAGCGCACCGCCGGGCTGATGCAGCCGAAGATGGCAGCGAAAATCGAAAAGGACACCCGCAAGGAGTTTCCCGAAGGCATCGCCGCCCATGGCGCCGATGCGCTGCGCTTCACCATGGCGGCGCTGGCCGGGCCGGGGCGCGACATCAAGTTCGATATGGCGCGTGCCGAGGGCTACAAGAACTTCTGCAACAAACTCTGGAATGCCACCCGCTTTGTGCTGATGAATACCGAGGGGTTCAACGCCAGCGGCCTGCCGCAGCCCGTAACTGATGCGGAAAAATGGATTCTTGCCCAGCTGGCCAAGACCACCGCCGAAGCCGCCGAGCACTTTGCCAGCTATCGCTTCGACCTGCTCTCGCAAGCCCTGTACGAATTCACCTGGAACCAACTCTGCGACTGGTTCGTGGAGCTGGCCAAGCCGGCCTTGAACGGCAGCGATGCGGCCGCGGCCAACTCCACCCGCCACACGTTGCTGTATGTACTGGAGCAGTCGCTGCGGCTTTTGCACCCGCTGATTCCGTTCGTCACCGAAACCCTCTGGCAGGAAGTCGCACCGCGCCTTGGCATCACTGACAGCAGCCTGATGCTGGCCGCCTACCCCACGCCGGAGGCCATGAATGTGGCGGGCTTTGCCCAGGCTGATGCCGATATCGAATGGCTCAAAGCCATGGTGTCGGCACTGCGCCGCATCCGCAGCGAACTGGGCGTCTCCCCCGGCAAGCAAGTCACACTGCTGGTACGCGGTGGCGATAGCGCCCGCCTGCAACGCTTCGATGCCGCGTTGCGCTTCCTGGCGCGCCTTGAGAACATCGAAATCCTCGATGGCGAACCACCTGCCGCCGCCGCCGCGCGCGTCGGCGATATGGACTTGTTCGTGCCACTGGCCGGTCTTGTCGATCTGGATGCCGAACGCGCCCGCCTGGACAAGGAAATCAAGCGCGTCGCGGCCGAACTTGAAAAATCCAAAAACAAACTCAGCAGTGAAACCTTCGTTGCCAACGCCCCGGAAGCCGTGGTCGCGCAGGAGCGCCAGCGACTGGCCGACTGGGGTGCGCAGCATGAAGCCCTCAGCGCCCAGCGGCAGCGGCTGGGCTGATCACAGCGGGCAAGGATGCCCGTTAAACAGCCTCAAAGCCGCATCAATTACCCTGCGGCCAGAGCGCGCGAATTGCAGCAATGCCTTGGGCGCCCTGTGCCCGTGCATCTGCCATATCCTCTGCACCCAAGCCGCCAATGGCATACAGCGGCAGGCTGCTGACTTCGCGCAGGCGGGCAAAGCCAGCCCAGCCGATACCCGGCTTGCCGGGATGACTGGCACTGGCCTTGATTTGCCCAACCACAGCGTAATCGCAGCCAATCGCTTCGGCATGGCGCAGTGCATCCGGATTATGGCAGGAGGCGCCCAATGCAAGCGCCGCAGGAAAATCACGCGCAGCGCGCGCCATCAATAAGCGCTCGGGCAAATGCAGGCCGATGCCGTATTGTTCGGCAAGCGCCTGATCGCCATTGACGACAAGCCGGGTGGACGGGGACTGGGCTTGTGCGCAAGCCACTGCCTCACCCAGCAGGGCATGCCAGCGTGCAGACTCGCAACCTGGCGCACGCAGCTGGATGCAGCCAATACCTGTGGTCAGGGCAGCAGTAAAGCCATGCAGCCATTGCTTGTCCGTCATGCTGGCCGGGGATGGCGTCACCAAATACAGCGGGGCGTGCAGCAGTGCCGCCACCACCGGACGATCGGCAGGCGGCATTAGATACTGGCTCAGACGCTCAGCTGGTACCCAGGCCAGTGCCTGGCCATCCAAACCTCGCACCCGTCCTCGCCAATGGCGGATGTGGTGTACCTCCAGCACAATGCGCTTATGCGGCATGGCCTGTGGTACGGAAATCAAAAACTCGCCCGGTTCGGCCTCAATGCCTAACTCTTCACGCAATTCACGCTTCAAGGCCGCGGCGGGGCTTTCACCCTTTTCCACCTTGCCACCGGGAAACTCCCATAGGCCAGCCAGATCCCGTCCATCGGTACGGCGAGTCAACAGGATGCGGCCTCGCACATCACAGATGACCCCGGCCACCACATGCACGGGCGCCATATCAGACATCGCTGTCCTGCCCTTGGGCGGCATTTAGTTTTTTGAGTTTGGGCGCGGCCATCGGGATGCTCAACATGGTGCTGGCTACCGCCATCAATAGCAATGCGGTGAACATTTCACTGGTAATGATGGCGCGGTCCAGCAACACATTGGCAAAGATGATCATGATCAGCGCCTTGGTTTGCAGCAGCCAACCGATCAGGCTGGCCTCGCCACGCGACCATCCCAGAATCCGTCCGGCAAGGCCGACTCCGGCCAGTTTTCCGGCCACTGAAGCCAGCAATAGCAAGGCGGCGGCCAGCAATACACTAGCCCCTCCCATCGTCCATGCCGTCTTGAGCCCGGTAGAAAGAAAAAACACCGGCATCATCACCAGCAGTACATGGTGGCGCAGCAAGTCCATGCGCTCGCGTTTGAACCAGTCGCCATCCATCGCCACGCCGGCAAGAAACGCCCCCACCATGAAGTGCAGCCCGGCCCAATCTGCACCCAATGCCACCAGCGCCAACCAAATCGGTGCCACATACCAGCGGTCGGACTCATCCAGTACACGCATCAGGCGCCGGAACAGCCAGCACGCGGCCGCAAAGGCCAGCAAAAACACGACTTGCCGCCCAATCCGCAGCCAGTCCATCAAAACCAGTGCCAGCACGCCCCAAATCACGATGTCATCAAGACTTGCATAGCGCAGGATGCGCTGTCCCAGTGGCTGGCGCAGGATATGCAGTTTTTCCATAAACAAAATCAGGATAGGCAGCGCCGTCACCGCACAGGCCATGCCCACGCCCAGCACAAATTGCCAAGGGGCGCCTTTCTCGCCTAGCCAGCCAGAAGAAAACTGCCACAGCCCCCAGGCAGCCAATGCACCCAACAGTAGCGGCACGCCCAGCGCCAACGCTGCGGTCAAGCCTGATTCAGCACGGTTTTCCCAGGCATGGGCAAGATCCAGCTCTACCCCGGCAATGCAAACAAACAACATGACCGCCCACCAGGCGATGCCATTCAACAACCCGACCACTTCCGGGTTGAACACAAAAGCGTAGTAATCCGGGAACCACTGCCCGAGTACGCCCGGCCCCAGCACAATGCCGGTGATAATCTGCACCACCACCAATGGCGCCCAGTAATCGGTACGCCCGAGCCGCCAAATCAGATACGGCAGCCCCATGATCAGCAGCATTGCAATCAGGAAGATTTCGCTCATGCTCATGGCAATCATTGCATGGCTCCCGCATCCTGACCGATATACGGGATCTTTATCATCTCCAACATGGGCTTAGTATCCACAGGGCATCATGCTGCTTGCACAAAAAAGCGCCAGCATGCCCAAACCCAGGATTTGAAGCAATCACAGGAAGCACTCTCAACTCGCTGTCTGCCTCCATTGGGATTAAGGCGCTAATATCATTGTGACGAAATTGTCACACTGCCCTGCATGAACGCTGATTCCGACGATATAGATGACATTGCCAGTTTTCATATTGAGCCGGACATGGTTACGGTCAGCGCCAGTCCGGAATCGGCAAAGGTCATCCGCACCCTGGTGAATGAGGCGCAATGCTATCGCCTGCTGCTGGAATCGGTGAATCTGGGCATCGTCATCCATGCTGCCGACGGCCAGCTGCTTTATATCAACCCCGAAGCCATCCAGATTCACAATCCGCCCGATGATGGTGATGACTGGCAGGCGCCGCTTGATTCCAATGACTGGCTGGTCGTGGATGGCAATGGCAAGCGCCTGTCACTTGAAGAGTTTCCCGCCATCCGCGCGCTGCGTGAAGGCCGCCCCTTGCAGCGGCAGACTTTGGGTATTTTCCGTGTCAAGGATCGGCATTTCCGCTGGCTGGAAGTCACTGCCATCCCGCATTTCAATGAGGGTCAGAGCAAGCCTGCGCAGGTACTTTCCATCTTGCGCGATATCACCGATGAGCGTCGTGACCGCAGCCTGTGGGAACGCTTGCAGACGCTGGCCGATACCGGGGTCTGGGAATGGAATCGCAGCAATGGCCAGTTCTATTTCTCGCCCGGCACCTTGCGGCTGCTGGCGCTGGAGACAGCACCCAAGTCGCTATCGGCGTGCATGCGCCTGTTTCCTGCCCATGAGACGCAGCGCATCGCCTGCACCATCGAGCAGGCACTGAACCGTCAGGAAAGTTTTGTGCTGGAGGTACAGCGCTGCAATCCTGACGGCGAAGAACAATGGCTGCGGCTGCGTGGCGAGCCCGATCTGGTTGATCCCTTTGCCAGCCGCATCAGTGGCACCCTGGAAAATATCAGCCATGAAAAACGGGTGGAAACCCACCTGCGCCATCAGGTGCGCACCGACCCGCTAACAGGCCTGCTCAATCGTGATGCCATCATCACCGAGCTGGAGGCCAAGCTCGACTCCGATGCAGCCGAGCTGGCGGTGCTGTATATCGACCTGGATCGCTTCAAGCAGGTCAACGATACCTTTGGACATGGATTTGGCGACCAGCTCCTGCAACAGTCCGCCAAGCGATTGTTGTCTGCAGCGGACGGGCACGCGCGCTGCGCGCGTCTTGGGGGTGATGAGTTTCTTCTGCTCTGCCCGGGCAATGATGAAGCCCGTCTGGTCGATCTGGCCGAACAGGTGCTGGCCGAAATGGCTGCGCTCTTCCAGATTGAAGGCCAGTGCATCAGCATCAGCGCCAGCATCGGCATCGCCCGGGCGCCGCAGGACGGACATGAAGCCTTCTTGCTGATGCAGCATGCCGATACCGCGATGTATGAAAGCAAGCGCCGTGGCAGTAACCGCTGGTTGTACTACCACCCGGAATTCGAGCGCCGCAGGCGTCAGCAACAGCGCCTGCAAGCGGACATGCCCATCCGCCGCGCCATCGACAATGGCGAAATCAGTCTGCGGTATCTGCCGCAGCTATGTGCCCACGGCAGTCAGCTGCTGGGTCTGGAGGTACAGCTGCAATGGCAACACCCGGAAAATGGCGAAGTCTCCCCCGGGCTGTTTCTTCCCCATGTCCAGCGCAGCGGTGAAATCATCCCGCTGGGCAATTGGGCACTGCGTCAGGTCTGCCTGCAAATCCGCCGCTGGCGCGATGCCGGGCTGACGCCGCCCCCTGTGGGCATTGATATTTGCTGCCACCAGCTTGCCCAATACAGGTTGAGTGAAGTTGTCGGCGAGGCGCTGGCTGAAGCCGGTATCCCTGGACAAAACCTGATATTCGAAATCGACGAGCAAAGCCTGCTCAAACAAGACGCCATGAGCATCGCCCATATTGACCAGCTCCGGGCAATGGGCACCGGTTTTGCGATTGATAATTTTGGTGCGCAGCATGCCGCGCTCAACTGCCTGCAAAAAATCCCCGCCCGCCAGCTGAAGTTTTCACCGCGCTGGTTGCAGAACGCCCTGCGCAGCCCTGCCGATGCGGCGCTGTGCCGGGTCACCCTTGAGCTTGCCCGCACACTTGGATTGCACAGCGTCGCGCTGGGCGTCAATGAAGCACAGCTGCTGGCCTGCGCGCAGCAACTGCCGTTTACCCAGCTCCAGGGGCGGCAGCTGTCCATGCCACTGAATGCCCCAACCCTGGCAGCCCAATGGCTACAACCCAATGGCGCACGCGGCTAAACCTGCATAAAACCGCACCACAGCCCGCAAACAAAACCCCCGCATCGCTGCGGGGGTTTTGCATATCTTCAACACAGGGAGATGGATTAGAAATCCATGCCGCCCATGCCACCCATGCCGCCGGCGCCCGGCATGGCCGGTTCTTCCTTCTTCGGCATTTCGGCCACCATCGCTTCGGTGGTGATCATCAGGCCGGCAATCGAGGCGGCGTTCTGCAGTGCCGAACGGGTCACCTTGGTCGGGTCGAGGATACCGGCTTCAACCATGTCCACGAACTCGCCGGTGGCGGCGTTGTAGCCATAGTTGCCGCTGCCTTCCTTGACCTTGTTGATGATGACCGACGGCTCATCACCGGCATTGGTGACGATTTCGCGCAGCGGGGCTTCCATCGCACGCAGAGCGATTTCGATGCCGTGGGTCTGGTCTTCGTTGGCACCCTTGAGGCTCTTGATGGCTTCGCGGGCACGCACCAGCGCCACGCCGCCGCCGGGGACGATGCCTTCTTCCACCGCAGCGCGGGTGGCGTGCAGGGCGTCTTCCACGCGGGCTTTCTTTTCCTTCATTTCCACTTCGGTGGCCGCGCCGACCTTGATGACGGCCACGCCGCCTGCGAGCTTGGCAACGCGCTCTTGCAGCTTTTCACGGTCGTAGTCGGAAGTGGTTTCTTCGATCTGCGCCTTGATTTGCTTGATGCGCGCTTCGATTTCGCCAGTATCGCCAGCGCCGTCGATGATGGTGGTGTTGTCCTTGCTGACCTGCACCTTCTTGGCGCGGCCGAGGTCCTGAATGGTGGCCTTTTCCAGCGACAGGCCGACTTCCTCGGAAATCACCGTACCGCCGGTCAGCTTGGCCATGTCTTCGAGCATCGCCTTGCGACGGTCACCAAAGCCCGGCGCCTTGACAGCGCAGACCTTGACGATGCCGCGGATGGTGTTGACCACCAGGGTCGCCAGCGCTTCGCCTTCGACTTCTTCGGCGACGATCAACAGCGGCTTGCCCGCCTTGGCAACGCCTTCGAGCACCGGCAGGAGGTCGCGGACGTTGGAGATTTTCTTGTCATACAGCAGGATGAACGGGTCGTCCAGGTCAGCCTGCTGGCTCTGCGGGTTGTTGACGAAGTACGGCGAGAGGTAGCCGCGGTCGAACTGCATGCCTTCCACCACGTCCAGTTCGTTTTCCAGGCTGTTGCCTTCTTCAACGGTAATCACGCCTTCCTTGCCGACCTTCTTCATGGCATCGGCGATGATGTTGCCGATGGATTCGTCGGAGTTGGCGGAGATGGTGCCAACCTGGGCGATGGCCTTGTCATCGGTGGTGGGCTTGGAGAGCTTCTTCAGCTCCTCGACAGCCGCCTTCACCGCCTGGTCGATACCGCGCTTGAGGTCCATCGGGTTCATGCCCGCCGCCACGGCCTTGGAACCTTCGCGGATGAAGGCCTGTGCCAGCACGGTGGCGGTGGTGGTGCCGTCACCGGCATTGTCATTGGTCTTGGAAGCGACTTCCTTGACCATCTGTGCGCCCATGTTCTCGAACTTGTCGGCCAGCTCGATTTCCTTGGCGACGGACACGCCGTCCTTGGTGATGGTCGGAGCGCCGAAGCTCTTTTCCAGCACCACATTGCGCCCCTTCGGGCCGAGCGTTGCCTTCACGGCATTGGCAAGTACGTTGACACCGCGCACCATGCGCGAACGGGCGTCTTCACCGAAACGAATGTCTTTGGCAGCCATTGTTCAATTCCTTCTATGAATAGGGGGAGGGCAATCAGGCGAGGATGGCGAGGATGTCGTCTTCGCGCACGATCTTGTATTCAACACCGTCGGCCTTGTAGGCGCTGCCGGCGTACTGGCCGTAGATCACCTTGTCGCCGACCTTGACCTGCATCGGACGGGTCTGGCCATTGTCCAGCGCTTTGCCTTCACCCACGGCAATCACTTCGCCCTTGGTCGGCTTTTCTTTGGCATTGTCTGGAATCAGGATGCCACCGGCGGACATTTCCTCGGCTTCGATGGGCTTGACCACGATACGGTCATACAGCGGCTTGATATTCATGCTGAATCTCTCAACTGATTGATTTAAATGGAAAACCCGGCAAATTGGATGCAAGCTGCAAGCGCCTGCCCAGCCGGATGCCCTGAAAGATGGGGCGGGCACTGGCGCTTTCAAGGGGGAAAGTTGCAAGATTTTTGAAATTAGCCACCTTCGCCCGCAAGTCGCAGCGCCTCGTCTACAAGTGCTTGGGAAATGCGATAGCCATTGCTTTGCATTTGCTCCAACAACGGCGCAATACGTGTAATCCTGCCAATACGCTTGGCTTGCAGTAACACACCAAGCACGCCAAACAATGGCAGCCGTTGGCGGCGGGCGGCTTCACGACCACGACGCTCATCCATCAACACGCCACAGCCCAAGGCATGCGCAAGACTGAGCGCTTGGGCTTCACCTTCGTCAAGATATCCGGCTGCGGAAACATAAATATCGTCAGCACGGCCTGGGTGCACCTGTGCCTGCATCCTGACAAAAGCTGCAATATCGGCCGCCCATCTGCGTGCGGGGTCAGCCGTGGTTTCATCCAGCACCGCTTGCGGCACATGCAGCGCATCGAAAACGACACTCAAAAGCTCAAGCTGCCCACACCCGGCCAGTGCAATCAGCGGCCCGGAATCGGCAACAACAACAGGCCGAATCATTGCACTGCATCAAAAGCATCAAGTTCCTGTGCAAGCTCTGCCGGGTCGTAATCACTCACCGGAATATTCTGTGCAGACAGGTGCGCCAAAAACTGTGGCAGGCTCATCCGCGCAAGTTTTGCAGCACGCGCTGTGGTCATCGCACCACTTTTGAACAGCTCAACCGCCAAAGCTGCATTAACCCCTGCCTCAAGCAACGCCTCGGTAAACGGCACACTGACAAACAGCGGCTGACCATGGCGAGTAACCAGCGCAAGACGGCCTTGTTCAGCCTCTCGGCTGAGCTCACCGGAACGTTCGCGCAATTCGCGGATAGTGAAAGTGTGCATCTGCCCCTCCCAATTAGTCCCCATTATTGGGGAACAAATATGAAGGCAAGTCAAATTCCAAGTGCCTGTTCAATACACCTCGCGGCGGTAACGGCCTTCGGCCTGCAATTGGTCGTGCAGGGTTTTGCCCAAGGTTTGCAGGATGACCGCATCCACTGCCGGCGCCATGCGCTGCAGGCTGCCGCAGACATAAATCACCGCGCCCTGTGCGACCCAATCACGCAGTCGCGCGCTGTGTTCGGCCAGGACGTGCTGCACATAACGGGGGGCGGCGCCATCCCTGGAAAACGCAGTGTCCAGATGTTCGATGAGGCCCTGCCGCTGCCAGTGCAGGAGTTCGGCTTCAAAATGAAAATCATGCGCTGCCTGGCGCTCGCCAAACAGCAGCCAGTTGCGCCCCATGCCGCGCGCTGCACGCGCCGCCAGATGCGCGCGCAAGCCCGCGATGCCGGTGCCGCTGCCAATCAGAATCATCGGCGCATCGGGTGAGGTGTCGTGGAAAGCGGGGTTGCTGCGGATGCGCAGCCAGATTTCGCTGCCAAGTGGCGCATGGGCGGTCAGCCAGCCGCTGCCAAGCCCGAGCTCGCCCTGGGCATCGCGCATTTGCCGGACCAGAAGCTTGAGGGCGCCTTCGGCGGGAATGGAGGCGATGGAATATTCGCGCACCGGCAGGGGGACGATCTGGGCGGCGATTTCGGCGGCTGTATGCCCGGCGATGCTTTCAGCTGCGGGCAGGCGGGCGTAGGCAAGCAGGTCTTGCAGGGAAATAAGCGTCCCGTGGCGGTCAATCCGGGTTTCGCCATCGAGCCGGGTTTCAAGTAGCCATTCACGCACGCGCTGCGGGGCGTTGCATGGGGTGATGACGGCGACATCACCGGCTTGCCAGTCCATGTTTTCGCCGCTCAGTGTGATTTCCCAGGCGCTATCGGCTACGCCGCCGGGGTTGAGGCATTGGCGCGCCATCAGCCGCCAGGGTTGCGGCTCGGCAAACGCGGGGGCGGCAAGTGCCGCGCCGCCTGCCAGTTCACTGAGCTGATTGTGCCAAGCCTCCAGTGCCTTGGGGTTGCCTGCATCCACGTCGATACGCGGAAACAGCGCCACTGCGCCTGCCGCGTGCATGGCGGCATCCAGTTGTTTGCCATAGGCGCAAAACGCCTGATAGCGGCTATCCCCCAGCGCCAGCACGGCATATTGCACGCCCGCCAGCGGCTCTGCCTGCAAGCCGGGCAAGAAGCTGGCGGCATGCTCGGGGCAGTCGCCTTCGCCGGTGGTGCTGGCGATCAGCAGTACGCGGCGGTGCTGGCGCAGCATGGCGGCATTGGCGGCCTCCAGTGGCAGGGCATGGGCGCTCACGCCTGCCTGCGCCAGTGCAGCCGCGCCCTGCTCGGCCAACTGCATGGCAAATCCGGTCTGGCTGGCCCATAGCAACAAGATGCCCTGACCATCACTGGCGCGCGTCTCACGGCTTCGCAGGCAGAAAAAGCACAGCAATGCAAAGGCCACCAGCGCCAAGCCGGCCAGTCCCAGTCGCAGCGATGAGGGCGCGCCCTGCCACCAGGGGTCGCGCTGCCAGTAGCCCAATGCCGCCGCTGCTGCCGCCAGCAGCGACAGCAGCAGGCTGTTTCCTAGCGCACTGCGACTCATCGGGCGTTATTGCGGCAGCACTTCCAGCGTCGCCACATAAGTCAGGCGGCGCTGACTGGCTTGCTTGATGCGGGTTTTGTCATCGCTGCTGGTCGCTTCAAGCCAATACATGCCGGCACTTGGCCAGCTGACCTTGAACTCACCGCGGGCATCGGTCTTGAGCTTGATTTCGTCCTGCGCATTGCGATAGCGGGTTTCACCGCGGACGATTTCCAGCGCCACATCGGCAGCGGGCTGCCCATCAATCAGCAGGCGGAAGCGGGCTTCTTCACCGGCAAACAGGTCATTGGGATGGGTAATGGGCTGCATTTCCAGGCCGCGACCGCTGATTTTCAACGCCGTGTCATTCGGGGAGCCACGGGTGATGAAGGTTTCTATCCGGGAAATGCCCTCATTGACGCGCAATTCCTGGGCATCGGCCGGGACTTCTGCTGCAAAGCGCTCGGCAGTACCGCGCCAACGCTTGTTCTGGCCGTTTTCCTTCCAGCTCGCCATGATGCCGTCATTGACCGTCGCCACCCGCCAGGTGCCGGTCTTGTTGAGCTCGACATCAAACACGGTGCGGTATTTGCCGGTCGCCAGATTCTGTGGCTGCGCCGTGCTGCCATCGGGTGCGGTGATGACAAGGCCATCGGTGCGCAGCGGCACATGGTTGAAATAGAACAGGTCATTGGACACGGCCGCATCCACGGTGACCCACGGCGCATTGCCGGAAATCACCGTTTGTGACGGACGCATCCAGGCTTTATGTGCCTGTGCGCCGAATGGCAGCGCCAGCGCCAGCAGCAGGGCGGAATGACGGAGAAAATTTTTCATTTTGGTACTCGCTTAACGGGTGGAAGTCAGGCTGACGCGGCCAAGTTCACTCTTGCCCTGGGCATTGCCGGTGCTGGCATTACGCCATTTGAACGGGATACGCAAAAGTTCACGGCCACCCACTTCGCGGGCGGCCTCCACCACCAGCACATAATCACCGGCGGGCAGTTTGCCCAGCTCGGGATGCTGCTCATTGAATACCAGCGAATGCGTGCCGGCCGGACGGGTCGGGCCGCTGACGCCATCGACCGGCATCGACAGGCTGCGGCCGCTGCGCCGCCACCACTGGCGCAGGTCGGGCAACCACTTGGTGCCCGCGCCTTCGCTATTGCCGCGCTGCTGATACCAGACCGCCAGATTGGCCTTGGCATTCTGCTCGGCATCTTCCACCCAGACCGCCACATACGGGCGGTGATATTCGGCCACATTCAGCTGCGGCAGTTGCAATTCAACACGGACTTCTGCGGCCTTGACCGGCAATGCGGCAAGCGCACACAGCACAAGCACGGGAACGATACGCATAACAACACTCCAAAGGGCTAATGGACAAAAACAAGGACAATCAAGACCGGCAGCAGCAATCCCAGCCCCACCCAGGGCCAGGTGGAGCGGCGCTGTCTGGCATGCATTTGCAAAAGCCACAGCCCGCTGACGGTGAACACCACGCAGGCCACGGCAAACAGGTCGATGAACCAGCGCCAGGCCGCGCCGGTGTGGCGGCCTTTGTGCAGGTCGTTGAAATACGCCAGCCAGCCGCGATCGGTGAACTCGGCCTCGACTGCGCCGCTTTCACGGTCGATGCTGACCCAGCCATCGCCGCCGGGGCGCGGCAGGGCCAGATACACCTCGTCAACCGACCACTCGGCTGCCTGCGTGCCGATATGCACCGGCAGGGTCTGGTTCAGCCAACTACTGACGGTCAGTGGCAGCGGCGCTTGGCCGTCTTCGCGCGTACCCAGCGCTCTCAAGACAGAGGCCGGCATCTCCAGTTGTTTGCGGCTGACTTGCGGTGCCGACTCGATGCTGGCGGCATGATTGAGGGTGATGCCGGTGATGGAAAACAACAGCATCGCCGCCAGGCAAATCGCCGCGCTGATCCAGTGCCATTGATGCAGCTGCCTGAGCCAAAAGCCGCGGCGCTGCTGGCGCGCCAGCAAGTCGGCGCTTGCCATCAGCGATCCCCCCGGGAACGCCGGGCAGACACTGCCGTAAAGAGCCAAGCGGAGGCATGAGCAGCCATGAGAAATGAACGCGCAGCGGCAAGAAAAGGGCGAGGAAGATAACAATAACAATTCTCATTAGCAAGGCTGGTTTCGCACCATGCCCACAAACCCTTACCCTATGCCGAATGTCCATCCTCATCTGTTTCAATACCTGCCCCAGCCACGAATGCGCCGAGTCGATTGCAGCGGCACTGCTGGGCGAGCAGCTGGCCGCCTGTGTCAATATCGTGCCGGGGCTGACCTCCCTCTACCGCTGGCAGGGCAAAATCGAGCGCGACGCCGAATGCCTGCTGATCATCAAAACGTCTGCCGAGCAGCTTGATGCCTTGCGCAAGCGGCTGGTGGAGCTGCATCCGTATGAACTTCCCGAACTCGTCGCAGTCCAAGCTGCCGATGGCCTGCCCGCTTACCTTGACTGGGTTCGCGCCGAAACCACTTGATAAATACAACACCCGATGTCTTTCCTGAGCCGCACTTTCCTCATTCTTGCCCTTGCCTTCAGCAGCCTTGCCAGCCCGGCACAAAACACCGACCCTGGCGAGCTGCCGCCGGTCGATACGGTATTCAAACCCAGCGCCAGCGCCCCCAGCCGCGAGCTGATTGAAGTACGCTGGCAAATCGCGCCGGGCTATTACCTGTACCGTCATCGCACCCAGGTCGAACCACTGGGCGGCTTTGCCGCGGGGACACTGCAAATCCCGGCCGGACAAAAACATCACGACGAATTTTTCGGCGAGGTGGAAACCTATCGCGGCGAGCTGAAAGTCAGCCTGCCGGGCAACGCCAGCGCCGAAAGTATTGCGCTGCGCATCAAATATCAGGGCTGCGCCGATATTGGCCTGTGCTATCCGCCGCAAACCCGCACCCTGAATGTGCGCCTGCCCGCCGCAACCCCGCCTGCGGTGGCCGATGCCGGTTTCGCCGCGCTCGGGCAAAGCCTTGGCAGCGGCCAGGGCGCGGGGATGAATCTGCTGGGCGGGGGCAAGACACAGCCACTGCCCCCCGAGCAGGCTTTCCGCATGGAGGCCATTGCCGATGGCGGCAGCCGCCTGCTGCTGCGCGCCACCCCTGCCCGCGGCTACTACCTGTACCGCGACAAAATCAGCCTGCGACTGGAAAATGCCGCTGGCATCCAGCTTGGCAAACCGGCCTTTCCCGCCGCCCGCGACCACCGTGATGAGCACTTTGGCGCCGTCAAGGTGTATTTCGACGAAGCGGAAATCCCCATCCCGCTGCAACGCAGCGGTGCCGGCGCCCAACCACAGGAAGTCACCCTGCATATCGGCTGGCAGGGCTGCCAGCAGGAGGGCATCTGTTACGAGCCGATGCGCAAATCTTTCCGGCTGGCGCTGCCTGCCATTGACGATACCCGCCAGACACGGGCGAGTGCGGTGGAAACAACAGCAGCCCCGACAACGAACGGAGGCGCCCCGGAAGCTGCCGATATGCCTGCGGACATGGTGAACGCCGCTGATGCAGCTATCGCCAGCGATACCGCAACCACCATGCCCACGGCAGCGCCTCTCCCTGCTGAAAGCAACGTCAGCGCCGCACAAGGCAGCCAGCGCAAGCCGATTGGCCTGTGGGCGGCGCTGCTGTTGGCGCTCGCTGGCGGGCTGATTCTGAACCTGATGCCCTGCGTGCTGCCGGTACTCTCGCTCAAGGCGTTATCGCTGGCACAAAGCGGCGAAAGCCCGGCGCATGCCCGCCGGCACGCCCTGTGGTACACGCTGGGCGTGCTTTCGGCGTTCGCGCTGCTGGGCGGCATCGTGCTGGCGCTGCGCCAACAATTGCTCGCCAATGGCATGAGCTGGGGCTTCCAGCTGCAAACACCCTGGGTGGTGGCAGCGCTGGCACTGGTGGTATTCGCCTTTGGCCTGTCGCTCTCCGGGCTGTGGTATGCGCAATTCACCGCACCACGCGCCGGGATGGAGCTATCGCAAAAATCCGGGCATACCGGCGACTTTTTCACCGGCGTGCTGGCAGTGGTGCTGGCCACGCCCTGTACCGCACCGTTCATGGGCGCAGCCCTGGCCTATGCCTTTATCGCCCCGGCCGGTATCGCCATGCTGGTATTTCTGATGCTGGGTCTGGGGCTGGCCCTGCCATTCCTGCTGATTGGCTTCATCCCGGCGCTGGCGCGCTTCCTGCCCAAGCCCGGCGCCTGGATGGAAACGCTCAAACAATTGCTGGCCTTCCCGATGTATGCCACCGCCGCCTGGCTGGTCTGGGTGCTGGTACAGCAGCGCGGTGCCGATGCTTTCGGCCTGTGGGCACTGGCCGCCATCGCCCTGACCCTGACCCTCTGGGCATGGACGCGCGCGTGCACCTTGAGCCAGCGCTGGCTGCTGGCACTGGCCCTGCCTGCACTGCTTGCCAGCCTGTGGGCCGTGCACGGCATCCAGCGTCTGCCGATGCTGCGCAGCGAGGCTGCCGAAAACAGCACCGCCACCACCGGCCGGGTCAGCTATTCACCAGAGCTGCTTGCCCGTTTGCGCAGCGAAGGGCGTGCGGTATTCGTCAACATCACCGCCGACTGGTGCGTCACCTGCAAGGCCAACGAGCGCGCCGTTTTTGCCCGCGAGGGCTTCCAGAGCGCGCTGAGCGAAACCGGAGTGGTGTATATGGTCGGCGACCATACCGATGTTGACCCGCAGATTTCCGCCTTCCTGCGCGAGCATGGCGCGGTCGGGCTGCCGCTGTATGTGGTCTATCCCGCCTCCGGCGCAGCCCCGCAGATTCTGCCGGTGGTCATGACCCCGGACATTGCCCGGCAGGCGCTGTTTGACGCGGTGAAATGATGCGCGAGGGCACCCGCCTACTGCTGATTGCCGGTATCGCCGGATTATGCGGCCTGGGCGCGGCGCTGTGGATGAAAAGCCCCGGCCCCATCTGGGGCAGCGAAAGCGGCCAACGCCTGCTGCAAACGGCGCTGGAGCGCCCCGCCCCTGCCGGGATCGCCAGCGCCCGGCGCGGCGAGCAGGTGCCGCCGGTGATGTTGAAGACCCTGGACGGAGAAATCACCCCGCTGCCACTGCCTGCGGGCAAAACCACCCTCATCAATGTCTGGGCCACCTGGTGCAGCCCCTGCATCCAGGAAATGCCGCTACTGGCCGAATTTGCCAGCAACCCGAACGCCGGCGACGTCCAGGTGATCGGCATCGCACTGGATGAGGCGCAGGCGGTACAGGCCTGGCTCTCACGCATGCCCTCGCCCTATCCGCACTATCTGGATACGCCCGGCCAGCGCGATGCCAGCGTGCAGCTAGGCAATCGCGCCGGGGTTTTGCCCTATACCGTACTGATTGATGCCGAGGGAAAGCTCCTGAAGCAGCGCATTGGCCCATTCCACTCGGCCCAAGATGTTTCCCAGTGGAGCCGCACCTCCCTATAATTGCGACCCCATTCACATTTTCACGCCCCCTCCAGACCAGGGGGGGCATCCCTGTACCCGAAACTTGCACGCCCGCATATGCGGGCGTGACTTTTACAATATTTCTGCAACAGCTGCATCATGCCTGCTAGTATTCAGCTTACAGTTGACTTTTCACCGGAAGCCGAAGGGCTGCCGGTGTACCTTTCGCCTCGCATGCTCAAATTCCAGCAAATCACCATCGCCCGCGACACGCTCGATGTCATCGACAACCTGTCGCTCAGCTGCCCGACCCCCGGCATTTTATGGCTGATGGGCACTGGCGGCGCTGGCAAATCCTCCACGCTGGCGGCGCTGGCCGGCCCAGATAGCGAAGCGCTGAAGCTGCAAGGCAGGGTTGAACTTGATGGCGTGGATATCCGCTCGGGCAAACTCAATATCGTGCATGTCCCGCAGCACGCACAAATCGAGCCGCGCCCCGAGCCGCTGATGACCCAGCTCCTGGCCCTGGCGCCTTCACTTACCCCCAAAACCGTGCTGGACTGGCTGACCGAGATGGGGCTGGAAAACCCGCGCGGCGCCGCCAATGGCCGCACCAGCGCACTATGCCCCAAGCTGCGCAAAGCCCTGATGGTGCTGGTCTCCCTGCATACCCCGGCCGACCTGTGGCTGCTGGACGAACCCACTGCCGACCTTGACGAGCTTCAGGTCAGGCGCGTGCATCAGGCCATTGCCGGCGCCTCGACGCGCGGCTGCGTTATCGCCTCTACCCATAACCGCCAGGACTGTCTGGCACTTGGCGGCCATGTGGCACTGATTGCCGGCGGCACACTGCAGGAGCTGGCTCCGGCACAGCAGTTCTTCTCCAGCCCCAGCACCCCGGCCGGTCAGACCTATGTGGAAACCGGCAACTGCAACCTGCCGCGAAAATCCCAGCCGCAGGCGGCCGAAGGCCGTCAGCTTGGCATCTGGTGGGTGGTGCGCGGCCTGATGTGCGGCATGAGCCGCCCCGGCATGATTACCGCTGCCCCCGAGCAATACCAGTATCTGGCCAACGCCAATATCAAAGTGCTGGTCAACCTTGAGGAAAGCGTGCGCTATCCCCTCCAGGAATTGCGCGATGCCGGTATCGAGTTCCGCCACGTACCGATGCCCGACATGGCCGCGCCCAGTTTTGACCAGGCGCTGGACATCTGCCGTCTGGCAGAATCCCTTATCAGCAATAATCAGGGTATCGTATTGCACTGCCGTGGCGGCCTGGGTCGCACCGGCACCTGTCTTGCCAGTATCCTTATCTGGCATGGGGAGACAGCAGAGAATGCCATCAACATCATTCGCAGCCACGAGCCCAAAGCCATCCAGTCAAGATCGCAAGTCGCGTTCTTGCATGACTTCGCCGAGCGTATCTACGGTTGGCGCAGCACCCCCGTACCACCACAGCTACAACAACCCGGAGATATAACTGATGTCCCTCGATAAAGCCCTAGCCACCGCCCAGGCTGATGTCCCCGAATGCGTTGCCACCGGCTACGTTGACATGGAAAGCGGCCTGCTTCTTGGCGTAAAGACCGTTGACTCGCACCCGAGCGAAGTGCTTGACCTGGTGGCCGCCGCAACCGGCGACCTGTTCCAGGGCAAGAACGTGGTGGAAATCGAAAAGCTGTTCGACAAGGCGCGCGGTATTACCACCCGTGATGCCAACAACCATTACTTCAAGGAAATCGTGGTATTCAGCACCAACCTGATCCACGTCTTCATCCGCTCCAAGAAGCACCCCGGCCAGGCCGCCGTGTTCGTCTGCCGCGCCTCGGCCAATATCGGCATGGTGATCGTGCGCTCGCGCTCGGCCATGAACGCCATTGAATCGGCCATGTAATCCATGAGCCCGGGGAGCATCAGCTCCCCGGCTCTGTCACCGTTTTTCCGCAAGGGTTTTCAAAGTCAAGAGAGTTCCCATGGATCGCCACTTGGTGATTGTCTGCCTAAATTTCCCGCCCGATGAAGTACAGTCGGCACGTGGCCTGCTCAAACTGCTGGTCAATTTTTTGCCCGGACGCTGCGAAATTGCCGGCCCAGACCAGGAAGGCGATTTGTATCTGGTCAATCTTGACGCGGAAACCCCTGTCACCCCGCCCGAGGGGGCTTATGTCGTAGGCTGCTCCATCAGACCCCGTGAGCACGCCCCCGGCACCATCCATCGCCCAATCCGCCCATCGGCGATGCTGGCGGTGGTGAGCGACTTCGTTGAAAAATTCCCCGGCGCCGACAAATCCGGTGCCAGCCACTCCGGTACCCACAAGCCCGAAAAGAAAACCGAAGATCCGCCGGGCGGACTCGAATGGAATTACCAATTGCTTTCCTGGCCGCTGGATTTTCAGCAAATGTCGATGGAAAGCTGGCGTGTCCTGGCCTTCCTCTCCCGTTACCGCGCTTCCATCCCGCAGATTGTCAAAGCCACCGAGCTTTCCGAAAGCGAGGTTTCCAGCATTGTTCGCCAGCTGACCGAAATCGGCAGCATCGAGCGCAGTGCCAACAACCCCAATACCCCGGCCGCGACTTTCCGCCAGGGGGATGACGAACCGGCCGCACCGCCCAGCGGCTGGCGCAAACTGGCATCCAAAATGGGCAAACTGCTTGGATTTGGCTCATGATTCCTTATCGCCCCTCTTTCAAGATTGCCTTTATCGGCCCGCCGGGGGTGGGTAAAACCACCTGTATCCGCGCGCTCAGCGATATCGCGCCGGTCGATACCGACGTTGCCAGTACTGACGATCTGATCTACATGAAGCCCACCACCACGGTCGCCTTCGACTATGGCGAGATGGACTTGAAGGACGATGGCCGCCTGCTGCTCTACGGCCTGCCTGGGCAGGCGCGTTTTAGCTATATGTACAGCATCGTCCGCGAAGGCCTGCTCGGCACCATCGTGCTGGTAGATGCCGCCGCGCCCGACGGCCTCGAAGGTTTCAGGGAAACCCTGGATGCCTATGCGGTGGAGCTGCGCAAGGGGCCATGCGTGGTTGCGGTCAACAAAGACTCGCCCTCCATCAAGAACACCCTGCTGGAATGCCAGCGCCTGATGCGTACTTATCGCCTGACGGTGCCACTGCTGCATGTGGACATCCGCCAGATGACGGACATGGGGCTGTTGTTCCACCTGCTGTTTACCCAGCTTCAATACGGTTTCGAACAAGACACTTTGGCGACCCGGATATGAAAACCAGCCTGACTGCCGTTGACCTTTCCCATATTGACCGCAATACCTGCACCGAAGCCATCAATGAGCTGCTGCTCAATTGTGACGGCGTCACCGCCGTGATGCTGGCGCTGCGCGATGGCCACTCGTTCATGGAGCGCAGCAAAATTCCGCTCGATGGCGGCAAACTTGCGGCCATTACCAGTTCGCTGCATGCCTTGGGCGCCACCGCCCTGCGCGAACTGCGCGCCGGGGTGCTTGACCATGTCCTGGTGACCGGCACCGAAGGCAAATTGCTGATCGCCTCCATTCCCAATAGCGATGGCATGCTGATTTTGTCGGTACGTACCAATAGTGATGCCCGTCTTGGCATGGTATTGGGACGCACCATGACAGCTGCACAGAAAATCGGCAGTTCATTCTGATTCCACCCCGGAAGCCACCGACGAGTCCTTCTCGGAAGCCACCTGCATGACTACGCCCGCCAGCCCGAAAATCCACTATCAGGGGCAGCCGTTTGCCATTGAGCCGCAGGAGAGCGTGCTCGAAGCCCTGCTGCGCCAGGGGCAGGACGTTCCCTATTCCTGCCGCAAGGGCTCCTGCCTCACCTGCATCGCCAAGCTGGAGTCGGGCGAGGTGGAGCACAGCCGCCAGGTGGATGCGGGCATTACCGGCAGCGGACACATCCTGTGCTGCGTGGCTTACCCCAAGAGCGATATCCAGCTGGCGCCTGCCGACATGACAGCGCTGGCCATTGATGCCGAAATCATTGGCCGCACGCAACTGGCTGACGATATTTTCGAGCTGCAAATCGCGCCGATGCGGCAGCTGGACTTCCACCCCGGCCAGCATGTCCGCCTGATTCGCCCAAGTGATGAGCTATCAAGGCAATACTCGATTGCCAGCCAGGCCGATGGTGACTTTTTCTTCCGTATACACCTGCGCCGCCTGCCCGACGGGCAAATGAGCCGCTGGCTATGCGATGAAGCCGCCATTGGCGAGCGCCTGCGACTCATCGGCCCGACCGGCAGCTGTCATTACACCCCGGATATCCACCACGGCCACCCCTTGCTGATGCTGGCCACGGGCACTGGCGGCAGCGCACTGCTGGCCATTGCCCGCGATGCGCTGATGCAGGGGCATGCCCAGCCGATTCATTTCTACCACGGCGTGCGTCAGGCCAGTGAGCTGTACCTGCTGGATGAAATGCGCCAGCTGGCTGCGCAATATCCGCAATTCCAATATCAGGCCTGCATCAGCCAGGGTGAAGCCCCTGAAGGCATGCGCGCAAGCCGCATCACCCAGGCCTTTGTCGGCGACCTGGGCGATTTGGACGAATACGGCGTTTTCCTGTGCGGCAACCCATTGATGGTTGAAGATGCCCGCTTTCAGGCATCCCTCAAGGGCGCTCGTCGTCGCCTGACCCTGGTGGATCCTTTTGAAAGCGCCTATCCGCCCGCGCCACGCGATGCCGAGAAAATCGCCAGCATCGAGCCGCAGCCGGAGCTGTGGGAAGCACTGGGGCGCGGCGAAAAGCTCAGCCAAATCCTCAAGCATTTCTACGACAGGGTGTATGAGGACGAGCGCCTTTCGCCCTATTTCCACGGCATTCCCAAAGAATTCGTGGCGCAGAAGGTATATGAGTTTTTTGCCAGCCTGTTCGGGCGCGAAACCGGCTTCTTTGGCCGCAATCCCTACAATACCCATCACTGGATGGTGATCTCCAACGACATGTTCGATCACCACGAGGCGCTGCTGGAAAGCGCCATTCGCGCCTTCGGCATTCCCGACCCGCTGATCCGCCGCTGGATGGCCATCAACGAGCTGTTCCGCTCGGAAATCGTCAAATCCGCGCCACGCGGCATGATTTCCGCAGGCGTCGAGCAGCCGGTCAAGACCCACGAAGTCAGCGTACTGGAAATGGACACCATCTGCGATGCCTGCGGCGAGGAAATCCCGGCAGGCCAGCCTGCACGTTATCACCACCGTGTCGGCACCCTGCACTGCTCCCGCTGTGCCGGCATTGATGTCGCATCCTTTTCACAATCAGCCACTATAGCCAAACAGCCCCAGGACACTCATCCATGAGCAATATCCGTGAATCGCTCAATACCCTCATGAACATTGAAGGCTGCGTCGCCGCAGCGTTGGTAGATCAGGACAGCGGCCTGGTGATCGACAAGAGTGGTGGCAGTGATATGGATTTCGAACTGGCCGGCGCCAGCATCACCGATGTAGTGCGCGCCAAGGTCAAAATGATGGGCATGCTCAATATCAAGGAAAAAATCGAGGACATCCTGATCACCCTCGATACCCAGTATCACGTCATCCGTCCCAGCCGCAACCGCGACGGCATCTTCCTGTACGTGGTGCTGCGCAAGGATTTGGCCAATCTGGCGCTGGCACGCCTGAAAACGGCCGATGTGGAAAAGAACCTGGTGATCTGACCCCGGCGCTGTCACAACCGTGCTGGCAGGGGCATCTTGCCAGCACGCGGCCATTTCAATCGTTTGTTTTAAATTTCTGTCAACATCGGCGATCTGGACAGCAACATCGCTTTGCCGCACACTGCGCACCTGTCTTGTACTCACCTTGTCTGTCGCAGATGCCGAAAATCCTCGTGCTGCATGGCCCCAATCTGAACCTGCTGGGCAGCCGCGAGCCCGGGGTTTACGGTCATACCTCATTAGCCGAGATTGACACCGCGCTTGTCGCACAGGCCAAGGCCTGCGGCTTCGCCCTTGAAACATTGCAGTCCAATGCCGAGCATGTGTTGATTGAGCGCATCCATGCCGCGCGCAATGATGGCACCGGCTTCATCCTCATCAATCCGGCCGCCTTCACCCACACCTCCATCGCACTGCGCGATGCGCTGGCTGCGGTCGCCATCCCGTTTATCGAAGTACACCTGTCCAATGTCCACGCCCGCGAGCCGTTCCGTCAGCACAGCTATTTCAGCGACCTGGCCGTGGGCGTGATCGCCGGCTTCGGCGCGGCCAGCTATCGCTATGCGCTGACTGCGGCGCTTGCATCACTGCAATCGCGCAGCCCCTAACTTCCTTTTCCTGTCCCAAGAGGCTCCCCATGGATCTTCGCAAAATCAAAAAACTCATCGACCTTCTGGAAGAGTCGAACCTCAACGAAATCGAAATCAAGGAAGGCGAGGAATCCGTCCGGCTTTCACGCGGTGGCAATTTTGTAGCCACAGCCGTGGCCGCTGCCCCGGCAGTTCACACCGTGGCGGCACCCGCCCCCAGCATGCCGATGCAATCGCCGGTGGAAGCGGCCACCGGCGGCAGCCCCAAAACCGGCCCGGAACTCCCCGAAGGCCAGGTGGTGCGCGCGCCGATGGTCGGCACTTTCTATGCCAGCCCGGCTCCGGACAAGCCGCCGTTCGTGTCTGTCGGCGATACCGTCAAGGTCGGCGATACCCTCGGCATCATCGAAGCGATGAAGATGTTCAACCCCATCGAGGCCGAAGTTTCCGGCACCGTGCTCGCCATCCAGTGCGAAAGCGGCCAGCCGGTGGAGTTCGACCAGCCGATGTTCGTCATCGGGTAAGCCGCCATGCCGATGCTAGAAAAAGTCGTCATCGCCAACCGGGGCGAAATCGCACTGCGCATCGTGCGCGCCTGCCAGTCACTGGGCATCCGCACCGTGGCCGTCCATTCCACTGCCGACCGCAACCTCAAGCATGTGGCGATGGCCGATGAGTCGATCTGCATCGGCCCGGCCCCCTCGCCCGAGAGCTATCTGAACATGCCGGCGATCATCGCCGCGGCAGAAGTCACCGATGCCCAGGCCATCCATCCGGGCTATGGTTTCTTGAGCGAAAACGCCGATTTTGCCGAGCGCGTGGAGCAATCCGGCTTCGTTTTCATCGGCCCCAAGGCCGACACCATCCGCCTGATGGGCGACAAGGTGGAAGCGATCCGCGCCATGAAGGCCGCCGGCGTGCCCTGCGTCCCCGGCTCCGGCGGCCCGCTGGGCGACGATGGCGAAACCAATATCAAAATCGCCCGTGAAATCGGCTATCCGGTCATCGTCAAGGCCGCTGGCGGTGGCGGCGGTCGCGGCATGCGCGTGGTGCATTCAGAAGCCGCCCTGCTGAACGCGATTGCCACCACCAAGAGCGAGGCCAAGGCCGCTTTTGGCAATGACATGGTGTACATGGAGAAATTCCTGGAAAACCCGCGCCATGTGGAAATCCAGGTGCTGGCCGATGGTCAGGGCAATGCCATCCACCTCGGCGAGCGCGACTGCTCGATGCAGCGCCGCCACCAAAAAGTGGTGGAAGAAGCCCCCGCCCCGGGCATCACCCCGGAGCTGCGCGATGAAATCGGCAAAGTCTGCGTGGAGGCTTGCATCCGCATCGGCTACCGTGGCGCGGGCACATTCGAGTTCCTGTTCGAGAACGGCCGCTTCTACTTCATCGAGATGAACACCCGCATCCAGGTGGAACACCCGGTCACGGAAATGGTCACCGGCATCGACCTGGTACGCGAGCAGCTGCTGATTGCCGCCGGTCGCAAACTCAGCATCAAGCAAAAGGACATCGTGCTGCGTGGCCATGCCATTGAATGCCGCATCAATGCCGAAGACCCGGATACCTTCTTCCCCTGCCCTGGCCTCATCAGCCATTTCCACGCACCGGGCGGCCCCGGCGTGCGCGTGGATACCCATATCTACGAGGGTTACCGGGTACCACCGAACTACGACTCGATGATTGGCAAACTCATCGTCCACGGCAGCACCCGTGCCGAAGCCATCGCCCGCATGCGGGTGGCGCTCTCGGAAATGGTGGTCGATGGCATCAAGACCAATGTACCGCTGCAACAGCGCATCATGGCCGATGGCGGCTTCGCCGCAGGCGGGCAGAATATCCACTATCTGGAAAAACGCCTGGCCGAAAGCCGCGAGCGCTCGTTGAAACTGAGCTGACCACCCAAGCCGGGCATGAAAAGCCATGCCCGGCGCCCAACATCATGAATACCCGCGACTACCGCCGCTTTTCAAGAGTCGCCCAAGCCCCTTTCCGACTGCTGGCCGAGCAACTGGGCTATATACCCTTTGGCAGTACCCGCTTTGCCCGACTGCACCCGGCGGGCTGGCATGAAGTGTTCTGGCTACATGGCGGCTGCCCTGGCGAAGATGCTTTCAGCGTGTATTACGGCATCGCGGCCACTGCGCTTTACCCCGGCCAGCCCCCCTGCCATTACAGCAAGCGCCGGTGCTGCTGCATCAAGTCCTGCGCAACAGCGCAGGCGCTACCGGCTTTGGCTGCAGCAATCGCACCCAAGTGAGCACCAGTGCCCAAGCCGTGGCACAGCTGTACCGGCAACAGGCGCTCCCTTGGTTTGCACGCTTCACACGCTGGCAGGACATCACCAGCGAATACGCGCAACGCCAAAACCAATGGCTGAGCCAGACGCAGCCTGACCAACACGATACGTTTGCCGCTTCACAGGCGCTTTATGGCCTGTTATTGCTGAAGGCCGGACAGCCTGATGCCGCCCGCCACTGGCTGCAACAATCCCGCCGCTTGCTGCTGGGCAGCGAAAAACGCAAGGACTGGCAAGAAGCCCTACTGCAAAACATCACCCTTGCGCTGGACTGGCTGAACGAAGCACCCGCCACAGACACCCCGGCTTGACTTGCCAGTCAAGCCCATTTAGCATTTTCGGCATCCCGCCCCCGGCAGTACGCTTTCGATACGCTCATGCGTTTATTCATCGGAAGCCGAGCCCGGGGGCTTTGTTTTTCAGGAGCCCTACATGTCCACGGCCATCATGATTGATGGAGCGTATTTTCTAAAGCGCTTCAAACACAGCTTTCCGGACTACGACAGCCGCAATGCCGAGGTGGTTGCCAAAGCCGTCTTTTCAATGGCTGTTGAGCATCTCAAACGCGCCAAACGCAAACCAGCCGCTCTCTACCGCATCTATTTCTACGATTGCCCACCGTTCAGCAAAAAGATGCACTGGCCTGTTAGCGGTAAATCCGTGGATTTTTCCAGGTCAGAGCAGGCCATCTTTCGCAACCACTTGCACCAGTCACTGCGCAAACAACGCAAGCTGGCTCTGCGACTTGGCGAACTTTCTCTCCACGCAGATTGGGAACTGAAACCAGAGGCATTGGAACAACTGCGTAACCGTAAAATGGAATTGCACCAACTGGAAGACGAACACTTCCGACTAGGACTGAAACAAAAAGCCGTGGACATGAAAATTGGCTTGGATATCGCCGCTCTTGCCTACAAAAAGCTGGTTGACCAAATTGTCCTGATTGCTGGGGACTCCGACTTTGTTCCGGCCGCCAAGCTTGCCCGCCGTGAAGGCATTGATTTCATTCTCAACCCAATGGGTCAGAGACTCCCGCCCAACCTGTTTGAGCATATTGATGGCCTGCACTCAGTCGCATTGCGTCCATTGGTTGAAGAAATCACTACCGGCAATAGCCCCGAAATTTCAATGGAGCCCTGACATGCCCTGGCTGCAACTCACACTCCCCGTTTCCCAAGCCCAGTTCCCGGCCTACGAGGTCGCGCTGGAAAATGCCGGTGCGCTGTCGGTGACCTTGCAAGACGCCGATGCCCAAACCCCGGATGAGCAGGCGATTTTCGAGCCAGGCGTAGGTGAAACCCCACTCTGGCAGCAGATGCTGCTCTCGGCCTTGTTCGAGGGCGATACCGATGCCGGGGCACTGCGTGCGCAGCTTGAGTCCACACCTTCACTCGACTGGTCGGCACTGGCGTTTGAAACGGTGGAAGACCAGGACTGGGAACGCGCCTGGCTGGATCAGTTCCAACCGATGCGGTTTGGTCATCGCACCTGGATTGTGCCCTGGGATCATGCCCTGCCAGAAGCCGCACAAACGCCCGATGCCGCCGTCATCCGGCTCGATCCTGGCCTGGCGTTTGGCTCCGGCACCCACCCCACCACGGCACTGTGCCTGGAGTGGCTGGATGAACTGGCTGATGCCGGTGTGCTGCAAGGCCGTGAAGTGCTGGATTTTGGCTGCGGCAGCGGCATCCTCGCACTGGCAGCGCTGAAGCTGGGCGCCGCCCATGCAATAGGTATCGACAATGACCCGCAGGCCATCGTGGCCACCACCGATAATGCCGCACGCAATGGTTTGGGCGCGCAAATGCAGGTGTATCTGCCCGAGGCGGCACCCACCCGCCAGTATCCGGTGGTACTTGCCAATATCCTCGCCAGCGCTCTGGATGAGCTGGCCGGCGTCATCAGCGCCCAGCTCGCCCCCGCAGGCGTACTGGCGATGTCCGGCATCCTCAAAGGGCAAGAAGACGAGCTGCTGCTGCGTTATGCTCCATGGTTCGAGGATTTCCAGATTGCCACGCAGGAAGACTGGGTTCGGATTACCGCCCGCCGCAAGAATCAACCATGAGCCAGACTACCCAAGACACGCCCAGCTTTATCGCCAACCACGATGAAGTAACCGCCCCGGAGGCCAGCCCGGCTATCTGGCTGGCCTGTGGCGTGCTGCTGGTCAGTCTTGTAATGCTGGTTTTACTCGCTGGCCGTGGCACCCTGGCGGCCTCCGCCAGCACCCGTCCGCTGGCGGAAAAAGCCTGCGCAGTTCTTGGTTGCAGCCTGCCGCTATGGCGTGATGCCAGCGCTTTCCGCATGCTCGAACACGATATCCGCAGCCTGCCCGACACACCCGGCGCGCTGCGCGTGGTGGCGGGCTTCCGCAATGAAGCCCCCTGGCCACAAGCTTGGCCGCAGCTATTGCTGACGCTCTCGGACAGCAATGGCCAGCCACTGGCACAGCGCGCCTTCACGCCGGAGGAATATCTGCCTCAAGGCCACCCCGAAGTGATTGGTGCCGGACAAACTGCCAGCCTGCAATTGCTGCTGCGCGAGCCTGCGCGCGAGGCGGTGGCCTTCCAGTTCGGCTTTATCACCTCACCTATTCAGTGAAATGGGGCAAGAATCACGCTAGACTGCGCGCCCCTCACGCGGTCAGATGCCCAAAGGACGCCCCGTGCCACAGCCTCCAGCCAGCCAGCCCGTTCCACTGCGCGAACACGTTGCCGCGTCCGTGCGTCGCTATCTGAACGATCTGGATGGCTGCGTCAGTGGTGATCTGCACCAAGTGGTATTGCGCGAGATGGAAATCCCCCTGTTCATCGAAGCATTGAACTATTGCAGCGGCAACCAGAGCCGCGCAGCCGAGTTGCTCGGCATCCACCGCGCCACCTTGCGCAAGAAACTGCGCGAATACGGCATCGGCTGACTCGCAGCCAGTAGCGCACATTTTTATAATGTGCGTTTCCAATCTCTGGCCTGCTGCCCATGTCACTCAAACCCGTCACCGGCGAAACTCGCCGCATCCGTCGCGCCCTGCTTTCGGTTTCCGACAAAACCGGTCTTATCGAGCTTGCCAACGCCCTGGCAGCCCTGGATGTTGAACTTATTTCCACCGGCGGCACGGCGCGCAGCCTGCGCGAGGCAGGCCTTGCGGTGAAGGATGTCAGCGAAGTCACCGACTTTCCGGAAATGATGGATGGCCGGGTCAAGACCCTGCACCCGAAAGTACACGGCGGCCTGCTGGGGCGCGCCGGTACCGACGATGCGGTGATGGCCGAGCATGGCATTGCCGCCCTCGACCTTCTGGTGCTGAACCTGTATCCGTTTGAGCAAGTCTCGCAAAAGCCGGATGTCAGTTTTGAGGAGCTGATTGAAAACATCGACATCGGCGGCCCTGCGATGCTGCGCTCGGCGGCGAAAAACTTTGCCCGCGTGGCAGTCGCCACCGACCCGGCACAATACCCGGCGCTGCTGGCCGAATTGCAGGCCAATGCCGGCGCGCTCTCGGGCAAGACCCGCTGGCAGCTTTCGGTCGCCGCCTTCAACCGCGTGGCGCAATACGATGCGCGCATCAGCGATCTGCTCTCGGCGCTCAATGATGACGGCGAGAAATCCAGCTTCCCGGCACAGGCCAATGGCAGCGCCATCAAGGTGATGGACTTGCGCTATGGCGAAAACCCGCACCAGCAGGCCGCCTTCTACCGCGATGTCGCCCCTGCCCCCGGCACCCTGGCCACCTTCAGCCAATTGCAGGGCAAAGCGCTTTCCTTCAACAATCTGGCCGATGCCGATGCCGCCTGGGAGTGCGTGCGCCAATTCGAAGCGCCGGCCTGCGTCATCGTCAAGCATGCCAACCCCTGTGGCGTGGCCGTGGCTGCCGATGTAGCGGCTGCCTACGAGGCCGCCTATGCCACCGACCCGACCAGCGCCTTTGGCGGCATCATCGCCTTCAACCACACGCTGGATGCCGAAACCTGCAAGACCATCCTTGACCGGCAGTTCGTGGAAGTGCTGATTGCTCCGGACTATGCACCCGCTGCGCTGGAATATGCCCAGAAAAAAGCCAATGTGCGCGTTTTGCGCATCCCGATGGCCGCACGCCAGGGCACGCCGGTGGAGGTCAAGCAAATCGGTGGCGGCCTGCTGATGCAAAGCGCCGACCTGCACCAAGTACGCCGCGATGAATTGCGCGTAGTCAGCCGCGTGGCCCCCACCGAAGCACAGCTGGACGATTTGTTGTTTGCCTGGCAAGTGGCCAAGTACGTCAAATCCAATGCCATCGTCTATGCCCGCGACGGCCGCACCATCGGCGTCGGCGCCGGGCAGATGAGCCGGGTGTATTCGGCGCGCATCGCCGGCATCAAGGCACAGGATGCCGGATTGCAGATCGAAGGCTCAGTGATGGCCTCGGACGCCTTCTTCCCGTTCCGCGACGGCATCGACGCTGCGGCGGCGGCCGGCATCAAAGCCGTGATTCAGCCCGGCGGCTCGATGCGCGATGCCGAAGTCATCGCCGCCGCCGACGAACACGGCCTTGCCATGGTGTTCACCGGCGTGCGTCACTTCCGTCATTAATCTGAATCCCGGCTCCACCGTTAGCCGGTTCAATCAAGGGGCTTGGGAATCAAACGCATCAAAGCGGCTCACCTCTGAGCGACTTAAGGACCTGTTCAAAAGCTCTTTACATGAGCATGAAATTATCCGAGCGACATCAGCCGCGAACAATTTGAGCTTATACACCCTTTGCTGGAGAGTGCGCACAAAAGCACGCAGCCACGGGATCAGTGTAGCGAAGTATTGCAAGTGGAAGAGCCGCTATGGCGGCATGGATGTTGCGGAGTTGGCGCGCATGCGCGAGCTTGAGGCTGAAAACAGTCGGCTTAAGCGTTTGTATGCCGAGCAGGCGCTGGAGACTCATGCCTTGAAGGATGTGATCGCAAAAAAGTATTGGGATCGCTAGATGTGATGTCTCAATACGTTGTTTCTGACGTTCACACGAGCTTAGTCTGGGCGACTGGAAGTCGCCAAACACCCAGAACTTCCAGAGACAGCCGGATGAACACCCATAAGAATGCCCGACTTAACCTTTGCCCGTCGTCTTGAAATGGTTCAGGACATGACTGGGCGTGGTTTGAATGCCGCACAGGCTGCCGCCGGCCACGGCGTGACAGCGCCCACCGCACGCAAATGGCTGGGGCGCTACCTGGCCGACGCCTCATCGCGGCCGAAACGTTCTCCGAAAGCAATCTCACCGGGCACCGCCTTGCTGATCGTGGAGCTGCGCCGCAAGTGTTGGCTGCAAGCGAGGATCGCCCAGCAGGTGGGCGTGTCCACTGCCACGGTCAGCCGCGTGCTGACCCGTGCCGGACTGTCGCGGCTGTCGGGTCTGCAGCCGCACGAGTCCGTGCAGTGCTACGAGCACGAAACCATGGGCGGTCTGCTGCACATCGACATCAAGAAGCTCAGGCGCATCGAGCGACTCAGCATTGGATTGTCGAGCGCAACTTTGCCTGTCGGGAGAAATGCAGACGACTGTGGAAGAACTGCGAACGCTTGCTCAATACCAGCTTGCAGTTCATCCACCTCGCTTTCCTAGCTCTCATATCTCAAAAGATTTTGAACAAGCTCTAAGTCTTAGCTTATTTCTTACGCACGTACAGCACCAGTGCGTGATCTTCGATCATATAGCCATGCTTGGCGGCGATTTCCTTCTGCAACTGTTCAATCTCGCGGCTTTCAAATTCGATGATTTTGCCGGTATCCAAATCCACCATGTGATCGTGGTGCTCACCTCGGTCGATTTCATACACTGCCTGACCACCCTCAAAATTGTGCTTGAGCACAAGACCGGCAGCCTCGAACTGGGTCAGCACCCGGTACACGGTCGCCAGACCGATTTCTTCATTGTCGGCAATCAACTGGCGATAAATGTCTTCAGCCGTCAAGTGCTGCGGGCGGGCGTTTTCCAGAAGGCTCAAGATGCGCACGCGCGGATGGGTTACCTTGAGGCCAGCATTGCGGATGTCGTCGTTGTCCATTCGGATAGGTGCAGTTTGGCAAAAGTCAGCAGGAAGTTTGCCTGATCTGAACGCCAAGTGCAGCCCCTTTGCGCATGATTCTCAATCTTGCCGTAGCATCGGTGTATCATCCCCCGGTCTTTACAGCTCTTGCCCTACTCATGCGCATCACCGCTTCCAGGCTTGCCATCATTGCTTTCATTGCCATCACCACTGCCGGTTGCGGCATGCTTTACAAGCAGCCTATCTATCAGGGCACCTTGATTGACCCGGCCAGTGCCGAACAGCTGCAAGTAGGCATGAGCCGCCAACAAGTCGCCAGCATGCTGGGCACCCCCTCGATTGCCGACCCGTTCCATCAAAACCGCTGGGATTACACCAGCACAATCCGCCGTGGGCGTGCCGGCAAAACCGAGATCAAGAACTTTGTCGTGCACTTCGAAAACGACTTGGTGACTCGCTGGGAAGGGGATTACTTCCCCAATCAAGACGCCGAACTGGCTCGACGCTCAGTACGCGAGTTCGGCCCCAACCTGCGCCGCGAACGCAATCAGCGCGGCCGTTGATGTAAGCACCGCACCAAAGCAGAGCACTCACAACCCCCATCCGGTTTGAACTGCCCCCAAAACTTTGGACAGTTACGGGTTAAGCGGTTGAGGCCTGAGTCCGGTACTGCACCGGGCTCAGGCCTTTGAGTTTTCTCCTGATACGCGCGTGATTGTAGTCGTCAATATATTGACCAATGGCGGCCTGAAGTTGCTCGATGCACTCGAAGCGTCTCAAGTAAAAGAGCTCTGACTTCAGTGTGGCAAAGAAGCGCTCCATGACGGCATTGTCGAGGCAGTAGCCCTTGCGCGACATGCTCTGGGGCTGGCCACGCTGGGCAAGTTGCTGGTGCCAGGCAGGTATCTGATACGGCCAGCCTTGATCCGAGTGCACGAGGGGCGTGTCCTTGCCCGGCAGCTTGGCGATGGCCTTTTGCAGCATGTCTTTGACCAGCGAGAACGCGGTCGCTGTTGCATCGTGTAAGCAACGATCAAAGATCCAGCACCGGCGAGAGATAGCATTTCTGGGCGCGGACATTGAACTCGGTGACGTCTGCGACCCATTTCCGGTTGGGACGCGTGGTTTGGAGCTGGCGGTTCAGTACATTCAGTGCTTCGGTCTGCTGGCCTCGCCAGGCGCGATATCGCTTCGGGCGCACTAACGACTTCAGCCCCAGTGACTGCATCAGCCGTTGCACCATCTTGTGGTTGACCCACTCGCCCATCTGGCGCAGCGCGGCAGTTACACACCGATAGCCATAGCGCCCTGATGATGCGCGCGCATTGAATAGCACCAGCGCCTCGCGTGCCGACAGCCCCTCTTGCTCTATCCGTTGCAGCACCGACAACTTGAAGTCTGCACTGTAATGGCTGAACTTCTTGCGTCCCCCTGTACACCACATGCACTTGATAAGCCTTGATCCAGCCCCTGACCGTCGCATGGTCAAGACCATAACGCTGCGCTGTGGTACCGAAGCCCGACTGCTCAGCCTCGCAGCTTTGCACTACACGTAGTTTGAATGACTCACTGTACTTCGCCATGAAAAACATCCCAAAGCTTAGATGGGTGTCCAACTTTTGGGGTACAGTTCAGTTCGGACGGGGGTTTTTGCATGGGACTTAGGAAGCAAACACCTCAAAGAGGGTCGCCTCTGAGCAGTTTAAGCAGTGTCTTGTAGAGATCAAGGTGTCGATGGTTGAAGCGAAACTCGGTCTCCTTGAGATGCAGCTCGAACTTGTCGCGCCGTACCCCATGAGACTGCGCCAGCCGATGTTTGGCATAGCTCCAGAAAGACTCAATGCCGTTGACGTGCCTGGAGCCTTTGACGAACTCGTTGTTACCGTGATTGACCCGAAAGTGCTTGTCCAAGCCCAAATCAACCAACCCATCGTAGCCTCGCCAACCATCGGTATGAATGATGCTGTTGGGGTCCACTTTGCCGCGGATGATGGCTTGCAGCGTGGCTTTGGAGGCATCGGGGACGATTTCGGTGTAAACGCAGTCACCGCGTTTGAGTAAGCCAAAGACGATGGTTTTGCCACCTGCGCCACGCCCGTGTTTGCCCCGGATGCGCTTGGGGCCGAAATAGGATTCATCGGCTTCAAGTTCGCCCGAGAACGGAGACTGCGCAGCACATTCCTGAGCCAGGCGGGCACGGATACGTTGGTACACGGTATTGACCGAACGCACGGAAAGACCACACAACTGCGCTGCATCCGTGGCGGTCAAGTCCATGGCAAACAGGCGCAAAAGGTGTCGAAATTTGGCCTCACTGATTTTTGAACGTCGGCAGAACCTATTTTTCTTTTATATCAATAACTTAGAATTTGGTTTGCACATACTTGCTTCCTAAGCCACCAATCAATTGGGAGGGCGGCATTTGTGTAATAACACGTGGCTGACCTGCTATTGAAAAATTCATTCATCGTTGCCCGGCACTGTCGTAAGCTGCCGGGCAATGTGCGGATGCGGTTTTCACATCCACACCACTGCCCTGCCTGCATGATGGATGCCAATGAATCAAAAGCACGCCCCCCGCTATCCTCGCCCCCTGCCCACCTTGCTGGTGCTGGCAGCGGCGGCCGGTTTTGGTGGCTTTGCCGCTACCGCGATGCGTGATGCCCTGACCCAGCCCGGTCATGCAGAGCCTGCGCCTGAGTCCGCCCTGCCGGTCAGCCAGTTGCCGCAAACCACAAGCGGCGGACAAATCCCGAGTCTGGCGCCAATGCTGGAGCGGGTGATGCCGGCGGTGGTCAGTGTGCATACCAAGCAGCGTGTGCATATCAGCCCGTTTGGCAATGACCCGGTATTCCGGCGCATGTTTCCCGAACTTACCCAGGAGCGGATTGACGAGTCCCTGGGCTCGGGCGTGATTGTCGATGCGACCCAAGGTTATGTCCTGACCAATCACCATGTGATTGAAAATGCCGACGATGTTTCGGTGACGCTCGCCGATGGCCGTACACTGAAAGCCGAGTTTCTCGGCTCCGACCCGGATACCGATATCGCACTGATGCGCATCCGTGCCGAGCGCCTGAGCGCCATTGCCATGACCGACAGCAGCACCCTGCGTGTGGGTGATTTCGCCGTGGCCATTGGCAATCCGTTTGGGGTCGGCCAGACCGTGACCTCCGGCATCATTTCCGCTGTCGGGCGCAGCAATGTACCCGGCGTGGGCTTCCAGAATTTCATCCAGACCGATGCCAGCATCAACCCCGGCAATTCCGGCGGCGCGCTGGTGGATTTGCAGGGGCGGCTGATTGGCATCAATACCGCCAGCTTCAACCCGCGCGGCTCGATGGCCGGCAATATTGGCCTGAGCTTTGCCATCCCCACCAATCTTGCGCGCAGCATCATGCAGCAGCTGCTGGAAAACAACGGTCAGGTACGACGCGGCACGCTCGGCATTGAAACCCGTGACCTGGATGCGCGCAGCGCGCAGGCCGCCGGTGTTGCCCCGGGTCAGGGCGCACTCATCACCCGGGTTTACCCGGATTCTTCTGCGGCAGCGGCAGGTCTGCAGGCAGGCGATGTGATTGTCGCGGCCAATGGCCAGCGCATCAGTGGCGTCGAGACTTTCCGTAATTTCCAGGGTCTGCAGCCGGCCAATGCCCGCATCCATCTGGATATCCGCCGCGATGGCAAGCCGTTGCAACTGAGTGCACAGCTCCGGGAGCAGGCACGCGATGGCGCCAGCCTTGATGCGCGTCTTGCCGGCGTGACCTTTGCCGAACTCCCCGAATCGCTGCGCCGCCAGGGCGCCAGCGGTGTACTGGTCAGTGACGTGGCCCGTGGCAGTCGTGCAGCACAAAGCGGGCTGCGACAGGGCGATGTCATCCTTGCCGCCTCCAGCGGCGAATTCAACGATCTGGCAAGTTTCCGTGCCAGTTTCCACAACCCACCCCAGCGCTTGCTGCTGCGCCTTTGGCGCAACGGTCAACGCGGGCAAATTCTGATTCAATAACCCAACCTCCCAAGGAGCAAACCATGAGCGTGAAAGAAAACCTCTCCGAAGCCGGCAGCCACCTGAAGCAAGCCGCTGCCCACACCAGTGACTCTCTCAAGAGTGCCGCCGCCGCTGCGGGTGAAGAACTGCGTGCCGGTACTGCCTATGTCAAGGCAGAGCTCAGCGATACCGCCGTCGCCGGCAAGCATGCCGCCGAAGACCTCGGCGTTGCCGCCAAGGAACAAATGGACGTGTTGATGGAAAAAAGCCGCGACATGATTGACAGTGCCGCCGACCTGATCCGCGAACGTCCGCTGACCGCCTTCGGTATCGCCTTTGCCGCTGGCTGGGCAATCGCCAAGCTCGCAGGCCTGGGCAACAACAACGAGCAGTAAGGTCATGCAAGAGCCAGGCCAAGCAGCAGACAGTGCGCGGGAAAAAACCGAGCCCGCACTGGACATTCTGGAAGCCTTCCGCCGCGTCGGCGAAGGCAGCAAAGCCAGCCTCGCTTCCACGTTTGCCAGCGCACGCGCCTTGCGTGCGCTGGTGGTGGCCGATATCGCCCTGGCGCGCAGCGCATTGGGGCGTAGCGTGGCCTTCACCGCCGTAGCGGTGGTGTTTGGCGCTGTTGGCGGGCTGTTATTGATGGCCGCGCTGGTCGCAGCCCTGGTGACTTACTTCAAACTGTCCTGGTGGCTTTCGCTGCTGCTGGTCGGCCTGTTTTGTCTGGCCGCTACGGCCTTTTCCGCCTGGCGCGCCCTGACGTACTTTGAGCATACGCAAATGCATGCCACGCGCAGGCAATTGGCCAAGATTGGCCTGGGTGCGGATGAGGGCAAAAATACCCAGTCCACCGCCAATGATGGTCATAGCTGACGGAGTATTCGATGGGCTTCCACCAACTGATTGAAAAAGTCACCACAGCCGAGAAAACACTGGAAGCGCACGGGCGCAGCGTGGGTGCCAATTTGCGCCAGACCCGCAGTTCCTGGCATGCCGCCTGGACACCGGGACGTGTACTGGTCGCCGGGCTGGCCTCGGGTTTTCTGGTCGGTCATGGCAGGCTGATAAGCAAGCTCGGTGGCAGCAATGTCCTGCAGCTGGGCGTGGGCTTTGCCAATTTGATTACCGGCGGCATGAAGGCCGCCAGCCTGCAGTTTTCACAAATGCAGGCAGCTGCCTCCCAGGGCATGTCAGCTGCCGCCGATGCACCGGCATCAGCCAGCAATGGCAGTGCCGAGAACGAAATCCTGCGCCAACACCACGAAAAATTACGCCGCGACGGGCTGGTATGAACCCCAAGGCGGTGCCTGATTTTGAAGTCCAGGCCATCACCCTGGATCTGGACGATACCCTCTGGCCATTCGCCCCCATTGGCGAACGTATCGAGCGGGTGCTGCATGACTGGTTCCGGCAGCACGCGCCCAAGGCCGCAGAACAATTCCCGCCTTCTGCGATGCATAGCCTGCGCCAGCGTGTCATTGAGCGCTTTGGGGAAAAAGCTCACGATGCCAGCTGGCTGCGCCGCCGGTGCATTGAAATCGCGCTGACTGAAAGCGGCCACGACCCGGCGCTGACCGATGCGGCCTATCAGGCTTTTTTTGCCGAACGCAACCGCGTGGACTTTTACCCCGATGCCCAGGCAGCACTTGTGCGCATCGCCCGCCATGTGCCGGTCTGTGCGCTGACCAATGGCAACGCCGACCTTGACCGCATCGGCATAGCCCAATATTTCCGTGGCCAGGTCACGGCACGAGAATTTGGCAAAGCCAAGCCTGACCCGGCGATTTTCCTGCATGCCTGCAAGACCCTGGGCACGTTGCCCGCCAAAACCCTGCATATCGGCGATGATATCGAAGCCGATATCGCTGGCGCACGCCGTGCAGGCTTGAAAACTTGCTGGCTGCACCGTGAAGATGCCCGTACCCGGCATCCCACCTGGCCACGCCGCGACTTCATTCCCGACCTTGTATTTTCCAACCTTGCAGCTCTGGCCGACTGGCTAGAGGCACACCCTCCGTCTTGAGAGAAGCAATGAACAATATTCAACCCGGATTGACCCGTCAGGGCGAGAGCGCCAAAACCTTTTACTGCGTGCGCAGCGATGAATTCGATGTCTGGCGCAAATTGCAACTGCCAGACATCGGCAAATGGCTGGATGCCCAAAAATACACCGCAGCCTCTGGCACGGTGGCGCTGCTGCCAGGCGAGCGTGGCGTGGAAGCGGCCGTGCTCGGCATGGAAAGCCGGCTAGACCCGTTTGCCTATGCGCACGCGCCCTTTGCTTTGCCGCCAGGCGACTGGCAGCCTGGCAGCGAACTGGATGATGCCGCCCGCAATGCCCTGTTGCTGGGCTGGGGACTTGGCAGCTACCGCTTCAATCGCTACAAAAAACCCTTGCGCGAGCCTGCCCGGCTGATACTGGACGACAAGTCCGATGCGCGCACGCTGGACTTGCTCGCCGCCTGCATCCGCACCCGCGACATGATCAATACCCCGACCGAGCATATGGGGCCTTCCGAGCTGGAAGCCATCGTGCGCGAAATCGCCACCACCCACGCCGGCAAACTTGAAGTTATCGCAGGCGATGAGCTCATCGCACAAAACTACCCAGCCATCCATGCCGTTGGTCGCGCCTCGCATCGTGCCCCGCGCCTTTTGCATCTTGAATGGGGCGACAGCGCCCATCCGCGTCTTGCCTTGGTTGGCAAGGGCGTATGCTTTGATACCGGCGGCCTGAATCTCAAAGCCAGCGCTGGCATGCGCAATATGAAAAAAGACATGGGCGGCGCTGCACATGCCATCGCCCTGGCCGAGCTCATCATCAAGCGCCGCCTGCCGGTACGTCTATCGCTGTATGTGGCCGCCGTGGAAAATGCTGTCGGCCCCAATGCCCTGCGCCCGGGCGAAGTGATCGCCACCCGCAAGGGAATCAGCGTTGAAATCGACAATACCGATGCCGAAGGCCGTCTGGTACTGTGCGATGCCCTCGCCCGCGCCGCCGAGGACAAACCTGCATTGATGATTGACTTCGCCACCCTCACCGGAGCGGCGCGCATTGCACTGGGGCCAGATTTGCCAGTGCTGTATGCCAACGACGATCGTGTTGCCGAGGACTGGCTGCAAGCCGGACAGGACTGCTTTGACCCACTGTGGCGCATGCCGCTGTGGCAGCCATATCTGCGCTATCTCAAAAGCGGCATCGCCGACCTTGCCAATGCCAGCAACTCGTCGATGGCCGGCAGCGTTACCGCAGCGCTCTACCTGCAACGCTTTGTCCCCGATGAGCTGCCCTGGGCGCATCTGGACGTGTATTCCTGGAACGATACCGACCGCCCCGGCCGCCCCGCAGGCGGCGAAGCCCAAGGCCTGCGCGCCTGCTTCCAGATGCTGGAAAAACGTTTTGGCTGAAAACCAACAGGCCGGGCAAAAGCCCGGCCTGCATGCGACAACTGCCAGACCTGCACTCATCCCCAAATCAACACCCCCTGTATACCGGGAAAAGTGGCGGTGAAATGCCCGTGATCAAGCAAATTGCCCCGAATCCAGCCGTGTCGCCTGGACATAATCGATCACCAAAAACTGAATTGGTTTGAACGCCATCATCTCCCGGTACCAGAGCAATAAATACCACGTATCAGTGATTGTCATCCTCGAACAATTAAGGTTCCAGAGCACATCCTGTCCTTTTCTCCATGCTTTGGTTACCTACTTCAAATTACCTGAGAGCCATCAGTGATACAAATCAAAAAAATATACACCCGATTGCAAAGAGTTTCGTGATCAATGGCATAAATGCCCATCCGGCGCACAGATACAGGCTCAACGCCGCTTGAGCGCCTTGGCCGAGGTAATCACCACTACGCCCGCCAGAATCACCAACATCGCCCCCAGTTCCGAAGCGCGCGTGCGCTCGCCCGCCAACCATGCGCCCAGCATCACTGCGATGGCCGGGTTGACATAGGCATAGCTGCCCGCCAGCGCCGGGCGCACATGCTGCAGCAGCCAGATATAGGCGGTAAATCCCATAATCGAGCCGAATGTCACCAGATAGGCAAAAGCCGCCAGCCCCCTGGCACCGGGCATCGCCATGCGCTCGCCACTCAGCAGCGCAACTGCCAACATCAACACACTGCCGCAGAGCATTTGCCCGGCGGCCGTCATAAAAGGCGAAGGCAGGTCACGACCACGGCTCCAGATCGAGCCATAGGCCCAGGACAGTGCCGCAAACAACAATGCCAGTAGCCCAAGCACTGAGCCGCCGCGCATGCCGTCGATATTGAGCCACAGCACGCCGATGAAACCGATGGCAATACCGAGCCACTCCATTGGGCTGGGACGATCGCCGCGTAGCAGTGCAAATACGCCCATCCAGATCGCCGAGGAGGCCACAGCCACCGCCGTCAAGCCCGATGACACGGTTTGCTCGGCGTAATTGACCATGCCATTGCCCAGCGCCAGCAGCAATCCGCCCATCACCCACAGATTGCGCCACTGCGCGCGCGTGGGCGCAGCCACGCCACGCAACCGCAGCACCACAAACATCAGCCCGCCGGCCATCAAAAACCGTACGCCCCCCAGAAAAAAGGGGGTAAAGCCGCCTTCAAGCGCAAAGTGGATGGCCAGATAAGTAGAGCCCCAGATCAGATAAACCGCCAGCAAGGCGATGACAACAGCAAACGGACGCGGCAGGGTGGAAGCAGTCATGTCAGAGCCAAATCCTTGATTGGAGCACACTTGAGGAGCAAGAAAATCCCCGGAATTGATCCGGGGATTTTGCTTAAAAACGTAGGACTGCAAATCAATCTGCCCAGCGGCCCGGTGCAGTGGATTGTGGCAGCACCTTGGCCGCGAGTGTGCGGTCTTTTTCCAAGAGGCGTGCAGCATCGCCGAGGATGGCGGCCGCTTCACGCAGGAACGGGTCAGGCACTTTGTCAGCCAGCTTGTCGCGCTCGGCTTCTTTGGCGACATCGCGTTCGATGCGTTGCAGACCATCATCTAGGCGCTCGTCAGCCAGCGGGTCGGGAGCAAGTCCCAGACGCTCGCGCTCACTCTGGCGGAACTTGCGCTTGGCCTCTTCTTTTTCGCGCTCTGCACGGCGCTCGGCCAGGTTCAGGCTGACCGATTTCTTTTCGCGCTGCTGGCGATACTCCTCGGCATCCTGCAACTGCCATTGGTATTCCACGTCCTGGGCAGCACGCGCATCATGCAGCTGACCAAGCTGTGGCAGCAGCCCGGCAAACTGTCCATAGGTGATATGCGTCACCGGCGCAACGGTCGAGAACGGCAGGGCGTTGTCATAAGTGCTTTCACCAAATTCATCCGGGTCAAGCGTTGCCGGGAACAGGATATCCGGGGTTACGCCCTGGTTCTGGGTGCTGCGCCCGGAAGGCAGGAAGAACTGCGCCACGGTCAGCTTGACATCGCCATAGCGCGCCTTGTCGGCGCGCGCCGGCACGATGCGATCCAGGCTGACCATCGCCTGCACGGTACCCTTGCCAAAGCTGGTTTCGCCAATCACGATGCCACGCCCATAGTCCTGAATGGCGCCGGCCACGATTTCTGCAGCCGAGGCCGAGGCGCGGTTGACCATCACCGCCAGCGGGCCATCCCAATCCACACCGGCCTTGCGGTCATGGCGGGTATTGATGCGGCCTCCGCTTTGCCGCTCCTGCACCACCGGGCCGGTATCGATGAACAGGCCAGTCATGCTTACGGCTTCATCCAGCGAGCCGCCACCGTTATTACGCAAATCCAGCAGCACGCCATCGACTTTTTCCTGGCGGAACTCGGCCAGGATGCGTGCCACATCGCTGGAAGCCGAGGTGGCATCTTCATTGTGCGTGCGACGACCGGAGAAGTCCTGATAGAAAGAGCTGAGCTTGATGACGCCGATGCGCTGTGCGGCCGCGCCTTCTGCTGCCGGTAGCTGGATGATTTCACGCTTGGCCTTGGCATCGGCCAGCACCACCTTGTCGCGGGTGATCTGGATGCGGTTGGGCGTGCCATCAGGCGCTGCGCCTGCCGGCAGGATATCCAGCCGCACCACGGTGCCTTTGGGGCCCTTGATTTTGGATACCACATCATCCAGGCGCCAGCCGACCACATCTTCCATCACGCCTTCACTGCCTTGCCCCACGGCGATGATGCGGTCACCGGCCTTGAGACGTTGATCGCGGTCGGCAGGGCCGCCGGCAATCACTTCCATGATGGTGACCATCTCATCACGCTTTTGCAGCTGCGCGCCAATGCCCTCCAGCGACAGCGACATCTGCTCGGTGAAGCGCTCGGCCGAGCGCGGGTTGAAATAGCTGGTATGCGGGTCGATGGAGCCGGTATAGGCATTAAGCGCCATCTGGAATACGTCTTCGGCCTTCAGCTCATTGAGGCTCTTGCCCTGGTTTTGATAGCGCTTGTCCAGCGTCTTGCGGATTTCATCCGGTTTGCGCCCGGCAAGCTCCAGCCGCAGCCAGTCATAGCGCACCGATTGCCGCCATTGCTGTTGCAGGGCTGTCTCGTCCGCCCAGGGAATGTCCTTGCGGTCGTAGTCATAACTGTCATTGCCGGTGAAATCGAAAATATCCTGATTAAGCAGGCTGCGGGCGTATTCGGAGCGCTCGGCAACGCGCTGACGGTAGCGCTCGAACACCCGGTAAAGCGGGTTGTAATCACCGATTTTCACCGCTTTGACCATCAGCGCGGCGCCATCACCAAAGCTCTGCACATCGGCAGCGGTCAGATACATGCGCAGCGGGTCGAGTGACTCCAGATAGCGCTTCCAGGCTTCAGCCCCCAGCTCGTCGTTCAAGGGTCTTGGCCGGTAGGCATAACGGCTGTCGGAGAGCAGGCCATGCACCAGCGCCGAAGTATCGCGCTGCTCAGCGCTGGTCACAAAAGCAGCCGGCAGGGCGGTGGCATGCTCGGCTCTCGCGCGTGATACGGGACTGTCGGCCATCGCCAACAGGGAAATCGGGGCGGCCAAGGCCAGTGCCAGCATGGAATGACGCAGATTCATCAATCAACTCGCTTGTGAAATCGTGATCCGGCTGCCATTGCCGGAAAATCTTGGACAGCGCAACAGTGCAACAAGTTGCAGGCAGCGCCAAGCCTGTTGGCGGCAAAGCTTAACCGGACGGCATGGCAAAGGGATGAACGGTCGGGGAAAACAGCTGTTGCAAATCATCAGGCTGCAACAAACGCCACTGGCCTTGCGGCAGTCCACCCAAATCCAGGCCGCCCACACGCTCACGATGCAGCGCCTGGACATGGTTGCCGACAGCGGCAAACATGCGCCGCACCTGATGATAGCGGCCTTCGTGCAGGGTCAGGCGCGCCTGGCGCGGGCTCAATACTTCCAGCACAGCGGGCATCAGCGGCGTGGTTTCGCGCTCCAGCATCAGCCTGCCACTGGCAAAAATTCCGGCCTCATCGCCGCGCAGGTCGCGGGCAAGTTCGGCCAGATAGACTTTCGGCAGATGCGATTTGGGCGAAATAATCCGGTGCAGCAGTTGCCCGTCATCGGTAAACAGCAAAAGGCCGCTGGTGTCCCGATCCAGCCGCCCGACTGGCGAGAGCAGCGGGCTGCGCAGCCGGAATCGCTTGGGCAGCAAGTCATACACCAGTCGCCCCTGGTCTTTGCTGGAGCAGGTATAGCCGCAGGGTTTGTGCAGCATCAGCATCAGGCCAGGCGCCGGATCCAGCGCCTGGCCGTCAATGCGGATGTCATCATGCGTACGCACATCATCGCCATACAAGCGCTCGCCCTGCACATCAGTGACGCGGCCATCAGCCAGCAGCCCCAGCACTTCACGGCGGCTGCCATAGCCAAGATTGGCCAGATAGCGCAGCAGTTTGACCTTGCCGCTCACCGGCGCACCTGACGGCATTCAATCACCTTGTAGCCCTGTGCGGCAGCCACCACCCGCAGGCTGGCAAAGCACTCGGCCAGCAAGGCCTCGTATGGCAAATGCGCATTGGCAACCAGCCAGAAGGCGCCGTGTGCAGCCAGGCGCTCGGCAGCGGCACGGATGAACGCCTGGCCGATCCCCGGCTGCGACGCCTTGCCGGTATCATGAAACGGCGGATTACTGACCACCAGCTCGTATTGCGTACCGGCAGGCAGCCCTGCCGTCACGTCATGCCAGTGATAGACGATTTCGGTATCGTGCTGATGACGGCGCAAATTGTGCTCGGCCAGCGCCAGCGCGCGGGCATCGGCCTCGAATACATCCAGCGCGCGCAGGCCGGGATTCTTGCCAAGCACGGCATCGGCCAGAAACCCCCAGCCGGCGCCCAGGTCTGCGGCACGCCCGCTGATGCCTTGCGGCAGATGCTCGGCCAGCAGTGCGGAACCGGCATCCACCCGGTTCCAGGCAAACACCCCGGGACGGCTCTGAAAGTCACCTTGAATCGGCCGCGGCGCATCGGCCTGACGCCAGGCCTGCAGCAGCTCGGCATCCAGCCGCGCCTCATCGCAACGCGCCCAGAACACCCGGCAGTGATATTTGCCCAGCTGGCCGTCGAGGCCGCCTGCGAGCTTTTTGAAATCGCCCTCGATAGCCTTGGCGCCCTCATCATTGGCGACGCTGACCAGCACCAGGCCGCCCGCTGCGCAGGCATCAAAGGCCGATGCCAGCAGGCTGCGCGCCTCCTCCCGCTGCCGTGGCGGCAATACCAGCACCTGGGCAAAACCCTGCGTCTGTGGCGCTTGTGGCCGCACCTCAAATCCAGCGCGACCCAGGGCATCAGCCCAAGGCTTGAAAGGTTGCACGCATAGCGGCTCAAGCGCCCGTATCGCCTGCAAGGCAGCGCCTTCCCGGGCACGCAAGAACAGGGTATTGCCTTGGGCAAAGCTTACAAGCTGCTGCTGCCAGGGCAGCAACAGTGCATCGAGCGCTGCGTCTTTTTTCATGGCTGGACTTTCTCAAGGCGGGCATAGAAAAACCCGTCCATATCGTCTTCTCCCGGCAGGCGCTGATGACCGTAGCCGGTATCGTGGCCAAAGCGTGCATCCAGCGGCAGCAGCCGGGCATCGGCGGTACGCGCCAGAAACGCGGCGATTTGCCCGGCGTTTTCGGCAGACAAAATCGAACAGGTGGCATACAACAGCACGCCGCCGGGTGCGAGCAACGGCCAGAGCGCGTCCAGCAACTGCGCTTGCAGAGCGACAAGACGCGGGATATCGTCCTCGCGGCGGTGCAGCAAGATGTCCGGCTGGCGGCGCACCACGCCGGTCGCACTGCATGGGGCATCAATGATGATGACGCCAAAAGGCTCGCCATCCCACCAGCTTGCCTTGGCCGTGGCATCGGCAGCACGAACCTCAACGCACTGCCCGGTGCGCGCAAAGGTTTCTGCCATGCGGCGCACGCGGCGCGCATCCACATCCAGCGCCAGGAGCCGCGCCGCCGGGTAGCGCTCGGCCAGGTGCGCCGCCTTGCCGCCGGGCGCGGCGCAGGCATCCAGCACCCGGGCATTCGCATCTGGCTGCAACGCATCGAGCAGCCGCTGGGCGCTGCCATCCTGTACCGAGACTTCACCTTCGGCAAATCCCGGCAACGTATCCACCGGCAAGGGCTGGGGCAGATAAACGGCATCTGCCAACGCATCCACCAGACGATGCTCAATGCCCGCCATATGCAGTTTTTCGGCATAGGCCTGGCGGCTGATTTTTTGCCGGTTGATGCGCAGCCACATCGGCGGCGGCACGGCACTGGCAGCAAATATCGTTTCGGCCTGTTGCGGCCAATCCCTGCGAACACGCCCTGCCAACCAGCGCGGCCAGGCCGCATCAGCGCGTTTTGCAGGCAGCCGCTCGCGCAGGGCGCGGCGCAAAATGGCATTCACAAGGCCTGCCTGATGGGCGTATTTCAAACGCCGCGCGGCATCCACGGTCGCTGCCACTGCCGCATGTGCAGGCAACTTCATCACATCCAGCTGTGCAAAGCCGATATACAAAAGTGCGCGCAACAGGCCATCGCGTTTGCCGGGCGGGCGGGTCATCCAGCCGTTCAGGGCATCGGCATAACGGCCATGCTCACGCAAGGCCGCCAGCACTGCGGCCTCCACCAGTGCGCGGTCACGCGGATCGGCAAGCGTCGGCAGCTGGCTGGCCAATTCGGCTTTCAGCGAGCGCCCCTGATGCAGCACCGCATCCAGAATGCGGGCGGCCACGGCACGGCTTGCAGCACCGTTATCAGAGTCAATAGGCATGTTGAGCCTTGCGGGCATTCAACCAGTCGGCGGCGGTAATGGGCCTGCCGCCTTCGCGTTGCAGGCGCAGGATGCGCAATGCGCCCTCGCCGGTTGCCACATCGATGCCATCGCGCGCGGCACGGATGATGCTGCCCGGCGCATGGCCGCCATCGCTTGCCACAACCTGCGCCTCATGGATGCGGATACGCTCGCCCTCCAGTACGGCCTCGGCCACCGGCCAGGGGTTGAAAGCGCGCACCTTGCGCGCCAGCTGCTCGGCCGGCCGCTGCCAGTCCAGCCGCGCCTCGGCCTTGTCCAGTTTGTGGGCATAACTCACGCCGTCTTCGTCCTGCACCCGGGCACTGGGCAGCAAGCCCACCCGCAGCAGCCCCAGGCCATCACGCAGCACTTGTGCGCCAAGCATCGCCAGCCGGTCATGCAGACTGCCGCCGGTATCGGTATCGCTGATGGCGGTATCCAGTTGCAACATGACAGGCCCGGTATCCAGCCCTTTTTGCATGCGCATCAGGCAGACGCCGGTTTGTTTGTCGCCTGCCTCAATCGCCCGCTGGATGGGGGCGGCGCCACGCCAGCGCGGCAACAGCGAAGCATGCACATTCCAGCAGCCGTGCACCGGAATATCCAGCACTGCCTGCGGCAGAATCAGGCCATAGGCCACCACCACCATCAAATCCGGCGCCAGCTCGCGCAGCAAGGCCTGGGCTTCGGGACTGCGCAGTGTTGCTGGCTGATGCACCGGCACACCCGCCGCCAGCGCAGCCTGCTTGACTGGCGACATCTGTACGCCACGGCCACGTCCGGCGGGGCGGTCGGGCTGGGTGAACACCGCCAAAACCTCGGCTTTTTCACGCGCTGCATGGAAACAGGGGACGGCAAATTCGGGCGTACCCGCAAAAACGATTTTCATGCGTAGTTTTATGCGGCTTTCTTGTGCTTGGCGAGCTTCTTCTTGACCATTTCGCGCTTGAGCGGCGAGAGGTAATCGACAAACAGCTTGCCTTCCAGATGATCCATCTCGTGCTGGATGCACACGGCCAGCAGGCCATCGGCCTCCATCTCGAAGGGCTGCCCATCGCGCCCCAGCGCACGCACACGTATCTGGTTGGCGCGGGTGACATCGGCAAAGATGCCCGGCACCGACAGGCAACCTTCCTGATATACCTGCTCGCCATCGCGGGCGATGATTTCCGGGTTGATGAATACCAGCGGCGCATCATGCGTTTCGCTGACATCAATCACCATGAAGCGCTGATGCACATCCACCTGGCTTGCGGCAAGACCGATACCGGGCGCGGCATACATGGTTTCAAACATGTCATCGAGCAGAGCCTGGAATTTTTCGCCGACGACTTCGGCGGCCTCCAGCGGAACGGCACGAGTGCGCAAGCGGGGGTCGGGGAACTCTAGAATGGGAAGCAAAGCCATGTTTCAAACCTCGCGCCACACCTTGCGGGCGGCACTCAAAAGTCATCGGGATTGAACGCAATTCTAACGTGATACTTGTGAAATACCGCCAAATGTGGTCTAAATGCACTTCAACTGGGGAAACTCTGGATACATCACAATGGCCGTCAAGCTCACCGATGCCGCACGCAAATTGCGTACCGCCTTTATTACCGCGACGCTTACCGCTGTTGCAGGTCTTGCCTTTGCGCAGGAGTTTCGTGCAAACCACCCGGATACCTATGTCGTCCAGAAGGGCGACACGCTCTGGGATATTGCCGGACGCTTTTTGCAAAAACCCTGGCTGTGGCCGGAAATCTGGCAGGCCAACCCGCAGGTCAAGAACCCGCATCTGATTTATCCGGGCGACGTGCTAAGCCTTGCCTATCTCAACCGCGCCCAGCTGCAGCCTGGCCCACGCACGGAAGCGCCGATTACCGGCGTGCCGCTGGAACAGGTCGAAGCCTTCCTCAAAGACATGCGCATCTATGAGCAAATCGACGATTTGCCCTATGTCGTTGGCCTGGAAGAAGACCGGGCGCTCGCCACCCGCGGGCAGTCGGTCTATGTCCGTGGCCTGGGCGCCAAAGCGCAGCCCGGGCAGCGCTTTGCAGTGATGCGCCCGGTACAGCTCTACACCATGGGCATGCGCCGCGGCAATAACGGCGCCCTGACCAATCGTGACCGGCTTGACCACGCCGGCCGCCGCACCGACTATCCGGCCGATGACCGCACCTGGAATGAAATCATGCTCGCTCGCGGCGGCATGGAGAAACTCGGCTACGAAATGCGCCGCGTCAATGCAGGCGTCATTACCCTGGGTGAAGTCGGCGGCATTGAAGCGGCCACGCTGAAGCTGGACGACCAGAACTACGAGGTTCGCGTGGGCGACAAGCTGGTGCCGGTCGAGTCGATTCCGTATGACCTGCAATTCTTCCCGCATCCGCCCAAGAACCAGTTCCCTTACCGCAAGGCGCAAATCCTGGCCGTAGCCGATCGCAGCAATATCGCTGGCTCCCGCGATGTGGTGGCGCTCTCGGTTGGCGCACGCGATGGCGTGGACAACGGCACGGTATTTTCGATCTGGCGCGTAGGCAGCAATGTGGTCGATCGCGTGCAAGTGCCGCGCCGCGATAGCGAGTTGGTCGGCAGTGGCGGCAAGGTACGCCTGCCTGACGAATTTGCAGGCCATGTGATGGTGTTCCGCACTTTCGACAAAATCAGCTACGGCCTGGTGATGGACAGCGTCAAACCGACCCACGCAGGCTACGAGCTCAAGCACCCGGATTCACCCTACTGATTTTGCGGAAGTTTCCGAAATGCTTGCAGGACGGCACCCGAGGGTGCCGTTTCTGTTTGTGCATAAAACTCACAGCATGTCCTGTGATAACGCCACCACTGCCCTGCTGCGACTGATTTTTGCCCAAGGCGCCAGCGCGCCCCGGCGACTTTTGCTACAGCGCTTTGCAGGCGATGCCAGCAAAGCGCTGCATGCCGGCATCCATGTCTGGCAAGAAGCAGGATTGAGTGCCACACAAATCGCCCGGCTACACAACCCGGACAAAACAGCCCAAGCCTTGCTTGCGCGCAGCCTGGCCTGGCTTGAAGCGCCCGCTCATCATCTGCTCACCTTTGGCGATCACGACTATCCCCCACTATTGGCCCAGGCGCCCGACCCGCCACTGGCCTTGTTCATTGCAGGCGAGCCGGGTTATTTATGGCAGCCACAAATCGCCATCGTCGGCAGCCGTCACGCCAGCGCCGGTGGCCGCGACAATGCCCATGCCTTTGCCCGGCAACTGGCCTTGCAGGGTTTTGCCATCAGCAGTGGCCTGGCCGCAGGCATTGACCGCGCTGCGCACGAGGGCGCACTGTCCTGCCATGAAGGCGTGACATTGGCCGTGCTCGGCTGCGGCATCGATACCGCCTACCCGCGCAGCCATCGCATATTGATGCAGACCATCTCCGAACGCGGTGCGGTTATCAGCGAATACCCGCCCGGCACGCCGCCGCTACAGCACAATTTCCCGGCACGCAACCGCATCGTCGCCGCGCTTTCGGCAGGTACCTTGGTGGTGGAGGCGGCCGAACGCTCGGGCGCGCTGATTACCGCGCGTTTGGCTGCAGAGGCAGGCCGCGAAGTATTTGCCCTGCCCGGCTCGATCCACAACCCGATGGCACGCGGCTGCCACCATTTGCTGCGCAATGGCGCCACGCTGGTCACCTGCCCGGAAGACATCAGCAGTGCCGTTTCGCCCATATTGCAGCATCTGGGGCAGGCGTTGCGAACCCGGCTGGCTGACGAAAGGGTGGCAGTTCCAACGCCCGGCACCGGCTTGTCCGCCCAGCAGCAAAGCCTCTTGCAGGCGATTGGCCATGATCCGGTGACCCTGGACACGCTGGTTGAGCGCAGCGCGCAGCCAGTTACCGAGCTGGCACCCATTTTGCTAACACTGGAGCTGGAGGGTCATATCCGGGTGGAGCATGGCCGCTATACCCGCAGCCATTGAGGCCGCAAGCCAGAATCAACCCAGCAACACCGGCAAGGGCCGGGTACGGTCAAGCCCCAGCCCGTAACGCAGGCTTTGGGCAATGCGCCGGGCATGCTGATACAGCACATCGGCCTTGGCCTCGCCCAGTTCCTGTTGTGCAGTCTGCTGCCAGAGCGCCAGCCAATGACCAAAGTGCGCATCAATAATCGGCCATGCGCGATGAACCGCCATCGGGTTGCCGCGATATTCGCGCGTCCCCAATGCCACTGACGACCAGAACCGCACCAGCATTGCCTTGTGTGCCGGCCAGTCATGCACGGCATCGTTGAAGATTGGGCCAATCACCGCATCGGCCTGCACGCGGTCATAAAACACATCGACCAAACGCACGATGTCATCGCGCACCAAACCTGCGGGATTGTCACGCTCACGCATGCTCATCTGTCCTCTGACCTTTCAACAAGGAAACCGCGAAGCCGCCAATCAGCAATACTGCCACGATCAGCACGGCCCACAGCAACAACCGCTTATTATCGCGCGGCACGCTTAGGGCATTGCTGTCGGCGATCTCGCCCTCACCGCTGACTTCGGCCACCGCAGGCTGCCATCTGGCACCGTAATTGCCGCGCATCTGTGCCAACACGTCCGCAATCGGGGCATTCTGGCGCTTCTGCGTGGCACTGCCTGCCACCAGCCGATACGGCGGCGTGCCCGCGGCAACAAATATCAGCACTTCAGGCCGCCAGCCCAATTGCAGCTGCGGCGCATCATGCAGCGGGCTATCGGCTCGCAGCCGCCAATAACGCTGTCGCACCGCTGCAAATTGCTGAGCGGCTGAGCGCGCCGCCTCGCCCAGCTGATATTGCATCCACGGCCCGGCACGATACTGCCAGGGCTGCTGCGGGTCATCCCGGCTTTCAAGATGGAAACGCGCCACCGTGCTGCCCGGCAAGATCACATCTACCCGGTCAAATGGCTGGCGTCCATCCACCTCGAACTCGAAGCTGAGCCGATCCTGGCCTGGCTTGCCCTGATAGCGCTGCCATGCGCGTTCGGGTTCGATATGCGCTGCTGGCAGCTCTGCGATGACTGCCTGCAAAGGCGCTTTGGCGCCCTGCAAGGTCAGACGCAGATAGCGCGCCTGCCGATCCAGTGCAATCCGGGTTTGCAGCATGTGCTGATCGCCTTGCCTAAGCTGCAATACTGCACTTTGCTCGTGCAGCGTGTACCAGTGTTTGAGATCGTCACTGCCTTCTACCCGCATGCTGGCGCTGAACTGCGCCTCCGGCGCAAACTGCAGCTGCAAGGCATCGGGTTTGACCGGCAGGGGACTCATATCCACCAGCCAGCTATCGCCATCCGCGCCTGCCGTCCTGATCTCCCGGGTTTGGACACGCAATAGCTGACCGTTTTCATCGCGTTCACTGATCATGTCCAGCGTGGCCGCAGGCGCTTTGGGCAATGCAAACCAGCGCAGTGGTTGCTGCACTGGCGCCTGCGCTGTCGGCGCATCGGCGGCAAACAGCATCGCCGGCACCGGTCGACCTTCGGCATCGATTACATCCACATCTCGCAGCGCAATGTCCTGGGCATGGCGATATATCGCCTCGCCCAGCTCAATGCGATAGGCTTTGGCCTCGCCATCATTGCTTGTAATCGGCCATTGCCGCAGCCAGCCGGCCGCGCCGGTCAGCAGCAGTAGCCATGGCAGCAGCCAAAGTATTTTGTTGCGTTTCATGCAGTAACCTCCTTGGGTTCGCGGGGCGGCGCGGGCGCGAAATATCCCACCACCGTACACAGCAGGCCATAGGCGATAAACGAGCCGATACCAAGCAAATTGCCCAGATGCTGGCGGTCAACCAACAGCAACTTGAGCAATACGATGCCCATCAGCAATGCGCCCATCAGCCATAGGCCGCGATGACTGCGGCGCGAGCCGGCCACCCAGGCCACCATGCCCATCACGCTCCAGAGCACGGTCAGGCTGGTTTGCACCAGTGAAATATCCAGCATGCCGACATGCCAGCCAATACCTGCGTGGTGATGGAGGCTGCGCAAGGTGATCAGGCTCACCCAAACCAGTCCCAGTACGGCCAACAGTCCCCAACGATACTGTCCCAGCGCCTTGCTCCATGCAGCACGCCGCTGCCAGTCCAGCAACAGCGCCAAAATCAGCAACTGCATCAGCTCCAGCGGATTGAATACCGGCAACCACGGCAGCGGTGCGGCATCGCCGGGTTTCCACAGACTGCCAAAGACCATGACGGCAAGCCACAACCCGTATCCCCAAGCCAACCACGGTAGCGCAGGTGCAAAGCGTTCGCCCAAAGGCATCTGCATAAATTTGGGCCGCCGCAAGTTAAGCCATAGCGCCGCAGCCCATGGCAAGCAGAGCAGCGCCAGCCACCAGCTTGAACCCAGCCAGATCGGTTTGCCAAAACTGTCTGCCAGTACCGACAAGGCCAGCGGCCAGATCAGCCACCAGATACCTTGCGTCCATAGCGCAAGCGCGCCGGCATAGCTGCGCAGGCAAACCAGACTGCGCCAGCCCAGCACCGCAAATATCGCCCAAGCACCAAGCGCAAAGGCGTCCCACCATATTCCACCCGAGAAATCCAGCCACGTCCAAAGCAGGCCAGCCCCCATTGCCAACAGGCTGGTCAAGGCCAATATCAACATCTGTCCGTTTGTCTTGCGCACTGCTTCGGCGGCCAGCCAACCGGTCACGGCAGCCAGAATCAGCATCCATTCCAGCCATTGATACGAAGGCGCAAAACGGAAGATTTCGTCCAGCCAAAGCCCAACCCAGCACAGTAGTCCCCAAACATACATTGCACTCGCAAGCCACTGCCTGCGATGCCGGCACAGCAGCCAGGCACTGGCAAAACCCATCAAGGCCAGCAACAAGGCACTGATCGCCAGGCCATTCAATACGGGCACAAGTACAGGCAGTCTTTGTTCGGCGACCTCGGCAACGAACCATGCACGCTCATAGCGCGCACGCGCGAGCAGATGTGCAAAACCTGCCACAAGCTGCAATCCAATCCCCGACCACAGCGGCAAGGCGCGCTGATGCCGCAGACCGAACCAGACCAGCAATGCACCTTCTACCGCCAACAAGGCTCCGGTAACCCTGGCCGAGAACGCCAAGGGGATGGCCAGTGTGACGAACCCCACCGCCATCAATACATAGGCATCGAACAACACCCGGTAACGCGCCTGAGCGCGCAGCCAGACGCCCAGCACGGTATAAATGGCTGCCACGGCGACAGCCACAAAAGCCAGCTGCATGCGGTTACCGGACATCAGCCCCGCCTGCAATACAAACGCGATCAGTGGTGTGGCAAACAATAGTGCGGCATTGATGAGCTCGCCCCGACCCGGCACCTGCTTGCGGGCATGCAACAACGGCATCAGCAGATACAGCACAAAGAACAACGCCAGGAACGCCTGCGCACTGGCATAGAACTGCGGCTTATAGGCCAGCACTCCCCAAAACACGCCGATGCCCCAGGTAAATACGAAGCCCAGCAGCATCAATACCCGCCAGGGCTTTAGCCAGACCACGCCAAAAATCGCCAGATTGAGGAGGGCGTAATAGGTAAACAAGACCACATGATTGCCGCTCCCCGAAGACAGCCAGAGCGGCGCACAGAAGCCTGCCAGCGTTGCCAGAATCGCCAGCGTGCGCGAATCCTGCAAAACCGCCAGAACCCCGGCGGCGGCAATCAGCGCCACACTCAGTGCAAAAGCCAGCCCCAATGGCAACACGCCATACATCTTGCTGGCAGCAAAAATGGTCAACAGCAGGGCGCCCATCGCCCCGCCTTGCAGCGCCAGCGCAAACTGCGGCCTGCGAGCACGCTGCAACCAGCCAAACACCACAGCAGCGCTCGCCGCTGCCGCCACCCCGGCAAGACGCAATTCGATGGGCAATTGCACCCAGCCCTGCTGGCCGGCATAGCGCAGCAAAGCCACCACCCCGGCCAGCATCACCAGCATGCCGACCTTGACCGGCAGATTGCCGCGGGTAAACCAGTCTTTGATGCCGCCCAATAGTTTTTCTGCCACACCCGGAACAGGTGCAGCGACTTGTGGGGCAGAACGTAGCGGTGGCGGTGTAGGTATCGGTGTGGATGCCGGTGCAGCCGGGACAACATCAAGAGGCGGAGGCACGACCGCCGTCCCAGTGGCCGCGGCTTCACAGGCAAAAACCGCAGGCGGCTCATTATCTGTTTCGGCTATCGCATCCGCCCAGACATCAGTCGGTATCTGCGTGTATTCAGTCTGCGGCACTGACCCTGCCACAGCCTCTGGCGATAGCTCACCCGGCGGCCAATGCGACTGAAGCTCGGCAAGCTGCCGCTCCACATCACTCAACCGGCGTCTTAAGCCACTGACCCAGACCAGTGTGATGATCAACAAAACCGGCACACTGAATATAGCCAGCACCAGGAAAATCAGCCATGCCTCCATCACTCACCCCTGATTTATTCACAACCGCACACTAGCGCGCCGCATGGGGCGCAGACAAGAGAAAGCCCCGCAAATGTGAACTGCCCCCCAAAAAGTTGGGCCCCCATCCAACCTTTGGGATGTTTTTCATGCCAAGTACAGTGATGCATTAAAACTACGTGTAGTACAAAGCTACGCATCAGGAGAATCAGGCTTTGAAACCACGGCGCGGCGTCATAGCCTTGACTATGCAACAGTCAGGCGCTGGGTCAAGGCCTATCAAGTGCAAAGTGCGCAGGGACTTGGCAAGAAGTTCAGTCACTACAGTCATGCCATCGCCATGACCATCGCCAACGTCACCGACCGCAAGGGGAAGCTGGTCGAGCTTGCGCGTTGCAAGCCTGGATTAAGCCGAGTGCAAGCCTTGCTGTGTGACAGCGATTATGCAGAACGCCCCTTTGCGCAGGGCGTACAGGGCATTCTGTAATGCTTCCACAATCGCCAGACACTCCATAAGTAGAACTTTCTGGCCTGTTTCCCCAGCCAGGCGTTTTCATGAAGAAGTCCCGTTTTACTGAAACCCAGATCGTCTCCATCCTCAAGCAAGCCGATGCCGGTGTCCCCGTCAAGGATATCTGCCGACAGTCCGGCATCAGCATGCCGACTTCACAAGTGGAAGTCGAAGTACGGCGGCCTTGAGGCCTCCGAGCTGCGCCGGATCAAGGATCTGGAAGCGGAGAATGCTAGGCTCAAGCGGCTGTATGCCGAGCTGGCACTGGACAACGCAGCGATGAGGGACTTAATCGCAAAGAACTGTAGGGCCGGCGCAGAAACGCGAGGCGGTGCGGTATCTGCCCCAGGTACACGCCCGCCCCCTGAGCCGGTCCTGTCAGTGCATCGGCCTGTCACGGGCTGCCTGGTATCGACCGCCGCCGCACTGGACAGTGCGTGATGCCGAGGTCA
>NWQT01000007.1 GCA_002798295.1 Lysobacteraceae bacterium NML07-0707 | reverse complement strand
CGACCTGTGCCGGGTATGGGGAGGACGTGATGGCTGGCTGACGTTGGCACTTGTTATCGATTGCCATACCCGGCAATGGCTGGGCTGGCATCTCTCACGCAGCGGCAAGGCCAGTACCGCGGTGGCGTCATTGGAGCAGGCACTGATTGCCCGCTATGGCACGCTCGGGCGTGTGCCTGAGCCGTTCCTGCTGCGTTCGGACAACGGCCTGGTATTTACCAGCCGCGATTACACGCGGCTGGTTCGCAGCTACGGACTGCAACAGGAATTCATCACCCCGCATTGCCCGCAGCAAAACGGCATGGTGGAACGCCTCATCCGTACCCTCAAGGAGCAATGCGTACACCGTCACCGCTTTGAGAGCCAGCAGCATGCCATGCGTGTGCTGGGCGACTGGATCCAGTTCTACAATCACCGACGCCCGCATCAGGCGCTCGGCATGAAAACACCTGCTGAAGCGTATGCTTTAGCAGCCTGACCTGTGCAGAAAGTGGTGGGTCATTACATCGGCCTTGCCGTTGGTCTGGGGTCGGTAGGTTCTGGTGAGCTTCTGTACGATGCCATGCTGGGTGCAAGCAGCGCGGAAGACCTTGAAGCTAAACGCCGAGCCATTGTCGGACAGCACGCGCTTGATCGCATGCCCAGGCTTGCGTAGTAGGCCACTGCGTCATGCAGGAGCTGCGCTGCCACCATTTTGTTGGCACTGTGATGTAGTTCGGTGAAAGTGAACTTGGATGCTCTGTCGATGGCCGCGAATAGTTAGAGAGAGCTTGTTCAAGGTCTCTTCTTGAACAGGCTTTTACAAGGCGCCTTACGACATTGAGAATTTCTTTACTCGACCGAAGCGGTGGCGTTGCATTGCTACCGGCTATGGCAAAACAGCTCGCAACTTTCTGGGCGCTATCCATCTGGTCGCAGCCATCATTTGGATGATTTTATGACGTGCGCTAGTACAACAAAAAAGGCTTGCGGCTTTGCCGCCAAGCGTTTTCGTCGGCTTCGGCCAGGGCATCCAGGTCAGCCGGGGTGGCAGCGCCATCGTCCACCCATTCACGCAGTAGCGGGCTGCCGTTGATGACATCAATCGCCAGTTTGTCCAGCTCGTATTCGTAAGGGAAGTCGCGCCAGATGGGATAGTCTGGCTGCTGCTGGCGCAGAGCCTTGAAGGCCAGCGCCTGCAAGCGCCAGGGCTTGAATGCCTGATGGTTGTAATGCACCGGGTCTTCGACATGAATCTGCACGCCAGCGCACAGTTTGCCGACATGTTTGTGGAAGGTCGGCTCGAACCAGCACTCACGCAATACGCAGCCTTGCAGCCAGTGCGGCGCCATCTGCCGCATATCGGCCAGCAGCCGTCCGGTGTCGATATCGGGGGCGCCAAACAGCTCCAGTGGCCGGGTCGTGCCTCGACCTTCGCTGAGCGTAGTGCCTTCCAGCATCACTGTCCCGGCATAGGCGCGTGCCATGCTCAAGCTGGCGGCATTGGGACTGGGATTGACCCAGCTGCGCCCGTCTTCAGCGCCTTGCGGCCAGCCGTAACCGGGCGCGGCCTCCGGCTGCCAGCCCTGCATCGCAATCACCCGGTATTCCAGCGTCAAGCCGAAATAGGCGATGAACCAGTGCCCCAGCTCGCCCATGGTCATGCCGTGGCGCATCGGCATTGGCGCGGCGCCGACAAAGCTCTCCCAGCCCGGTCGCAGGCTCAAGCCCTCCACCGGGCGGCCTGCGGGGTTGGGGCGGTCCAGCACCCAGACCGCCTTGCCGTGATGCTGTGCCGCCTGCAGCACATACAACAAGGTGGTGATGAAGGTATAGATACGGCAGCCCAGGTCCTGCAAATCGACCAGCAATACATCGAAGCTGGCCATCATGGCATCCGTCGGACGGCGCACTTCGCCATACAGGCTGTACACCGGGATGCCCAGGCGCGGGTCGGTGTAGTCCGGCGACTCGACCATATTGTCCTGCTTGTCACCACGCAGGCCGTGCTGCGGACCGAAGGCCGCAGTGAGTTTGACATCCGGCAGTGCGGCGATGGCGTCCAGCGCATGGGTCAGGTCGCGGGTGACCGAGGCCGGATGCGCCAGCAGCGCTACGCGGCGACCAGCCAGCGGCGCACGCAGGGTGGAGTCCTGGATAAAGCGTTCAAGTCCGAATTGCATGTTTGCCGTTTCAAAAAGTCAAAGGGAAAGCCGTGCCGTCCAGCCGGCACGGGCATGAAAATCAGGTGCGGGGCTGGGATGCGCCAGCGCGAAATAACTGCACTCACCCGATACTGTCTCAATCACTGCACTCAAGCCCAGCTGCCATACACGCCCTGCTGGCAATGCCAAGAGCGGAATGTCCAGCCGCAGTTGCAGTCCCTCGTCCACCGCGTGGCAGCTGACTTGCGGCGCAGGCAGCGTGGCCGACATCTGCCGCTGACGCTGGGCAACAAATACATAGGCGGCAAAGTCGCCGGAGGGCGAGGCGTTGAATTCGTGATAGCCGGGGGCGTCCGGCACGCCGATGAAAGCCTCAAAACAAGTGTGCCGCCACAGCCCATCCACAGCAGCAGGCACCGCTGCCGGTGGCGGGATACGCAATGCGGCAAGCTCGGCATCCAGCCGGTAATCCAGTCGCAGGGTATCGGCATCGACCCAAGCCCAATCCACAGCCAAAGCGCGCACTGCCGGGCAAGGCGTGGTCGGATGCGGATGCAGGATAAGCGAGGTGGCCGTCATGGTCTTATTGTCCCATTCAATGCTGCGATGTGCAGGCCTGATGGTGTTGCCCCGCTACAATGCCCAGCCCGCAAGCGCAAAAGAAGCCCATGCACTGGAAAAGCAAACTGCCACCGTGGATGCAGGCCTGGTATGGCGAATTTCTGCTCATCGCCCAAATCGTATTGATTCTGGCCGCCGCCTTGCTGCTGCGCTGGATGTTCGACAAAGTTTTGAAAAAGCTCTCGCAGCGTTATGAGCTGCCTGTGGAAGTTTGGGTCGGCGCGCGACGCATCCTGAACGTGCTGCTTGGCTTTGGCACCTTGCTGCTGGTGCTGGAGCGCCTTGGCGTTTCCGGCGGCGTGCTGTGGACGGCATTCACCGGCTTTACCGCCGTGGCTGCGGTGGCGTTTTTTGCTGCCTGGAGTGTGCTCACCAATATCTTTTGTGCATTGCTGCTGCTCATCACGCGCCCGTTCCGCCTGCATGACCAGATTGAACTGATGGAAGGCGGCGACCGCCCCGGCCTGCGCGGCAAGGTGGTGGACATGAACCTGATTTACGTCACCTTGAAAGAAACTCACCCCAAGGGCGGCCAGAGCCAGTTGCGCATCCCCAACAGCCTGTTTTTCCAGCGCAGCACCCGGCGCTGGCTGAGCGCACCGGAGGCGCTGGAATATCCGCCCAGCAGCAACCGCCCCGCCAACCCGCCGGCTGCCGGTGGCGGCTCCATGTTCTAAACGCTGCGCGCTACGTTTTGCTCAGGCGAATCAATAAAATCTCCCCACTCCCAACTGCAGGAAATCCGGCATGAAAATTCTTGTCATCGGCTCTGGTGGCCGCGAGCACGCCCTGGCGTGGAAACTGGCGCAGTCCGCGCGCGTTACCGAGGTGCTGGTCGCGCCCGGCAATGCCGGCACTGCCGGTGAGCACAAATGCCGCAATATCGCTGTCGCGGCCACCGACATCGACGCGCTTTTGCAACTGGCGCAGGATGAAGGCGTGGCACTGACGGTCGTTGGCCCCGAAGCGCCACTGGTGGCTGGTGTGGTGGATCGTTTCCGCGCTGCCGGACGGCGCATCTTCGGCCCCACCGCCACCGCCGCGCAGCTCGAAGGCAGCAAGGCTTTTGCCAAGGATTTTCTGGCTCGCCATGGCATCCCCACCGCGTTTTATGCCGTGCATGAAGATGTCGATGCGGCACTGGCCTATGTGCGCGAAAAAGGCGCGCCCATCGTCATCAAGGCCGATGGACTGGCGGCGGGCAAGGGCGTGATTGTCGCCATGACGCTGGCCGAAGCCGAAGCAGCGGTGCGCGACATGCTCTCGGGCAACGCCTTTGGCAAGGCCGGTGCGCGGGTGGTGATTGAAGAGTTTCTGGAAGGCGAGGAAGCCAGCTTCATCAGCATCGTCGATGGCAAGACCGCCTTGCCGATGGCCACCAGCCAGGATCACAAGCGCGTTGGCGATGGCGATACCGGCCCCAATACCGGCGGTATGGGCGCCTATTCGCCCGCGCCGGTGGTCACCCCGGAAGTGCACGCACGCATCCTGCGCGAAGTGGTGCAGCCAACTGTCGCCGGAATGGCCGCCGATGGCATGCCTTTTACCGGCTTTCTGTATGCCGGGCTGATGATTGATGCCAGCGGCGCGCCCAAAGTCATCGAGTTCAATGTGCGCTTTGGCGACCCGGAAACCCAGCCGGTGATGCTGCGCCTGCAGTCCGACCTTGTGGACCTGCTTGAAGCGGCCATCGACGGCCAGCTTGAAGGCGTGAGCGCCCAGTGGAGCCCGCAGTGCTCGCTGGGCGTGGTCATGGCCGCAGAAAACTATCCCGATACCCCGCGCACTGGCGATGTGATTCGCGGACTGGATGCGCCACTGCCGGAAGGCAGCAAGGTCTTCCATGCCGGCACCCAACTGGGCAAAAACGGCGAAGTGCTCACCGCAGGCGGCCGGGTACTGTGCGCCTGCGCCCTGGGCGATGACGTGGCTGCCGCACAACGGCGCGCCTATCAGCTGGTAGCGCAAATCGGCTGGGATGGCGAGTTCCACCGCAGCGATATCGGCCATCGCGCCATTGCACGGGAGAAAATCGGCAACCGCTGAGCGCCCGGCGGAGCGCAAAGCAGGGCATCGGCTCAGGCATCACTCCGGCTGGCCAGTGCGAGTGCCAGGTGTTGCAGATGTTCGCGCTGCTCCAGCGGTAATGGCGGCAATGCCGTTGCGCCGTGAAAAGCACCCCACAGCGCGCCGGCCATCGCAGCGATGGTATCGGTATCGCCACCGCAGGCGATGGCATGTTCGGTCATCGCCGCAAACGGCTGCTGCAAATGTCGCAAGGCAAGGTATAGCGCAGTGACGCAAGAAGTGCGGGCAGTGATGTCATTGCCAAGGCTTGCTGCCACCTCGCCCGCTGTGGGGCGGGTTGCTTGTGCCAGCCAATTTCCGGCCAGCGCCAGTGCCTCATCGAACGCCTTCACTTGCAGCTGTTGCCGAACCTGCATCAGCACCTCGGCTTGTGACTGACCCTGCATCAGTGCGCGGGTGGCGATGGCTATCAATACTGCCCCTTCGATGCCTTCGGGATGGGCATGGGTAATCAGAGCCGACTGACGCGCGGCCACGGCCAGCGCCTGCATTGAGGGAAACGGCCACAAGGCCAGCACCGGTGCCCGCATGGCGGCGCCATTGCCCCAGGAGCCTTGCGGGTAAACGCTGCGATTGGCCTGCTGCCATGGCTGTCCGGCGCGGATGCGCCGCAGCACCCTGGCAGCCCCCGGCCCATAGCCGCGATGCCAGCGGTAGCTGGCGGCAAAACGCTGCGCCAGATCCTCCTGATCCAGCCCGCCACAGGCCAGCAGGGATTCGGCCAGATCCATCGCCATCCGGGTGTCATCACTCCAGCGGCGCACACCACCACCTGCGACCCAGCCCAGTGCCCACCAGAGGGCGCGTTCCAGCCAGCCGCCTTCATACGGCGCTCCCAGGGTGTCGCCCAGCGCTAGACCAAGCAACACCCCCTGGCAACTTTCCGGCCACGGAGGGCGTGATGGCCGAGGGGACGAGGGCAAATCGGCAGTCATGTCCGAAAGTTTTAGCGCATGAGGCCTGTTTTTAACAGTCAATCCAGTCCATCACTTACTCCCGGTTTGCTCCGCTGTGCCAGCGGCCGTTGTTGACTGCTCAGCCTGCCGGTTTTTGCGCTACCACCAGCCAGTTGTTGAATGGCGTCTTGCCGTAGAATGGGGTGAACTGGCTGCTAAGTCCGTGTTCGGCGAACTTGGCCTTTAGTTGCGCAAGTTCCGGGTAGTGCTGTGGCAGGGCGCGCATCCAGCCCCAGAGTTTGGAGAGGCGATCGACCGTAACGGTGATTTTTGCCCGGGCGCTACCGTCGTTGAGGCCGGTGCGGATGATAAGTTTGCCGCCGGGGGCAAGGCGCTCGATCATCTCATCGAGCAGGGCATTCTGAGCCTTGGCATCGGGCAGGAATTGCAGTACATCCAGAATGCAGACATGACCCGAATGCGCGGGCAGGCCACGGGCAGCATCACCGACTTCAAAACGCGCGTTGGCAAGGCCGCTGCGGGCGAGGGCAGCTTGAGCCTGCGCAATCTTGCGGGCATCGAAGTCGGTGCCGACATAGGCAGCGTCATGGTTCTGGGCGCGCAGCCAATGCAGCAGAATGCCGATGCCACAGCCGATGTCGAGAATGGGCATTTCCGGGGTATCCGCCAGCGCCTGGCTGACTCCGCCGTATAGCGGGTCGGTCGCCAGTTTGCTGCGCGCATAGTAGTAATACTGGCGGTCGAAGCGCCGTTCGGGGTTCAGAAAGCGCAGTGCAAGTTCGCGGCTATTGGGCTTCATCGGCAGTTTTCCAAAATTTTGCAAGCCTTGGGCAGCGCCTGTGCCGTCCACTGCCGGTACTGCGCAGCGGAAGGGTGCAGGCCATCGGCCACCAGTGCGTTTTCACCGGCACCGCAAGTGCGGCTGATGGCGGTGACATCCACCAGCGCCACTTGCTGCGCTTGGCAAACGGTGTGGATATGAGCGTTGTAGGCGTCGATTTGATGCGCCACCTGGGCTGCATCACGGCCTTCGCGCTGCGCATAGGGGGTCATGCCCCAGTCGGGAATGCCGAGCACCATCACGCCCTGCGCACCGTGTTTGGCAAGCCCGATGGCGCGATGCAGCAGCGCATCAAAGCCGGTGGCAAATTCTGCGAGCGGGCGCTGGCGATATTGGTCGTTGACGCCAATCAGCAGCGTGACCAGATCGTATTGGCCATCGGTCAGCTGAGCCTCGTCCATGGCGTGCGCCAGCTCGTCGGTGGTCCAGCCGGTGCGGGCGATGATGCGTGGCTCAAGTTCAAGCCCCTCTCCGTGCAGAGCTTTGGCCAGCTGCATGGGCCAGCGCTCGGCCTCGGCGACGCCTTCGCCGATGGTATAGCTGTCACCGAGTGCAAGATAAGAAAGTGTCATGGCGGTCTCCGCAAGCGTCATCAGCAATAGCCTGCCAGCACCCGGTCGATGCGGGCAAACACTTCGCGCAGCACCTCGGCCTCGGGCAGCAGGGTGACGCGGAAGTGGTCGCGATACGGCACATTGAAGCTGGAGCCGGGCACGATCAGCACGCCTTCTTGCTCCAGCAAATCGAGCGCAAAGCGGTGGTCATCAAAATTTTCGGCGGCCTTGCCGACCACGCGCGGAAAGCCGTACAGCGCCGCAGCCGGGGTGCTGAGTTGCAGATGCGGGCTGGCCTGGCAGCATTCAATCAGGGCGCGCCGGGTTTCGTGCAGCCGGCCGCCCGGTGCTGTCAACGCGCTGATGGTATCGCCGCCATGCAATGCGGCGTGGATAGCGAATTGTCCCGGCACATTCGCGCACAGCCGTAGTGCGCTCAACAAATCCAGCGCGTGCTGATAGGGGATGACCTGTGCCGCCTCGCCGGAGAGCACTGCCCAACCCACGCGCCAGCCGCAGGCGCGATGCACTTTGGAGAGCCCGCCAAACGACAGGCAGGGCAGGTCGCCAGCCAGCGGCGCCAGCGGCTCGAAGCGGGCATCGTCATACAGGATGTGGTCGTAGATTTCGTCGGCCATCAGCAGCAGGCGGTATTTGCGGGCGATGGCGACAATGCGCTCAAGCAGCTCGCGCGGATAGCTGGCGCCGGTCGGGTTGTTGGGATTGATCAGCACCAGTGCTCGGGTACGGCTGGAGATCAGCTTTTCGATATCTGCCGGGTCGGGCAGAAAACCGTTTTCCGGCCGGCACGGGTAATACACCGGGCGGCCATCATTGAGGATGGTGGCGGCCGACCACAGCGGATAGTCGGGCGAGGGCAGCAGCACCTCATCGCCGGGATTGAGCAGTGCCCGCAGCGCGATGTCGATCAGTTCGCTGACGCCATTGCCGATGAATACCCGCGAGGCTTCGGCATCGGGCGTGCCGCGCTGGCGGTGAAACAGCGCAATTGCCTCGCGTGCCTCGGGCAGCCCTTGCTGATGGGTATAGGGGTCGGTGTCGTGGATATGGTCGGCAATCGCCCGTTGCAAATGCGCCGGGGCACGGAAGCCGAATGCGCCGGGGTTGCCGATATTGAGCTTGACCAGGGTGCGCCCCTGTGTCTCCAGCTCGCGCGCCCGGCGCGCCAGCTCGCCGCGGATTTCGTAGCGGACTTCGGCAAGACGGTGGCGGGTGGCGAGTGCGGGCGTGTTCATGCGCGGGCTCAAGGCAAACAAAGCCGCAAGCGTATAGGAATCACTTGCTGCTGTGAAATGCGGCAATCGGCGACAATCGGCGCATGAATCTGCCCTTTGCCTTTATCAATGAGCCGCTGGAACGTGCTGACCTTTTGCGTCGTGATCCGCAGCGGCTCGATGCGCTGCGCAGCAGTGCGTACTGTTTTTGGCTGGATGCGCATGGCAAGGTCGCCATTGATGCGGAGGGCATGCCGCAGATCGTCCGTGGCGTGCCTGAATACGCGGTATTTCTGGGTTGCACAACCAGCGGCGAGCCCTGGTTTGCCGCCCAGCATGCCGGAGCATTTGCCGGGCATCTTGCGCAGACCGATTTGCGTCAGGCGGCGCTACATTGGCCCGCGTTTTGGGCCACTTTGTACGCCCAGGCAAGGGCGGTGCTGCACTGGCAAAAATCGCACCGGTTTTGTCCGGCCTGTGCGCAGCCGTTGATTTACCGGCATGGCGGTTGGCAGGGGGATTGCAGCGGCTGTGGCCGGGTGGAGTATCCGCGCAGCGATCCGGCGGTGATTGTGGCGGTGACTGATGGTGAGCGCCTGCTACTGGGCAGGCAGTCCGGCTGGCCGGCGCGGCGCTATTCCACATTGGCCGGTTTTGTCGAGCCGGGTGAAACTCTGGAGCAGGCAATCATCCGCGAAGTCTGGGAGGAGTCGCGCGTGCATGTGCTGCGCAGTCGCTATCTGGCCTCGCAACCCTGGCCATTTCCCGGCTCGCTGATGCTCGGCTTTATTGCCCATGCACAGGCGGACATGCCGCAGACCGGACAGGATGAGCTGGAAGATGCGCGCTGGTTCAGTCGTGATCAGATACAGGCTGCAATGGTAGCCGATGCGGATGAAGCAGCGCCGCTGCGGCTTTCTCCGCCGACGTCCATCTCGCGCTGGTTGATTGGGCAATGGCTTGCAGGCGAGCGCGCCTGATTTAGCCGCTGATGGGCAACCATGCCCGCAGTTGCGCAGCAACCCGTGCGGTTTCGCGCAGCGGTGTGGCGGCAAATGCGGCCAGGCTGCCGTCAAAGGCGCGAGTGCGCCCCTGTGCTTGCAGATGCTGCAAAAACTGTGCCGGGCGGCCTTGCAGATATTCGCTGCCCAGCACATACAGCGGCGCGGAGGTGGCGGCCGCTTCAGAGAGCATATTGACCGAGTCGGCGCTGCAGACGATGACATCCGCCCAGGCCAGGAGGCCGGGATAGGGATTGCGGCCATCGCGCTCATCGCGCCAGAGCCGGGCCGGGCGCAGCATTGGCAAGAGTTTTTGCCAGGCCACGGGCGTGCGTCTTGAGGCGCTGATCAGCAGCGTGCCTTGCTGGGTGGCCACGGCCTGTGCCAGCAGCTTGAGCGCAGCCAGCAGCGCCTCGGTCGGTATCGGCCAATGCTTGCTGGCGCCGCCGAGCAGCAATGCCACACGCGGGGCGGGCAGTGTGCCCAGCTCGGAAAAGTCATCGCGCGCCGCTGCCAGCGATACATCATCCACGCCGTGCAGGCTGCCGTCGATCTGGACGATATTGGTGCTGATAAGGCCATCATGACGCGGGGCAATCACTACATCCCAATGGCGTGGGTTGATGCGCGGATGGAGTATCTGTACCGCAAAACTGCCGTGCGCGCGAAGCAGTCGGGTGGCCAGCGCCGCCTGTCTGCCACAGCCAATCACCAAGGCAGGCGGCTTTTGCAGGCAGGCGGCAAAAGCCTCTCCAAGCGTGCCGGATGCACCGGGAAAAACCCGTGGGGCAAACACTTTGGCTGCCGTGCCTGGCTTGAGCGTGATATGCGCAGCGCCGGGATGTCCCAGTGCGCGCGCCAGCGCTTCCACCTGGCGTTGGTTTCCGGCATGGCCGTCGCTCAGCAGCAGTGGCGCTGCGACAGACTGTTGCAAAGATGGGAGGCTCTCGGACATGGCGGCACTTTACACTGTGCATCTTGCTAACCCAGAAGGATTGCCATGTTTGCCGCCCTTGATAATGCCACCCTTGACCAATTGTTCCGTACCGCGCGTACCTATAACGACTTTTCCGGCGAAATTGACGATGCCACCTTGCAGCAGCTCTATGACCTGGTGAAATTTGGCCCAACCGGTGCCAATAGCTGTCCGGCACGGTTTGTATTCCTGCGCTCAGGCGAGGCCAAGGCGCGCCTAGCGCCGGCGCTTTCAGAAGGCAATCTGGCCAAAACCCTGTCGGCGCCGGTCACGGTCATCGTCGCCTATGACCTGGATTTCCACGAAAAACTGCCGGTACTGTTTCCGCATACCGATGCCAAGAGCTGGTTTGATGGCCCGCGTGAAAACCGCGCCCATCCGGCGCTTTTGAACAGCAGCCTGCAAGCGGCATACCTGATTCTGGCCGCCCGCGCACTGGGGCTGGATACCGGGCCGATGAGCGGCTTTGACAGCGCCAAGGTGGATGCTGAATTTTTTGCCGGCACGCAGTGCAAATCCACCATGCTGGTCAATCTGGGCAAGGGCGATGCGGCCAGTATCTTTCCGCGTCATCCGCGCCTGTCGTTTGCCGAAGCCTGCCAGATTCTTTGAGCAGGAGGACAACCATGCGACTTGTCAAACACGGCCTGCTTGCTGCACTGCTGAGCGTAGCCAGTGGCAATGCCTGGGCGGAAAAGACCGAATATACCATCGACCCCACCCATACCATGATTATCGCCAGCTGGAACCATATGGGGTTTTCCAACCCGATGGCGAATTTTGCCGATGCCAGCGGCAAGCTGGTGTATGACAGCGCCAATCCGGCCGCTTCCACGGTGCGCGTGGAAATCCCGATGCAGTCGCTGCAAAGCTTCGTGCCGGCACTGGACAACGAGCTCAAGGGCAAGGATTTTTTCGACGTGGCGCAATACCCGAAGGCGGTCTTTACCAGCCGCGAAGTCAAGTCCTTGAGCGGCGACCGTCTTGAAGTGCTGGGACATCTGCAGCTGCGCGGTGTGACCCGCCCGGTCACGTTGAATGTGACGTTGAACGCTCAGGGCGAGCACCCGGTGAAGCAAGTCCCGGCCATCGGCTTTGATGCCACCGGCAGCTTCAGGCGCAGCGACTTTGGCATGGGGCAGTTCGCACCTTTGGTCAGTGATGTAGTGGAGCTGCGCATCACCGTGGAAGCGCACGCGGACAAAAAATGATGCTGGCCTACCCTGCAAATACATGGGGGCATAGCGCGCATGGCGGCGAAACCAGCCGCCATGCTTTTTGCTTTGGCGACTACTTTGCCCCGGACAAACTCGGCTTTGGCGCGCTGCGGGTGATGAATGAAACGCACCTTGCGGCAAGTGATACCTGGCAGCCGCTGCGGCGCGCGAATATGGACATCATCACCCTGCTGCTGAAGGGGCGCTTGTTGCAGCGCCATGCCGATGGCAGTGAAACCTGCCTGGAAGCCGGACAAGTGCAATGCCTGTGCGCCGGTCGGGGTGTGGAATACCGGCAATGCGCCGCAGACGATGCACACTTCTGGCAGCTTTGGATACAGCCCAGTCAAGTAAATGCCGCGCCATGCATCAGCCAGATGCAGCTCCCGGCCTCCGGCACAGGCTGGACTGACCTGCCGCTTGCCGGCCTGCGCCAGGACGTGCAACTGCACTGGGCGCAGTTGGCGGACAGCCAAACCCTGAACATCCCCCTGCAAAGCAACCGACGCTATTGGCTGCAAGTCTTGCAAGGTGAAGTCGAGGCTTGCGGCCAACGACTTGCAAGCGGCGATGCACTGGCCTGGCAGGATGAAACCTGCGCGCCTGAAATCAGTCATTTGGGCAAGCGGGAGGCCAAGCTACTGCTGCTTGCGCTGCCGGGCTGACGAGCCAGCTATCCCGAGCTATTCCGCAGTTGTTTCCAGCCTCAAAGCTTCCGCAATCGCGCGGATACGGGCGCGGCGCAGGGCTTCACCCACGGCAGGGCCGTGCAGATGCGCGGCCACATCCGCTGCCTTGACGGCGCGGGCGGCATGGAAGGCGCGTATCAATCGCCCGGCCTGCGGATAGGGGTTTTCGGTATGGTTCTTGCGGCCGCGGGCATCGGCCTCGCAGACCATGGCCAGTTGCCGGATGCGTTCGGGTTTGCGAAAGCCGTCGGCAGATTCGATGAGTTTCAGCACGGTGGCGGGTTTGAGTTCGGCAATGCGATGCACATTGAGGTGCTGGCGGCAGGTCAGTTTCGCCACGGTCAGATGCTCGTTAGGCACTTTCAGCCGGGCTGCAAGCTGCTCCAGCGGCGCGATGCCGCGCTGCTCGTGCTGGATATGGTGTGGCAATTCTTCTGGTGGCGTGAGTGCCTTGCCAAGGTCATGGGTGAGCGCGGCAAAACCAATCAAGTCATCGCCAGGGGCAAGGCGGGCGGCCATGTCGCAGACCATTTCGGTATGCAGGCCGGCGTCGATTTCCGGGTGATATTCGGCGCGCTGCGGCACGCCATAGAGGGTATCGATCTCCGGCATCAGTACGGCCAGTGCGCCGCATTCATGCAGGCAGCGCAGGAAGGCTGAGGGTTTGCTGCTGCGCAGGGCTTTGACCATTTCCTGCCAGATGCGCTCGGCGGGCAGGCTGGCCAGCTCGCCGCTGGCGCTCATTTGCTGCATCAGCGCCCGGGTTTCAGCAGCCAGGGTGAAGCCCAAAGGCGCGAGCCGTGCCAGAAAGCGCGCGGCGCGCAGCACCCGCAGCGGGTCTTCCGCAAAGGCAGGGCCGACATGGCGCAGTACGCGGGCGTTGATATCGGCCACGCCATTGAACGGGTCAATCAGCTCGCCAGTTTCAAGGTCGCGGGCGATGGCGTTGATGGTGAAATCGCGCCGTTCAAGGTCTTGCGCCAGCGTCACGTCCTGGTTCGCATGCACCACAAAACCCAGGTGACCGCTGCCGGATTTGCGCTCGGTGCGCGCCAGGGCGTATTCCTCGTGGGTGCGCGGGTGCAGGAATACCGGGAAGTCACGCCCGACCTGGGTAAAGCCTCTAGCCCGCATCTGTGCGGGCGTTGCGCCAACCACCACATAGTCGCGGTCGCCGGGAGGCTGCCCGAGCAGTTCATCACGCACGGTGCCGCCGACCAGAAAAACCTGCATATTCACCTCGGCGCGTGCTGTGCCAGGAGCGCGACCAGCCGGGTAGCGGCCTGGCCGCGGCCGAGCTTCAGGCAGATGGGGTCGGGCTGGCCAGACAGCCAGAGCTTGAGGTCACAATCCAGATCGAAATGCCCGGCGGTTTCCAGGGCGTGCATGACGATGCTGCGATAGGGAATGCTGCGGTATTCCACCTTCTTGGCGGTTGCGCCCTGCTTGTTGACCAGAATCAGGCGCAGATTGGTGAAGGCGATGACATCGCGCACGAAGGCGAAAGCCGACTCCACGCGCTCGCCATCGGCCAGCAGTGGTTGCAGCTCTTTTTCGATGCGTTCGGCCGGTGCGGCGCCGGCGTGTCCGAGCAAGGTGTCGATGATGCCCATAAGCCTCGTATTGGTCATTGTCTGGTTTATTGCGGGCAGTGGAACTGCACCCGTTTGCCTGTGGTTTTGCCGGCGATACGCTCGCTGATACGCAACGCATCGCCGCGCATGCGCCAGTCATAAATCACGCTGAAGGCCAGTACCCGCGGCACGTATTCACGGGTTTCGCGATAACTGATGGTTTCAATCCAGAAATCGGCATCGAAATCCGGGCGTTGCTGCTGCCAGCGGGCGGTGGGCGTGGGGCCGGCATTGTAGGCGGCGATGGCGGCGGGCAGATGCGGCCAGCGGTTTTTCATCTCGCGCAGGTAGGCCGTGCCGATGGCGATATTGGTGTCTGGCGTGTACAGGGTCTGCACGCCTTGCCAGGGGATGCCGGCGCGTGCGGCAGTGGCTTCGCCAGTGGCAGGCAGCACTTGCATCAGGCCGATGGCATTGGCCTGCGAGCGCGCCTGCGCATCGAACAGGCTCTCGGCGCGGATTTCGGCAGCAATCCAGGCCGGGTCGAGCGCGTGCTTTTTCGCTTCGCCCTCGATGACTTCCTGGTAGGCCAGCGGAAAGCGCAGCGCATACAGGCGCAGCTCGTCGCGGTTCTCGCGTGCCAAGGAAAACACCGCGCGGTCGAACCAGCCATGTTGCTGGGCCTGCGCGATGGCGATGTGGCGCTCGGCATCGTTCAAGCTTTTCAGGGTGTGGTTCCACTGCGCGTTTGCCCACTCGCGGCGGCCAATCCGGTACAGCGCAAAGGCGCTTTGCAGGCCGGGATTGTCGGTTATCGCCTTCTCAAGCGCAGGTTGCGCTTCGAGCGTCCACGGGCATAGCGGGTAGGGCGCCTGCAAGCGGTCGGCCGCCAGAAAGCCGTGAAATTCCGGGGAGCGGGCGGCTTGCCGGTACAGGGCATGGGCGCCCGTTTTGCCAGTCATTTCCATCAGCCGTGCGCGGAAATAGATATTCTGCGGCTTGTCGGCAAGCGCCTGGGGTAAGCCTTCGACAATCCGCAACGCCTCTGCCCAGGCGCGGCGTGCCAGCGCTTCGCGCAGCATCAGTTGATGCAGGCGCTCATCACGGCTTGCCACGGGCACGGCGGCCAGCCGCCGCGCGGATTGGGGCAGATAGGAAGCTGCCGTTTGCAGGGCGATTTCATACAGCACGCGACCACGCTCGGCCTCGTTCAAATCAAAGCGACCCTGGTAAGCGGGTAGCGCGGCCTCGGCGGCATCAGGTGATTTTTTTGCCATCACCACCAGTGCGCGGCTGACCACCCTGCGACTGCGCGCATCTTGCGGCCAATGATGGCTGTCATCGAGCTTGCCGCTGGCAAGTGCTGCGGCATAGCTACGTGCAAGCCGCGCCTGGCTGGCTGGGAGGCCGGTTGCGACCTCGTCGAGAGTGGCGGGCTGATGAGCGGCGATGGCCAAATCAATACGCTGCCAGCGCAGCGCATCATCCAGCCCGCCTTGCAGCTGCCAATGGTCGATAACGCTCTGGCAGGCGGCGGGCAGCGCCTTGTCGGTCAGCCATAACGCGCGTGCATCCTGCATCCAGGCGCTATCGGTTTGTCCCTGCTGCCTGCGCGCTTCAAGCCAGAGGCAACGCAGCGCCGGGCGCTCGATGTCCGGCTGCCAAGTGCGGTTGATAGCGGCCCATTCGCCGCGCCTGCCGAGGGCTGCCAGCCATTCATTGTGAAAGCGCAGGCCAGCGGCGCTCTGTCCGTGGCGGGCAAGAAATGCCTCGGCGCGCCCCATGTCCAGGGTGTCGATGCTCTGGCGTAGCTGGGCATATTCCAGCCACGCCTGTACCGGGTGCTGCGCCAAGGACGGAAAGCGCCCCGCCTGCCATTGCCCGTTCTCGGCAGCGGCCAGCGCGGCACTCAAATCCGCATCCTGTGCGCGCAGGCGGGCATCGTGGGCGGTGACCCGCGGCGTGGCGGCGCTACCGCGCAACGGCGGCTGGGTATCGCCCTGACCGGCACAGGCCGTCAGAGTCAACAGCAATGACAGGGTGGACGCGCGGATATTCATGGCGCAAGACTATACGCATCGGATACTGACTCACCACCTGCCATGCCATTTGCCATTGACCCGTCGGCCTTTGCGGCCTTTCTTGCGCTGGGCGCTGCTGCCGGAATTCTGGCAGGGCTTCTGGGGGTGGGCGGCGGTCTGGTACTGGTTGCGGCGCTTGCCTGGCTGCTGCCTGCACAGGGCGTAGTGCCCGCCGAGCAGGCGATGCATGCGGCGCTGGCGACTTCGCTGGCCAGCATCGTGTTCACCGCCATGGCCTCGGCGCGCGCCCATGCCAAGCGTGGCAGCGTGATCTGGCCAACAGTGGCATGGATGCTGCCAGGCGTGCTGCTTGGCGGCTGGTTGGGTAGCCGGATGGCGGTGGAGGTGGACGGGCGCTGGCTGCGCTATGGCGTGGCCGGGTATTGCCTGATTGCCGCTGCGCAAATGCTGCTGGCCAAATCCAAGGCCGGAGGTGATGCGGCGCGCCAGCCGCAGGGGGCGGGGATGACGCTGGCAGGCGGGGGTATTGGCCTGGTATCGGCCTTTGTCGGCATTGGCGGCGGCAGCATGACCGTGCCGCTGCTGACCTGGCTGGGCGTGGCGCCCGTGCGGGCGGTGGGTAGCTCGTCTGCGCTGGGCGTTTTCATCGGGCTTGCCAGTGCGCTGGGCTATGCCCTCAACGCACCGGCGGGCGCGCTGCCGCAGCACGCCGTGGGTTATGTCTATCTGCCGGCGGCCATTGGCGTGGCGCTGGCCTCGGTCTTGATTGCCCCACTGGGCGCCCGTATCGCCCATGCCATCAGCGGCCCGGCACTCAAACGCTGCTTTGCGCTGTTTTTGCTGGCGGTGGGCACAAGTTTGTTGTGGTGAATCAGGTGTTCAGTGCCGCTTCGGGCACGTCCAGTTCTGCCGACAGCGCCAGATGGTCGGAGGCGGCGGCGGGTACGGCCTTGCGCGCATGGCTGTGGATATTCGGGGTGGTGAGAATATGGTCGATGGCGCGGTCGGGTTTCCAGGCCGGGAAGGTATGAACATCGCAATCGGGCGGTACCAGCCGGGTGCGGTGGAACAGTACGTCCATTTCCGGCTGGTCAATGCGGCAGTTGAAGTCGCCCATCAGTACCGCGGTTTTGGCATTGCCCAGGACTTCGGCAATGAAGGCCAGTTGCGACAGCCGTGACTGGGTGCCAAGCGATAAATGCGCCACTGCCACCACCAGGCCGTCTTCGCCTTCGCCAAAGCGTGAGAGCAAAAGGCCGCGACCTTTCATCAGGCCGGGCAATGCGTGGGTTTCGATGGCTGTGGGACGAATACGGCTGAGCAGGCCGTTGGCGCTGGAGGCCAGGCCGCCGACATTGCGGTTGGGCTGATGGCTCCAGTGCTCGAAGCCAGCGCGGGTGGCCAGGTAATGAGTCTGGTTGGTGAAGCCGGAGCGGAAACTGCCAGGGTCGGCCTCTTGCAGGCCGACGATATCGTGTTGCCCGGCCAGCTCGGCGATGGTATCCAACGCCGAGCGCTTGCCGCCGATGGGCAGCACATGCGACCAGCTGCGGGTGGCGTAATCGCTGTAACGACGGGTGCTGGAGCCGGCCTGGATATTGGCCGACAACAGCTTCAGGCGCCTGTTTTTCATGGCAAGGCCAAACGCAAGGGCATTACTGCGCGGCAGCGGCCTTGCGCTCCTGGGCGATCAGGGTGTTGACCACTTGCAGCTGGTCTTCATGACTGCGACCAAGCACGCGGTACTTGCCGTTGACGATCAGGGTGGGGGTGCCTTCCACGCCGCTGCGGTTGGCAAATTGCAGCCCCTGCGACAGGCGCGAGCCCATTGCAAAGCTGGACATGGCCGAAGACAGTGCCTGGGTATCCACGCCCTGTTTGCCCAGATAGTCCAGGATTTGCTCCTGGCTTGCGTTCGGGGTCAGGCGGCGGCTGCCATGCAGTGCATCAAACACGGCGCCATGCACCTTGCCCAGCTGCTGGGTGGTTTCGGCGGCGTAGTAGATGCGCGCCCAGACATCGGCGGCGGCGCCACCGGCCAGCGGGACTGCGCTAAAGCGCACATCGGCGGGCAGCTTGGCTTTCCAGGCTTGCAGCAGCGGCTCCAGCGCCGCGCAGTGCCCGCACCAGTAGGCGAACACTTCGGCCACTTCCACCTTGCCATCCAGCGGTTGCAGCGGCTGGCCGTTGGGAATCAGCACATAGTCCACGCCTTCCACCAGGTTGGGCTTGAGGTTGGTTTCTGCAGCCACGCTCGGGGCGGCGGCCTCTGCGGCGGCGCTGTGGTTGTCGGGGCTTTCTGTTTGCGCGGGCGCAGCTGCGCTGGCAGCCGGGGCGGCGGCGGCGGCAGGCGCTTCGCTGGTTTTGTTGCAGGCGGCCAGGGCAAGAACCAGGGGTAGGGTCAGGGGCAGAACGTGTTTCATGATGTCTCCTTTACGGGGTACGACGATGCTGGGCGCGCAGTCGCGCAATCAGTTGTTCGGCGATGCGGATATTGTCCTGATGGCTGCGGCCGGTGACGCGGTATTGGCCATTGATGATGAGTGTCGGCGTGCCCATCACGCCATTGGCTTCGATGAATTCGCGCGACTTTTGCATCAAAGCGGCGGTTTCCGGCGAGTTCATGGCGGCCACAAAGCTGGCCTGGTTGGCGCCTTGGCGGACATGGAAGGCGGCCAGTTCATCGGCACTGGGATTGCCGGGGAAATTGCGCTCGCTATGGATGGCGCGGAACAGGGCGCCATGGCTGGAGGCGATGACGCCGGTTTTCTGTGCGGCAAAGTAGGCGCGGGCAAACATGTCGCGCGGGTCGAAGGTGGCCGGCACATGCACATAGTGGACATCATCGCCAAGGCGCTTGCGCCAGCCATCGGAGATCGGCTGGAACATCGCGCAGTGAGGGCAGCGGTAGCTGAACACCTCGGCCACTTCAATCTTGTCCCGGTTGCCGGAAAAGGTCTGGCCATCGGCAATGATCTGGTAATCGACACCGGCCTGCGCGGCTTTTTGTGCCCAGGCATTCCCGGCAATCACGAGCGCGCCGAGGGTGGCGGCAAAGAAGAAAAGCTGACGGAGGGTTTTCATGTCATACCTGCCATGATGGGAAGAAAATGAAGCTGGGATAAAACAATGCCAGCCCGGAGGTCGGGCTGGCGTCAAGACAAGAGCAGGACAAGCAATTCAAGTTTGCCGTCTGGGCGGTCAATCAGGGGCTTGGCGCCGCTGTATTGTCGGCAGGTGCAGCATCGGCGGCTGCGGTATTGCCGGTGTCTGCCGCGGCGACCTGATCGGCGCGGTTATGCAAACCTTGCAGATAGCTGGCCAGCGAAGCGATTTCCTCGTCGGTCAGATGCTTGGCCACCTTCGCCATGATGTCGAAATTGGTGCGGTTGGCTTCGGTGGTTTCGCCGCTGCGGTATTCCTGCAGGCGACGCGCCACGTACCAGCTTTGCTGGCCGCCAATCTGCGGGAAGGACGAGCCTGGGTTACCCGAGCCGGAGGGGCCGTGGCAGGCGAAACAGGCCGGAACCTGGCGCTCGGCAATACCGACGCGGTAGATGCGCTGGCCTGGCTCATAGAACTTCATGCCGTTATAGGGGCTGGCCGCATCGTTGATCACCGTGTCATCGGCGCTGCCTGCGCCGGAACGCTTGCTGGTGAAGTAGGCGGCCACATCGCGCATGTCCTGCGCCGAGAGGGTATCGGCAAACGGCTTCATGATCGGGTTGACGCGCTGGCCGCTCTTGAACAGCGCCAGTTGCCGGGCGATATAGCGCTCGCCCTGACCTGCGAGGTTCGGGTACAGGGTCGGGTCCACGCTGTTGCCATCCAGACCGTGACAGGCGGCACAGGCACCGGCCTTGATGGCACCGGCTTGCGGGTCGCCCCAGTGGGTCGTGGCAAGGGCGGCCACCGGATCCATGTCGGTGCTGGATGCAGCGTCAATGGGCGTGGTCTGGGCTGGCTGATCTTCTGGCAGCGGGTTGACGGTGGTCTGGGCAAGAGCCACCGTGGCGGCCAGGACGGCCAAACCGGCGATGCCAATGAGACGGGCGTTGCGCATGGAAAACTCCGGAAGGATTAGGCGTAGCGATTGCTGCGAAAACCGGCAAATTATCCTCTTGCAGATGGGGCATGGTCAAACATGGCCCGGCCTTTATGTGAAGCTGGCCGGCTTTGGCTATCATCGCAGCGATGAATAATCCTTTTGCCAGGGCGCGGTATCTGCTTTCCGCGCACACGCCGCGCCAGTTGCCGCCCGATGCCGGGCGGGAAGTGGCCTTTGCCGGTCGCTCCAATGCCGGCAAGTCCAGCGCACTCAATGCCATCTGCCAGCAAAATGCGCTGGCGCGGGTCTCCAAGACCCCGGGACGCACCCAGCAGCTGGTGTATTTCGAGCTGCCGCCGCATGCCGATACCCATCTTGTGGACTTGCCCGGTTATGGCTATGCCAAGGTGCCCAAGGACATGCAGGCGCATTGGCAGGCCTTTATTGCGCAATATTTCCAGAGCCGTGATGCGCTCGCCGGTCTGGTGGTGGTGATGGATATCCGCCATCCGCTGAAAGATTACGACCGGCAAATGCTGGGCTATGCCGCTGCCCACGGACTGCCCGCGCACGCGCTGCTGACCAAGGCAGACAAGCTCTCGCGCGGTGCGGCGGGCAATACCCTGCAAGCGGTGCGGCGGGAAATCGCCCAGGCCTGGCCGGACGCGGCCATCACTGCGCAGGTGTTCTCCGGCGAATCCAAACAGGGCGTGGATGAAGCCCGCGCCGTGCTGGCCGCATGGCTGGGGATTGATGCTTAAGCGCAAGTGCGCTGGCCGCGTGGCCGGAAGATTGGAGCTGGCCTATCAAGGCGGCGTGCTGCGGCTGTAGCGCTGATCCCGCTGCAGCGTCCAGCATAGCGAGTGCACATGCGACAGCCGCTGCCAGTTATCCGTCTGGCCGGTATGTGCGCTGATGCTGTCGCTACCGTGCAACGAAAGCTGCCATTGCGGCGCAATACGGGCGGCCATCTCCAGCACTTCAGCGCGCAGGCGCGTCCAGTCACAGGCGGCATGCATGATGAGAAAATCCACGCTCTGCACATGGATGCGCGTCAGGATTTTTTCGCATTGCAAATGCTGGCGGTAGCGGCCGTCTTGTCCGGGGATGGCCTCCAGGCTTGAAGCCTTTATGACTCGGTCGCTTTGCTCGTGCACCTCCGAGAGGTGTGTAAAGCGCACATCCTGCGCCTGCACCCCGGCCAGCCGCTGCCATTTGCGCAGCACCGCCTGGGCGTCGCCGCGCACCTGCATCAGCCAGTGGGAATAAAGCAAAGGCGAGCTGTTCATGGGCTGCAAGTTTGTGAAGGTTAGCCGCTACCATACCCGTTCCATTCAGAACAGGGCAGGCGCATGACCATCAATGAGTACAGCGAAACCTTCGAAGGCCGCAAAGTGGTGAATTTTTCCCATGGTGATACGCCGCAGCCTGCCGATGCCAATGTGGTTTACCGGCTGGTACAGGACTGGGAGGCGGAAGAAACCCAGACCGAACTTTTGCAGGACTTCTTTTCCAAGGTGCCGCCCGGACAGGTAGAGGCGCTGGTTATCGGTGCATGGGGCGAATCGCATGACAACTCGCCGCAGGAATATCTGGACGGCCTGATTGCCCGCCGTGCGGAATTGCCCAATCTCAAGGCGCTGTTTGTCGGCGACATGACCTATGAGGACTGCGAGATTTCCTGGATTGTGCAGACTGGCTACAACGCGCTGCTGGATGCCTTTCCGCAGCTGGAAGTGCTGCGCGTGCGCGGCACCACCGAAGGGCTGGAACTCAAACCCTTCAAGCATGCCGCATTGCGCAAGCTGGTGATTGAAGGCGGCGGCCTGGGCAATGACATCGTGGCGGCCATTGCCGCTTCCGAGCTCCCCGCCCTTGAGCATCTGGAACTGTGGCTTGGCAGCGAAGACTACGGCTTTGACGGCGATCTGGACACTTATATCAAGGCGGTCACTGCGCTGCGCCCGGAGCGCCTCAAGGTATTGGCGCTGCGCAACGCGGAAATTGCCGATGACCTGGCCAGGTGGCTGGCGCAACAGCCCTGGATTGCACAGCTTGAGCTGCTGGATCTGTCCAAGGGCACGCTGGGTGATACCGGCGCGCAGGCCTTGCTGGAGAGCCCGCATCTGGCCGGGCTGGGCAAGCTCGACCTTTCCCACCACTACATCAGCGCGCCGCTGCAGGCAAAACTGCGCGCGCTACCGCTTGCCGTGGTGCTGGATGATGCGCAAGAAGAAGACGAGTACGGCCGCTTTGTTGAAGTGGGTGAATAAGCCCGCATCGTGAGTGGTTTGTTGTTGATTGCTCCCGCCGCCTCACGGCGGGTGGCGTTGATGCAGGCGGCGCTGGCCAAGGCCGGGCGCAAGCCTGCCATAGTGCTGGATTACCAAGCGCTGCTGTTTAGGCCAGCGCTGCTAGCCGAATATCTGGCCGCACACCCGGATGTTTTCATCAAACTCGAATCCCCCGGCGAAAATCCGCAGCTGGAGGCGGGCTTGATTGCCCACGGCTGGCAGCTTGCCGGTGGCGTCGGCATGCCGCCTGCGCCCTTGCAGCATGGCGAGCTGGCCGCACGCCGGTATTGGTTCTGCGGTTTTGCCGCGCTCTTGCACTCGCTTGAAGAAGCAACCGCCGGGATGCGGCCAAACTGGGTCAATCCGCCTGCCACGGTGCGGGCAATGGGCGACAAACTGGCCTGCCGTGCACGCCTGGCTTTGGCCGGGATAGCCCAGCCCGAAGGCCTGGGCGAGACAGAATTGCAAGGCTTTGATGACCTTGTGGCGCGCAGCCGGGCGAGCGCTATCGACCGGGTATTCGTGAAAGCGCGCTATGGCTCCAGTGCTGCCGGTGTCGTGGCCTGCCGTTTCCATCGTGATGGCCGTTTGCAACTGGAATCGGCCACCCGGCTTCTGGATGGGCGGCTGGTGAATTGTCTGAAACCGCAGCGGTTGGACGATGCGCAAGCGGCCAGGGCATTGATTGATACGCTGTGCCGCGAGGCCGCCTATGCCGAGCGCTGGCTGCCCAAGCCGCGCGCTGGTCGTTTCGGGCAGTTTGATGTGCGTCTGGTCATGCTGTGCGGCGAGCCACGCCAGCGGCTGGCGCGGATTTCAAAGGGCGCATTGACCAATCTGCATCTGGGCAACCGGCGTGCGGAGGTGGCGCAGTTGCTGGGTGATGGGCCAATCCGGCAGCTTGAGCAAACCGGCAGGCAAGTGGCGCAAGCCCTGGCGCCGGCTCGGCTGATGGGGATTGACATGATTGTCGGGAAAAACCGCGTCGATGTAGTGGAGGTCAACGCCTTTGGTGACTTGCTGCTGGGGATGACGCATGATGGCCGCCTGACCCATCAAGACCAGGCAGAACGGTTTGGGCTGGCTGCATGAAACACGACCCCGCAACTCCCGTACCCGTTCAGGCACGCGCACTGGCAGGTAGCCATGATGTGCTGTTTATCACCCTCGATACGCTGCGCTTTGATGCTGCGCAATGGTGTTTTGAGGAAGGCCGCCTGCCGGTATTGAGCCGCTATCTGCCTGCTGCGGGCTGGCAGCGGCGGCATACCCCGGCGAGTTTCACTTTTGCCGCGCATCAGGCATTTTTTGCAGGTTTTCTGCCAACCCCGGCATATCCGGGGCCGCATCCTAGGCTGTTTGCACTGGCTTTTGCCGGCAGCGAAAGCATCGACGAAAATACCTGGGTGTTCGAGGACGCTGCGCATTTGCCCGAAGGTTTTGCCAAGGCCGGCTATCGCACGCTGTGTATTGGTGGGGTCGGCTTTTTCAATCCGGCCACCGCGCTCGGCCGGGTATTGCCGGGGATGTTCGAGCAAGCCTTCTGGCAGCCGGAATTTGGCGTCACCGCGCAGGACTCTGCCGAACAGCAAGTGGCGCTGGCCTGCCGCCTGATGCGTGATGAGGACAAGCGCAAGCTGTTTTTGTTCATCAACATTTCCGCCCTGCATCAGCCCAATTGCCATTACCTGCCGGGCGCGGTGCAGGACAGTTTTGAAAGCCACTGCGCTGCGCTTTGCCAGGTCGATGCCGCGCTGGCGCCGCTGTTTGCCGCACAGGCAGAGCGCGGCCCGGCGCTGGTTATCCTCTGCTCCGATCACGGCACCTGCTATGGCGAGGATGGCTGGCATGGTCATCGCCATCCGCATCCCACGGTGATGACCGTGCCCTATAGCCATTTCCTGCTGCCATGAACCTGTCCCAAGCCCGCGCCGAACTGCTTGCACGGCTGCGCGAGCCGCCGTACCAGTCGTATTCCTACGCCTATCCGCACAAGAGTGCGTATCGACCCTTGCAACCGGCCAGAAGGCTGGAGACAGTCTGGGCATCCGAGCCGCGCGATGCGCTGTTTTTGTATATCCATATCCCGTTTTGCTCGTATCGCTGCGGCTTCTGCAACCTGTTTGCGCTGGCTACCCCCAATGGCGATGTGGTCAGCCAGTATCTGGCGCAACTGCAGCAGCAATGGCGGCAAGTGCGCGCGGCACTGGGGCAGCATCGCTTTGTGCGCTTTGCGCTGGGCGGCGGCACGCCCAGCTATCTGCATCATGACGAACTGGCGCGACTGTTTGCCATGCTGCATGAGGGCGGCGTGGCGATTGCCGATATGCCCGCAGGCATGGAGGTTTCGCCCGAAACCGTGGATGCGGCGAAGATGCAGCTGGCGGCCGATGCCGGTATCCAGCGCATCAGCATGGGCGTGCAGAGTTTTGCCGCCAGCGAAGTCAAACGCTTGGTGCGCCCGCAGCAAAACGCGGTGGTGGATGCTGCAATCGGGGCGATTCGCGCCGCGGATTTTCCGCTGTTGAACCTTGACCTTATCTATGGCATCGAGGGGCAGAGCGTGGCGAGTTTTCTGGCCTCGATTGAATCGGCGCTGGCTTACCGGCCCGAGGAGATTTATCTGTACCCGCTGTATGTGCGCCCGCGCACCGGGCTTGGCCGCATCCACGAGCGCTGTACGGATGCAGCAGGCAAGGCGGATATACGGCTTGAGATGTATCGCGCCGGACGCGACCTGCTGCGCTCTGCCGGTTATCAGCAGGTGTCGATGCGCCTGTTCCGCGCTGCCCACGCCCCCGACCCGGATGCGCCTGCCTATAGCTGCCAGCGCGATGGCATGGTCGGGCTGGGCTGCGGTGCGCGCTCCTATACCGCGCACCTGCACTATTCCAGCGAATACGCCGTGGCGCGCAAGGGCGTGCACGGCATCCTGCAACATTGGTTGCAGCGCCCGGCAGAAGATTTCGCCTATGCCGATTACGGCTTTGCGCTGGACGAAGACGAGCGTCGCCGCCGTCATGTGCTGCAATCGCTGCTGATGTTTCCGGGGCTTGACCGGGCGGATTACCGCAGCCGTTTTGGTGCCGACTGCCTTGAGCATCTGCCGGTGCTGGCGGTACTGCCCGAGCTTGGCCTTGCCACGCTGGATGACACGCGCCTGGTGCTCAGCGATGAGGGCATGGCACATGCCGATGTCATCGGCCCGTGGCTGGTATCGCCTGCCGTCCGGCGGCTGATGGACGGGTTCGAGCTGCGATGAGCCGCGCGCTTTCGGTGCTGTATCGCGGCAGCCTTGGCAGTTGCAGCTATGACTGCGGTTATTGCCCGTTTGCCAAGACCGACAACAGCGCCGCCGAGCTGGTGCGTGATGCGGAAGAACTTGCCCGCTTCGTGGACTGGTGCGCGCGCTGGCCGGGGCCGTTGCGGGTGCTGTTCACCCCCTGGGGCGAGGCGCTGGTACAGCCGCATTACCGTCAGGCGATGATTCGCTTAAGTCAGCTTGGCCATGTGCGCCGGGTGGCCGCGCAAACCCATCTGGGCATCCCGGTGCGCTGGCTGGATGAAGTCAATCCGGCAAGTTTCGCGCTATGGTGCACCTGGCATCCTTCGCAAGCGCCATTGCACGCCTTCTTGCGCCGCTGCGATGCCTTGTTGCAGCGGGGCTTGCGCTTTTCCGTCGGCATGGTGGCGATGCCTGAGCACTACGACGCTTTACGGGCGCTGCGAGCCGCGCTGCCTGCGCAGGTGCCCGTCTGGCTGAACGCCTACGACGGGCGCGATGCGGACTATTACCGCGCCGATGAGGTGCACTGGCTAAGCCGTATCGACGCGGATTTTAGCTACAGCCTGAATCCGCCGCCGAGCCTTGGCGCCCCCTGCCATGCCGGACATGAAGTCATCAGCGTCGATGGCGCAGGCAATGCCCGCCGCTGCCATTTTGTACCAGCGTCCATCGGCAATCTGTACGACGGCAGCCTGCGCCTGGATGCCACCCCACGCCCTTGCCCCAATCAATGCTGCGACTGCTTTATCGGCTATGTGCACCGCGCCGACCTGCCGCTGGCCGCGCGCTATGGTGAAGGCCGACTTGAGCGCATACCGGCTATAGTGCCGCTTTAAATTTCAGGCAAGCCTATGTCCGGCGCATCTGTATCCAACGACACCCTTGTGACCGACCGCGCGCAGCTGGTTGAAGTCATTGCCTCGGGCGAGAAGCCGCGCAGTGACTGGCGGATCGGCACTGAGCATGAAAAATTCGGTTTTCGTCTGGATGACTTGCGCCCGCCGGAGTACGCGGGTGAGCGCGGTATCCGTGCGCTTTTGACCGGCCTGCAGCGTTTTGGCTGGCAGCCTTATGAAGAAGACGGCCACTTGATTGCGCTCAGCCGTGACGGTGCTTCGGTGACGCTGGAGCCTGCCGGGCAGCTGGAGCTTTCCGGTGCGCCGCTTGAATCCATCCACGAAACCTGCCGCGAGGTTGGCGGCCATCTGCGTGAGGTGCGCGAGGTGGCGGATGAGTTGGGGCTTGGCTTCCTCGGCATGGGCTTCCAGCCCAAATGGCGGCGCGAGGACATGCCGTGGATGCCCAAAGGCCGTTACCGCATCATGCGCCAATACATGCCCAAAGTCGGCGGGCTGGGACTGGACATGATGACCCGCACCTGCACTGTGCAGGTGAACCTTGATTACGCCAGCGAGGCGGACATGGTGAAGAAATTCCGTGTTTCGCTGGCCTTGCAGCCGGTGGCTACCGCGCTGTTTGCCGACTCGCCGTTTACCGATGGCACACCCAATGGCTATCTCAGCTATCGCTCGCATATCTGGACTGATACCGACCCCGGGCGCACCGGCATGCTGGATTTCGTCTTTGAGGACGGCTTTGGCTACGAGCGCTATGTGGATTATCTGCTGGATGTGCCGATGTATTTCAGCTATCGCCAGGGACAGTATCTGGATCTGGCCGGCAAGTCCTTCCGCCACTTTATGCAGGGCAAACTTGCCGAGTTGCCCGGTGAATTGCCGACATTGCGCGACTGGAATGACCATATGACCACGGCCTTCCCGGAAGTGCGGCTGAAGAAATATCTGGAAATGCGCGGCGCCGATTCCGGCCCCTGGGGGCGCATCTGCGCCCTGCCCGCATTCTGGGTGGGGCTGTTGTACGACGATGCCGCGCTCGATGCGGCCTGGGATTTGGTCAAGGACTTCACCCTGGAGGAGCGCAATGCGCTGCGCGATGGCGTGCCCGCGCAGGCGCTTGGCCTGCCGTTCCGGGGCGGCAAGGTGCAGGATCTGGCTATCGAGGCGCTGAAAATTTCTGCCGCCGGTTTGCAGCGCCGCGCCATGCGCAATGCTGCGGGGCAGGATGAGTCGGCCTTCCTCTCCACCCTGATTGAAATGGCCGAAGCCGGGCAAACCGCTGCCGAGCGCAAACTGGCGCTCTATCACGGCGAATGGGGTGGCGAGGTTGACCCGGTTTTCCGGCAGTTTGCGTATTGAGCAAAGCACAATGGGCATGGCCGCGTGGGTGTGTTTTGAGTGCCGTATTGCCGTGCGGCGCGATACTCAATATCGAGGCCAGGTGCCTTGCCCCGAGTGTGGCAAACACTGTGTGTACCTGGGCTACAAGATTCCTGTCCCGCCCAAGAGCAAACCGCGCCTTTGGCAGCAGCTGCAAGTACAACTTGTCCAGGCAAAGATTTTGGACAATCGGCAGGCAGCGCTGGACAATATCCGTCTGCGTCATGTGCTTGAGCGGGAATTTGCAAAGATTGAGCGGCTACCGGAAAACCCGGGTCGGCGAAGCTTGTTGCAGCAATTGAGAAGTCGTCTATTGCAGTTGTAGAGCAACGTATTTTTCCGGCTTTGTTCAGCGAGCTGCGTGTTAATCTGAATGCCTCGAATTTTCATTCAAGGTTTGCATGAGTCGCCAACGCACATTGCAAAACATCGTTCGTGCCACCGGTGTGGGTCTGCATAGCGGCGAGAAGGTATTCCTGACCCTGCGCCCGGCGCCGGTGGATACCGGCATCGTGTTTCGCCGGGTTGACCTTGAGCCGGTGGTGGAAATCCCGGCGCGCGGGGATTTGGTCAGTGAAACCACGCTGTGCACCGGGCTTTCCTGCGGCGCTGCCAAGGTGCAGACGGTCGAGCATCTGCTTTCGGCGCTGGCCGGGCTGGGCGTGGATAATGCCTGGATCGAGCTGTCCGCGGCCGAAGTACCGATTATGGATGGTTCGGCCGGGCCATTCGTGTTCCTGCTGCAATCGGCTGGCATAGTCGAGCAGGACGCGCCCAAACGCTTCATCCGCATCAAGCGTGAAGTGGAAGTGCGCGATGGCGACAAGATCGCCCGTTTCCGTCCGTTTGACGGCTTCCGGCTGGACTTTACCGTGGACTTCAACCATCCGGCCATTCCGGCTTCGCAATCCACTGCGCGGCTGGAGTTCAGCACCGAGCAGTACATCCAGGAAATCAGCCGCGCCCGCACTTTCGGCTTCATGCGTGATCTGGAATACATGCGCGAGCGCAATCTCGGCCTTGGCGGCTCGATGGACAATGCCATCGTGCTGGATGAGTTCCGGGTGTTGAATGAAGACGGCCTGCGCTATCCGGATGAGTTCGTCCGTCACAAGATTCTGGATGCCGTAGGCGATTTGTATCTGGCCGGACACCCCATCCTTGGCGCCTATGAGGGCTACAAGTCCGGGCATGCGCTCAATAATCAGCTGGTGCGCACCTTGCTGGCCGAAGCTGATGCCTGGGAACTGGTGAGTTTTGCCGAACACGAGCCACAGGCCGCACCCAGCTATGCCCAGGTGCCGGCCTTGAACAGGCTCTGATTCATTCCTGCTGCAATATCGCCATGATGTGCTTGACCGCTGCCACGCTGGCAGCGGTGGGCGGCTTTTCAGCCATATGCAAGGGCGGCGGTGCATGTCTTGCGACCCGTACTTTGATACGCCGGGCGGGCAGGCCGCTGGCACGTGCGGCATTGATGAGCAGGTCATTGGCCAGCCGGGCGCGCTCGGCCCATGCCGGGGTATCGGCCAGCGCAGAGAGGCTGCCATCATCGTGATTGAAGTTGCCAAGCCGCAGGTGGCCGCGCAAATCCGCAGGCAGCTGCGCGCGCCAGGCGCGATTGGCGGCATCCAGCCACATGGCATGACGCAGGATGGTGCCAGTCTCGCCCGTCAGCATGGCATCAAGGGCGAGCTGCGGCGTGCTTGGCGGACGGGAGGATGAGGCACTGGACATGGCGACAAGCATACGCGCTTGCCTGCCCCCTTGATACATCGCTGTGCTGCCTCCACTACAATGACGTGTTGCCTGCGGCGGGCTTGTCTTGCGGCGGGCGTTATCCGTGACCGCGCATGATGCGCGCCAAGAGAAATGAATTCGCATGTTCAACAGCCTGCTTACCCGTGTTTTTGGCAGCCGTAATGACCGCCTTCTGACCCAGCTCAACAAGATCGTCGTCAAAATCAATGCGCTGGAGCCGCAAATGCAGGCGCTTTCGGACGAGGCGCTGAAAGCCAAGACCCAGGAATTTCGTGAGCGTATTGCTGCGGGCGAGACGCTCGACAAGCTGCTGCCCGAAGCCTTCGCGGTGTGCCGCGAAGCCAGCGTGCGCGTGTTGGGGATGCGCCATTACGACGTACAGATGGTCGGCGGCATGGTGCTGCATATGGGCAAGATTGCCGAAATGCGCACCGGCGAAGGCAAAACCCTGGTCGGCACCTTGCCGGTGTACCTGAATGCACTGGAAGGCAAGGGCGTGCATGTGGTGACGGTCAACGACTATCTGGCGCGTCGTGACGCGGCGCAGATGGGCAAGCTCTACAACTGGCTGGGCTTGTCGGTGGGCGTGGTGTATCCGGGCATGCCGCATGGCGACAAGCACCAGGCGTATGGCGCCGACATCACCTACGGCACCAATAACGAGTTCGGCTTTGATTATCTGCGCGACAACATGGCGTTGTCTGCCGCCGACCGCTTCCAGCGCGGGCTGAACTTTGCCATCGTTGACGAAGTGGACTCGATTCTGATCGACGAGGCGCGTACACCGCTGATTATTTCCGGCCCGACTGACGATACCCCGGAGCTGTATCTCAAGGTTGACCAGATCGTGCCGCGCTTTGTGCGCCAGGCTGACGAAAAGGCCGAAGGCGATTACTGGGTGGACGAAAAGGGCAAGCAGGTACACCTCTCCGAAGCCGGCATGGAGCATGCGGAAAACCTGCTGCGCGAAATCGGCGTGCTGGCAGAGGGCGATGCCCTGTATGCCGCGCACAATATCCATGTGGTGCACCATCTGAATGCGGCGATGCGCGCCCATGCCCTGTATCAGCGCGATGTCGATTACATCGTCCGTGATGGTGAAGTGGTCATCGTCGATGAATTCACCGGCCGCACCCTGCCCGGCCGCCGCTGGTCGGACGGCCTGCATCAGGCGGTGGAGGCCAAGGAGCGCGTCGCGGTGCAGCGCGAGAACCAGACGCTGGCCTCGGTGACCTTCCAGAACCTGTTCCGCATGTACAAAAAGCTCGGTGGCATGACCGGTACGGCCGATACCGAAGCCTACGAATTCCAGAGCATTTACGGGCTGGAAGTGGTGGTCATCCCGACCCACCGGCCGATGATCCGCAAAGACCATGCCGACCTTGTGTTCCTGAACCGCGCGGGCAAGTTCCGTGCGGTGGCGCGCGATATCAAGGAATGCCACCAGAAAGGACAGCCGGTGCTGGTCGGCACCACCTCGATCGAAGTTTCCGAGCTGCTGTCCAATTACCTCAATCAGGACGGGATTGCTCACGAAGTGCTGAACGCCAAGCAGCACGAGCGCGAAGCGCATATCGTGGCGCAGGCCGGTCGCCCGGGGGCGGTCACCATCGCCACCAACATGGCCGGCCGCGGTACCGATATCGTGCTGGGCGGCTCGCTGGAGGCCGAGCTTGCCCAGCTGGAAGCCGAAACCGGCGCACCGGTGGATGAGACTACCCGTGCCGAGCGCAAGGCCGCCTGGCAGGAGCGCCACGATGCGGTCAAGGCCGCAGGGGGGCTGCATATCATCGGCACCGAGCGGCACGAATCGCGCCGTATCGACAACCAGCTGCGTGGCCGCTCCGGCCGTCAGGGCGACCCCGGCTCCAGCCGCTTCTACCTGTCGCTGGAAGACAATCTGATGCGCATCTTCGCCGCCGACTGGGTGCAGAAGATGATGGAGCGCATGGGGCTGAAGGAGGATGACATCATCGAGTCGCCGCTGGTCACCAAGCAAATCGCCAATGCCCAGCGCAAGGTGGAAGCGCATAACTTCGATATTCGTAAAAACCTGCTGGATTACGACGATGTCAACAACGACCAGCGCAAGGTGATTTACAGCCAGCGCGATGAGCTTCTGGAAGCCGAAAGCATCAAGGACATGGTCGATGGCATCCGTGGCGATGTGGTGGCTGACCTTGTCGATCGCTTCGTGCCGCCCAACTCCATTGACGAGCAGTGGGATTTGCCCGCCCTGGAAGCCGAGCTGCTGGCGCAATATGGCGTGCAACTGCCGCTTGCCAAACTCAATACCGAGCGCGAGGAATGGGATGCGCAGGGCGTGGCCGATGAAGTGCAGCGCAGCGTGGATGCGGCTTTTGCCGAGAAAGAAGCCCAGCTGGGCAGCGAAAACATGCGCATGCTGGAAAAACACTTCATGCTGAGTGTGCTCGACCAGAACTGGAAAGAACATCTGGCGCGCATGGACTATCTGCGTCAGGGCATCCACCTGCGCGGCTATGCGCAAAAGCAGCCCAAGCAGGAATACAAAAAGGAAGCCTTCGAGCTGTTCAGTGACATGCTGGAGACGGTCAAGCGCGAAGTGGTCGGTATGCTGGCGCGCGTGCGCCTGCGCAGTCAGGAAGAAATCGAGGCCATTGAAGCGGAGGAGCGCCGTCTGGCAGAACTGGCCCAGCAGCGCATGCAGTTCCGCCATCCCGACATGGGCGGCTACGGTGCGGACGAAGAAGCGGCCGACCGGCTGGGCGCTACCGACTTTGAAAACAGCCAGGCCGCGCTGCCCAAGGTCGGCCGCAACGACCCGTGCCCGTGCGGCTCGGGCAAGCGCTACAAACACTGCCATGGTCAGCTGGACTGACGCGGCTTGCAAACAAAATGGCCGGGGAAACCCGGCCATTTGTCTTGAACGGGTAGCGCATGAAATGAAAAACCGCATACGCATGGTCGGTTTTGATGCCGACGACACGCTTTGGAAAAGCGAAGATTATTACCGTGCGGCAGAGGCTGAGTTCCGCACCATCGTTGGTCGCTATGTGGATCTTGATGACATGGGCGCGCGCCTGTATGCGGTGGAAAAGCGCAATCTGGCCTTGTTCGGCTATGGCGCCAAAGGCATGGCGTTGTCGATGATTGAGGCAGCCATTGACATCACCCGGGGCAAAATCAGTGCGCAAGATATTCATCGCATCGTTGCGCTGTGCAAGGGGCTGTTGCAACATCCGGTAGCGCTTTTGCCGGGCGTGGCCGAGGCGGTGGCAGCGGTGGCGGCGCAGTACGAAATTGTGCTGATTACCAAGGGCGATTTGTTTCATCAGGAAGCCAAAGTGCGCGAATCCGGGCTTGCGCGCTGGTTTGGGCGCATTGAAATCGTCAGTGAAAAAGACCTGCACACCTACCGCCGGCTGCTGGATGAGTTTGACGTGTCCCCGGAGGCGTTTGTCATGGTCGGCAATTCCTTGCGTTCGGATATTGCGCCCTTGCTGGAGCTGGGCGGCTGGGGCTTGCATATCCCCTATCCCCTGACCTGGCAGCACGAGCAAGAAGCCGAGGTTGATCCTGGTCACCCAAGATTGCGGGTGTTGCAGCAGGCATCGGAGATTCCAGGGGCGATTGCGGCACTGGTCGGCTAATATTCATGCCGATGCTGGCAAGGTATTGGGCAGGCTGCAGTGGGTGGCCGGTCAAAAATCAGGAGAGCGTTTGATGAACATGGGGAATCGCTGGATTGCAATCGCTGTACTGGCTATCGCTACTGCCTTTGCCCTGCCGCAAGCGGCAATGGCGCAGCAGGCACAGGAGGAGCGCGAGTATGTGGATGAGGCCGATGTAGTGATGCGTGGCGGCCAGCCTTATTACCGCTACAGCGATGCAGGTCGCCATGAGCGCCTGCGTATTGAACGTGACCCTGCCGGGCAAGCGCTGTACTACCGCGTGATAGGCCGTGATGGACGTGGTTATTACCGCCCCGGCTATGACCGCTATAGCCGTTGTGATAGTCGCGGCATTTGCCGGGTTGAGTATTACGACCCGCGTTATGACCGCCGGGGCGAATACCGGGTTTATGACGATTACGCACGCCGCTATGTGCGCGGTGAGCTCTGACTTTGCAGCTAAAGTCGTGATGGAGGCCGGTCAGTGCCCATCTGCAGGCTGCCCGGCTTTCTGAATACTCTTTTTTTGTTTTTATAGCCGCGCTTCGGAGCTACATGTCAGCTTTTGCTTGTTGCAGGATTTTACGCCTGATGTGCTTGCTGCTGCTTGGATGCGCAGTTCTATTTCCATCCAGTGCACGGGCACAAGAAGGCGGCGTGCTGGAGTGCTGGCTTGAATATCGTCTGGAAGGCTGGTCGCTGTTTTACAAGACTGCCGAAGGCGAGGGCACGGTGCGATGTAATGATGGCAGCCGGCTGAAAGTGGCGATCGTTTCGCGTGGCGGCGGTATCACATTCGGAAAATCACGCATCCACGAAGGTCGTGGCGAGTTTTATGGCATTTATCGAATCCGTGATGTGCTGGGGCGCTACGCAGCAGCCGAGGTGCACGCAGGTGCTGTGCGTTCTGCCCGGGCACAGGTGGTCACCAAGGGCACCATATCGCTGGCCCTGACAGGGAAAGGGACTGGCTGGGATCTTGGCGTCTCAATTGGTTCGTTCGTGCTGCAAGAGCGCTGAACGTTGCAATTTCAGCGCATCCGCTCGCGCAGTTTCTGTATCTCATCGCGCAGTCTGGCGGCTTCTTCAAATTCCAGGTCGCGGGCATGCTGGTACATCTTCGCTTCCATCGCTTCGATATGTTTGCCAAGTTCGGCGGCTGACAGGCGGCCAAGGTCAGCAGCGCTGTCACCGGGCTTGCCGCGCCCCTTGCCTTTGCGGGTTTGGGCAGCGTCTTCGCGCGCGCCTTCCATGATGTCGTCAATCGGGCGCACCACCGACTGCGGGGTGATGCCGTGGCGGGCATTGTGCTCAAGCTGTTTTTCGCGGCGACGCTGGGTTTCGTCCAGCGCTGCCTGCATCGAGCGGGTAATGCGGTCGGCATACAGGATGGCCTTGCCGCGGACATTGCGGGCGGCGCGGCCAATGGTCTGGATGAGTGAGCCGGTGCTGCGCAGGAAGCCTTCCTTGTCGGCATCAAGAATCGCCACCAGCGAAACTTCGGGCATGTCCAGCCCCTCGCGCAGCAGATTGATGCCGATCAGCACGTCAAATTTGCCAAGGCGCAGGTCGCGGATGATTTCCACGCGCTCCACGGTGTCAATGTCCGAGTGCAGATAGCGTACCCGCACATCGTGCTCGTCGAGATATTCGGTGAGGTTCTCGGCCATGCGCTTGGTGAGCGTGGTCACCAGCACGCGGTCGCCCATCGCCACCCGCTCGTGGATTTCCGAGAGCAAATCATCCACCTGGGTGGCGACCGGGCGGATTTCCACCGGCGGATCCACCAGGCCTGTGGGGCGCACCACCAGTTCCACCACCTCGCCTTGCGATTTTTCCAGCTCGTATTTGCCGGGCGTGGCCGAGACAAAAATGGTGCGTGGCGAGCGCGCCTCCCATTCCTCGAATTGCAGCGGGCGGTTATCCAGCGCCGAGGGCAGGCGGAAGCCAAAGTTCACCAGCGTTTCCTTGCGTGCGCGGTCACCCCGGTACATGGCGCCAATCTGCGGCACGGTGACATGCGACTCGTCCACCACCAAGAGCGCATCCGGTGGCAGATAGTCAAACAGGGTGGGGGGCGGCTCGCCCGGCGCGCGCCGGGTGAGATGCCGTGAGTAGTTCTCGATGCCGGTGCAAAAGCCCACTTCCGCCATCATCTCAAGGTCGTACTGGGTGCGTTGTTGCAGGCGCTGCGCTTCCAGTAGCTTGTTTTGCGCATACAGCGCTTCCAGCCGTTCGGCCAGCTCCAGTTTGATGGTGTCAATGGCGTTCAGCACGCTTTCGCGGGTGCTGGCGTAATGGGTTTTGGGATACACCGTGTAGCGCGGGATGCGTTTGATGATGGCGCCGGTGAGCGGGTCAAACAATGCCAGTTGCTCGATTTCGCCATCGAACAATTCAATGCGCAGCGCTTCCATTTCCGATTCGGCCGGATGCACGTCGATGATTTCGCCACGCACCCGGTAAGTGCCGCGGCGCAGCTCGGTATCGTTGCGAATGTATTGCAGCTCGGTGAGCTGACGAATCAAATCGCGCTGTCCGATACGCTCGCCGCGCGCCAGAATCAGCCGCAGCTTCAGATAGTCTTCCGGGTCGCCCAGGCCATAGATGGCCGAGACGGTGCCGACGATAATCGCATCGCGGCGTGAGAGCAGCGCCTTGGTGGCGGCCAGCCGCATTTGTTCGATATGCTCGTTGGTGGCGCTGTCCTTTTCGATATAGGTATCCGAGGACGGTACATAGGCCTCGGGCTGGTAATAGTCGTAATAGCTGACGAAATACTCCACCGCGTTGTGCGGAAAGAAGTTCTTGAACTCACCATACAGCTGCGCTGCCAGCGTCTTGTTGTGCGCCATCACCAGCGTTGGCCGCTGCACTTGCTGGATGACATTGGCAATGGTGTAGGTCTTGCCCGAGCCAGTCACGCCCAGCAGGGTCTGCTGCGCCAGCCCGGCATTGAAGCCGGTCACCAGTTTTTCAATCGCCTGCGGCTGGTCACCGGCAGGCGCGTAGGGGGAAATCAGCCTGAAACCGGCATCTTGGTCGTTATCGTGCATCCGTCAATGATACGGAGCTGCGCCAGTTTGCGGATAGCGCCATGCGTACTTTTCTTAACAGCGGTTTTGCTGCCTGCCGATAGCGGCAGGGCGGCGCTGTGGCGATGCTGCATTTACGCCATAGAGGAGCTGCGTCATGACAGGCAAATATCTTCAAACCGGCATGACCCTGATTGAAACGATGATGGTGCTGGTATTGCTGGGTATCCTCATGGGGGCGGCCATGCCGGGCATGAAACAGTTGTTGCTTGCCCAGCAGGTGCGAGCCGGTATTCATGAACTCAGCACCGACTTTGCGCTGGCAAGAATGACGGCGATTTCCCGCAGTCGCGCGGTGGTGGTATGCCCGGCAAGCGGTGTGCGCTGCACCGATGATGGCGACTGGAGCCGGGGCTGGATGGTGTTTGTCGATGGCGATGGCAATCATGTGGCGGACAATGCAACGGAGATCATCGCGATAAGAGCGGCACGCGATGATGGTTTGCTGATTCGCAGCAGTCGCGGGCGGCCAAGGCTGCGCTATCTGGCCACTGGCGCAAGCCATGGCAGCAATCTCACGGTCAATGTTTGCAGCGGGGGACGGCTGCAGGCGCAGGTGGTGGTGAACAATGCCGGACGTAGCCGGGTGGACAGGCGCGGCAATGGAAATGCCTGTCCCATGTAAAAAGCTATTGACCTTTCAAAAATTCAGGTCTAACATGCGCCTCCTTCGCCCGAATAGCTCAGCCGGTTAGAGCACTTGACTGTTAATCAGGGGGTCGTTGGTTCGAGTCCAACTTCGGGCGCCATATCGCCAAATCAAGGCCGCGCATCGTCGCGGCCTTGATTTTTTCTGTGCCGGAGAAAGCCCATGACCCCGCCCGCGTTGCAGCTTTCCATCGCGCCGATGATGGACTGGACCGATACCCATTGCCGCGTTTTTCATCGCATCCTCGCGCCCAGCGCACGGCTCTATACCGAAATGGTGCATGCCAACGCGGTGATTCATGGCGACCGCGCAAACTTGCTGGCCAAGGATGAAAGCGAGCATCCGGTTGCCTTGCAGCTGGGCGGGAGCGACCCGGCCTTGCTGGCCGAGGCCACGCGCATCTCGGTCGAATACGGCTTTGATGAGGTCAACCTCAACTGCGGCTGCCCCTCCGACCGGGTGCAGGCCGGGCGTTTTGGCGCCTGCCTGATGCGCGAGCCGGCTCTGGTGGCCGACTGTGTGGCGGCGATGCGGGATGCCGCAGGCCAGGTGCCGGTGACGGTGAAGTGTCGTCTGGGCGTGGATGATGAGCACGATTACCTGAAATTCCGTGCCTTTATCGACCAGGTGGCCGATGCCGGATGTACGCACTTCATCGTGCATGCGCGCAATGCCTGGCTACAGGGGCTTTCCCCCAAAGAAAACCGCGAGGTGCCGCCATTGCGTTATGACTGGGCATGGCAGCTCAAGCAGGAGCGCCCGCAGCTGTGCATCGAGCTCAATGGCGGCCTGGCCGATATTGCCAGCATCGAGGCGCAGCGCGGCCGGGTGGATGGCGTGATGCTGGGGCGCGCTGCCTATCACACGCCGTATCTGCTGCACCAGATTGAGTCACACTGGCGCGGCACACAGCCGCTGGCGCGCGCTCAATTGCTGCGGCGTTTGCGTCCGTATATCGAGCGCCAGTTGCAGCATGGCGTGGCGCTCAAGCACATCACCCGCCATTTGCTGGGGTTGTTTCATGGCGAGCCTGGCGGGCGGCTGTTCCGTCAGGTATTGAGCGAGGGCGCGCACCAGGCCGGCGCCAACTGGACGTTGATTGAAGAAGCCCTGAGTCGCCAGGCGGCATTTGCGGCAGGTTAAGGGCAAGTTCAATGCCCCCTGTTCAGACTGGCATCCCCAGTCTCCTGATGGAGCCATTGTGCGCGGTTTCTCCATTGCCTTGTTGTCGATGTTTGCCGTGATGCCGCTGCTGGCGTCCGCCCAGCAAGCGCGTGAGTCGCGTCTGGGTGACGGGCAGGGCTTCAGAGGCGAGCAGGCCGGGCGGCAGCGCTCATCCCTTGCGCGTGATGCCGGTGGCATGTCCGCAGCGGTACGGCGGGTGGAGCGCGCTACTGGCGGGCAAGTGCTCGGCGTGGAAACCCTGCGCTTTGAAGGACGTGAGATTCACCGGGTCAAGGTGCTGACACCGGGAGGACGGGTGATGGTGGTAGTCGATGACCCGGCCAGTTTGCGTGTATCACCCAGGTTGCCGGAGTTCTCGCCTACACATCGCGATGACACCGATAGCCTCTAAGCTTGGTTAAATACATTATTGAGGGCGGCCAGTGCGGCATGCTCGTGGAGTTCAAGTCATGCGAATTTTGCTAGTCGAAGATGAAGCCCCGTTGCGGGAAACGCTGGCCGCCCGCCTGATGCGCGAAGGTTATGCGGTGGATGCGGCCCAGGACGGCGAAGAAGGCCTGTATATGGGACGCGAAGTCCCGTTTGATATCGCCATCATCGACCTTGGGCTGCCGAAGATGAGTGGCATGGAGCTCATCAAGGCGCTGCGCGATGAGGACAAGAAATTTCCGATTCTCATCCTGACTGCGCGCTCCAGCTGGCAGGACAAGGTCGATGGCCTGAAACAGGGCGCAGATGACTATCTGGTCAAGCCCTTCCATGTGGAAGAATTGCTCGCCCGCATCAATGCCCTGGTGCGCCGCGCGGCAGGCTGGAGCAAGCCCTCGCTGGAATGCGGCCCGGTCGTGCTGGATTTGGCGGCACAGACGGTGACTGTGCATGGCCAGAATGTCGATCTCACCAGCTACGAATACAAAGTGCTGGAATATCTGATGATGCATGCCGGTGAGCTGGTCTCCAAGGCGGATCTCACCGAGCACATCTATCAGCAGGACTTTGACCGCGACTCCAACGTGCTGGAAGTGTTCATTGGCCGCCTGCGCCGCAAGCTCGACCCCGATGGTGAGCTCAAGCCGATTGAAACCGTGCGTGGCCGGGGTTACCGCTTCGCCATCCCGCGCAGCGGCGAAAACTGATAGCGACGCTGTAGCAGTACGCCGATGGCCGGTTATTTCTGGCGTCCACGTTCACTTGCCAGCCGTCAGTTGCTGGCATCGGCCGTTGGCCTGATTGCATTTCTGGCGGTGGTCGGGCTGGCGCTCGACCGCGCCTTCATCGACACTGCCGAGCGCAATATGCGCGACAGGCTGGTGAACTATGCGCTGGCCTATACCGCTGGCACCGAATTTGATATCGACGGCTATCTGATTCCGCCTTACCGGGCGCCGGATCCGCGCCTTGACCGCCCCGGCAGTGGCCTCTACGCACAATTGTCGGTACCCAGCGGTCACTGGCACTCGACCTCGGCCGAAGGGCCTGCCTTGCCGGAGGCGCAGATGCTCAAGGATGGCGAGGCGCGTTTTGAAGGGCCGCTGCCGATGCGCAATATCAATGGCAGTCCCGGCGAGGTATATCGCTATTCGCGCAGTTTCATTGCGCCCGGTGCGCGCGGTGACGATATCGACTACACCATCCATGTGCTGGAAGACACCCGTCTTCTGGACGCACAAATCAATGTATTCCGCAGCGCCCTGTGGACTTATTTGGGTGTGGCGGCGGTATTCCTGCTGGTGCTGCAGATGCTGACGCTGCGCTGGAGCCTGCGTCCGCTGCGCCATGTGATTGCCGAACTTGAGCGGGTCAAACTTGGCAAGGCGCTGCGCATGAGCGAGCATCATCCGCGTGAGCTGGCGCCGCTGACCGATAGCATCAATGCGCTGATCGAAAGCGAGCGCACCCATCTGGAGCGGCAGCGCAATACCCTGGCCGATTTGGCGCACAGCCTGAAAACACCGCTGGCGGTGCTGCGCGCGCGGCTGGATAGTGATGCAGGTGAAGCCGAACTGCGCGAGGAGCTCAATACCCAGCTTGAGAAAATGAACAGCTTGGTGTCCTACCAGCTTTCACGCGCGGCATCGGGCGGCCATAAGCTGTTTTCAACGCCGGTGGAAATCCTGCCGCAGGCCGAGCAAATCGTGGTGGGGCTGGAAAAAATCTACGCTGCCAAAGGCGTGCTGTGTGAATTTGAACTGGATGAAACGGCCTGCTTCCACGGTGAGCTCGGTGATTTGCAGGAACTACTGGGCAATTTGCTGGAAAACGCCTTCAAATGGGCAAAGTCGCGTGTTTTGTTGACGGTTGCAAAGGATGGCAAGGGCGTGATGCTGGCCGTGGACGATGATGGGCCTGGTATCCCGGCAGAAAAAATCGACAAGGTTTTGCAGCGCGGCGTGCGTGGCGATGAGCGCGTGCAGGGGCATGGCATCGGCCTTTCCATCGTGCAGGACATCATCCACGGCTATGGCGGCCAGTTGCAGGTCAGTGCCTCGCAAGAATTGGGCGGGGCAAGGTTTGAAGTCAAATTGCCCGGGCAGCGCTGATTCAGCGAAACATGCCGGGCAAAAAGCCGTGCCAGCGCTGCGGTGCGCGATTGTTACGACTCCCGGTTGCACCGGGCTTGCGCTCGGCCGCAGTCATTTCACGACGCTGGACGCCATCTTCGCGCATATCTGCCGGGCGCGCCTGAGTGGTTTGTGCGGTGCTGTCATCGCCACTACCCGAATGTGCAAAGGCCACGGGGCAGGGCAGCAACATCAAGCTGATAGCGAGCAGGCGCGACATGATTTTCCCGGGGCGGCCATCCATAAACAGGCCGCACTATAGCGCGGCTTGGAATTTGGCAGGTGAATGCGCAGGGCGCAAGCGGTGATAATGCGCCGATGAGTGATTCCCCAGCTGAGAGTTTTCACCGCACACTGCTGCAAGCCCTGCAGCGTGCGCCTGTCGATGCGGCGCTATTTGCCGCCAGTCATGCGCTTTCGCAGGAGGCGCTGGCACGGCATGTCGCGGCGCTGCGCCAGTCGGGGATTGAAATCATCGCAACCAAGGCAGGCGAATACGCACTGGCGCAACCACTGCAACTGCTGGATGCTGCGGCTGTCTGTGCGCAGCTTTCGGCTGCTGCACAGGCCAGGCTTGAGTCCTTGCAGGTCGCTTGGTGCATCGCCTCCACCAATGAGGCCTTGCTGGCGCAGCCTGCACCGGCTCAAGGGGCTCGGGTATTGCTGGCCGAGCAGCAAACGGTAGGCCGTGGACGGCGCGGGCGGCATTGGGCATCGCCCCTGGCGGCCAATCTGTATTTATCGCTGGACAGGCGCTTTGGTGCCGGACTTGCCCGTCTTGCCGGCCTGAGCCTGGTGGCAGGGATTGCCGTGGCCGAAGCCCTGCGCCAGCACACTGGGCTGGATATACGGCTGAAATGGCCGAATGATGTCTGGCTGGCCGAGCGCAAATTGGGCGGCCTGCTGGTGGAAGGCGGCAGTGAGCCTGGCGGCAAGGCGCGTGCGGTGATCGGGCTGGGCTTGAATGTCCGCATGCCACCGGCTTTTGCGCAGCATATCGACCAGGCTTGGGTGGACTTGGCCGGTGCGTTGGGGCAGACACCTTCACGCAATGCGCTGCTGGTCACATTGCTTGAGCATCTGCTGCCTGCGCTGGAAGCGTTTGATGCACAGGGGCTAAAGCCATTTTTGCCGCGCTGGCAGGCGCTGGACGCCCTTGCCGGGCGCTGTATCGAGGTCAAGACGGCTGCGGGTGATTTCCATGCACAGGTGTTGGGGCTGGCCGAAAACGGCGGGCTGCGGGTGCTGGCCGAAAATGGCGAGCAAATACTGCATTCGGCAGAAGTCAGTGTGAGGACGAATGATGCGTGAATGGCTGTTTGACCTGGGCAATACCCGGCTGAAATACGCACAGAATCTGCATGAAGTGCGCTATCTGGCGCATCAGCAGCCTGACTGGCTGGCTGCACTGCCGGATGAGGTGCATGGCGAAACCGCCTGGGTATCGTCGGTGGCCTCACCCGTGCTGCGGCAAGCATTGCTTGCAGTGCTGCTTGAGCGCTTTGCACGGGTTTCATTCGCCCGCACCAGCGCCCGTGCCGGTCGCCTGCGCATTGCTTATGCCCACCCGGAAAAACTGGGCGTTGACCGCTTTTTAGCCTTGCTTGCAGCCAGCGCATTGGCGCAGCCCATGCTCATCGTCGGTGTAGGTACGGCGCTGACCGTGGACTTGCTGGCAGCCGATGGCCATCACCTGGGCGGCAAAATCGCGCCATCGCCCAGCCTGATGCGCCAGAGCCTGCACGCGCGCGCCGCGCAATTACCGTTGGCGGGCGGAATGGGGGGGGACTTTGCCGACAATACGCTGGATGCACTTGCCGCAGGTTGCCAGGGTGCGGCACTGGCGCTGATTGAAACCAGCCGCCAGCAAGCAGCAGCCAGATTGGGCACGCCGCCCACGCTGTGCCTGCATGGCGGCGGTGCGGAGGCACTTTTGCCCAATTTTCCCGACGCACGGCATCAGCCGCATCTGGTGCTGGCGGGCTTGGCGCAGTGGGCAAGCTGCGGCAATCAGGCATAATCTGCCCATGTTTGCGCGAATGTTGCTGGTGTGGTTGGTGGTCATGAACCTGGGCGTGCTTGCTTGGTGGGCTTTGCATCGCCCGCAGCTTGCCGAGTCCGGCGCACAGGTCGATCCCTCCATCCCGCGCCTGGAATTGCTGCAAGCCTCCGGCGACCCGCCCCCGGTTACAACAGCTGGTGGGCAAGCCCAGCTGCATGCGCTACAGCCGCAAGTGGATGTGACTGCATCCACTGCGCAGGGCGAATCGGTATGTGCAAGTTTTGGCCCGTTTGCCGAAACCTCCCAAGCCAATGCTGCGGCCGCCAGTCTGCGCGGTATCGGGGCTAAGGTAAAACTGCGCCAGGCGCCCGGCAGTCATCGTGGTTACAACGTACAACTGCCGCCGCTTGCCAGTGCCGCAGAAGCCAACGCCATGGCCGCACGGCTGCGCGCAGCCGGATTCAACGACCTGGTGGTCATTAAACAGGGCGAGCAGCAAAACGGCATTGCCCTGGGGCGTTTTGGCAGCGAAGAAAACGCCCGCCGCCATCAGGCGGCATTGCGCGCCAAAGGTTTCCGCGCGCAGTTGCTGCCAAACGCAAACGGCAGCCGCTTCTGGCTGGATGTGGAAGCCCCGGCAGGTTTCAATGCCGCCGCCCAGCGTCGCGCCATCAATGCCCCCGGAGTGCAAAACATCCGCTGTTGATAGGCTAGAATACCCAGCCCATCAGCCGGCTTAGCTCAGTTGGTAGAGCAACCGCCTTGTAAGCGGTAGGTCGTCAGTTCGAGTCTGACAGCCGGCACCACTAAGCATTTTTGCCATCTTGCAGGTTCGCGCATAAACACGCTGGAACGCCCGGAAATCAAAGGTTTCCGGGTTTTTTGGTGATTCCTAGCCTTTCCGGACCAGAACAGTTCTGATGCTTTGGATAGAAGTCTGCCTCAAAAGCTTGTGTAGCAAGGGTTTAAAGTGTTCAGTCTCATCATTAGATGGCTCGGCTAAAGCTGGATTGACCTTCGGTGTCGCCTTGGTTGGCCGGTAGTACACACTACGTCTGGCCACGCCAAACCAGCGGCATAGCTTGACCATCGACACTTCAAAACCATCTTCCCGAAGCCCCTGCTGGATCGTGACCATCAGGTCTCGTCCGTGCCCAGCAGGGCGGCCAGCTTTTTTCGGGCGCGCAGCTCCAGCATCGCTTCGCCATAGGCTTCCTGCAATTCCTTGAGCTGGCGCTCGTACTGCTGGCGAACGTCCTCGGGCTTGGCGCGCAAGGCATTCTCCATGCCACGCTTGCCGTCCTCTACCCAAGCCTCAACCTCTGCCGGGGTCAGGTCAAATTGACGACTTGCCTCGGCCACCGTCGTCTTGCCCTGGATGATCTCAAGCACCAGCGCCGACTTGCGCCGCGCTGTCCAACGTTTGATTGCTTCGACCATTACTGCACTCATTGGGTGTCTCCTCTAGTGAAGGTAACACCTGAGCAGGAAATCAGTGGGTCACTACACTCAAGCGGTAGTGTCTGGCTCCGCTACATTCAGGACAATGTTTCATGACCCAATCCTCCAAGATTTGATCCGGTTTGGCTAGGAATTACCAAATTTAAAAAGCGGCCTTAAAGTGCGCATGCTGTGTCCAGCATTTAAATAGGGGCTTAGGAAGCAAACGCATCAAAGAGGGTCATCTCTGAGCAGTTTAAGCAGTGTCTTGTAGAGATCAAGATAGCGGTGATTGAAACGGAACTCAGTCTCCTTGAGATGCAGCTCGAACTTGTCACGTCGCACGCCATGAAACTGCGCCAGCCGATGTTTGGCATAACTCCAGAAAGACTCGATGCCGTTGACATGCCTGGAGCCTTTGACGAACTCGTTGTTGCCGTGATTGACCCGAAAGTGCTTGTCCAAGCCCAAATCAACCAACCCATCGTAGCCTCGCCAGCCATCGGTATGAATGATGCTGTTGGGGTCCACTTTGCCGCGGATGATGGCTTGCAGCGTGGCTTTGGAGGCATCGGGGACGATTTCGGTGTAAACGCAGTCACCGCGTTTGAGTAAGCCAAAGACGATGGTTTTGCCACCTGCGCCACGCCCGTGTTTGCCCCGGATGCGCTTGGAGCCGAAATAGGATTCATCGGCTTCAAGTTCGCCCGAGAACGGAGACTGCGCAGCACATTCCTGAGCCAGGCGGGCACGGATACGTTGGTACACGGTATTGACCGAACGCACGGAAAGACCACACAACTGCGCTGCATCCGTGGCGGTCAAGTCCATGGCAAACAGGCGCAAAAGATGTCGAAACTTGGCCTCACTGATTTTTGAATGGCGGTAGTACCTATTTTTGCTTAGCATTTCAAGAGGTTAGCATGTGGTTGGCACATATTTGCTTCCTAAGCCCCTTAAATATTGCTGCCGGCAGCAAGCGCCGATTGACATGTTTTTGACCTGCAACCGGCATCATTGGCCTTCAATCCCAAGGAGCACCATATGCCCAACCATAGCCCCGAATTTATCGACCAGTGCGCCAGTTTTACCGACTTGTTCCTGCAACTTGGCTTGCCCAGCAGCCCCGAGGCGATTGCCGACTTCATCGCTGAGCATCGCCCGCTTTCAGGCGATGTGCTGCTGGCTGATGCACCGTTCTGGAATGAGGGGCAGGCGCAGTTCATCCGCGAGCAAAAGCGCATGGATGAGCCGCCGTGGACGATTCTCATCGACCAGCTGAGCGAAGCGCTGCGCTGAGCTGAGCGCCTGTCTGTCGCCGGGCAGGTTAGATAACCGCCCGGCCAACAGCTGTGTGCTGTTGGCACAATGGCGACTTGGTCGCAATGGAAACGGTGATGGGTAAAAACGCCAAAAAACGCATTGAGCGCAGGCAGTCAGCCATTCATGGCAATGGCGTATTTGCCACCGGCATGATTGCCAAGGGGGAATGTATCGTGCGCTATAAGGGTCTGCTGCGCAGCCATGTAGAAGTAGATGCCGAATACGGTGATCTTGAAGAAAACGGCCATACCTTTCTGTTTACGCTCAATGATGAATATGTCATCGATGCCAATATCGACGGCAATATCGCGCGCTGGATAAACCATAGTTGCTCGCCCAACTGCGAGGCGATCCTGTACGAAGACAGCAAAGGGCGTCGCCACAAGGACAAAATTCGTATCCATGCGCTGCGTGATATCGCGCCAGGCGAGGAGCTGTCCTATAACTACGGCATCGTATTGCACGAGCCACATACCGCAGCGCGCAAAAAACTCTGGGCTTGCCACTGCGGTGCGGAGAATTGCAGCGGCACCATGTTGCAGCCGAAAAGACGCAAAAGAGCCGACTGACTGGGATTTCAGTACCGCTTGAACCGCGCTGGGCGAGCGTCATACGGACTCTGGCTTTAGACGAGAATAGTTCTCGTTGACATTTTCATTAACAAGTCGTAAATTGCCGCCCGCGCCGTACCGCCCCGGCACCCGTTCAATCGGGCGGTATCGGCCTATCCATTTGCTTATCACCGGGTTTACGACATGAAAAAGCTCACTGTCGGCCTGCTTTTGGCATTGGCCGCCTTGCCTGTATCTGCACATACGCCTTATCTGCACGCCAAAGGCGAAATCACCGCCAATGGGGGTCTGGTTTCGATGGAGGCCTCGTTTGCCGAAAAGTTCTTCATCCCCGAGGCGGCTTTTGACAACAGCGAATTTCAGCTCACTTCACCCGAGGGCAAGCGTCTGACGCCTGACCGGGTGGAAGTATGGAAGGCGCGCACGCTGGCCGAGCACCGGCTGGACAACACGCCGGGCACCTGGCGCTTCAGCACCGGCAAGCGCTATGGCGCGCTGTTCCGCGTTTGGGAAGTGGATGGCAAGCGCGAGTCCAGCCGTGATGCAGCGGTAAAAATCCCCGAAGGCGCAAAAGTCATCAGCAATTTCCAGTCGGTCACCCGCGCCGAAACCTATCTGACCGTGGGCGCTCCCAACCGCACCGCATTGGCCGCCCATGGTGAAGGGCTGGAAATCGTCGCCATTGACCATCCCACCGACCTGTACGTGGGCGAGCAATTCCGCTTCAACGTGCTGTTCGATGGCAAGCCGCTGGCCAATCAAAAGGTGGAAATTACCGAAGTGGTTTCCGATACCGGCAATACCCCGCAAGTCATCACGCTCACTACCGATGCTGCGGGCAATGCCAGTTTCCGCTCCGAGCGTGCCACCCGCTGGCTGGCTCTGACCCGGCACCGCACGCCGGCGCCGCAGTCCAGCGGCGTGGCCGAATACAGCCATTCCTACACCCTTTCCTTCCGCACCCTGGCGCAGTAAACCATGACTCATACCCTGCTTTTCATCGCCCTGGCCGTAGCCCAGACCACCACCACCAGCACCAGCACCAGCACGCCGACACCGCCGCCGACCTTCGCAGGTCATGGCAATAATGTGCAGAATTTCATCAATGCGCATGACCTCAACAAGGACGGCATGCTGACCCGTGAAGAATTTGAAAACTTCCGCCGCCAGCGTTTTGATGCCAGTGATTTTGACCGCAACGGCCATATTGACCTGCTCGAATACGTGCGCGAGTTTGACGAGCGCATCGACAAGCGCCTGAAGCCCGAGCTGGAAGCCACCCATACCATGACCGAGCGCCGCTTCCAGTCGCTGGCCAAGGGTCAAAGCCATATCAGCCGCGAGCGTTATGACGAATCCGGCAACCGCGCCTTTGCCGCCTATAGCGAAGGCAAATTGCCCGAAACCCTGCCTGCCGGTACGCCGCGCAGCACGCTTGGCCTGCCCACCAATCACACCAAGAGCGGCATGCTGGCACTGTATGACCGCAATAGCGACGGCACGCTGCCGCGCGAAGAATATGATGAGGCGCGTGACGAGCAGTTCAAGCGCACCGACGCCAACCGTGACGGCAAGCTCAGCCGCCATGAGTACGAGGCCGAGTTCAACCAGCGCATCCATGCCCGCATCCACGATTTGAAAACCCGTGAGCTGCGTCAGGCCGGGGTACGCTTTGGGGTGCTGGACAAGGACAAGAACGATGAAATCCGCTGGGACGAATATCTGGCCTCGGGCATGAACCTGTTCAAGCGCACCGACCGCAATAACGACGGCAAGGTGGACAGCGTGGATGTGGCAATGCCCGCCCCGGCACGAGGTAGCGAAGGCTAAGCCCGCTCTGCCTGCTGGCGCGGCCTGGGCCGCGCCAGTCATTTTGGGGACACGCCAATGCAGCATTGCGCCTGCCTTGGCGGCCTGTATCTGCAAACGCGCCCCATTCTTCTTGACCCCCACAGCCACGCCCGGACATACCGGAACGCAGCCAGAAAACGTTTTTCAACTACCTCTGGAGGACACCCATGTCTCAAATTCCTGCGCGCCGCCTATTGGCGCTTTCCATTTGCCTCGCGCTCACCCCTGCCGCCTTTGCCAACACCCCCGCCGATGCCGGGGCGGGCGTCGAATCCCTCGACCGCATCACCGTCAAGGGCCAGCGCAGTGAAGCCAAGAGCGCCAATCAAAACACGCAAACGGTCGATGCCGAACAACTTGAAGAAGAAATGGCCAACTCGCTGGAAGATGCCATTCGCTATATCCCCGGCGTGGAAATCAACGATTTCGGTCAGCGTTTTGGAGATAGCGGCATCAATATCCGCGGCCTGAGCGGCGACCGCGTATCCATGCAGATTGACGGCATGGAAATGCCCGAATCGGTGGAAAGCCTGGCCTCGCAGCTTTATGACTTTTTCCGTGCCGGGCGCGGCGCACCGGATATCGACAGCCTCAAACAAATCGACATCGCCAAGGGGGCTGACAGCATCACCGCAGGCAGTGCCGCACTAAGTGGCTCGATATCGTTCCGTACCAAAGACCCGTATGACTATCTGAAGCCCGGCGTCAATGACACCTACTTCGGCCTGAAACTCGGACACGCCAGCGTCAATGACGAAACCAATGGCACCCTGACTCTGGCCAACCGTACCGGCATGGTGGAATCAATGCTGGTCTATACCCAGCGCCGTGGTCATGAAACCCAGGGCTGGTATGCCGACAGCCCGGCGCGTATTGGCCCTGATCGCCGCATCCGCGACCCGCTCAGCTATGAGAATCGCAATATTCTTGCCAAAGTGGATTTCGTACTGAATCCGGCACACCGCATCGGCCTGCATTACGAGCGTAACCGCGGTGAGAGCCTGATTGAGAATCTGGGGCGTATCCACGGCCCGGGCACGGTTTATATCGAGCGCTGGGGCGATGATGAAAGCCACCGTGACCGCTATGGCCTCAACTGGACCTGGAATGGCAAAAACGCCATGTTCGATGAGCTGGAACTGCGCCTTGCACGCCAGACATCGGAAAACATCGCGCACACCCGCATTTTTGGCTTGAGCGGTAGCTGTGCCAACCGCCGCGAAGCCTGCTGGCGACTGGATGATCGCTCCTCTAGGCAGCGTCAAAACCAGTTCACCCTGGATTTTGACAAACGCTGGGGCGATGCCATCACCCATCGGCTGATTTACGGCCTGTCCTGGCAAAACGGTGATATCGCCCAGCTCGACTACCGCAGCTTTTATGAAACCAGCGGCAACATCACCCGTGACCCGTATTTGCAGGGTGGCCGTCTGCCGGACATCGAAAGCCGCAGCTGGAACCTGTATCTGCGCGACCAAATTCGCCTGATGAACGACCGTCTGGGTCTGAGCTTGGGCGCGCGCTATGACAGCTACCAGTACGAAGCTACCGCAACCAAACACTTCCCCGACCGTGTGGGTGCACTGCAGCAGCCGGCCAAATTCTCGGCGCCGAGCTGGAGTGCCGGGCTTGACTGGAAAGTGGATGCGCACAATACCCTGTGGCTGCAAACCGGGCGCGGCTTCCGCGCACCGAGCGCCAGCAACATGTTCCTCAACTTGAGCTCCAGCATCGCTACCAATGTGGCCACCGGCGAAGAAGTCTATTACTGGAACCAGGCCTCCAACCCCCATCTTGAAGCGGAAAAGAGCCTCAACCTGGAGCTTGGCTGGCGCTGGCAGAGCGCCAATGCCCACGTCGGCGTTTCGGTGTTCCGCGATGTGTACGACAACCTCATCACCACCGACTACGTAACCCGTACCCCGGACATTGCCTACCGCGTCTGCACTGGTACGCCGCCCAAGCAAACCTGCCGGACTGAACAAGGCAATCGCTATATCACCCCGGTGAATGGCCTCAAAGCCACCATCAAGGGCTTCGAGCTGGAAAGCATGGTGCGCCTTGGCAGCGCCTGGATGCTGCGCGCAACCTGGTCACAAAATAGCGGCAGCTTTGCCGATGGCAAACCGCTGGAGTCCATCAACCCCGGCCGTGGCTTGTTGGGACTGCGCTGGACCAGTGCCAACCAGAAGCTGAGCATCAATACCAATGTGACTCATACTTTGGCCAAAAAACCAAGCGATGTGGCCTCACTGCGCAACCAGTTCACCGGCGCCAATGACCGCCCGCTCAGTGCGGCCTGGACGACGGTGGATTTGACTGCCAACTATCGACCGAGCGAAAACTGGCGCTTCAATGCCGGGGTGTACAACCTGTTCGATCGCGAATACACCCCGTGGCCGCGCATCACCAATGTCACCGTTAGCCCGGTTGTCCAGCACGGCGGGGTCAGCCATATCGGCCTTGGCCGCTACACCGCTCCGGGTCGCAACTTCCGCATCAGCGCTGCGTTTTCGTTCTGAGCAAACAGCGGCGGGCAAGGATGCCCGCCAGCCCGGCAAGGCGCTACAACGCCACCCGGCGTGGCTCTAGCCAGGACAGCAACAGGCCAAGCATGAGTGTGGCGGTGATGCCAAGCGCTATTTGCTTGGCGAACAATTGCACGGGCCAGGGCTGTAGCGCGTAAAAGACCAAATAGCCGGGAATGGTGGCGGTCAACGCCATCACGGCGCCAAACCGCAGCCCATCGCGTGGTGTGGTGGCATGCTGATGCACAAGGCTGTACAGCCAGGTCAGGCCAAAACCAGTCAAAACATGTGCAAGCAACATCCATGGCAGATGGCGCATGCCATCTTCTGCGCCGCGGACAAGACCGCGGGCAACCAGCGCGGCATAGTCTTCTTGCAATAGCAGACCATGAATCAGGAAGCTCAATACCAAAGCCGCAATGCCGGTCACTATGCCGCAAAGCCAGAAGCGCTTGTTCATTGCATGCTCAAGACTTACTGCCCACCGCTACTATTAATGGCCTCACTCATGCCTTCGAAGGCCTCACTGCCAGGCAAGCCATCGAGCTTCAGCCAAGCAGTTTGTGGCAGGCCGATGGCGCTGTCGAGGATGGTGGGCAAAAGCCCGGAAGGCAGGCTGCTCTCGCCATTCCAGAGGATGGCCACACCCAGATCCTGGCGTGGTAATACGGCCATCGCGGCGCGGTAGCCCTGAACCGCGCCGCCGTGGAAATACATCGGCTGGCCGGCATAGTTGTAAACCCGCCAGCCCATACCGTATCCGGCCGAATACAGCCGTTCGCGGCGCCAGCCGGCAGCGCGCATTTCACTGGGGGTATCAATGCGTGAGGTGCGGATGGTATTGAGTAGCTGCGGCGAAATGATATCCGGGCGGTGGCCGGTCTGCGCCAGAAGATATTGCGCCATGTCGGTGGCGCTGGCATTGACACCGGCCGCAGGCCCCAGGCGATAGTAGGTGGGCTTGGGCATCAAGGAGCGCCAGCCGCTGCCGGCGCGGATATGCGGCTTGGCCCAGCTGGGGCTGCGGGTGATGCCCTCAAGCCCCAGGCTGGCATCATGCATGCCCAGTGGCTTGAAAATCCGGCGCTGGATATGATCATCAAAGAGCCGTCCGGTAGCACCATGCACGACGTCACCAAATACGCTGAAGGCGACGTTCTGGTAGGAATAGCACTCGCCAGGTCCGCAGGAAAGTGGCGCTGCGGCCAGTTTGGCACGCACACTTGAATAGCTGGCATTGGCCTGAATATCGCGGTCAAATGCGGTGCGCGGCAAACCAATGCTATGACTCAAAAGATTGGCAACCGAAAGCCTTGATGTGGCATCGGCACTGCGCAAGCGGAACTCGGGGAAATAGCGCACCACAGGCTGATGCAGGTCAAGTGCGCCTTCCTCTACCAGCATCCCGCCGAGCGTGCCGGAAAAAGTTTTCGACAGTGATGCCAGACGGAATACGGTATGGGCATCCACCGGTCGTGGATTGAGGGTGTCAGTGACGCCATAGCCGCGTGCGGAAAGGATTTTTCCGTCCTTGACAATGGCAACGGCCAGACCGGGGACGCGCTGATTGGCGACGATCTGCCTTGCCATTTGCTCGAAAGTGCGCACATCAAATGGTAGCGGGGCTACGATTTCAGGCTGCGCTTGCTGCTGTTGTCGCAGCTCGCGCGCTTTGAGATATTCATCCAGGGGAGAGCCGGGCTGCGCGACCAGACCACCTGTGCGGCGGTTATCAGTTTGCGCCAGCACGGTGTGGCTGGGGAGCAATGCCATCACGCCAAATTGCAATGCAAGCAGCGCAGGGAGAAGGCGTTTGCGTGTGACCAGGCTCATGGTGCTTTCATTCAAGGACGATGCGCCTGATACTAATGCCTGTGGCATGAAAGTGCATGAATATGCGCAAATTGTGCATACAACATATTGATTGCAAAAGCCTGTCCTGCTTGTTTGGTGATGGTTCCTAGCCAGCGCCACTGCGATGGGCTAACGTGCGCTGGATTGAATGGAGCCAAGCATGTCCTCCCCTGACGCTTCCGCCCTGGCACGACTTCGTGCCGAGCTTGCCGGATCGCCGGCCCTGCTTTGGGCCTTGTTGTATTTTTTCTGCCTGCTATGTGGCTACTACGTGCTGCGCCCGGTGCGTGAGGCGATGGGCGCATCAGCGGATGTGTTGGCGGTGTTTCCGCAGGGCCTGATTGACTGGGCGGCAGCGCGTGGCTGGGCACTCAAGGACTTCACCCTGCAAATCCTGTTTACCGGCACTTTCATTGCGATGCTGGTTTTGCAGCCTCTGTATGGTGCGCTGGTATCGCGCTTTCCGCGCCGGGTATTTTTGCCTGCAGTGTATGTATTGTTCATCGCCTGCCTGGGGGGCTTCTGGTGGGCATTCGAGCAGCAGCTTCCTGGCCGTGGCGCACTGTTTTTCATCTGGGTCGCGGTGTTCAACCTGTTCGCGGTATCGGTGTTCTGGAGCTATATGGCCGATGTGTTCGATAACGACCAGGCCAAGCGGGTATATGGCTTTATCGGCGCAGGCGGCACCATTGGCGCTTTGACCGGCCCTGCGATTACCAATTTTCTGGTCGGCATCATCGGGGTGGGCAATCTGCTGCTGGTGTCCATCGGCTTTTTGATGGCCTGTCTTTTCTGCATCATGCAATTGCGCCCACATGCCCTTCAACGTGAGCAACAGCAAGGCCAGGCGCAGTCGGGCAAGGCCATGGGCGGCTCGGTCTGGGCAGGCATGAAGCTGGTGGCAACCGATCCGCTGCTGCGCGCGCTGGCACTCTTGATGTTTTTTGGCGTGGGTGTGGGAACTTTGCTGTATAACGAACAGGCCGCCATCGTGCGTGTCGCTTACCCGGATGCCAGTGATGCCACCCGTTTTTATTCGCGTATCGACTGGGCCATCAATGGCCTGACGCTGCTGGTGCAGCTATTCCTGACCCGTTGGCTGCTGCGCCGCCATGGCATCACCCCGGCGCTCTTGATTCCGGGATTTGCCATTTTGGCAGGCTACAGCCTGCTGGCCATGTCGCCGATGCCGCTATTTGTGGCGCTTGCCCAGATCGTGACCCGCGCCGGTGAGTTTGCGCTGGCAAAACCGGCGCGCGAAACCCTCTATACCCGTGTCAGCCGCGAGTCGCGCTACAAGGCCAAGGCATTCATCGACACGGCGGTGTATCGCGGTGGCGACCTCGGCTTTGTCTGGCTGCACAAATGGCTGGCGATGTTCGGCTCGCGCATGGTGTTTGTGGCGGGTATCGGTGTCACTGTGGCGATGCTGCTGAGTGCCTTGCAGGTGATACGTCATCAAAAACGCTTACCCAATATATTGACTCTTTAGGGGTGTTTGATCCCAGACTTTGATGGTTCAATCTTCTCCCCCGAATGGAAGGAAGGACTATGGGCCAGATTCTTCATGCAAGCGCCACGACGACAGAGGCAACCCGCCGAGCAATACAAAATAGTCAAGAGAGCTTGAGAGTGCTGGCCAAGCGTTATGGCATCAACCCCAAAACGGTGGCCAAGTGGAAGAAACGCACCTCGGTGGCCGACCTGCCTACCGGCCCCGGGCAGCCGCGCTCTACCGTGTTGTCCATTGAGGAAGAGGCCGCCATCGTTGCTTTCCGCAAGCACACCCTGCTGCCGCTGGATGACTGTCTGTATGCCTTGCAAGCAACCATCCCGCATCTGACGCGCTCCTCGCTGCATCGCTGTTTGCAGCGCCATGGCATCTCTCGGCTGCCTGAACCTGAAGGCGATAAGCCCGTCAAAAAAACCTTCAAGCGTTATCCCATCGGCTACTTCCATGTCGATATTGCCGAGGTGCATACCGCTGAAGGCAGGCTCTACCTGTTTGTTGCCATCGACAGAACGTCGAAGTTCGCTTACGCCGAGCTGCATCGCCGCGCCACCAAGATGGTAGCAGCGCAGTTTCTGCGCAATTTGATGGATACCGCGCCCGACCACATCCACACGGTGCTGACCGACAACGGCATCCAATTCACCAACCGCCGTCGTGACCGGTATTGCCTGGAGCACATCTTCACCCGGGTGTGTAAAGAGCATGGCATCGAGCACCGTCTGACCCAGCTCAAGCATCCCTGGACGAATGGACAGGTCGAACGGATGAACCGAACCATCAAGGAGGCCACCGTCAAACGCTTCCATTACGACGATCACGCACAGCTGCAACAACACCTGGCCGGTTTCATGGACGCCTACAACTTCGCTCGCAGACTCAAGACCTTGAAAGGGCTCACGCCCTACGAATTCATCTGCAAACAGTGGGACGCACAGCCTGAACGCTTTAGGATTGCGCCGAGCCATCTAATGATGAGACTGAACACTTTTAAACCCTTGCTACACAAGCTTTTGAGGCAGACTTCTATCCAGAGCATCAGAACTGTTCTGGTCCGGAAAGGCTAGGAATTACCAAAGATTTTGAACAGGTTCTCAGGAGCCAGACATGATCCTCATATCTTTTTTGTGCATGCGCGTTCATCGACGGTGTGAGTAACCATTCGGGCTTAGCGAAGACCAGTATGGTGACTTTGTGTTCTGTACTCTTGGGTCAAGTTTGAAGATATAAGAGCCATCGCCGCCCATAGTGGGCGGCGAGTGATGTTTCCGGGTCAGCCCAAATCCGCCAGCCGTTCTTGGGAAGGCACGAAGTAATAGCTGCCGCTGATGGCGGTGCTGATATTGCCAAGCAACAGGTCGGTGCGGCCATCGGTTTCGCCAAACATGCTGAGTAGTTGCTGTTCGATATTGTGCAGGCGCGCGCAGTAGGCGATGAACATCAGGCCGTGTTCGCCGGAAGCGGTGCCATAGGGCAGGCTTTGGCGCAGGATTTTCAGCCCTTGGCCGTTTTCTTTCAGGTCAACGCGCCCCAGATGGCTGTCGGGCAGGCGCTCTTCGCCGGGTAATTCCTCGTCATCAGCCTTGCTGCGGCCAACGATGGCCGACTGCCTTTCGACACTCAGTGCATTCCAGCGCTTGAGATCGTGGCGATATTTTTGCAGCAGCAGGTAGCTGCCACCGGCATCGGCCGCCGGGGCGGCAATCACGCCAACTGGCGGCCGCGCGTCGCCCGCGGGGTTTTCGGTGCCATCGACAAAGCCGTCATAGCCACGGTCTTGATAGAGGCGGAAGCCGTGGGTTTCATCCGCGACCTTGATGGTCTCGCCAAAGGCGCCCAGCACATCCAGTGCCAGCAGCATATTGGCGCTATGGCTCATCGACTGGATATGCAAGGCGATATCGTGCTGGGTGGCCGGTGCCAGGCCATTGCCCAGTGCGCGGAAGGGTTTGAGCTCGGCGCCTTCTGCGCTATCGCGGCGCAGCTGCGGCCATACGCCTGCACCAAAACCGACCGCCAATCCCAGCTGCGCTTCTGGCTGGCGGCTGCGATGCGTTTCCAGAATGGCCGTCATCTGCTTACAGGCGCGGCGCACCTCGTCAAGGCGTGCCTGGACGATATCGGCCTCGATGACGATGCAGGCGGCCATGCCTTCGGGCAGGATGGTGGTTTGTGGGGTATTCATGGCGTGTTCCTTACAAGTGGAATGGCTTGGACTGCCGCGCATCATAAAGGCATCATCAGCAGGATGCTGGCTTGTTGCTTGGGGGCAACAGTGTGTGGTTTCCATGGGGGATGGTTTGCGCGGCCTGTACGTGTACTCTTGCGCAAGTTTGGTGATTGTGCCGATGGATGCACCTCCAGGCTGCACACGAATTTCTGCAACTTGAAAAGGAAATAACCATGTTTCTTGACTGGAAAAGCCACGCCGCCCATGTGAAGAAGGCCTTTGGTGCCTTGGGCAAAAAACATCCCAAAATGCTCCAGGGGTATGTGGCGCTGAATGATGCCGCCGCCGCTGAAGCGCTGGATGAAAAGACCCGCGAGTTGATTGCCATCGCCGTGGCGGTCACCACCCGCTGTGAAAGCTGCATTGCCGTGCATGCACAGGCCGCAGTGAAGGCGGGTGCGACCGACAGTGAAATCGCCGGTGCGCTGGCGACCGCCATCTCGCTCAATGCCGGAGCGGCATACACCTATTCGCTGCGCGCAATGGAGGCCATTGAGGCCAGTCGCGGCGAAGGCTGATGCCCATATGGGATGGGCAGCGTATTTTGTTTGCCAATGAATGCGTTAATCTCAGGATAGGGCTGACCACCCTGACCTGCAATTTTTCTCGTGTTTGATCCCAGACTTTGATGGTTCAATCCTCTCCCCCGAATGGAAGGAAGGACTATGGGCCAGATTCTTCATGCAAGCGCCACGACGACAAAGGCAACCCGCCGAGCAATACAAAATAGTCAAGAGAGCTTGAGAGTGCTGGCCAAGCGTTATGGCATCAACCCCAAAACGGTGGCCAAGTGGAAGAAACGCACCTCGGTGGCCGACCTGCCTACCGGCCCCGGGCAGCCGCGCTCTACCGTGTTGTCCATTGAGGAAGAGGCCGCCATCGTTGCTTTCCGCAAGCACACCCTGCTGCCGCTGGATGACTGTCTGTATGCCTTGCAAGCAACCATCCCGCATCTGACGCGCTCCTCGCTGCATCGCTGTTTGCAGCGCCATGGCATCTCTCGGCTGCCTGAACCTGAAGGCGATAAGCCCGTCAAAAAAACCTTCAAGCGTTATCCCATCGGCTACTTCCATGTCGATATTGCCGAGGTGTATACCGCTGAAGGCAGGCTCTACCTGTTTGTTGCCATCGACAGAACGTCGAAGTTCGCTTACGCCGAGCTGCATCGCCGCGCCACCAAGATGGTAGCAGCGCAGTTTCTGCGCAATTTGATGGATACCGCGCCCGACCACATCCACACGGTGCTGACCGACAACGGCATCCAATTCACCAACCGCCGTCGTGACCGGTATTGCCTGGAGCACATCTTCACCCGGGTGTGTAAAGAGCATGGCATCGAGCACCGTCTGACCCAGGTCAAGCATCCCTGGACGAATGGACAGGTCGAACGAATGAACAGAACCATCAAGGAGGCCACCGTCAAACGCTTCCACTGCGACGATCACGCTCAGCTGCAGCAGCACCTGGCCAGCTTCATGGACGCCTACAACTTCGCCCGCAGACTCAAGACCTTGAAAGGGCTGACGCCCTACGAATTCATCTGCAAACAGTGGGACGCACAGCCTGAACGCTTTAGGATTGCGCCGAGCCATCTAATGATGAGACTGAACAGTAAGGGCATATCGACGTGTCATACCCCTTATGATGCAACAACATCAACTTGATTTGATGACGCGCCCTAAACTAGGTGATTTGGCTTGAGGCCTTGAACAGGCTCTGATAACTTCCATCTTGCTTCACCTCGGGCGAACAGTGTATTGGGAAACGACAGCTAACCGCCGATAGAGTGCATCTAGCCGGGCAATATGCTGTTGCAAGGCCTCAAGGCTGTCCTCATTGCGCAGTACATCATCGGCGATGGCAAGGCGTGTCGCGCGGCTGGCCTGTGCGGCAATCATGCGCTCGGCAAGCTTGGCATCAATCCCGTCACGACTCATTAGCCGCTGCAATTGGGTTTGTGGGGCGACATCGACCAGCAAAATGCGTGCAAGCCAGGGGTAGGCATCACGACCACCGCCTTCGGCTAGCAGTGGAATGGCGGCAATCACGTAAGCCGAAGTTGCCGCCATGCAGCGCTGCCGTATTTCTGTACGGATACGCGGATGCAGAATGGCTTCCAGTGCGGAGCGCTGCGCAGAATCGGCAAAAACCCGCTGGCGCAGGGCGGGGCGGTCGAGTCGGCCATCAGCATCCAGTATGCCGGTGCCAAAATGCTGGACGATTTCGGCAAGTGCAGGCTGGCCGGGCTCAACCAATTCGCGGGCAACGCGGTCGGCATCCACCACGGTAATGCCCAGCCGCACAAAAACAGCCTCTGCAGCGCTTTTGCCAGAGGCAATGCCGCCGGTCAGGCCAATGGCAAAAACCGAGCCCGCCTGCATGTCCATGCTGATTTAACCTGCCAGGCCACTAAGACGCAAATAGGTGTCAATCAACCGATCTCCCCACATGAAAACAATCCAGCCAGCGATAGCCAGATAGGGGCCAAACGGCAGTGGCGTGGCCTTGTCACGGCCTTTGACGGCCAACCAGATGGAGCCGATAATCGCGCCCACCAATGAGGAAATCAGGATGGTGGGCAAAATCGCCTGGATGCCGCACCAGGCGCCAATGGCGGCGAGCAGCTTAAAATCCCCATGCCCCATGCCTTCTTTGCCGGTGATTTGCTTGAATGTCCACCACACTACCCATAGGCTGAGATAGCCTACTACCGCGCCGGCGATGGCGGCTTTGGGGGTGATATAGAGACTCTCATGGGCAGCAATCATGCCTAGCCATAACAGACTTAAGGTCAGTACATCGGGCAGTAGTGTGGTGCGAAAATCAATGCCCGAGGCTGCTATCAGGAACCAAGTGAATAGCAGCGCACCAAACCCTTGCCAGCCAAAGCCAAATTGCCAAACGCAGGCCAGCGACAGCAGCATCGTGATGAACTCTACCAGCGGATACTGTGCAGAAATCGTAGTTTTGCAGTGACGGCACTTGCCGCCCTGAATCAGCCAGCTGAAAAGCGGAATGTTTTCAAACCAGCGCAAGCGATTTTTACAGCTTGGGCAGTGAGATGGCTCCACCGCCACACCGGGCGGTGGAGGGTCATAGATCTCCGGCAGCTCCAGGATCTCACGCGCATCACGCTTCCACTGCCACTCCATGCGCCGTGGCAGGCGCAGGATGACTACATTCAAAAAGCTGCCAACGGCAAGCCCCAGCATCGCCGCTGCCGGATAGCCCAGCAGCGGGTTTTGGTCAAGAAAGGCCATGGCTTAACCGACCACTGCAGCCAGTTTGAAGATGGGCAGATACATACCAATCACCATGCTACCGACCAAAATACCGATGATGACCATCACGAATGGCTCAATCAGGCTGGAGAGCGCATCCACGGCGTTATTGACTTCTTGCTCGTAAAATTCAGCCACCTTGAACAGCATGGTATCGAGCGCGCCGGCTTCTTCGCCGATGGCGGCCATTTGCACCACCATATGCGGAAACAGATTGGTCTGCTTCATGGCAAAGTTGACCTGATGGCCTACGGCGACATCGTCACGGATACGCAGTACGGCATCGGTATAAACCCTGTTGCCAGTGGCGCCTGCCACGGTGCCTAGGGCCTCCACCAAGGGTACGCCAGCAGCAAAGGTCACGGCCAGGGTTCGGGAGAAGCGTGCCACAGCCGAGTCGTTCATGATCTTGCCGATTACCGGTAATTTCAGAACTAGCCGGTCAAGGAAATGCTGCATTTTCAAAGAGCGTTTATAGGCAAAGATAAAGCCGATAATGGCGCCGACTAGCACAAACAGGATCAGCCACCACCAAGCCACCATAAAGCGGCTTAAGTTAACAATCATCTGGGTAAAGGCAGGCAAATCAGCCCCAAAGCCCTTGAAGACTTCTTCAAACTGCGGCACTACAAAAATCAGCAGGATGGCACTGACGATAAGTGCCACCGCAATCACCATGATCGGATAGAACATGGCTTTTTTGATCTTGCCTTTGAGCGCTTCTAGGTTTTCCTTGTAGGTGGCAATGGTGTCGAGCACGGTTTCCAGCACGCCGGCAGATTCACCTGCGTGCACCAGATTGCGATATAGCTCGTCAAACTGCACCGGGTATTTCTTCATCGCTTCGTAAATGGATGAGCCACCAGCGATATCGGCGCGCAAATTGTTGATCATATCGGCCATGCGCGGATTCTTTTGACCGCCACCAATGATTTCCAGTGACTGCACGATTGGTACACCAGATTTCATCATGGTGGCGATTTGGCGGCTGAATACCGCAATTTCTTTGGGCTTGATGGGCTTTCCAGCCTTGCCGAACAGTGGCTTGGGCTTGAGCTTAACGCTATCGGCAATAATGCCCTGGCGGCGCAGCTCGGCGCGTACCAGCGCCTCGCTTTTGGCTTGCTGCTCGCCTTTCATGATTACGCCACGCTTGTCCTTGCCCTTCCAGACAAAGATAGGCATTGGCGCCTGCTGGACGCCACGGGTGGCGGTAGCGGTATTGGACACGGCGGAACGGGGAGCTGACATGATGGCTAGTCCTTGGTAACGCGGTTAATTTCGGTCAGGCTGGTGATGCCTTGTTTGACCTTGAGCAGGGCGGATTGCCGCAAATCACGGACGCCCGAGCGCTGTGCGGCTTCTGCAATCTGCATGGCATTTCCCCCTTCCAGTACGATGGCCTGGATTTCTTCAGTCATGGGCATCACCTGATAGATCCCGGTACGTCCTTTATACCCTTCTGAGCATTCACTGCAACCCACAGACTCATAAATTTTCAGCCCGGCGGCGATTTCGTCATGAGTAAAGCCTTCTGCCAGTAGGGCGTTTTCTGGCAGTGTAACGGGCTTTTTGCAGGCAGGGCAGAGCCTGCGCGCCAAGCGCTGGGCAATCACTAGCGTGACCGAGCTGGTGATGTTGTAAGGCGCAATGCCCATATTCATCAAGCGCGAAATAGTCTGCGGGCCGTCATTGGTATGCAGGGTGGAGAGCACCATATGGCCGGTCTGCGCGGCCTTGATGGCGATTTCTGCCGTTTCCAGGTCACGGATTTCACCTACCATGATGACATCCGGGTCTTGACGTAGAAAGCTGCGCAAGGCAGCCGCAAAGGTCATGCCGGTCTTGTTGTTTTGCTGCACCTGATTGACACCCGGCAGGCGGATTTCCACCGGGTCTTCCACGGTGGAAATGTTGCGGCTGTCATCGTTGAGGATGCCAAGCGCAGTATATAGCGACACAGTTTTACCCGAGCCGGTCGGGCCGGTAACCAGCACCATGCCATAAGGCTTGTGGATGGCCTCCAGAAACAGTTGCTGTTGGTCTTCTTCATAGCCTAGCTTGTCGATGCCGAGCTTGGCTGTGCCACCATCCAAAAGACGCAGCACGATTTTTTCACCAAACAATGTGGGCAATGTGCTGACACGAAAGTCCATTTGCTTGGTTTTGGAGATATTGAGTTTGATGCGGCCATCCTGGGGGATACGTTTTTCGGCAATATCCAACTGCGCCATCACTTTCAGGCGGGCGGCGATACGTGAATGTAGTTTCTGTGAGACACGGCCGACTGTGCGTAGCACGCCGTCAATGCGATACCGCACCCGGTAAGTGTCTTCGTAAGGCTCAAAGTGGATATCCGAAGCGCCGCGGCGGATGGCGTTCACCAGAGACTTGTTGACGAATTTGACCACTGGCGTATCTTCATCACCCTTGGCGGGCACGCCCTTTTTGCTGTTGGATTCATTGTTATCCTCAGCAAGGCTGAGACCTGCAAGGTCTTCACCATCATCCAATATGTTATCCAAATCAGTTGATGATGCAGCCTGCCAGACTTCATAAGTACGCAGCAACAGCGAGGCTTCTACCAGTACCGGTTCCACATTTAGTCCGGTCTGAAATTTGACTTCACTGAGGCCGGTTTGATTGACCGGGTCAGCCACGCCTACGAACAGCCGATTGTCACGCTTGAACAAGGGCAAAATCTGGTGTTTTTGGATCAGCTCTTCAGATACCAGTTTCAGTACTTCAGGGCTGACGGTCAGACTAACAATATCAAACAGCGGTAGACCAAACTCCACTGCATTGGCGGCAGCCAATTGTGCAGAGTTGACTAAGCGGTTTTCCAGTAGGAAGTTGGCAATCGGTGTGCGCGCAGCTGTGGCATCGTCCTGCGCTTTGCGGGCGGCATCGACCGACAATACGCCATCCATCACCAGACGGCGGGTGATGCCGGCAATGCCGATGAGGCTTGGAGTTCCTGTGTTCATCAGTGCAAGTATCGGAAGTTCATTGAAGAAGTCTAGTGAGTCAGCCCTTGGGTTGCCGCCAGATTGCGCAAGGAAACATCGCGCCAATGGTTGAGCTGCTCTGCCGGAATGGAGAATAGCAGATTGGTTTTCTCCCCCGGATCATCTTCCAGGTTGAAGACCTGCTCGAGCTTGCGTTCACTGTCAATCCAGTACTTGTAGCCCTTGAACTTGCCTGAAACCACCAGCAGCCCGGAGGCCGCTTTTTGCTGGAAAGTAAGGAACTCTCGTGTTTCACTTTCATGCAGCGGCACGCCCAACCAGGAGGGGAGTTGAGAGCCGGTAATTTCATGCCACAACGTGGGAACCAGGTCTGTTTGTGAAATCCAGCGGCGGGAAGGTATTTTTTTTGCCCGGTAGCCATAGTGCAGAAATATCACCGGTACCTCAAGCACCGGCTGATAAAGCCCGTAGGTATGGGAAAGCACATTGTGCTCCCCCAGCATCTCGCCATGATCGCCAGTAATCAGCACGAGTGTATTTTCAAGATAGCCCTTCTCTTTCAGTACATTGAGCAGGTCATCCAGCAGCGCGTCCATCTGCCTCAGGCCATTGTCATAGTAATTGCCGGCCAACTCCTGTTGCTTCAAGCTCAGGTTGGCCTCGTAACGACCGCTTATCGACCAGCGCGCATAGTTTTCCGAAGGTTGATACCAGTTTGAGGTTTTCCAGCGCAAGCCCAGCGGATGATTGGACTGCATGTGCAGCTGGATGAAAACCGGCTGTTCTGCCATATGCACAGGTAGTGAAGTCACCGCATCCATCAGCATGATGTCGTCATTGACGAAGCGCTTGTCCTGCGTACTGGAATCAAAAAATATGTCGGCCGGCTTGTACAACTCTGCCAGTCCGTAATAGTTGCTGTGATCGCCTGCCAGCAAGACATAAGACTTGTAACCAATTCCCTGCAGGGCTTCGGAGAAGCCAAGCGCCCTGGCATTCATCCGTTCTGCCGGCTTGGAATGTAGAAGTCCTGGCATGCCGCAGAATGTTTCCGCACAAACCGAGATCGCTCGCATCGGCTCTGCTGCTGCTGCTTCACCGATTCTTCGCGCTATCTTTGGGGTGGTATTCCGATGATAACCGTAAGGCGTCATGCGATCGGCGCGCAAGCCGTCACTGACGATGAGAATGACGTTGGGGCGATTTTCCGGGGCAGGAATGCTGGCAAGCATGGCGCGTGCTTCCGCTTCCTTCTGTGCAGCTTCCGGGGTGTCGGCCAGGTGCTTCAGGGCGTCGTTTGAGTCGGCTTCCTGAATGAATGTCAGACTGACCGGCTCTTTCCTGTAGGTATTCGGGCTATCGAGGAAGGTGAAAAAATAAATGAAAACAGCCAGGACGCCGCCCAGCAGGGTACTGTAAAATACCGGGGCGCCGGTTTTTTCCGAGAAAAGCCGCAGAAAGTCATGCTTTCCGGTGGCAAACCACCAGAGCAGCAGTACTGCGCCGACTGCCAGCAGAGCCAGGATCAGTGCCAATGATCGGGGTGTTTCCGTGTAATCAATGAACTGGGCAGCATTGGAAACATACGGATGCAATATTTTCCAGGTAATTATTTTCCCCCAGCTGGCAAGCCCAATGGTTGCGACTGAGTAATACAACCACATCGCCAGGGAGACTGCCGAACAGGCAATGATGGAGATGCTCCAGCCCCAAGCAGGCAGGATTCTGAAAGCAGCTGCGCGCAGCAGCAGTACCCCTCCCCAAAGCGCCAGCACAAAGCCCAGGTGCGCTTTCCATGCATCAATGTCAATGTCGGAGATCTTCTGGTAATACAGCATGAAAGCCACGGCAGGGGCGAATACCGCCATGGCTTCAATTGTCATGGGAAATATGCGGGAACTATTTTTTTTCATTCTTTATGACTATCATCCGCGACAGATTGAACATGTTGACGCCCTGCTCGGTAATGACCTTCCAGTCATGGCAGGGGATATTGCACGCATAGGAAAAATCCGGGTCGAAACCGGACGAAGTGCCAATCACCTTGGGCAGCCATTTCAGGAAACGCCAAGGGCCTTTGTCGCTGAAATAGTTGAGAATGATGATATGCCCATCCGGGCGGCAGACACGCCGCGCTTCGGCAATCAGGCGTGAGGCATCCGGTGTCACCGAAAGCACATGCGGCAAGGTCACGCAGTCAAAATGGTCGTCAGGGTACTCCAGCGCTTCGGCATTCATTTGTCTGAGCTGGATATTGTGCGAGTCCAGCTCGCTGGCGCGCCGGGCTGCCAGTTGCAGCATCTCCTGGCTCATGTCGATGCCGTGGATTTCGCAGCACTGCGGATAGCGGTGCAGCATGATGCCGGTGCCCACGCCCACTTCCAGCAAGCGTTGCGGCTGCAGCGAGCCTATCTGTTTGCCCATGCGGATGCGGCCATGCTCGAACACCCAGCCAAATACCCAGTAGTAATACGGGGCAATTCGGCGATAGGCATTGATCACATCCTCGGCATGGAAATGGCTCATGGTGAAGTCACTACCTGTTTTGTTCGTTTTCGGCCATGGAAAGCAGTAGGATGCGTATCTGCATGTATTCTCCCGCTGACTGAACTTGCCTTCCCAGGGTTTCTTCGGCTTGCTGCAACTCATGCCATTTCGACTGGCGCGCCAGATTCAGCAGCACGGCAGACAAGGCTACATCATCAAATGCCTGCCGCCATTGCGCATGTTGTGACGGGGTTTGCAGCCATTGGCGACCAAGCGCGCTGGCTGCGAGCCAGTCACGCTTGGCCAGCGCCTCGCTCAAGGCCAGGGCATGCTGTATCTCCTGCGGCAATTCGGCCATGTTGCAGCCCAACCATTGCGGCCCAATCAGCACCCCTTGCTGTCCGGCGACATCAAGAAACGGCAGGGTGTAGTCCAGCAATTGACGCAGTTCAGTGGGCAGCGCCTCATTACCATTGCCGAGAGGCTTGCCACATTGTGCTGACATTCGCATGCGCAGCGCCTGCATCGCCTGCATGGCGCGATTGCCGGATATATTGCCGGTATCGCCAGCCTCGCCCTCGCGCATCAGTCGTGCATAGAGGCGCGCCCAGCGGCTGTGCATTTCTCCGGGGAAATGCTCGAGCGCGGAGGGTTCCACCGCAGACGGCAGCGGCTGGCGAATGTCCAGCGCCTCCAGCAGCAGTGGCGATGCATGTCCAAGCATGGTCAGTGACTTGGCTTCTGTACCGATGAAGCGGGTCTTGGGCGCCTCGAGGCTCAATACCGGGTAGTAATAGGAGTTGGGCTGGATATTGAACAGGCCGGCCTGGGCGCGCAGCACTCGGGCATCCGCCACCCGGCGGAATTGCAAATGCGCCGCATCGGTAAAGCCGAGGCGTGCCAGCTCCTTGCCAAGCGTGCCGCTCAAGATGCGCTCGGCATTCAAAGGCGGCAATGTGCCCGCTGGAGTGGCGATGATGATCAGGTCATGGCTATTGCTGAGATAGGCCTGGTAATCGGAGAACGCCGGGGTCAAGCTCTGCATGATGGAGGACACCAGCCGGTCATCGATCTCGTACAGCTGCACCCACTGCACAAACAGCCCGTCGGGTTTCAAATGGCGCGGAATGAATTGGTAAAACTCCTTGGCAAACAGGGCGCCAATGCCACTGATCCACGGGTTGGACGGCTCGGAAATAATGATGTCATAGCGCGCCTGCTGGCCGGAGAAATACGCCTTGGCATCATCAAAAATGATATTGGAGCGCGGGTCGTTGAAGGCGCGCTCCACGCGCTTGCCAAATGCCCGTGCCGCCTTGGCCATGACCGGCTCGATCTCGATGGTATCCACCCGCTGCACGCGGGCATCGCCCAGCAGGGTATGGCTGCTCATGCCGGAGCCAAAGCCGATGACGCCTATTTCCTTCGGGTTGGCATGCATGGCCAGCGGCAATGCCGCCAGCAGCGCCATGGTCGGCTCATCGCCTGCCGCTGACAGCGCATCATCCATGATGACAGCCGCATCCGGCTTGCCATTGGTGGCAATGCTCAGATGCTTGCTTCCCGCGTTGTAGCGCACCGAAACACTGGCGGTCTTGCCATCCCGGTAAAAAACCACCTGTGTGTCTTTACCGATGGAGGTATTGCCATAGCGGAACACGCCGCTGGCAAGCTTGGCTGGGTCAAAATTCACCTGCATGGCCAGCGCCACGGCAGCCAGTGTGGCCAGTGCCGTAAGCAGTGGACGGCGCATATGTTCGCGGCCGTCGGCCTCGCGGCGCAGCAGGTATACGCCAATCCCCATATCCACTGCAGCCGCCGCGATCAATGCGATTTTGAGCCCCAGTGCCGGGATCAGAAGATGCATGGCGGCAAACACGCCCACGATGGAGCCGATGGTGTTCCAGGCATACACCTGACCGATGGCGCGCTCGCCGTGTCCAGCGCGCAACAGTGTCAGGGTGAACAAGGGCAGAGTGGTGCCGGCAAAAAATGCCGCTGGCAGCATGATCAAGATGGCAATGACGGCAGTGCCCAGGGTGTAAAGCGCATAGCCCTCGGCATTGTGCTCGAGTACCCGCATCAAAAAGCTGACCCAGGAGAACGAATTGCTGTACACCAGTAGCGAAAACAATGCTGCCAGCCCCATGCCTACTTGCATCCAGGCCACCAGGCGCAATGGCGAGGCCGCATGATCGGCATGCTTGCGCACCCACAGCCCGCCAAAGGCGATACCGGCAATGAAAGATGCCAGCATCAGCTCGAAGGCATGCAAAGTACTGCCCACCGCCATGCCCAGCATGCGGATCCAGATGATTTCATAGGCAAATGAAGCTGCCCCGGACAATGCCGTGGAAAGCAAAACCAGCCGCAACAACGGCTGCAGCGTGGCCTTGTCGCTATCTGTTTTGGCCTTGCTCTCCGTCAGTGGCGCAGGTTCCGGTGCGCGTGCCAGCCACAGTGCTAAGGCCGCCACCAGCAGGTTCAAGACACCAGCTACCAGCATGGCGCCTGGCAAGCCCACCTGCGGCAACAGGATGAAGGCTGCCGCCAGTGCGCCAATGGCCGCACCGATACTGTTGGTGAAATACAGGCCGCCCAGCAGATTGCCATCCTGTTTGGGAAAACGGCGGATCAGCCCCCCGCTCATCAACGGAAAGGTCATGCCCAGTAAAACCGTCTGCGGGATGATCAAGGCTGCGGCCACGGCCCAGCGCAGCAAATTGGCAAGCACGGGCGAGCCTGCTGCGGGAATCAGCACGTCATAGCTGATTCCGGCGACCTGGGTAAAGATCCAATGAAAGCCCAGACCCAGGACACCAATGGCTGCCTCGATCAGGGCATAGCTGCGTATCAGATTGCGCCAGCGCTCGCCACTGCGGGCAATCCACATCGCCCCGGCGGCCATGCCGCCCATGAAAATGGCCAGCACCAGCGCCTGGGCATAGGCGGCGTGGCCAAGAAAAATTCCCAGGTAATGCGACCAGATGGATTGATAAATCAGGCCGGCAAAACCGGAGAGCACAAAAACTCCCAAAAGGAGGCTGCGGCTGCTGGCAGAAGGTGTGGCGGCTGCGGGGGCTGTAGACATGGGTTTACTCATTGGAAAGTGTGGCACTGGGATCAAGCGGTAACCAGATCACTGGCAACGCCGTGTCGGGGTCAAGCAATACCGTCCAGGTTGCAAAATCACGCCCGACAACCGGCAGATAGCGCAGCCTGCGGATATCCACGCCATCGGCTTGCAGCTCGGACAATGACAGTGCCGCCGCAGGCGATGCCGCCGTCAGCCTTGCCACCGGCTGTGCGGCTGCCAGCACTTGCTCGCGGGCACTTTCATAGGGCTGCCACAGTTCACTGCGGTAAGCCTCGAACACACCCTTGTTGAGGGCGTCATCCAGTATTTGGTTGCGGGCGGCCACATCATCCGGCAGTTTTGCGGTTTTCAGGGTTGGGCCGGTCCAAGGCAAGGCCACGGGCTCGTCACTGGGCGTGCGCACCTCATTGGCATGGGCAATGCGGAACAGGTCTTTTTCGAAAACCAGATGCACGGGTCGGGCGCTGGCGGCAATGGAAAGACCATAGCCCAATGCGGCTATTTGCAACAGGCCGATTACGGAAAAATCCAGCCACAGCGCCGCGCGGCGCTTGGCTGGATGGTAAACAAACAGGGTAAGTAGTGGGCCGGCGACGATATCAATGCCCAATATCAGTTTGAGCAGAGCGCTGCCGCCGGAAAGCGCCCGGTACGGGTAGGGGTACCAAAGCCACAGCAGCAAATAACTGCAGCTTGCCAGCACCAGGATGCTGACGAGGACATGCAGGCTGGATGCCTTGAGTTTTTGGTGCAGAAGTGAAGCGTCTGCCATGTTCCCCCCCTTTTGCCTGCTCGATCAGCGGCAGCTGCTGGGCAGATAGCGTGATGCGGCATCGCTGCTGCATGTCCAGATCACCGAGCCGGTCGACGCGGTCGGGAAGGTCGGGGTGAGGCTCAGGGTCTTGCCGCGGATCGGCGCGGCGACATCCTTGGCGCGCATCTTGGCGGTAATGACGCCATTGTTGATGCTGACTTCTTGAACATAATTGCCGTGGGTGTCGGCGGCATTGGCCGCAATCCCCGCCTGGAGATTGTCGGCAGGCGCCTTGCCGTGATTCCACCAGTATTCGGCCACGCTGACCTTGCTGCCCGCAGCCAGGCTCAGCGCCTCGCTCATCTGCGCGCGGGCGGTATAGTCCTGATAGGCCGGCAGGGCAATGGCGGCGAGAATGGCCATGATGGCCACCACGATCATCAGCTCGATCAGGGTAAAGCCGGTTTGGCGCGGCAACATGATGCTATGCGTTTTCATGATAGAAACCAGAAGTAGATTCAAACAAAACAAGGGCACCCGAGGGTGCCCTTGTTATCCCAACCTGCAAGGGCTGGAGTGTAGCGATTAACGGCAGGCCGAAGGCAGGAATTTCTTGTCGGCGTCGGAGGTGCAAGCCCAGCTGAACGAACCCAGGGTGGTGCCGGCTGTGCCCTTCAGGCTCAGGCTCTTGCCCTGGATGCCCTTGTTAACATCGGTAGTCTTCATCTTGGCGGTCACGGTGTCGCCTGCAATGGTCACGCTAGCAACATAGTTGCCCTTGATGTCGGTGGCGGATGCAGCGCCGGCAGCGGTGTTGTCGGCCGGCCACTTGCCCTTGTCGGAATAGTATTCAGACATGGTGGCCTTCTGGCCGCCAGCCAGGTTGAAGGCTTCCGACATCTGCGCACGAGCAGTGTAGTCCTGATAAGCCGGCAGGGCGATGGCGGCGAGGATGGCGATGATCGCGACCACGATCATCAGTTCGATCAGGGTAAAACCTTGTTGCTTGTTCATGGTGAACTCCTTTGATAGGTGAGTTAGGTGGTTTAAGTTCGCCGTACCGGTCCCCCGGTCGGTGCCGGCGTGCTTCGCCTGCATTGGGATTAATGCAGGGGGCGTGCCAGCGAAATACCTTGATTTTTCGGCGCTTTAGATAGCATGCCAACTGCCGCAAAGCTAAATGTGTGACGTGTTGCGTCACTTTTTTCCGTGATGCGCGTCAAGTTTTGTGTGCGCCATGCCAAATTGGGCTTGGCATGGCAGACGATCGAGTCTTGATGTGTTGCGCCTGTGGCAAATCATGGGTTGCTGCTTTGATGGCTGAGGGCGGGGTAACACTTGCAGTGTGGCAATGTTCGTAGATGTTTGTTGCCCCCTCCCTGCGCCTATGGACTTTCTGCATGACAGTAGTCACAATGAATATTCATCTTTTCATCATGATATTGCGATGAAGGTTTCGCCCAGCGGTATCGCACTGCTTCCCTTGTTGTTGTTCGTAGCGCTGTTCTTTGGCGCCGGGGTGTATTTCACTTATCGGGGGGAGCCCAACGGCTTCTATATCCTGCATGCGCCGGTGGCCATCATCCCGGCGCTGGCGGTGGCCGCCTGGTGGGCGCGCAGGCGCGGGGTGGATGTGGGGCGTGCCCTGTATGGTGGCATGGGCGATGCCAACATCATGCTGATGTGTCTCATCTTTTTGCTGGCAGGTGGCTTTGCGGCGGTGACGCGGGCCATTGGCGGCGTGGATGCGGTGGTGGCGCTGGGGGTGGGGCATCTCTCGCCATCGCTGATATTGCCGGGCTTGTTTGTGACGGCGGCGCTGATTTCGCTGGCCACCGGCAGCTCGATGAGCACCCTGGCGGCCTTGGCGCCGATTGCGCTGGGTATCGCCGAGGCGGCCGGCATTTCTCCGGCACTGGGGGTGGCAAGTGCGGTTGGCGGGGCGATGTTTGGCGATAACCTTTCGGTGATTTCCGATACCACCATCGCCGCGACCCGCACTCAAGGCGCGGAAATGAAGGACAAGTTCCGCGAAAACTTCAAGATTGCGCTGCCCGCAGCCGTGCTGACCATCGTGCTGCTGGCATTGCAGCCGGGCACAAGCCAGCCGCCTGAGGTGGGTAGTTCGGCATCGCCCTGGCTGGTGCTGCCGTATGCGCTGGTGCTGCTGCTGGCCGTGCTGGGGGTGAATGTACTGGTGGTGCTGGGCTTTGGGATTGTCGCGGCCGGCTTGATAGGCGCGCTGTATGCCAGCAATGGCTATGGCATCGAGGAATGGATGAATGACATCTGGACGGGCTTTTCCGGCATGAGTGAAATCGTGCTGCTGTCGATGCTGGTGGGCGGACTCGCCGGGCTGATGCGCGCCAGTGGCGGGCTGGCCTGGATTTCTGCCAGGATTGCGCGGCTGGCGCGCGGCCGGTCAGGGCAGCGCAGCGGGGAATTGAGTATTGCCGGGCTGTCGGCAGCAACGGACGTATTCATCGCCAACAATACCGTGGCGATTCTGGTCAGTGGCCCGCTGGCGCGCGATATCGCCAGTCAGCATGGGGTCAGCCCACGCCGCGCGGCCAGCATTCTGGACATCTACAGCTGTGTGGTGCAGGGGCTGATTCCGTGGGGTGCGCAAATCCTGCTGGCGGCATCGCAGTCCGGGCAGTCGCCCTTGGAGATTGCCGGGAAAGTCTGGTATTGCTGGTTGCTCGGCGGTATTGCACTGGGCTTCATGCTGTGGCCGCGCCGTGCCGCAGCGGGTTGAATTTGCCAGCACTGCAATAAATTGTTTGACAGCGCGCGCGCAAGGCCGGACAATGCGCACCGCTTTACGGCAAAGCACCCCGGTGTTTTGCCAACCGTTCACCGGCGGGGTATAGCGCAGTCTGGTAGCGCGCCTGCTTTGGGAGCAGGATGTCGGGGGTTCGAATCCCTCTACCCCGACCATTCGGCAAACGGTAATGCGACTCCGTCATGGGCGCCCGTAGCTCAATCGGATAGAGCACCGGCCTTCTAAGCCGGTGGTTGCAGGTTCGATTCCTGCCGGGCGCGCCATTTGCGGGTCGGCGAGAATCAAGAGTTTTGTGGTGGCTGTAGCTCAGTTGGTTAGAGTACTGGATTGTGATTCCAGTGGTCGGGGGTTCGAATCCCCTCAGCCACCCCATTGTTGTAAAGCGCAGGCTTGCAATGCAGAAACTGCATGTTAGAATGCCGCGCTCCGGGCCGTTAGCTCAGTTGGTAGAGCAGCTGACTCTTAATCAGTAGGTCCAAGGTTCGAATCCTTGACGGCCCACCATCTTTCGACACCCAGCCGCAAGCTGGGTGTTTTGTTATCAAACGTGCGCCCTGAGCGGGTGCACTCAAGCGGAAGTGGCGGAATTGGTAGACGCCCTGGATTTAGGTTCCAGTGCCGCAAGGCGTGGGGGTTCGAGTCCCCCCTTCCGCACCAACTTATAGTCCCAAGAAGTCCCAGCAAGTCCAGTAACACCCAGTGAAAGCAAGGGTTTACTGGATTTTTTTGTGCAGTATAGTCCCAGTACGTCCCATTAAAGCCAGCCATTTCAGGGGGCAATTTTGGGGGCAACGTGGGGGCAATTTGGGGCAATTTGGGGCAATCAGCTTTGGGAGGTTCTGACATGGGGGCAATCACGCAACGCCTGACAGTCTTGGCGGTGAAGAATGCCAAGCCGGGAAAGCACTTTGACGGCGGCGGGCTTTATGTCGAGGTGACAGCCAAAGGGGGCAAGCGCTGGTATCTGAAATATCGGCGGCCTGATGGCCGGGAGAATCGGCTATCGCTGGGGGCTGGGCTGTCTTTGTCTGATGCGCGTGCCAGGGCTGACAGCGCGCGCGCCCTGATTCGGGATGGTCTAGACCCTGCACTGCTGAAGGCGGAGCGCAAGGCGAAAGCGAAACAGGAAGCGGAGGCCGCCTTTCATTTGGTGGCGGGGGCATGGATGGCAAGGCATCGGCAGTCATGGGCACCGGCGACCTTGAAGAAGGCGAGCTATATCATCGATGGCTATCTTGTCCCGGCCTTGCGAGGGCAGTCTGTTGCCACACTGACAAGCAAGACAGCAAGCAATGCGCTTGGCAAGATTCCTCCAGCGCTTGCTGTTCTGGCGCGCAGCTACTTACAGCGCATCATGACCTATGCCATGCAGGAAGGCTTGCGGGAAGATGGGCGCGTGCTGTCATTGCGCGGGGCAGTTCCGAAAGCTACCAAGGGACATATCCCGGCGGCGGTGGACTTGGTAGACGTAAGGCGTGTAGTGGAGGCGGTGGAAAGCTACCCGACCCCTGTCACGCGCGCGGCCTTGCGTATTGCCATGCTGACCGCGCAGCGGCCGGGTAACGTGGTGGCGATGGAATGGGCAGAGGTGGACTTGCAGGCCGCTGAATGGTCTATCCCGGCTGCCAAGATGAAAACCCGCCATGCGCATATCGTGCCCCTGTCCCGGCAGGCGGTGGACACGTTGCGACAGATGCAGGCATACACCTACGGAAGCCAGTACGTATTCCCGCCCTTGGCACGGCAGACCACGCCACACCTGCACCGGGATGCTTTGAGCAAGGCGTTACGCGATAGAGGATTGCAGGGCACGCACGCCACACATGGTTTCCGTGGGATGTTCCGAACAGTGGCGCGGGAGCGGCTGGGCGTGCCTGCTGATGTACTGGAGGCACAGCTTGCCCATGCCAAGAAGGATGAAGTCCAGAAAGCCTATGACCGAACGGCGTTCATCATGGAACGGCACAAGGCTATGCAGGCATGGGCGGATTATCTGGACAGCCTGCGGGCAGGGGTGGGTAACGTGGTGGCGTTCAATCTTGCTGGGTAAGGGGCTGCGATTCCTGCGATTCCTGCGATTCTGGGTAGGCAGCACCCCATGCTACTGGATGATATGGGATGTATTGGGACGATATGGGACTTGACTGCATAGAATAAGTGTGATTTACTTATGGTGCAGTGGTGAATCCCACTGCCGGGTTTAGCAGCCCGATGTACAAGGCGCAGCAGCGCCCATCCTTCCGATGCCTGGCGCTTTTTCTTTGTCCGCCCATCGGCGGCGACCTGTTGCGCAGCGCAGCCCCTTCAATGGCGGGCGGCGCGGGGAGGGCGGCACGCCCTGCCGGTTCCTTGTACCCGGTCTGCTAACCCCGCGTCGTCCGCCACCTCGTTTAGCAGCGGCGTGGCGGATTCCTTAACTCGTACAAGGAATCCAACATGAGCAAGACCGCTACCGCGCCCAAGTGCGCCCCTGCCGACGCCTGCACGGCGCTGTTTGGCCGTCCCCCTGAAGATGTGCTTTCGTCACTGCAAAGCGCCAGCGAGGCGCTGGAGTGGCTGCGCGAGCTGTGCCGAATCATTGCCGAGGAAGCGCGCGCGTTGAACGCACCGGGCGCGCTGCGCATTGTTTCGCTGGCCGAGGCCGCGAGCTATCTGGCCTGTGAGTTTTGTTGCCTGACCAACTGTGACCGTGAGGATATGGCCGAACACTTGGAGGGTTTGGAATGAAAGTCAAAGCCAAAGCCAGCCCCGCACCAAGCGCGCGCCCTGTCGTGAACCCGCACTGCGAACCGCAATGGCCGCACAACATTGGCGCGCATCACTTGGTCGCCTGCCTGCTGGAAGCATCAACCGGGGCAGGTGAACTTTTCCGCTTGATTCATGCAGACCTGAACCTTACTGAAGAGAGGGCATGGGATGACAACCCGGAAACACTGCCCGCGCCTTTTACGGCAGACATTGCCTTTGGCCTGCGCATGGCGCTGAAGGTTTGTCTGGATGAAATCCAGAACATCAGCGAAAGGCTGGAGTGCATGGCAATCACGCCTGCCAAAGTGCAATCCGCTCGCACCTGATGCAAGGGGGTTGATTGTAGTCGCAGCTTGTGTAACGTGCCCCTATCCGGTGCATCGAAACACAAGATGTTGTGCTCCGGGTAACCCGTGGGGGCAAGATGTAGAAACCCCCGGTACTGCTGCAACAGTGACCGGGGGTGGTTGCCCCTTATTTGTAACCCGCCGGGGCTGGCGATTCGCACCGTCAAGTTATCACAAGCGGTAAGCCCAAGCCCCGGTCTCTTTGTAGGAGATGTTCCATGAAGCAAGAGACACCCCAAAAACCGGAGGCGCACGACGGGATGTTGACCGTCAAGGAGGTGGCCGCACGGCTGCGCGTGAGCGCCAGCACGCTGCTGAACATGCGCAAGGAAGGCAGTGGTCCGACCTTCGTTCATGTCGGGCGAAGCGTTCGCTATCCGGCAGCCAGCCTTGAAAGCTGGCTGGCTGAACGTCTGGCCGCGCGCCATAACGCTGCTTAAGGGGAGGCAGGCACCATGAACGTGAATACCGAAGCCCGGCACAACGGGAAGGGGAAGCTCCGTCTTGTAACCGGCGGCGCATCGGCTGCACAAGATGCAGGCCAAGCCAAGGCCGACACCTTGCAAACGGTCATCGGTCAAGGGGATGCGCTGCTTCGATTGCCGGAAGTGCAAAGCCTTGCTGGCCTGTCTCGCAGTGGGATTTATCGGCTTGTTCGCCTTGGCAGGTTCCCGAAGCCGGTCAAGGTCGGAAGCAAGGCGAGCGCATGGCCGCTGTCTGAAGTGCAGGCGTGGATTACTGCGCGCATTGCCGCGCGCGATACCAAGGAGGTGCAGGCATGAAACTGAATACCGAAACCCCGAAGATGCTGATGCCTGATGGCACGGTATTGCAGATGACCCGGGCAGGCGGTCGCGCTTGGATGGTTGAGCTTTGTGGTGGATATGGTGATGGTGTGCGCGCCATCATGGACGAGCTGCACCACCTTGGCTTTTATATGGACAAAGGGGCGGTGCCGCTGACGGCCTTCGCGCGCGCAGCAAATGCTTTGCCCCGCTGGCCGAAGCGTGACGAGACAATGGGGGGCAGTGCATGAGCATGCAACCTGCAAACGAATATGCCGTTACGCGCGCGGTTTGCACCTTGCCCCGTCGACCGAAGCGCGGCGATGCAATGGAGGGCGAGGCATGAAGCAGGCAAGAAAAACCCCCGGGCGAGACCGGGGGCAGTATTCCAAAGCGGGCGGCCTTGGTATGTGGGGAGTTTATCGCCGTCCGGGCAAGTTGCCCAGCGACTGGCGGCGGTGGCTGCCTTCACCTGAACGCTACTACCGCGCGCGTGTCGATCGGCTGGGCAAGCCGAACGGGAAAGGCTGGGCACAAGGCCGCTGCCCGCTGCACGATGATTCGCACGAAAGCTTGAGCGTGAACTTCCAGCATGGCGGCTGGCGCTGCTTTGCTGGCTGTGGCTGTGGCGACATGGTGAGCTTTCATGAGCGCCTGACCGGCAAAGGGTTTGCCGAAGCGGCGCGCGACTTGGTGGAGGGCAGGCAATGACTGAATCCCCCAAAGAAGTCGCGCGCCGATTGGCTGCCCCTGCCATTAAGGATGGCTTCCAGCTACAAGCCCTGCACGAGTACCGGAGCGCTGATGGCGTTCCGGTTTTTTGGCGCATCCGCTGCAAGCACGCGGATGGCCGGAAGTGGATACGGCCAATGAAGCGCAATGGGGGCGGCTTCGCCATTGGAGAACCGCCAGCATCAGAGGCGGGCAAGCTGCTGTACCGGCTGCCGGAGTTGCTGGCCGCTGACCCTGCCCGGCCTGTCTGGATGGTGGAGGGCGAAAGCTGCGCTGATGCCCTTGCCAAGCTGGCCGTGACCGTCACCACCACCGGAGCGGCAGACAGCGCGGGCACGGCTGACCTATCGCCACTGGCAGGCCGTCACGTCATTATCTGGCCTGACAATGACAAGCCGGGCGGGAAGTATGCCGAAGCCCTGCGCGCGCGCCTTGCCGCCATTGGCTGCACGGTGGAAGCAGTCGAGGTGGCAAGCCTTGATTTGCCGGACAAGGGCGATTGCGTGGACTGGCTGACCGCGAACCCGGACGCAACGTCGGCAGAGGTGGAAGCCCTGCCGCGCGCGGAGATGAATGCGCCAGAAGCAAGGCTGGCTGGCTTTGCACCTGAACCGCTGCGGCGTGCGCTGCCACCGGGGGAGCCATACCCACTGGATGCCTTGGGCGAAGTCTTGGGCGCAGCGGCCAAGCGTTTGCATGAGGTGATTCAATGCCCGGCGGCGCTGGCCGGGCAGTCCATCCTTGCCGCTGCCAGCTTGGCAGTGCAGGCGCTGGCAGACGTGCATATCGACGGCAGGCGGGAACCCTTGAGCCTGTGGCTTGTGACCGTGGGGGATTCAGGCGAGCGGAAAACTGGGGTGGAGCGTTACGCCTTGCAAGCGCACCGGGCGCATGAACGCTTGCAGTTGGAACAGTACCAAGCCGACAAGAAGGCGTTTGAGATAGAGGAACGCATCTACAAGGGCAAGGTCAAAGAGGCAGAGCAAAAGAAAGCGGGCAACCTGCGCGAGGCGCTGATGCGCTTGGAGGATGAACCGCGCGCGCCCTTGGCGCCGTGGCTGCTGCTGGACGAGCCGACCCTTGAAGGACTGCACAAGCTGTTTCAAATCGGCAAGCCAAGCCTTGGCTTGTTCAATGATGACGCGGGCGATTTTCTGGGGGGCAATGCAATGAACCGGGACAATCGCGCCAAAACTGCGGCGGGCATGTCCAAGCTATGGGACAGCGGGCAGTTCTCCCGCGTAAGGGCAGGGGATGGCGCGGCCAAGTTCTACGGGCGGCGCTTTGCCTTGCATGTGATGGTGCAGCCCGTGATTGCCGAGGGCGTGTTGTCCGATGACCTGCTGACCGGGCAAGGCTTTCTGCCCCGATGCCTGATGGCATGGCCGCAAAGCACTGTAGGGACGCGCTTATATGTGGCAACCGACCTGACACAAGACCCGGCCTTGTGCCGCTACTGGCTGCGCATCGATGAGCTGCTGAACCTGCCGCTGCCGGTGCGTGATGGTTCGGTGAACGAGCTGGAGCCGCGCGCGCTGACCTTGGAGCCAGAGGCAAAGGCGCTATGGGTGGAGGCGCATAACGCCATTGAGTTCGCCATGCGTGATGAATATGCACACGTCAAAGCATGGGCAAGCAAAGGTTCTCACCAAGCGCTGCGCATTGCGGGCGTGCTGGCCTTGGTGGAAAAGCCAGGCGCCACCACCATCAACCGTGACACGCTGAACCGGGCGCTGGTGCTGATGGACTATTACTTGACCGAGGCCGCGCGCATCGTGGGGACGGCCAGCGTACCGGCCAAGATTCGCCACGCGGAAGCGTTGCTTGGCTGGTGCCGGGAGACAGGCCGGGATTTGCTCTACTCCACGGTAGCCATGAACAAAGGACCAAGCTGCATCCGCACGGCAGCCGCATTCAATGAAGCCATGTCCGTGCTGGAAGCTACGGGATGGGCGGAATACATAGAGGGCGGTGCAGATGTGGATGGCAGGAACCGCGCGCGCGTCTGGCGCATGAATCTGGAAGCCGAACAGTAATGGGCGCGCTTGCCAACCTGTTGAAGAACTCGCCCCGGGAAGCCACTGAAGCCCGGGGCGAATCGCAAGAATCGCAAGAATCGCAGGGGGGAACACTTCAAACCACGGGGGCAAAATCGCAAGAATCGCAAGAATCGCAGGGGGGGATGGTTTGCAATGAGGCGAACCCAGCCCTGCGACGCGCGCGCTGGCTGGCCTTGTGTGCCGATGAGTGGCTGCCACTGGAGACAGTCCACGGCTTGAGTGATGCAGACCTTGAAGCGGCAGAGGATTTGCCCCTCTATGACCGCAGGCGATACCTGCATACAGTGGCAGAAGGAAGGCAGATGGCGATGGGCAGACTGCCAGAAGGGTTTACCAAGAAAGCCTATTGCGATGGCTGCGGCGCTGTATGGATGCCAGAGGGACACCCTGACCATTTGCAGGCCTGCCCTTGGTGCCTGCATCGGCTGGCCGGGGTAAGCCTCCCAAGGCCGATGGTGCCCTGTGGTGACTGCGTATTCTTCCTTCCTTACCCCGGCAACCCTGCGGCTGGCACTGGTCAATGCAGTGTCGGCCACCGCTCCAGATGGGCAATGCAGTTACATGCGTGCCAAGAGTTCTGGCCGAAGGTCTTGGATAAGGCGGGTAATAACAAAGCTGAATAGGGGGGCTCACTAAAGTAGTGGTGGCTACTGCTTCTTTGAGTGGGTAAAAGAAGCCTGATGGGCAGGCCAGCATCCTTGATAGGACGGCCTGCCCGAATCGCAGAAATCGCAAGAATCGCAAGGGGTAGGTGAGCGCACAAAGCCTGCTACTGGAAAGCATGGCCGCTTGCCATAGGGCGCACCTGATGCTGGGCAGTTTGCAGGGGTGGTGACAGGCTGCGATTGCCCCCAACATCCGGGCAAGCGAAGCAAATCAGGGGGCAATTTTGGGGGCAATTCCGAAGGTGTGGAATCTGGATTCCTTGCTGTGCAAGGCCTTCATTGAGTTGTTCGAGTCCCCCCTTCACCATATCGGTGCTCTCCGTGCTTCAAGCCCGCGCGGCGCTGGCATCCTGCGCGCAAATCAGCCAAACTTGCCGGCTCGTTCCGTTTACGAAATGGCGCGGGCGAGATTTTTCAGCCATTTCCCCAATGTATATCCCGTCGCGGTACCTGGCGGGCAGGAGTTCATCATGCAAGTTTCCATCGAGTCCACCGGCGATTTGGGTCGCCGCGTACTGTTCCGTGTGCCTTCGGCTGAAGTGGAAGGCAAGCTCAATACCCGCCTGCGCGAAATCGCGCGTGATGCGCGCATCAAGGGCTTCCGTCCCGGCAAGGTGCCGACCAGCGTGATTGCCAAGCGCTTTGGCGCCCAGGTGCGTGCCGAAATCCTCGACGGCTTGCTGCGCGAGGGCTTTGGCAATGCGCTCAAGGATGAAACCTTCCAGATTGCCGGCAATCCGCGCATCGAGGAAGACAAGGACAACAGCAGCGAAGGCGAGCTGGCCTATGTGGCCGACTTCGAAGTGGTGCCGGAATTTGGCGAAATCGATTTGGCTGCGCTGAATGTGGTGCGCAATACCGCCACGGTGGAAGAGGCCGATATCGACACCATGATTGAAAACCTGCGTGAGCAGCGCAGCAGCTGGTCGGCCGTGGAGCGTGCTTCGGCCAACGGCGATTTGGTGGAAGTGGAAATGTTCTCCGAAGTCGATGGCGTGCGCCTGCCGGCCGAAGGCGCCGAGCGCGGCCAGACCGTGCTGGGCAGCGGCGCGCTGTTTGCACCGATTGAAGAAGCCGTGGCCGGCCTGGCTGCGGGTGAGAGCAAAACCGTCAAGGTGGACTTCCCGGCTGACTGGCGGGTGGAACAGCTGGCTGGCAAGTCTGCCGATGTCACTGTCAAAGCCTTGCAGGTGGCCGAACTCAAGCGCCCGGAGGTTGACCATGCCTTTATCCGCAGCTTTGGCGTGAAAAGCGGCGAAGCCGAGCAGTTCCGCGAAGAAATCCGCAGCAACCTTGAGCGCGAGCTGAAGGGTGCGCTGATGTTCCGCCTGCGCCGTGCGGTGGGCGAGCAAATCATCGAAAAATACGGCCATATCACCATGCCGCCCAAGCTGGTGGAGCAAGAAGCCCAGGCGATGGCCGCCAATGCCCAGCAGGAAGCGCAGGCGCGTGGCCAGCAGCTGCAGGTGGATGCGCAGCAGTTCATGGACGCCGCTGGCAAGCGCGTGCTGATTGGCCTGTTCACTGGCGAAGTGGCGCGTCGCAACAAGCTGCAGCTTGACCGCAACCGCCTGATGGAAACCATGCGCCTGATTGCCTCCACTTATGAGGAGCCGGAGCAGGTGTTCGAGCTGTACCGCAATGACCCGCAATTGCTGGGCCAGTTGCAGTACCGGGTGATGGAAGAGCAGGTCACCGACTGGATTGCCGAAAAGGCCGAGCACACCGAAGTGCCGATGTCCTTCCAGGACGCCATCCGCGCCGAGTAATCCGGCCATTGCCATCGAGCTTGAGAGAATTTGATGAGTCTTGAAACCAAAGCCCTGAACCTGGTGCCGATGGTGGTCGAGCAGACCAGCCGCGGCGAGCGTGCCTTCGATATCTATTCGCGCCTTTTGAAAGAGCGGGTGATTTTTCTCGTAGGGCCGATCGACGATCAGGTCGCCAATCTGGTGGTCGCGCAGCTGCTGTTCCTGGAAGCGGAAAACCCGGAAAAGGACATCAGCCTGTATATCAACTCCCCCGGCGGGGTGGTGACGGCCGGGCTTGCGATTTACGACACCATGCAATTCATCAAGCCCGATGTCAGCACCATCTGCATCGGCCAGGCCGCCAGTGCCGGGTCGATGCTGCTGATGGCCGGCGCCAAGGGCAAGCGTTATGCCCTGCCCAATTCGCGGGTGATGATTCACCAGCCTTCCGGCGGGGCACAGGGGCAGGCGACGGATATTGAAATCCAGGCGCGGGAAATCCTCTACCTGCGCCAACGCCTCAACGAGCTGTATGCCCATCACACCGGCCAGCCGGTGGAGCGCATCGCCCAGGACATGGAGCGCGATCGCTTCCTGAGTGCCGAAGCTGCGCGTGAATACGGCCTGATTGACGAGGTGCTGAGCCAGCGCCCGGATGAAACCATCCAGGCCAATTAAGCCGCAGAAGGCGGATGCTACAGGCCGGGGGCATCCTCCGGCCTGTGCTATTCTCGGTAACAGCCTGCGCGCTGGTGCCGGGCAGGTTGCAATGTATACGGAAACCGCACGAAATGACTGACAACAGCCAGATTCCTCCGGGTGAGGGCAAACAGACGCTTTACTGCAATTTTTGCGACAAGAGCCAGAAAGACGTACGCAAGCTGATTGCCGGGCCCAACGCCTATATTTGCAATGAGTGCGTGGAACTGTGCAATGACATCATCCGTGATGAGTTGGCCGAAAAGCCCCAAAGTGCGCGCAGCTCACTGCCCAAGCCCAAGGAAATCCTTGAGGTGCTTGACCAGTACGTGATTGGTCAGGCGCGTGCCAAGAAAACCCTGGCAGTGGCGGTTTACAACCACTACAAGCGTATCGAAAGCCGGCAAAAGTCCGATGATGTCGAGCTTGCCAAGAGCAATATCCTGCTGGTCGGCCCCACCGGCTCGGGCAAGACTTTGTTGGCCGAAACGCTGGCGCGGATGCTCAATGTGCCCTTCACCATGGCCGATGCCACCACCCTGACCGAAGCGGGCTATGTCGGCGAGGACGTGGAAAACATCATCCAGAAGCTGCTGCAAAAATGCGATTACGATGTGGAAAGAGCGCAGCAGGGTATCGTCTATATCGATGAAATCGACAAAATCAGCCGCAAGAGTGAAAACCCGTCGATTACCCGCGATGTTTCCGGCGAAGGCGTACAGCAGGCGCTTTTGAAGCTGATTGAAGGCACCATCGCCAGTGTGCCGCCGCAGGGCGGTCGCAAGCACCCGCAGCAGGACTTCTTGCAGGTCGATACCCGCAATATCCTGTTCATCGTTGGCGGCGCGTTTGCCGGCCTTGACAAGGTGATTCAGCAGCGCAGCACCGAAGCCGGTGGCATTGGCTTCAGCGCCAAGGTCAAATCCAGCGAACGCAAGGCTGATGTCAGCAAGCTGCTGGCCGATGTCGAGCCTGAAGACCTGGTCAAGTTTGGCCTGATTCCGGAATTTGTCGGTCGCCTGCCGGTGGTCGCTACACTCGAAGAACTGGATGAAGCAGCGCTGGTGAAGATTCTCACCGAACCCAGGAACGCCATCACCAAGCAGTTCAAGAAGCTGTTTGAAATGGAAGGCGTGGAGCTGGAGTTCCGTCAGGATGCCCTGCAAGCCATCGCCCGCAAGGCGCTCAAGCGCAAGACCGGCGCGCGTGGCCTGCGCACCATTGTCGAAAGCGCATTGCTCGACACCATGTATGACCTGCCTTCGGCAGAGAATGTCAGCAAGGTGGTGGTGGATGAGTCAGTGATTGAGCACAAGACCGAGCCGTTCCTGATTTATCAGCCCAAGGCCGAGGACGAGGCTTTGCCCAAGGCTTCAGGCCAATAATCCGGATGTCGCAAAACCCCGGCAGGCAGCCGGGGTTTTTTATGCCAAAGTGCTTGTATGCGGGGCGGCCTGCCCCCATACATGCCCTGTCAACCAAGTGCGCGACTTGCTGCGCCAGCTATGGAGAAAACAATGAGCCAAGAGGAAACCATCAACCTGCCGGTTCAATTGCCGGTATTGCCGCTGCGTGATGTGGTGGTGTTTCCGCATATGGTGATTCCGCTGTTTGTGGGGCGCGACAAATCCATCCGTGCGCTGGAAATGGCGATGGCAAGCGACAAGCGTGTGGTGCTGGTGGCACAGAAATCGCCCGATACCGATGACCCCGGTGCCGACGACATCTATCACGATGGCGCGCTGGCACAGATATTGCAGCTACTGAAGCTGCCCGATGGCACGCTCAAGGTGCTGGTCGAAGGCATCGGCCGGGCGCGCATCTCTGAAATTGAAGACCGCGAAGGGGCGCTGCTGGCACAGGCTCAGGCGCTGGAAGAAACCACGACCCATGAGCCGCGTGAACTTGAGGCCATGACCCGCTCATTGCTGGGGCTGTTCGAGGAATACGTCAAGTCCAACCGCAAGTTGCCGCCGGAGCTGGTGCAGACCCTGGCCGGGATGGACTCGCCACAGCGCTTTGCCGATACCGTGGCCGCGCATCTGGGCGTGCGCCTTGCCGACAAGCAAAAGCTCCTGGAAACGCTGGATATTGGTCAGCGTCTGGAAATGCTGGTGATGTTGGTGAACGGCGAGCTGGATGTGCAGCAGTTGGAGAAGAAAATCCGTGGCCGGGTCAAAACGCAGATGGAGAAGTCCCAGCGCGAGTATTACCTCAACGAGCAAATGAAGGCGATCCAGAAGGAGCTGGGCGAGGGCGAGGATGGCGTCAATGAGCTGGACGAGCTGCTGCGCAAGATTGCCGATGCCGGCATGCCCAAGGCGGTGGAGGCCAAGGCGCGCGCCGAGCACAACAAGCTCAAGCAAATGTCGCCGATGTCGGCCGAGGCCGGGGTGGTGCGCAATTATCTGGACTGGCTGCTGGGCGTGCCTTGGAAGAAGCGCAGCAAGGTGCGCAAAGACCTGAAAATGGCACAGGACGTGCTGGATGCCGACCATTTTGGTCTGGAGAAGGTCAAGGAGCGCATTCTGGAGTACCTGGCGGTGCAGTCGCGGGTATCGAAGATGCGCGGGCCGATTTTGTGCCTGGTCGGGCCGCCGGGCGTCGGCAAGACTTCGCTGGGGCAGTCCATCGCCAAGGCCACCAACCGCAAATTCGTGCGCATGGCGCTGGGCGGTGTGCGCGACGAGGCGGAAATCCGTGGCCACCGGCGCACCTATGTCGGCTCGATGCCCGGCCGCATCGTGCAGAACCTCAACAAGGCAGGCAGCAAGAACCCGCTGTTTGTGCTGGATGAAATCGACAAGATGGCGATGGATTTCCGCGGCGACCCGTCGGCGGCGCTGCTGGAAGTGCTCGACCCCGAGCAGAACCACGCCTTCAATGACCACTATCTGGAAGTGGATCTGGACTTGTCCGAAGTGATGTTCATCGCCACCTCCAACTCGATGAACATCCCCGGCCCCTTGCTTGACCGCATGGAGGTGATCCGCATCCCCGGCTATACCGAGGAAGAAAAACTCAATATCGCCATGCGCTATCTCGTGCCCAAGCAAATCAAGGCCAATGGCTTGCGCGAGGAAGAAATCCGCATTGAAGAAGAGGCCATCCGCGATACGGTGCGCTACTACACGCGCGAATCGGGTGTGCGCGGACTGGAACGCGAAATCGCCAAGATCGCCCGCAAGGTGGTCAAGGAAATCGCGCTGGCAGGCCCGGTACCAGCCAAGGGCAAGAAGAAGCCGAAGGCCACAGTGGTGAATTCGGCCAATCTTGCCAAGTATCTGGGAGTACGACGCTTTGACTTTGGCCGCGCCGAGGCCGATAACGAAGTCGGCCTGGTGACCGGCCTTGCCTGGACGGAAGTCGGCGGCGACCTGCTGCAGATCGAATCCACCCTGGTGCCGGGCAAGGGCGCCTTGATTCTGACCGGGCAGCTGGGCGATGTGATGAAAGAATCGGCCTCGGCTGCGCTTTCGGTGGTGCGCTCGCGCACCGAGCGTTTTGGCATCGACCTTGAGCTGCTTTCCAAGCACGATGTGCATGTGCACGTGCCGGACGGCGCCACGCCCAAAGACGGCCCCAGTGCCGGGATCGCCATGGCCACGGTACTGGTGTCCACGCTGACCAAGATTCCGGTGCGCGCCGATGTGGCGATGACCGGCGAAATCACCCTGCGCGGACGGGTTTCGGCCATCGGCGGCCTGAAGGAAAAGCTGCTGGCGGCCTTGCGGGGCGGCATCAAGACGGTGGTGATTCCGCAGGAGAACGAAAAAGACCTGGCGGATATCCCGGAAAACGTCACCCGCGATCTCAAAATCATCCCGGTCAAATGGATTGACGAAGTGCTGGATATTGCCCTGGAGCGTCCATTGACGGCCAAGGCGCAAGTGCGCGAGGACATCGCCAAAGACATCCAGACCGTGATTCCGCCGCCGGCCAAGCGCAGCACGGACAAGCGCCGCCGCAAGCAGGAGGTCAAGCACTGAAGCCTTTGAAGGCTACCGGCGCTGCCTGTGCACGGCGTTTGGCCACTTGCCAGTCTTAAGCTGTTTGGCCAGCCATACAGGCGTGCATAGGCTCGGCAGGCGCAACAAAGGGTGGCAAGCGTCGCATTTTCCTTGCCCCTGTTGGCGGCTGGTTGTATAAAAGGCAGTTCGCGGCCAAGCTGCAAAATCCTTACCCCGCGGCGAGTCCCGGCGCGGTTCACCACAAGGCAGCGGATGCTGTCAACTACAAACCCCAAGGAGTCCAAGAATGAACAAGGCTGATCTGATCGAAGCCATCGCCCAGCACGCCAACCTGACCAAGGCCGATGCCGGCCGTGCACTGGATGGCTTCATTAGTGCTGTTAGCAATGCGCTGAGCTCGGGCGACACCGTTGCCATCGCCGGCTTTGGCAGCTTTGAAGTGCGCGAGCGCGCCGAGCGCACTGGCCGTAACCCCAAGACCGGTGAAGCCCTGACCATCGCCGCTTCCAAGGCGCCGGCCTTCAAGGCTGGCAAGGCGCTGAAAGACGCGGTCAACTGATCCGCCAAGGCGTTGTGCAAAGCCCGGCCAGTGTGCCGGGCTTTTGTTTGCAGTATCCGAAAAACAAGGTTATGATGCGCGCCCGCACGGGCTTTGAGCCTTTGTGACGGGAGCTTAGCTCAGCGGTAGAGCGTCTCCCTTACAAGGAGAGGGTCGGGGGTTCGATCCCCTCAGCTCCCACCATATAGATCAGAGGGTTAGGTGTTGTGGAAAGGGGTACTCCCTAAATCACTCCCTAAAACTTGGCAGGTCTGGCAATGGCAAAGATCGGCAGTTTGCAGTGAATGTAAGCATTCAGGCAAAAAATCGATAAAAAGTTGTTGCAAGATTCAAAACTTGGTTGTATAGTTTCAATTCTTCGCGGAGCGGTAGTTCAGCTGGTTAGAATGCTGGCCTGTCACGCCGGAGGTCGCGGGTTCGAGTCCCGTCCGCTCCGCCATTTGATGCATGAAACCTCGCAGCAATGCGGGGTTTTTTGTTTTCGTAAGTGGTGGCTCATTGCCTGAGTGGCAGCAAGAGGGCAAGCAAGTCGCCCGGAGGCAGGTTAAACTGCCCGGCTACGTTTTGCGTTTACGGAAATCACATGCTGCAAGCACTTCGTGAAAAATCCAGTGGCTGGGTCGCCACGGTTATTTTGGGTCTTTTGATTGTGCCATTTGCCCTGTTTGGCATTGGCGACTACATGACCGGACGGATGGAAAACTATGCTGCCAAGATCAAGACGCCGCCTGGCTGGTGGCAGTCGGCACCGTCCATCTGGCCGCTATCCAAACTCTGGGACGAGGAGGAAATCAGCCTTCAGGATTTCCGCATCCGGCTTGATGTCGAACGCAATCAGGCGCGTCAGGCGCAGGGCGAGCAATTCGATAGCCGTGCCTTTGAGTCGGCCGAGAACAAGCGCCGCATTCTGGACATGATGGTGGACGAGCGCCTGGCTCAGATCGCGGCGCGTGAAGCGGGCATGGTGATTCCCGATGAACTGGTGCGGCGCAGCATCCAGAGCTATCCGCAGTTCCAGGTGGACGGCAAGTTCAATGCGCAGCGCTATCAGGCGATGCTTTCTGGCGCCAATCCGCCGATGACGCCGCGGATGTTTGAAGCCACGGTGCGCGATGATTTGATGACAGTGGCGCTCACTGGCGCCTTGGCGCGCTCGGCCTTTGTTTCCAAGCCCTACGGCGAGCGCTTGCTGTCCTTGCTGCTGGAAAAGCGGGATGTCTCTGCACTGCATATTGAATTGAAGCCGGACACCGCCGAGGTCAGCGCAGCCGAAGTCGAGGCCTGGTACAAGGGGCATGGCGATGATTACCAGTCGCCGGAAACGGTCACGCTGGAATATGTCGAGGTCAATGCAGCCAATCTGCCCGAGCCAGGCACCGATGAGGCACAACTGCGTGCCCGCTATGAGGCGCAGAAATCCCGCTTTGGGACGGCCGAGCAGCGTTTGGTGTCGCATATCCTGATTGAGGCCGATGCCGCTGCGGGCGCCGATGCGCAGAAAGCGGCACAGGAAAAAGCCGCCCAACTGGCCGCCCAGGCGCGTGCCGGGGCTGATTTTGCCGCACTTGCCAAGGCCAATTCGGCGGATGCTGGCTCTGCGCCCAATGGCGGTGACCTGGGCTGGATTGAGCGCAATGGCATGATGGTCAAACCGTTTGAAGACGCGGTGTTTGCCACCGATGGCGTGGCGATTGCCGGCCCGGTGAAGAGCGATTTTGGCTGGCATGTCATCCAGGTGCGTGAGGTGCGTGGCGGTACCACCCGCAGCTTTGGAGAAGTGCGTGAGGAGCTGCTGCGCGAAGAGCAGGCCAATGGCCGTGAGCGCGCCTATAACACGCTTTTGGGCACCCTGGTGGATGATTTGATGAAAAACCCGGCAGGCTTTGCCGAGGCTGCGGCAAAGCATGGTCTGACTGTAGAGAAGGCAACGCTTGCCAAGGGCGCAGGGCAGGGCATCCTGGCCTTGCCGGCGGTACAGCGCGAGGCGTTCTCCGATAGCCGCATTCAAAGTGGTGGCGTGAGTGACCCGGTGAATATCACTGCCGATCACAGTGTGCTGCTGCGCGTGGTTTCGCATCAGGGACAACAGCCGCTGGCGCTGGACAAGGTGCGTGACCAGGTGGTCGCCGCTGTGCGTGCCGACCGTGCTTCCAAGGCGGCTCAAAAGACGGCTGACGATATGCTGGCTGCGCTGCGCAAGGGTGAGCCGCTGGCAGCTCAGGCTGCGGCAGTGGGCGCACAGCTGCGCGACTTGCCGGGCATCATGCGGCATCTGCCGGTGCTGACTGCCGATGCGATGAAAGCCATTTTTGAAGCGCCCAAGCCTACTGAGGCTGCACCTTCGGCCGGGCATGTGCAGCTGCCCGATGGCAGCTGGATGGTGTTCCAGGTGCGTGCAGTGCACGATGGCAAGGATGACCAGACCATGCCGCCTGCCGAGCGTGAGCTCTTGCGTCAGCAGCTGGCAGTTGGCAGTGGCAATCAGGCAGCGATGAGCCTGGTGGCGCAGCTGCGCAAGCAAGTCAAGATAGATGTGGCCGAAAGCCAGCTTTGATTGAAGCCAGCAGCAAAGCAAAGCCCCCGATTTTTCGGGGGCTTTCGTTTTGCCGAGTTTGAGCGCGTGGCTCAGTCGTTGAGACCCGTCATGCCCAGGATGTTGTAGCCGGAGTCGACATAGGTGACTTCGCCGGTGACGGCGCTGGCAAGATCCGAGCACAGGAAGGCGGCGACATTGCCGACTTCTTCGATGGTAACCGTGCGGCGCAGTGGCGCGTTTTCTTCCACATGCCCCAGAATTTTGCGGAAGCCGCCGATGCCGGCGGCGGCCAGGGTCTTGATGGGGCCTGCGGACACGGCATTGACGCGGATGCCTTCGGGGCCAAGGTTATAGGCCAGGTAGCGCACCGTGGCTTCCAGGCTGGCCTTGGCGACCCCCATCACGTTATAGCCCTGCAAGGCGCGCTCGGCACCAAGATAGGAGAGCGTCAGCACCGCAGCGTTGCGACCGGCCATCATCGGACGCGCTGCAGCGGCCAATGCCGCCAGCGAATAGGCGGAAATATCATGGGCGATGGCGAAGTTTTCGCGGGTGAGGCCATCGAGGAACTGCCCGGCGATGGCTTCGCGCGGGGCATAGGCGATGGCATGAATCAGGATGTCAAAGCCGTCCCAGTGTTTGCCAAGCTCGGCAAAACAATCGGCGATTTGCGCATCGGATGAAACATCCAGGGGGATGACGATATTGCTGCCGTATTCTTTGGCGGCGGCCTCGACACGCGATTTGAGCTTGTCGTTTTGGTAGGTGAATGCCAGTTCTGCGCCTTCGCGGCGCATGGCCTCGGCGATGCCGTTGGCGATGGAGCGCTCACTGGCGATGCCGGTGATGAGTGCGCGCTTGCCTTGCAGGAAACCCATGCTTGCTGCTCCGTTTGCGGTTGGTTGAAAGCCTGTAGTTTGCCCGTTACGGACGGGTTTCGTCGAGCTTCAAAACCATACCTGGGCGTAGTGTGGAAGTCGGCCGCAGGCCGTTCAGGCGCATCAGCTCCATGCTGCTGATGCCATGGCGGCGGGTGATGCTCCACAGGGAATCACCGGGCTTGACGGTGTAGGTGACTGGGCGGGCGTGTTGACCATTACTTGCAAGTTGGCCTGCGGCACTGCCGCTGGCGATGACGCTGCTGCCCAACGCGCGGCGAGCCGTTGCCGCCGCCACGGCCGCTGACGGGCTGACAGCCGGAGCCAGGAGTTGTGGCGCGTGCTGGCCAGTGCGCAAGGCGCCGCTGGCAAGTGCGGGATTGAGGCGTGCCAGCATGGCGGGGTTGAGCGCGCGCGTTTGCGCCCATTGTTGCAGGCTGGTGGCGTTGCCCGCTTCGCTGGCGACAAGACGCGGCACTGGCCGATCGAGTTTGGCACGCCAGTCGGCTTGCCGTCCGGCCTGCTTCATCAGGCAGGAAATGGAGTGGAGTTTTTCCACATAAGCACGGCTGATGGCGGGGATGCCACTGTTGATTTTGCCAAGGTCGGCATTGCGCGGCGATTGCCCGCTCTGTCGAATGGCGCCGAGTATGCGATATTCACCGGCGTTATAGCCCATCATCGCCAGTTGCCAGTTGCCACCGAACATCTTGTGCAGGTTCTGCAGATAACGCACGGCGGCACGGGTGGATTCGATGACCGAATAACGCCCGTCGTAACTGCCGCTCATGGTGATGCCCTGGTTGCGGGCGGTAGTGCCGATGAACTGCCACATTCCGGCAGGGCCTGCGCCGCTTCTGGCTGAAGGGTTATAGCGGCTTTCGATAAACGGGATCAGTGCGTATTCGCTGGGCAGGCCGGCCTTGACGATTTCATCGACGACGTAGCCAAGCAGCGCCAGCAGTTCGTCGTCGGGATTGGCCAGGCGTTGCGGTGCGCGTGCGTAATGGCTGCGCCAGCGCGTATTGGCCGCTTCGCAGCCCGAGCCGGAGAGGTTATCCAGCAGTTGCTGATGGATTTCCAGACCGTTGCGCATCTCGGGGGCGGCGGTCGTGGTTGCCTTGACAGGCGGCACTGCGACTTCGGTGTTTTCCGCCACAGGGATGTCGTCAGCTACTGGAGCAACAGGCTCAAGGGCGGCTTCAGCGGTAGTCGCAGCTGCGGTCTGGGGGGACGATACTGCCGCTGGTGCTTCCGGCTGCGGGTTTTCGTTGGCAGGCGGCGTGGCTTTCAACGGCCAAGCGCCAAGGCATAACAGCAGTGGGGCAAATCGCAAAGTTTTCATGCACGAAAATCATCCTTCCAGCCGCGCAGGCAGGCAAAAGCCTCGATTCGGCTGGTGGCGGGCTGGCCTTGATGGGCCGCGATGGCAGCGCGTACCTCGGCATCATCCAGGCGCAGAAACGGGTTGCTCTCAAGCTCGCTTGAGAGCGGCACCGGCAGCGTCGGCTGGTTGGCCTGACGCTGCACCTTGGCCGCTTCCATGCGCGCGGCCAATGCGGCATTGTGCGGCATGACGGTGCGGGCAAAGGCAGCGTTGGCCAGCGTGTATTCATGCGCGCAACACACCTGCGTATCAGCGGGCAGTGCCGCAAGTCGCTCCAGCGAAGCCAGCATGGTGGGCGCGTCACCTTCAAACATCCGTCCGCAACCCAGGCTGAACAGGGCATCGCCACAGAACAGCAAACCATGCCCGTAATAGGCGACATGGCTGCGGGTATGGCCGTGGACTTCAATCACTTCAAAGCGGTAATCCCCGGCCTGCAACACATCGCCTGCGGCCACGCGCCTGCTGGCATGGGGGATGCGCGCATCATGCGGGGCGAATACTTCAATCTCCGGCCAATGCGCCAGCAGCGCCGGAACGCCGCCGATATGGTCGCCGTGGTGATGGGTCAGCAAGATGGCACAGGGCGCCGGGCCATCGCCAAAACGCGCCAGTACCGGCGCGGCCTCGCCGGGATCAACCAGCACAGGGCCGGTATCGCGGTTGGGCAGCCACCACAGATAGTTGTCATGGGCAAAGGGCAGCGGAGCAGGGGGCAACACGGTTTGGAGATTGGGCAAGTCCACGTAGAATGGCGAAGATGCCTGTCCTGACTGCCCGCCGTCAACCTGAACCGCCTGCCGACTGGTTTGCCAGTCAGGCCGCAGCGATGTTGCTGGCAAGTGAAACCGGGCTGCTGGCACAGGCGCTGGAAGCGCGTCCTGGATTGCCCTGGCTGGTGTTCTCGGCAGCGGCAAGACCTGCCCAAATCAGCGCGCCGCTGGGCGTGTGGCTATCGCCACGGCGGCAGGGCTGGGGAGGCGAATTGCATTGCCCGCAAGATGTGTTGCCGCTGCAGAGCGAATCCATCGCGACCATCGTGGTACAGCATGTGGGCAGCCCGGCCAGTGCCTTGCCATGGCTTTCGGAATGCGCACGGGTGCTTTTGCCCGGCGGCAAATTGTGGCTGTTTGCGCTCAATCCGCTCTCGCCCTACCGGCGACACTGGCTGGGTGCGGATGTCCAGGCCCATGAGCCGTTCAGCTGGCGGCGCAGCCTGCGTCGGGCGCAGCTGCAGACCGATGCCCTGACCCTGGGGCTTGGCGCACGCTGGCATCCTCGGGAGGACGCACGCCTGCAGCACGGCGCCGGGATTCGTGCGGCCTATGTATTGCAGGCAGAAAAACGCCGCATCCCCCTGACCCGCATCCCGGCCAGAGGGATGCGCCCGGCCATGGATGTGGTGGCATGAGCGCCTTGAAACAGGTGGAAGTGCATACCGATGGCGCTTGCCTCGGCAATCCCGGCCCCGGTGGCTGGGGCGTATTACTGCGCTATGGCAGCCGCGAGAAAACCCTTTCCGGTGGCGAGGCCAATACCACCAATAACCGCATGGAGCTGATGGCTGCCATTTGCGCACTGGACGCCTTGACCGAGCCGTGCGAAGTGCTGCTGCATACCGACTCGCGTTATGTGCAGCAGGGGATTAGCGAATGGCTGCCCGGCTGGAAGCGGCGCGGCTGGAAAACCAGCGGTGGCGATGCGGTCAAGAATCAGGATCTGTGGCAGCGACTGGATGAGGCTGCGCGCCGTCATCAGGTGGACTGGCGCTGGGTCAAAGGCCATGCCGGCCACCCGGACAATGAGCGCGTTGACCAGCTGGCACGCGCCGAGGCTGCCAAAATCAAACAGGAAAACGGCTGATGCGACAAATCGTACTGGATACCGAAACCACCGGGCTTGAGTGGCGCGCGGGCAACCGCGTGGTGGAAATCGGCTGTGTGGAGCTGATAGAGCGCCGCCTGACCGGCAATAACTTCCATGTGTACCTGAACCCCGAGCGTGACTTTGAAGAGGGCGCGCGTGAGGTCACTGGCCTTAGCCTGGAGTTTCTGGCCGACAAACCGCTGTTTGCCGATGTGGCCGAATCGTTTGTCGAATATATCCGTGGCGCTGAACTCATCATTCACAACGCCAAGTTCGACGTGGGCTTTTTGAACGCCGAGCTTGCCGGTATCGGCCCGCAGCTGGGCACCATCAGCGATTACGCCGACGTGTTCGATACCCTGGAAATGGCGCGCAAGCGCTGGCCGGGGCAGCGCAATTCACTCGATGCCCTGGTGAAGCGCCTGGGCGTGGAAGTGCGCGATCGCAGCTATCACGGCGCCTTGCTCGATGCCCAGATTCTGGCCGATGTGTATCTGGCCATGACCGGCGGGCAGAGTGAGTTGGGGTTTGACCTGCCCACGGATATCAATACCTTGAGCGAGTCCCGTCCGGCCGCTGCGACGATGAGCTTTGACATGCCACAAGGCCCGCGCCCGCGGGTGTTGGTGAGTGATGAAGAGAAGGCCGCCCATCAGGCACGGCTGGCCGCCATCGAAAAAAAAGCCGGACAATGCCTGTGGCTTCAGGAAAATTAATGCTGGCGTAGCACCAGCACGGTGATATTGTCGCTGCCGCCGCCATCGAGTGCGGCGGCTACCAGGGTATCGGTACATTCCTGGGCACTGATGCCGGGGCGAGCCAGGATTTCTGCAATCACGGCATCATCTACGTCTTCGGTCAGGCCGTCGCTGCATAGCAGCAACTGCATGCCGGGCTTGAACTGGCCGCTGATATGCGCCACATCCAGCTGTCCCGGCGCGGTGACGCCCAACGCCTGGGTCACCATTTTGCGTTGCGGATGATTGCGGGCTTCTTCGCTGGTTAGCGTGCCCTGCGAAATCAAATCCTGCACATAGCTATGGTCATGCGAGAGTTGGGCGAGCTTGCCCTGATGCCACAAATAGGCACGACTATCCCCCACCCAGGCAAGCTCGAACTGGTGATCGACAATGCGTGCTGCAACCACCGTGGTGCCCATGGGAAGCTGTTCGCCGCGACGGCGTGAGTTACGCATGATTTCCTCACCGGCCATGGCAATGGCCTGGGTCAGTGGCGTACCGGCGCGGGTTTCATTGACAATGACCTCACGCGCGATGGCGCTGGCGACCTCACCATAATCATGCCCACCCATACCATCGGCCACCAGCCACAGGCCAAGTGTGGCATCACCATAATAGGTATCCTCGTTGAGCGCACGGCGCAGGCCGCAATGGGTCAGGTGACCAAATTCAATCATGATGATGACATCAGGGATGGAGGGCGCATCATCGCCGTACTGTGGCTTATCAGCAAGCCCCGATAGAGATGGACTTGTGTGCGTAGCGAACACCCCGTATCATGCACGGCTCACTGCACCCGGAGAGGTGGCAGAGTGGTTGAATGTACCTGACTCGAAATCAGGCAGGCGTTTATAGCGCCTCGGGGGTTCGAATCCCCCCCTCTCCGCCAGATTCATGATGTTGCTGTAGCTATGGCGGCTCCGTTGGCCCCTCGCGACGCTAGTTCGAAAACCCCGCCAGGGCCGGAAGGCAGCAACGGTATCGGATGATGCGGGCGCCGAGGATCGTCGGCGGAGCCGCCGCCTTTTGTGCCGCCGCACTTGTGACAGACTCAGGAGCCTTGCGATGTCCGAAATTTCCGTCCCCGTTTCCTTTGGCGAGCTGCTCGACAAAATCGCCATTCTTGAAATCAAGTCCGAGCGCATGCGTGATGAGGCGAAACTGGCCAATGTGCGCACCGAGCTTGCCGCGCTCAACAAAACTTGGGATGCGCATCCAGCCTCGGCACAGGATATTGCCGAGCTTCGCGCAGCGCTCAAGGCGGTCAATGAACGCCTTTGGGTGATTGAGGACGACATCCGCCTGAAGGAGAAAGCGCAGGCCTTCGATGATGAGTTCATCAAGCTCGCCCGTAGCGTTTACTTTGAAAACGATGAGCGCGCCCGCATCAAGAAAGCCATCAATCTGGCGCTGGGCTCGACTTATGTTGAAGAAAAGTCCTATCAGGATTACCGCGCCTGACGGGCGCAATCAGCTGCTGGCGTGGTCGGCGCGATAGCGCTCAAAGGCGGCGATGGCATCGTCCACTGTCACCAGATCCATTACGCCGTCATATTCAATCTTGGTGCCCCATTTCAGTGCGCTGGCCGGTTTGCCCAGATGCGCACGGGCGGCATCGTCGTAGCGGTCAACGCAGTAGCGGATATCCGAATATGGGCCGCTGCGCCGCGGGTTGCTGGCCGCGTGCAGTCCCAGCACCTTGGTGCCCATCGCATTGGCGATATGCATGGGGCCAGAGTCGGGGGTTACCAACAGGTTGGCGCGCGCCAGCAGGGCGGGCAATTGTTTCAGCGTGTCTTTGCCAATCAAATCCAGAATCGGTGCCTGGCACTGGGCGATGATGGCATCGCCGGTTTGCCGCTCCAGTTCGCTGCGGCCGCCGCACAATACGATGCGCCAGCCCTGTCCGGCAGCGTGCTCAGCCAGCGCCGCATAACGCTCGGCACGCCAGTTGCGCCGGGCATGACTGGAGCAAGGCGAAATCATCAGCACTGGGCGGCCATCATCCGGCCATTGTTCGGCCGCCCAGTCAAAGGCCGCTTGCGGCACGGCCAAATCCCAGACTGGCGGCAACGGCTTTAGCCCCAGCGGCTCGCAGAAACTGCCGATGGCATCAAGTACATGGATGCCGGGGCGGTCGGCAATCCGTTCGTTGATGAACAGGCCATGCAAGTCTTTGGAGCGCGATTTGTCATAGCCAATGCGCCGCCGTGCCGGGATAAAGGCCGAGAGCAAATTGGCGCGTGCGGCCACCTGCATTTGCAGCAGGACATCGAATTTTTCTCGGCCAATTTCACGGCGCAGCGCGCGCATTCCGGCCAGCCCGGTTTTTTTGTCGTATTCGATAAAGCGCACGCCAGACAGCCCGGCCAGCAAGCGGTGCTCGCCCTTGCCAATGACCCAGGTGATTTCGGCTGCTGCAAAAGCGCTGCGCAAAGTGTGCAGCAGCGGCAGCACATGGGTGACATCACCCAGCGCGGACAGGCGCAGCAGGCAGATGGACTGGGGGGCAGAAGGCGAAAGATTCACTTGTTAGACTCATGGCATGTCAAGGCGCGAACTCAACGAAATATTGCAGCCATTCCGTGATCCGCAGGGCGAAGGCGCCATTGTGTTCGACATGGAGGCTTGCGGGCAAACCCCCACCGCCGACTGGTTTTACGCATCGCATTGGGACAAGACCGCGCAGCCAGTTGACCAGGGGGGGCGTGGCGCCGCCTGGTTTGTCGATAGCGACTGCGGACAGCTGGTATTACGTCATTACCTGCGTGGCGGGCTGGTGGCGAAATTGAGCCGGGATACATTTGTCTGGCAGGGGCGCGAGAGCGTGCGCAGCTTTGCCGAGTTCCGGTTATTGCAACGCCTGCTGACGCTGGGGCTACCGGTGCCACGCCCGATTGCGGCGTTCTATCGCCGTCATGGTCTTGGTTATCGCGCCGCCATTTTGTTGCAACGGCTGGCAGGTGTGCAGACGTTCGCACATCTGGTTGCGCACCAGGGTAATACCGCGCCCTGGCAAGCAGCCGGGCGCTTGATTGCCCGCTTTCACCGTGCCGGTCTGAACCATGCCGACCTCAATGCCTACAACCTGTTATTTGATGATGCGGGCAAGGCCTGGATGATTGATTTTGACAAGAGCCGCCTGCAAACACCCAAGACCACCTGGCAGGCCGCCAATCTGGCGCGACTGCGGCGCTCGCTGGTCAAAGTGGCGGGTGAAGACATTGCGGCACCGGGCTTTGCACGCCTGCAAGCGGCTTATGAGTCGGAAATGAGGGGCGCATGAGCTGGAGCTTGCGTTTTCATGGTGTCGGCAGCGCTTCGGCAGTGGCCGAACTGGGCAATGCGATGGCGACCATCGAGCATCAGGGGCACCCTTGGCTTGCCATCGACTGCGGCTCGGAGGGCTTGAGCGACTTCATCGCCTGTTATGACGATTATCCGGATGCGGTATTCATCACCCATGCCCATCTTGACCATGTCAGCGGCCTTGAGCGGCTGTTTATCGGCAGCTATTTCAACCCTGCCCGGCGCGGCAAGGTACGCATTTACTGCCCCACCGGCGTGCTGCCCTGGCTACAGCGCCGGGTGGCCGAATACCCCAATGTGCTGGCCGAAGGTGGCGCCAACTTTTGGGATGCCTTCCAGTTGATTGTCGTAGGCGAGCATTTTTGGCATCTGGGTCTGCGCCTTGAGGTATTTCCGGTACGCCATCACTGGCCGGACAGCGCCTTCGGCCTGCGTCTGCCGGGCAGCCTGGTATGGACTGGCGACACCCGCCCCATCCCGGAAATGCTGGGCAAATACGCCGACAAAGGCGAACTGATTGCCCATGATTGCGCCCTGCATGGCAACCCCTCACACAGCGGTATAGACGATTTGCAACGCGAATATCCGCAAGACTTGCTTGAACGCTGCCTGCTCTACCACTACGGCAGTCAGGATGCCGCTGCCCTGCGCCAGCTTGGCATGCGCGTGGCCGAACCGGGCATGGTGGTTGAATTGGCATCGCCGTGAGTAAAAAACACAAGGCCGCGCATTGCGCGGCCTTGTCATAGTCTGGCGGAGAGAGGGGGATTCGAACCCCCGAAGCGCGGTTTAGACGCTTACACACTTTCCAGGCGTGCTCCTTCAACCACTCGGACACCTCTCCGAATCGCGCGGCTCACCGTGCGAGCTGATCATTATAGCGTTTGTCATGGCGGTAAAGCAAAGGGTGCCTGCGCGGCGTTTCAGGCCGCTCAGGCTGCGCGCAATTGCTTGAGCATGCGCTCGTAATCACGGCGGTATTGCTTGGCAAGGCGTGTTTTTTGCGCATCGCTTAGCAGCTTGCCGGAAACTTGAAAGAATTTCTTTTCTTCCTCGCGCAGATGGTGATGCACTTTTTCTGAAAGCTTGCGGGCTTTGGCCATCCAGGCGCTGCCATTTTTGGAGGGTTGTTGCAGTTCTTCAATCAGCTCATCGAGTTGATGATGCTCGTGCAGGGCGTGGCGTGAGGTATCCAGTCCGGCATCATGCATCAGCATCGGTGCATACAAAAACCGCTCCTCGGCGGCTGCATGGGCGGCCAGTTCAATGCGCAATTCGGTAAACAGGCTGACCCGCTTTTCACTATGTGGTGGCGAGCGTAGCAGGCGACGACAAAGTGAGCGTTGTATGTCATGGCTCTCGCGCAAAGCGTCATAAATGGTTTCGGACATGGCGGCCTCCTCTGGCGTTGGCTGGATGGGCATATCTGCCAGAAGGGTAGTGGTATGGACATCAAGGTCATGTCAGCGCAGGCGCCAAGCCGATAGCCTGACATGGCAAAATGCCCGGATGAGTTATCTCGTTCTTGCGCGCAAATGGCGCCCCAAGCGTTTTGCCGAGCTGGTCGGGCAGGAGCATGTGGTACGCGCCCTGTCCAATGCCCTGGATTCGGGGCGCGTCCACCATGCCTTCCTGTTTACCGGCACCCGTGGCGTGGGCAAAACCACCATCGCCCGGATTTTTGCCAAGTCGCTGAACTGCGAGCGCGGGGCTTCTGCCGAGCCTTGCGGTGAATGTCGTACTTGCCAGGATATTGATGCCGGGCGCTTCATCGACCTTTTGGAAATCGACGCGGCCAGCAATACCGGCGTGGATGATGTGCGTGAGTTGATTGACAATGCCCAGTACATGCCAAGCCGCGGCCAGGTCAAGGTCTATCTGATCGACGAAGTGCATATGCTGTCCAAGTCGGCCTTTAATGCACTGCTGAAAACGCTGGAAGAGCCGCCCGCGCACGTCAAGTTCCTGCTGGCGACCACCGACCCGCAGAAGCTGCCAGTGACAGTGCTCTCGCGCTGCCTGCAATTCAATCTCAAGCGTCTGGATATTGCGCAGATCGAAGGGCAGATGCGCAAGATTCTGAATGCCGAAGGCATCGACTTTGAAGACGCCGCACTGCGCCAGCTGGCGCGCGCGGCCGATGGCAGCCTGCGCGATGGCCTGTCTTTGCTCGATCAGGCCATCGCCTATAGCGGGGGTGAGGTGGCCGATGCTGCGGTCGCAGCGATGCTGGGTACGGTGGATCGCAGCCGCGTGGGCGCGATGCTGGCGGCATTGGCTGCTGCCGATGGCGAGCAGTTGATGAGTGAGGTGGCGGCCTTGGCCGAGCTTTCCCCGGACTGGGGACAGGTGCTGGAAGCGCTTGCCGAGGCATTGCACCGCATCCAGTTGCAGCAACTGGTGCCGGGCGTGATGCAGGAGGCATCGCCCGGACTGGATGTGCCGGCATTGGCGGGCGCGATTCGCCCGGAACTGGTGCAGCTTTGGTATCAGATGGCGATTGCCGGGCGGCGTGATTTGCCGCTGGCACCCAGCCCCCGCGCCGGGTTTGAAATGAGCCTGCTGCGCATGCTGGCATTTCGCCCGCACAGCAGTGCCGATGCCTTGCCGATGCCAGCAGCGCCGGCGGCAAAACCTGCAAATACCGTTCGCACTTCCGCACAGGCCGCTGTGGCGGATGTGCCAGCAAAACCGGCCGCGCAACCGGCGCCGGCTCCATCCAGGGCAGAGCCCATGGCTGCTGTCCCCACGCCGTCGCCAACGCCTGCGCCAAGCGTGCCGCCAAGCCCGGCACCGGTACTGGCTGATCTGAACAAGGAGCAATGGCTGAAAATCGTGCCTGATTTGGCTTTGTCCGGGCCTGCGCGGCAACTGGCCCTGAATGCAGGCTTTGTCCGCTATGCCGAAGGCGTGCTATGCCTGTCGCTAACGCCCGAGCAGGGCTTTTTGAAAGGGCCAGCGGCTACCCGCCAGCTTGCCGATGCGCTGGGCGGCGTTCTTGGGATAACTCCCAAGCTGCGCTTTGAGGAGGCCGAAGCGGCCACGGAGACCCTGCAACAGCGCCAGGAGCAGGAAAAACAGGCACGCTATGGCACGGCGGAGCAATTGTTCGGGCAACATCCCGAAGTGCAGCGGCTGATTGCGCAGGGGGCAGAACTGGTGCCCGGCTCGATTCGTCCGTTGCAAGAATGAATGTGTAAACCTCCAAGGAGTCAAAAATGCGTGGCAATATCGCCCAATTGATGCAGCAGGCGCAGAAAATGCAGGAAAACCTGCAACGTGCGCAGGAAGAACTGGCCAATCTGGAAGTCACCGGCAATGCCGGTGCGGGGATGGTCACGGTCACCCTGACCGGCAAGATGGAGTGCCGCAAGGTGCGGATCGACCCGAGCGTGCTGGATGATGCCGAGATGCTCGAAGACCTGATTGCTGCGGCCTTCAACGATGCAGTCAACAAGGCCAATGCCGCCAGCGGCGAAAAAATGAGTGCCGCCACGGCCGGGATGCCGATTCCGCCCGGTATGAAGATTCCCGGCCTGTTCTGATGAGCCGGCAGCCGTGAGTGCGCCTTTGCTGGAGCAGCTGATCGATGCCCTGCGGGTTTTGCCGGGTGTCGGTCAGAAATCCGCGCAGCGCATGGCCTATCACCTGCTGGAAAGAAGCCGGGAGGGTGGGGCAAGGCTGGCGCAGGTATTGAGTGATGCGATGGAGAAAATCGGTCATTGCCAGCGTTGCCGGGATTTCAGCGAAACCGACATCTGCCCCACCTGCGCCAGTGCTAGCCGCGATGGCAGCGAATTGTGCGTGGTGGAAACCCCGGCTGACCGGCTGGCGATTGAGCAGGCCACCGGCTTTCGTGGCCTGTACTTTGTGCTGCAAGGCCGCCTAAGCCCGCTCGATGGCATTGGCCCTGCGGAGCTGGGGCTGGAGCAGTTGGCCGCGCGCCTGGCCGAAGGGGAGGTGCGCGAGCTCATCATCGCCACCAATCCCACCGTGGAAGGCGAGGCCACCGCGCACTATCTGGCGCAATTGGCGCGCGCTGCCGGAGTCCAGCCCAGCCGACTGGCGCATGGCGTGCCCATTGGCGGTGAGCTGGAATACGTCGATCGCGGCACCTTGCTGCATGCCTTCGGCAGCCGTAGCCAGATGCCGTAGTTATTTCAATACTTGCCAGTCATAGCCTTCACGGCGTACCCGGTAGTGGGCGTGCTGGGGCTTGCCATCGCGCTGCCAGGTGGCCTCCACCTCGCCGCTGCCGCTGCCATCGGTGCGGTAGTTGCGGATATGGATGTGATCGCTGCTGTCATCGCAATGGGAGGTTTCGCGGTTTTCATCGGGCATCGGTTGGCCATCACGCAGCAGGCAGACGTTTTCAAGGCCATGCTCTGCGGTGATGTGTGCAGCCAGGGTGCGAGCCAGTGCTGGCGGGGTTTCCACGATATAGGTGGTGGCTGGCTCAACGATTTTCGTGTCGGCAGCAGGCTGCGGCGCGCTGCGGGATGTCGGGGTCATGGCCGGCTTTTCCTGCTGCTGCCAGAAGGCACTCATCAACAGTACCGCAGCAATGCCGACCAGCACCCCGGCCCGGATACGCGCCGGGGTGCTGGCCTTTTTCGCAGGGGGCTGCTCAGCGGTAGCGGCATATCCGCCGGATACAAAACTGCCCAGGCTCTGCGGGCCTGGCTCCAGCAGTCCGGCCTCGCGCAGCAGCTGGCGCGCGTTAGCATAATCATCCGGGTGCACCACCCAGACTGAGGGCTGGCTGGCGCTGGGGGCATCGCGATAGCTGAAGCCCCGCGAGTAGCCGCCCTTGTAGGAGCGGCCATTGCGGATGCGGGTGGCAATGCCGGCATCTTCCAGCAACTTTGCCACGCCTTCTACGGTTTCCAGCCGCGCACTGGTAAATATCTGCCGCATTTCAGGTGTCCTTCAATACCCGCACCATGCCTTCTTGCACGGTGCTTGCCACCAGCCGCCCCTGGGTATCGAAAATCTGCCCGCGCGCGAGGCCACGCGAGTTTTGTGCGCTAGGGCTGTCAATCGAATACAGCAGCCATTGGTCGGCACGAAACGGGCGGTGGAACCATAGCGCATGGTCGAGCGAGGCCATCTGCACATTCGGTTGGTAATAGCTGATGCCATGCGGAAAATTGGCGGTGCCGAGCAAATGGAAATCGCTGGCATAGGCCAGCAGTGCGCGGTGCAGCGCCGGGGCATCGCCGACTCTTTCGGCCAGCCGGAACCAGACTTGCTGGTAGGGCGGGCGCTTGGGCGGGTTCAGCTCGTCGCGCGGATACACATGGCGAAACTCGAACGGGCCGGAGCGATCCAGCCAGCGCTGGATTTTGATGGGCAGCGTATCCAGTACTTCGGCGGGTACGGCCGGCTCAAGGGCGATATCTTCCGGGCGTGGCACTTCCGGCATGGAAAGCTGGTGGGTGGCGCCGTCTTCGTGCTGGTGAAAGGAGGCCGCACAGAAAAAAATCACCTGGCCATGCTGGATGGCGCTGACCCGGCGCACCGAGAAACTGCCGCCGTCACGGCTGCGATCGACTTCATAAATAATGGGCGCGTCGATATCACCGGCGCGCAAAAAATAGGCATGCAGCGAATGCGCTTCGCGCGGGGACTGCATGGTGGCCTGCGCCGCAGACAGCGCTTGCCCCAGCACCTGGCCGCCAAATACATATTTGGTGCCGATGTCACGGCTTTGGCCGCGGAACAGATTGTCTTCAAGGCGCTCCAGGGTGAGCAGCTCGACCAGTTCAGATACGGGGGGGGACATGGGGCAGCAATACTGATGCGGCGGCTGATTATAGCGATGGAGGGCAATTCACTCCGTGACAAACCGCAAGTCACAGGCGGCAAGCAGTCTGTCCCAGGGGAACATCGGGCCGGGATCGCGTTTGCGCCGCACCCGTATCTGCGGGTTGTCGCTGGCCGGGATGTGCTCGGTATCGAGCATTTCATGGCCGCTGATATGGACAAGGCTGGGCAGGCGCTGCTCAAGCTGCGCCACTAGCGCTATCAGCGCCCTGATTTGCGCATCGGCATAGGGCGCATTCATGTTTTGATGACGTGAGTCCAGCCAGTCGGGATAGCGGCCGATATTGCACAGCTCGATGCCGATGGAATGGGCATTGTGGCCGCGCACATGGTGGGCGATGCGGTCTTCCGGCACCCATTGTTCCACCCGGCCATCACGGTCGATATAGAAATGCCCGCTGTTGCCGGTTTGCGACTGCGGGTACAGGATGCGCTCACCATATTCGCGCGCCATGGCAAGGTCAGGCAGCTCTGTGCAATGCACTACCACCAGGCGGATGTCGGAAAGCGCACGAGGCTGCAGGTTTTGCACATAGGAAAGCGGGCGCTGGACGATGGAAAATTCGGGCGAAATCATGCGCGGATGCTAGCATTGTCGGCATGATGAATATCGGTCACTGCATTCTTTCCCACGGCTTTGAAAGCGGCCCGGATGCCACCAAGGTCACTGCACTGGCCGAAGCGGCCGAGGCGCTGGGCTGGACACACGAGCGCCCGGACTATACCGACCTGGACGCGCAGCGCGATGTCAGCCCGTTGGGCAATGTGCCAGCGCGCATTGAGCGCCTGCACGCCCTGGCGCTGGATGCCGCCCAACGGGGTCCGGTGGTGTTGGCAGGCTCCAGTCTTGGCGCTTACATCTCCGGCCTGGTATCGCTGCAAGTGCCGGTGGCCGGGCTGTTTCTGATGGCGCCGCCGATTCGCATGGGGCAGGCGCAACCCTTGCAGGCGGCGGAGGTGCCGACCTCCATCATCCACGGCTGGCGCGATGAGCTGATTGCGGCTGATGAAGTGGTGATGTGGGCACAGGCGCGACGTGACCGCCTGTTGTTGGTGGATGATGCCCATCGCCTGACCGAGCATGTGGAAACCAGCAAGCTTGCTTTTGCTGCATTGCTGGCGGGCTTGTAATGACTTCGCGTTTTTTTGCCAGTTGCGGCAAGGGGCTGGAATATCTTCTGGCCGATGAATTGCAGGCGCTGGGCGCGGTGCAGGCCACGGCCACCCAGGCCGGGGTGAATGTCGAGGGCAGTTTGGAGCTGGCGCAGCGCGCGGTGCTGTGGTCGCGCTTTGCCAGCCGCATTCTCTGGCCGCTGGCGGATTTTGCCTGCCAGAGTGAGGCCGAGCTGTATGCGTATGCCCGTGCCATCGACTGGTGCGCGCATCTGGATGCAGACATGACACTCGCCGTGGATGCACATGTCTCCGGCGCAGACATCACCCATGCCCGTTTTGCCGCCCAGCGCTTGAAAGACGCGGTGGTGGACAGCCTGCGCGAAGCCACCGGCCAGCGTCCTTCGGTCGATGCCATGCAGCCGGATTTGCGCCTGAATCTGGTGATACGCAAGGGCAGGGCAGTGATTTCCGTTGACCTCTCCGGCGGGCCGATGCACCGCCGTGGCTGGCGCAGCGAGCAGCATCAGGCGCCGCTGAAAGAGAATGTCGCCGCAGCGGTACTGGCGCGAGGCGGCTGGCCGGCGCGCTATCAGGCAGGCGCTGCCTTGTTCGACCCGATGTGCGGCAGCGGCACCTTGCTGATTGAAGGCGCATTGATGGCGGCCGATGTTGCGCCTGGTCTGTTGCGCCACGGTCTTGCCCTGCCAAGTTATTGGAAAGGTTTTGACCGCGACTGCTGGCACCGGCTACATACCGAGGCGCTCAGCCGCGAGCGGCAGGGGCGGGAGAATTTGCGCCCGGTGTTTTTTGGCAACGACATCGACCCGCGCGCCATCGCCAGCGCCCGCCGCAATGCCGAGGCCGCAGGCGTGGCCGAATACCTGCATTGGGATACCCGGGACATCCAGGCCTGGCAGCCGCCATTAGCGCCTGATGCGGCGCTGCGGAAAAGCGCCCTGGTGGTCTGCAACCCGCCCTATGACGCGCGCCTTGCGGCCGATGCCGCACTGTATCGGCAGCTGGGCGATGCGCTCAAGCGCGAGCTGCCCGAAGCCCGCGCCAGCCTGCTGTGCGGCGACGAGTCCTTGGCGCGCGCCACCGGCCTGCATGCGCGCAAACGCTACCGGCTGTTCAATGGCCCGATTGAATGCAGCCTGCTGGCAGTGGACGAAATCCTTCCCCAGCACCTGCAACAGAGCGTCGAGCGGCCGCTGAGCGAAGGCGCGCAGATGCTGGCCAACCGGCTGGAGAAAAACCTGCGCAAACTGAAAAACTGGCTCAACCGCGAAGGCATTGACTGCTTCCGCGCCTATGATGCCGACCTGCCCGAATACGCTGCCGCCATCGACGTTTATCGTGCGGCCGACAGTGGCGAGATTTACCTGCATGTGCAGGAATACGCAGCGCCCGCGGCCATCCCCGAGTCCATCACCCGCAAGCGGTTTGGTGAAATTCTGGCCGCTGCCCGCAAGGTTTTTGCCGTGCACAGGGAGCGCGTGGCCACCAAAACCCGCGCCACCGGCAAGGGCGGCAGCAAGTATGGCCGCATGGCCGATACCGAGCGCTTCATGGTGGTGCGCGAAGGCGCCGCGCGGCTGCGGGTCAACCTGTTTGACTACCTCGATACCGGGCTGTTTCTCGACCACCGGCCATTGCGCGCGCGCATGGCGAGCGAGGCGCGCGGCAAGCGTTTTCTCAACCTGTTCTGCTATACCGGCGTCGCTACGGTGCAGGCCGCGGTGGCGGGGGCGGCTTCGACCACCAGCGTTGACCTTTCCGGCACCTATTTGCAGTGGCTGCTGGACAACCTGAAAGAAAACGCCATTTCCGGTCGCCAGCACCGGCTGATTCAGGCCGATGCCTTGGCCTGGCTGGAAGCCGAGCAGGGCCAGTACGATTTGATTTTTTGCGACCCGCCGACGTTTTCAAACTCCAAGCGTGCCGATGATTTTGATGTGCAGCGCGACCATGTGCGGCTGATCCGGGCGGCGCTGGCCTGTCTTGCCGAGGGTGGGGTTTTGTATTTTTCCAATAACTTCCGCCGCTTCAAGCTGGATGAGGCCGCGCTTGCAGGCGTTTGTCATATCGAGGACATCAGCGCCAGCACCATCCCGCCGGATTTTGCCCGCAACAGCCGCATCCACCGCGCCTGGCGGATAACCCGGCGCGAGCGGTGCTCAGAATGACAGGCGGCTGATGAGGCTGAGTATCGGCGCCAGTGCTTCGGCAGACTCTGCCTGCACATTGAAATAGGCATCGCGACCATCGGTCAGCCGGATGGCGGTTTCGCGCGCTTCGATGCCGCTGCGGGTGGCGATTTCCGCGCGATACCAATAGGTATTGCTGCCATTGATGGTGGCACTTTCGGCGCGGCGGCTGCGGCTGCCCTTGAAAGGATAGTTGCGCGCCAGACTCAAGCTGAATAGCTCATTACCGCTGCCGTCCACGGCGCGGCAAAAGGTCAGGTCAGGCATTTGTTTTTCTTCCCAGCGGGCGGAGAATTCTGCGGCAAGCTGCGGACAGCTGCTTTGTTGTGCCTGCGATGCTGGTGTGGCGGCAAGCACTGCCAAGGTCAGCAAAGCCCTGAAAATATTCAACTTGTTCTCCCATGCCGGATGATTTGGGTATGGGGTTTATAGAAGGGTGTTCAGCGCTGTGTAAAGGGCATCGGGATAGGAAATTCCTGATATGTGATTGTTGTCACGGCTGAATGGGGGTTTAACGGCGCGATGCCAGGCGATCGGCAAGCCGGGTGGGTTCGGGTAGGCGATAGCCGCGCAGGCAGTGAATCACCCATTCGGCTGCGGATGTCATCGACACCCGGTGGCCGGGGGAAACATACAGTGGCAGGCAGCCCACCTTGCTGCGCAGCGCCCAGCCAATTTGCTCGCCAAGCCCTGAGCCGTCATCGACGCGCAGCGGGGTATGTGCGCCGTGCATATCGTGCAGCGGGCGGTGTTGGCCAATGAGGATTTTCTTGGCAACGCCGATGCTGGCAAGTCCGGTGGCCACGCCAAAGTGCGCGGCAATGCCCAAGCGGCGCGGATGGGCAATGCCGTGGCCGTCAATCAGGCACAAGTCGGGTGTTTGCGGCAGCGCCTCCAGTGCGGCCAGTAATGCGGGCAGCTCCCGAAATGACAGCAGCCCCGGGATGTAGGGCATCACCGTGGGCAGCCGCGTGGTGACTTGCGCAATCGGCTCAAGGCTTATGGCATCAAGCAACACCGCTGCGGCGCAGGTGGTGTTGCCGCCATCGGCAAAGCCGACATCAAACCCGGCGATGCTGCGCACGGGCGTGTTGAAGCCATCGCGCAGAAGCACCTGCCTTGCCAGCGCTGCCTGCAATTTGCGGGCAGCATTGGTATCGCCGTTCCAGACGGGCAGGGCGCTACTGCTTGTCACGGCCATGTGCGCTTTCAGCCCTTGCGGGCGCGGGCAAAGGCATCGGCCAGGGCGCTGTTGGCCGGAGGCTGCGCCGGGCGTTGTGATGGACGCGGAGCGCTGTTGCGACGCTCGGGCTTGCGTGCCCCGGCCTCGCGTTTGGGGGCGTCGTGGCTGCTGCGCGCTTCACGCGCGGCCGGTGTCTCATCCAGCCTGCGGGTGAGGGCAATGCGTTTGCGCGCCACATCCACTTCCAGCACTTTCACTTTGACGATATCGCCGGCCTTGACCACTTCACGCGGGTCTTTGACGAATTTGTCGGCCAACATCGAGATATGAATCAGGCCATCCTGATGCACGCCAATATCCACGAAAGCGCCAAAGGCGGCGACGTTGCTGACCACGCCTTCGAGCGCCATGCCCGGTTGCAGGTCGGCAATGGTTTCCACGCCCTCGGCAAAGCGCGCGGCGCGAAACTCCGGGCGTGGGTCGCGGCCGGGTTTTTCCAGCTCTTTGAGGATGTCGCGCACGGTGGGCAGGCCAAAGCGCGCATCGACATAATCCTCGGCGCGCAGTGCGCGGATGGCACGGGCATCGCCAATCAGGCTGCGGCTGTCGAGGCCCGTTTGGCGCAGCATTTTTTCCACCACCGCATAGCTTTCCGGGTGTACGCCGGAGGCATCCAGCGGCTCGTCGCCATCGGCGATGCGCAAGAATCCGGCGCACTGCTCAAAGGTTTTTTCACCCAGGCGCGGCACTTTTAGTAGCTCACGGCGCGATTTGAACGGGCCATGGGCATCACGGTGGATGACGATGTTCTCGGCCACGCTGGGTGACAAACCGGCCACGCGGGCAAGCAGGGCGCTGCTGGCGGTATTGACGAATACGCCGACCGCGTTCACGCAGTCTTCCACCTTGGCATCCAGCGCGCGTGCCAGCCGCAGCTGGTCCACATCGTGTTGGTACTGGCCCACGCCAATGGCTTTGGGCTCGATTTTCACCAGCTCGGCCAGCGGGTCTTGCAGGCGGCGGGCGATCGAGACTGCGCCGCGCAGCGAAACATCCAGCTCGGGGAACTCGCGTGCGGCCAGTTCCGAGGCCGAATACACCGATGCCCCGGCCTCGCTGACCACCATCTTTTGCAGGCGCAAATCCGGGTATTGGCGTATCAAATCGGCAACCAGCTTGTCGGTTTCGCGGCTGGCAGTGCCGTTGCCGATGGCGATCAGCTCCACGCCATGGGTGCGGCAGAGTTTGCCCAGCGCCTCCAGCGATTGCGTCCACTGCCGTTTGGGCTCATGCGGGTACAGCGTATCGGTGGCCAGCAGTTTGCCGGTCGCATCGACCACTGCCACCTTGCAGCCGGTGCGGATGCCCGGGTCGATGCCAAGCACGGTTTTGGCACCGGCAGGCGCGGCCAGCAGCAGGTCTTTGAGATTGCTGCCGAACACTTCAATCGCTTCGGCCTCGGCTTTTTCGCGCGCCTCGTTGAACAGCTCCAGCATCAGATGCAGTTGCAGCTTGGCGCGCCAGGCCAGGCGGCAGGCATTGCCAAGCCAGGCATCGGCAGCGCGGCCTTGCTGGGCGATGCCGGCGTGTAGTGCGATACGGGCTTGGGCATGGGCATTGCCCTGTTCCACATCCAGCCCTGGCTCAAGGTCAAGGTTCAGGAACTCCTCGCGGCGACCGCGGAACAGCGCCAGCAGCCGGTGCGAGGGGATCGTGGCGAGCTTTTCGGCATGGTCGAAATAGTCGCGGTATTTCTCCCCGGCGGCCTCTTTGCCCTCCACCACGCGGGCGCGGATGATGCCCTCGGCTTGCAGCCACTGCCGCAGCTCGCCCAGCAATGTGGCATCTTCACCCCAGCGCTCCAGCAAAATCGCACGCGCGCCTTCCAGCGCGGCGCGGGCATCAGCCACGCCTTTTTCGGCATCGACAAATTGCGTGGCAAAGTCCTCGGGTACTTGCGTCGGGTCGGCCACAAGGCCATCGGCCAGCGGCTCAAGCCCAGCCTCGCGGGCAATCTGCGCACGGGTGCGGCGCTTGGGCTTGTAGGGCAGATACAGGTCTTCCAGCCGCGACTTGCTGTCGGCGGCCTCGATTTCGGCGCGCAGCTCATCGCTCAATTTGCCCTGCTCGGCAATGCTCTCCAGAATCGCTGCACGGCGTGCTTCCATCTCACGCAGATAGACAAGGCGTGTTTCCAGTGTGCGTAACTGGGTGTCATCCAACCCCCCGGTGACTTCCTTGCGGTAGCGGGCGATGAACGGCACGGTGGCGCCTTCATCCAGCAAGGCCACGGCAGCGGCGACCTGAGCCGGCTGCGCGGTGATTTCAGTGGCGATGGTGGCAGCGATTTTTTGTGCGAGCTTGTCTTGCATGGGGCGATATGAAAAGCGCGGCGCAACTGCCGCCCGTCGATTTTCGCCTGTATGCATCCGCTTGCACAGCTTGACAAAGGCGCAAAAGCTGCCGAAAAACAAGCCATGTATATACAGTAGGCTGGAAAAGTACGCCTAATTGGCCGCTCCTACAAAACCCTGTCATTCCTTGTCCTGCTTTGATCCGTGTCTCCAATTCAGAGTGTGGCAGCTATCAGTTCCCGATCATCTCCTCTCCGCTTTCTTGCAGCTCTAAGCTACTTCATCTACAACACCCGTTGGTTGATGCGATGGATCGCTTTTTGTGGGCTTTTGTCCAGCAGGGCACACTGATGCAGTGCGAGATCTAGCGTGCCGTGGCTCTGTGTCGCTACGAGCGCAAGGCTGAGCGATTTATCCAAACGGCGTTGCACGAATGGGCTTATGTGTATCGGTATCCCGGCTCAGCGCATCACGCGGATGAGCTGGCGCCCTGGATGCATCGACAACTTCCATCGATCTCACTCGGCTACTGGGCACTTGCCAGCTGTGATTCGGCTGGGCTTTGCGGGGGCAACGTGTTGGAAAACTATACCCAGTCGTTAAGGTGATTTTGCTTGGATGAGGGAATTTTTTAGAGGCAACAAAAATATTGCCTGCCATTGCGCAGGCACAAAAAAACCACAGCACTACTGTGGTTTGATCTTGCCACCTACATAAGGTGGTGGGCGGTACAGGGTTCGAACCTGTGACCCCTACCATGTCAAGGTAGTGCTCTACCGCTGAGCTAACCGCCCGAAGGCTGCGCATCTTGAACGCCTAAGCTGGATATGTCAAGCCTGTAGTGATAAATATCTTGTTAAGCCGCTTGCAGCACTCTAAAATCCGGAGCCCCTTATCAAGAAAACCTGCAAGGTGGCCCGCGGCAACGCCGGTCGAGTGTGTGACATGAGCACTAGCATCTGCGCCTGAATGAACCTGCAGCTCCATGCTGCGATGCGCTTTGCCCGTTTGCAGGCGGGCATATCCAATGACCAATGGCGGTGTTGCCGCCAAGCCTCCCGTCGAGGGGAGGGGAGAGAATCATGATCAAGATTACGCTACCCGATGGCTCGCAGCGCGAGTTCGCCCAGCCTGTTTCAGTGATGGAGGTGGCCGCCAATATCGGCGCCGGGCTTGCCAAGGCCACTATTGCCGGTGAGGTCGATGGCCGCCTGGTCGATGCCAGTGATGTGATTGAGGCCGATGCCCGCTTGCGCATCATCACCGCCAAAGACCCGGAAGGCGTGGAAATCATCCGCCATTCCTGCGCGCATCTGGTTGGCCATGCTGTCAAGCAGCTTTATCCCGAAGTGAAGATGGTGATCGGCCCGGTGATTGAGGACGGCTTCTATTACGACATCTACAGCGAGCGGCCATTCACGCCGGAGGATATGGCAGCCATCGAGGCGCGCATGGCCGAGCTGATTGCCCAGGACTATGACGTCATCAAGAAAATGACCCCGCGCGCCGAGGTAATTGAAGTGTTCAAGGCGCGTGGCGAGGACTACAAGCTGCGCCTGATTGACGACATGGAGCCGGAAGTCAGCCATATGGGGCTGTACTACCACCAGGAATATGTGGACATGTGCCGCGGCCCGCATGTGCCCAATACCCGCTTTCTGAAAGCGTTCAAGCTGACCCGGGTATCCGGTGCCTACTGGCGGGGTGATTCGCAGAACGAGCAATTGCAGCGCATCTATGGCACCGCCTGGGCCGATGCCAAGCAGCTCAAGGCCTATATCCAGCGCATCGAGGAAGCCGAAAAGCGCGACCATCGCAAGATTGCCAAGGCGCAGGAGCTGTTCCACTTGCAGGAAGAAGGGCCGGGGCTGGTGTTCTGGCATCCCAAGGGCTGGAGCATCTGGCAGGTGGTGGAGCAGTACATGCGTGGCGTGTATCGCGCCACCGGCTATGGCGAGGTGCGCTGCCCGCAGATTCTGGATGTGACCTTGTGGAAGAAGTCCGGCCACTGGGACAACTATCAGGACAATATGTTCTTTACCGAGTCGGAAAAGCGCACCTATGCGGTCAAGCCGATGAACTGTCCCGGTCATGTGCAGGTGTTCAATCAGGGGCTGCACAGCTACCGTGACTTGCCGATTCGCTATGGTGAGTTTGGCGCCTGTCACCGCAACGAGCCCTCCGGCGCACTGCATGGCATCCTGCGCGTGCGCGGCTTTACCCAGGATGATGGCCATATCTTCTGCACCGAAGCGCAGATTGAATCGGAAGTGGCCGCCTTCCACCGTCAGGCGCTGAAGGTCTATGCCGATTTCGGCTTTGATGACATCCAGATCAAGATCGCGCTGCGCCCGGAATCACGGCTGGGCGATGACGCCACCTGGGACAAGGCCGAAGAAGCCCTGCGCGCGGCGCTGCGCGGCGCCGGCGTGGAATGGGAGGAACTGCCCGGCGAAGGCGCGTTCTACGGGCCGAAAATCGAGTATCACCTGAAGGATGCCATCGGCCGCACCTGGCAGCTCGGCACCATGCAGGTGGACTTCATGATGCCGGGACGCCTGGGCGCAGAATATGTGGATGAGCATAGCCAGCGCCGCCATCCGGTGATGCTGCACCGGGCGATTGTCGGCTCGATGGAGCGCTTCATCGGCATTCTTATCGAGCATCATGCCGGGGTATTCCCGACCTGGCTGGCGCCAGTGCAGGCGATGGTGCTCAATATCACCGATGCGCAGGCCGATTATGTCGAGGAAGTGCGCAAAACCCTTGCAGACCAAGGCTTCCGCGTGGCTTCTGATTTGCGCAATGAAAAGATCGGCTATAAGATTCGCGAGCACACCTTGCAGCGCGTGCCGTATCTCCTGGTCGTGGGCGACCGCGAAAAGGAAAACGGCCAGGTCGCGGTGCGTACCCGTGGGGGGGAAGACTTGGGCAGCATGAGCCTTCAGGATTTCATCGCACGTCTGCGTATCGAGCACGTCCCGGCGGTGCAACACGCGGTGTGAAACCGTGGCGCGCCATGAAAAACGCGCGCCACCCCATCCCTCTTTGGAGATTGCAACATCAGTACGTTCGACTCGAAACAGAACCGCCGCAACCACGAAATCCGTGTGCCCCGCGTGCGGGTGATTGGCAGCGACGGGGAAATGATCGGCGTTCTTTCCCGTGACGAAGCCTTGGCGCGCGCTGAGGAAGAAGACTTGGATCTGGTGGAAATCCAGCCCAATGCCGAGCCGCCGGTCTGCAAAATCATGGACTTTGGCAAGTTCAAGTTTGAACAGCAAAAGAAAGCGGCCGAGGCCAAGAAAAAGCAGAAGCAGGTCGAAATCAAGGAGCTGAAATTCCGCCCGGTCACTGACGAGGGTGATTACCAGATCAAGCTGCGCAATATGCGCCGCTTCCTTGAAGAAGGCGACAAGGTCAAGGTCAACATCCGCTTCCGTGGCCGTGAAATGAGCCATCAGGAGCTGGGTCGGGAAATGGCCGCACGCATCGAAGCCGATTTGGGTGAAGATGTGGTCATCGAGTCGCGTCCGCGCCTTGAAGGCCGGCAGATGGTGATGATGATCGCACCCAAAAAGAAGTAAGCAATGGATATCCAGATGCTTGCCTGCAAAGACGGGTAGCTGGATATTCTGGCTGCGCCATTGCGTTGCATTGATAATTGCGGCATACTGCGCCGCTTCCCGCCATGTCGGGAGATTGGACCCGCCTGCAGCCTTGCAGGCCACAAACCGTTCAGGGCAGGATGGAAAGAGCAGAGCGCATGCCCTGCCGCCTTGGATAGTCATAAACCAAAGACAGGACATCACCATGCCCAAGATCAAGTCGCATCGTGCTGCCGGCAAGCGGTTCAAGAAGACCGCCAGCGGCAAGTTCAAGCGTGGCAGCGCCAACCGCAGCCACATCCTCACCAAGAAGGCCACCAAGCGCAAACGCGATCTGCGTCAGCCCGCCTATGTGCGTGCTGAAGATGCAGGCCGCATCAAGCGCCAATTGCCCTACGCCTGAGCCAGAGGAGAACTGAAACATGGCACGAGTCAAACGTGGCGTTACTGCACGCCGTCGTCACAAGAAAATCATCTCTCAGGCCAAGGGCTACTACAACGCCCGCCGCAAGGTGTTCCGTGTTGCCAAGCAGGCGGTCACCAAGGCGCAGCAGTATGCCTATATCGGCCGCAAGCTGAAGAAGCGCCAGTTCCGCAGCCTGTGGATCGCCCGTATCAACGCCGGTGCGCGCGCCAACGGCCTGTCCTACAGCCGCTTCATGAACGGCCTGTTGAAAGCCGGTATCACCCTGGATCGCAAGGTGCTGGCCGATATCGCCGTGCACGATGCAGCCGGCTTTGCTGCACTGGTGGAAAAGGCCAAGAGCGCCCTTGCTGCCTGATTGCGGCTCCGTGCCCCGTGCGCGGACTGCCGACAAGTCGTAACCGACGGGGAAGGGCGCAAGTCCTTCCCCGTTTTCTTTTTGTTTTCCGGGTCTGTGTCGATGACTGAAATCCATACCCTGCAATCCGAAGCGCTGGCCGCCATTGCGGCTGCCGATGAACTTGATGTGCTTGAAGCCCTGCGTGTTTCGCTGCTGGGCAAATCCGGCAGCCTGACGGCGCAGCTCAAAACCCTGGGCACACTGCCGCCGGAAGCGCGTAAAGCCGCAGGTGAGCGCATCAACCAGGCGCGCGATGCCATTACCGGCGCGCTGGCCGAGCGCCGTCAAGCGCTGGAAGCGGCTGCGATGGATGCGCGGCTGGCTGCCGAGTCCATCGACATCACCCTGCCGGGGCGGGAGGCGGGTGTCGGCACGCTGCATCCGGTGAGCCGTACTCTGGAGCGCATCAGCGATATTTTTGCGCGCCTGGGTTACGAGCTGGCCGAAGGGCCGGAAATCGAGGATGACTGGCACAATTTCGAGGCGCTGAACTTTCCGCCGCACCATCCGGCGCGCGCCATGCACGACACTTTCTATTTCCCGGATGGCCGCCTGCTGCGCACGCATACCTCGGGCGTGCAAATCCGCTACATGTTGCAACATCTGCAATCAGGCGGTACGCCGCCACTGCGGATGATTGCCGCCGGCAAGGTGTATCGCAGCGATTCGGACCAAACCCATACGCCGATGTTCCATCAGGTCGAAGGCCTGCTGGTGGACGAGCATGCCAGCTTTGCCGACCTCAAGGGCACGTTGGCCGAGTTCGTGCGTGCGTTTTTCGGGCGTGATTTTGAAATGCGCTTCCGCCCCAGCTATTTCCCGTTCACCGAGCCTTCGGCCGAGGTGGATATCGCCTGGCAACAGGCTGATGGCAGCCAGCGCTGGCTGGAGGTATTGGGTTGCGGCATGGTGCATCCGAATGTGCTCAAAAATGTCGGCATCGACCCGGAGCGCTATACCGGCTTTGCCTTTGGCCTTGGCGTGGAGCGCTTTGCCATGCTGCGCGAGGGCGTGGATGACCTGCGCAGCTTTTTTGAAAACGATGTGCGCTTTTTGCGCCGTTACGCCTGAGGGTGAGAGAGCATCATGAAATTCTCTGAAAACTGGCTGCGCGAACATATCCATACCGATGCCAGCCGCGAGCAGCTGGCCGCTGCGCTGACCGCGATTGGTCTGGAGGTGGAAGAGCTCACCGTACTGGGCGAAGGCTTGGCGCATGTGGTGGTGGCGCAGATTGTCAGCGCCGTCAAGCACCCGGAAGCCGACCGCCTGCAAGTATGTGAAGTGGATGCGGGCGAACATGGCCGCCTGCAAATCGTGTGCGGCGCACCCAATGCCCGTGCGGGTCTGAAAGCGCCGCTGGCGATGCTGGGCGCGCAGTTGGGCGATATCAAAATCAAGGCGGCCAAATTGCGCGGCGTGGAATCGAACGGCATGTTGTGCTCGGCCAAGGAGCTGGGGCTGGATGCCGATGCCAGTGGCCTGATGGAACTGCCCGAAGACGCGCCGCTCGGCATGCCGATGGCCGACTATCTGGGGCTGCCTGACAGCACTATCGAGCTCAAGCTCACCCCGAACCGCGCTGACTGCTTCGGCATCCGTGGTATCGCCTTTGATGTGGCGGCTGCCACCGGTAGTGAAGTGAGTGCTTTTGAAATCCCGGCCGTGGCCGCGCAAAGCAACGCTGCGCTCGAGGTATCGCTGGATGCGGGAGCGGATGCGCCGCGTTACCTTGGGCGCGTGATTGAAGGCGTGAATGGCGCGGCGCAAACGCCGCTGTGGATGGCCGAGCGTCTGCGCCGCAGCGGCATCCGTCCGCTGAGTTTTCTGGTGGACGTTACCCAGTACGTGATGCTGGAGCTGGGGCAGCCGATGCACGCTTTTGACCGTGACCTGCTGCAAGGCTCGATATCGGTGCGCCATGCGCGCGCGGGTGAGCGCCTGACGCTGCTGGATGGCCGCGAGGTGTCGCTGGATGAAAACTTCCTGCTGATTACCGATGCCGACCGCCCGGTGGCGCTGGCAGGCGTGATGGGTGGCTTTGACAGTCGCGTGAGCGAAGCGACCGGTAATGTATTTCTGGAGGCTGCGCATTTTGCCCCGGCGGCCATCATTGGCCGCAGCCGCAAACTTGGCCTGCATACCGATGCTGCGCACCGCTTTGAACGTGGTGTTGACCCGGAATTGCCGCGTGCAGCGATTGAGCGCGCCACGGCTTTGATTCTGGACATCGCAGGCGGTACGCCAGGCCCGGTGGTGGAGGCGGTGCGCGAGGCGGATTTGCCCAAGCCTGCCACCTTGTTGCTGCGCCGCGCGCGCATTGCCCGGGTGCTGGGTATTGAAGTGGATGATGCAGAAGTTGCGCGCATCATGCGTGCGCTGGGGTTTGGGGTGGACGCTGTTGCCGATGGCTGGCATGTCACCCCGCCGGCGCGGCGCTTCGATATTGCCCTGGAAGAAGACCTGATTGAAGAAATCGCCCGTATTCATGGCTATGAGCGCATTCCGGTGAAGCTGCCTTCGGGCGCTGCACGGGTCATGGCGCCCGATGCCGCTCGGGTCAGTGATGCCGGGCTACGCCGTCAATTGTTGGCGCGCGAGTGTCAGGAGGCCATCAACTACGCCTTTGTCGATGCCGCCTTGCTTGAAAAATGGGGGCTTGAAGGCGGCATTGCACTGGCCAACCCGCTGAGTGCCGAGCTAGGCGTGATGCGGCCGATGCTACTGCCGGGTCTGACTGCCGCACTGGCGCGCAATGTGCAACGCCAGCAAAGCCGCGTGCGATTGTTCGAGATGGGACGGGTGTTTGCCGTACCCGGACAAGAAGGCGAAGCACCGCAGGAAATCCCGCATATCGCCGCGGTGGTTTGCGGCAGCGCCAGCGCCGAGCAGTGGGGCGTGGCCAGCCGCAGTGTGGACTTCCACGACCTGAAGGGCGACCTGACGTCGCTGGCTGCCCTGTCCGGTGCGCATCTTGAGTTCCGTCGCAGCACGCACGGCTTCGGCCACCCTGGACGCTCGGCGGATGTGTGCCGTGATGGCGAGTGCATCGGTTGGCTGGGCGAGCTGCATCCACGCCTGCTCGCCGCCCTGGATCTGGATACCAGAGTGCTGGGTTTTGAACTGAATCTGGCGGCCATCGCCCGGCATGGTGTGTCCCGGGTGGAAACGGCATCGCGCTTTCCGTCGGTGCGCCGCGACTTGGCGCTGCTGGTGCCAGAACACCTGGCATGGCAGGTGCTTGCCGATACCGTGCGCCAGGCCGCAGGTGCGCTGCTGCGTGAATTGCGGCTGTTTGACGTTTACCGCGGCAAAGGCGTGGAGCCGGGCTTCAAGAGTCTTGCCATGGGCTTGATTTTGCAGGAAGAATCGCGCACTCTCACCGACTCGGATGTGGATGCCAGCATGGCCGCCGTCACCGGGGCGCTTGCCAAAGCGCATGGCGTCAAGATCAGGGAATAACCGTAATGGCATTGACCAAGGCTCAAATGGCCGAACATCTCTTTGAGAAAGTTGGCTTCAACAAGCGCGAAGCAAAAGAGTTTGTGGATGCGTTCTTCGACACCTTGGGCGATGGGCTGGCTGCCGGTCGTCAGGTCAAGCTGTCGGGCTTTGGCAATTTTGATTTGCGCCGCAAGAGCCCGCGTCCGGGGCGTAACCCCAAAACCGGTGAAGAAGTCCCCATCAGCGCCCGTACCGTGGTGACATTCCGTCCGGGTCAGAAACTGAAGGAGCGAGTGGAAGCCTATGCTGGACCCAGGTAGTAACAAAGAGCTTCCGCCGATTCCGGCCAAACGCTACTTCACCATTGGTGAAGTCAGCGAGTTGTGCGATGTCAAGCCGCATGTCTTGCGTTACTGGGAGACGGAATTCCCCAGCCTTTCGCCGGACAAGCGCCGCGGCAACCGTCGCTATTACCAGCGTCATGATGTCCTGAAAATTCGCCAGATTCGCAGCTTGCTGTATGAGCAAGGCTATACCATAGGCGGCGCCAGACAGCGGCTTGAAAATGGCGAAGGCAGGCAGGAGGCCACGCTTCCGGTCGAGCTGATTCGCCAGATGCGGCAGGAATTGGAAGAAGTTTTGCAATTGTTGCAGCGTTAAGCCGAACTTCGGCTATAATGCCCGACCTTTCCGGGGTATAGCGCAGCCTGGTAGCGCACTTGTCTGGGGGACAAGTGGTCGTCGGTTCGAATCCGGCTACCCCGACCAAAAACACCAACAAAATCAGCGGCTTGTGGATGCGTCCCAAGTCGCTTTTTTTGTTTACACCCTATCTCCACCCTATCGCTTGAGGGTGAGGCCTGGTGCAACTTCCGTCCAAGGCAGGTCTTGGCTGCGCTTTGGTTGCCCAAAGATTCCGATCCTACGCGCATTGCCTTCACCGGCATGCCCCTCAACGAACGCCAGGAAAGCGCGGTGCAGTTCCTGCATGACGCAGTGGCCTACTACGCAAGCCTGGGTGTGCACATCAAGCACGTGCTGACCGACAACGGCTCGGCGTTTCGCTCCAAGGCCTTGCGGGTTGCTTGCACCCAGCATGGCATCGTACAGAAGTTCACCAGAGCCTACCGACCCCAGACCAACGGCAAGGCCGAGCGCTTCATTCAGTCGGCCTTGCGCGAGGGGGCATACGGCTGGATCTACCAGAACTCAGCCCAACGCACCCAGGCGCTGCTCAGCTGACAACACCACTACAGCTGGCACCGACCGCCTACCTCCCATGAGCCGACTGCCCACGCCGAGAAACAACCGTTTGACACTTCACAGCGAGGATTACCAAGGGGCTTAGGAAGCAAACACCTCAAAGAGGTGTCGCCTCTGAGCAGTTTAAGCAGGGTCTTGTAGAGATCAAGGTGGCGATGGTTGAAGCGAAATTCGGTTTCCTTGAGATGCAGCTCGAACTTGTCGCGCCGTACCCCATGAAACTGCGCCAGTCGATGTTTGGCATAATTCCAGAAAGACTCGATACCGTTGACGTGCCTGGAGCCTTTGACGAACTCGTTGTTGCCGTGATTGCCCCGAAAGTGCTTGTCCAAGCCCAAGTCAACCAGCCCATCGCAGCCTCGCCAGCTGTCGGTGTGGATGATGTTGTTCGGGTTCACTTTACCGCGGATGATGGCTTGCAACGTGGTTTTGGAGGCATCGGGGACGATTTCGGTATAGACACAATCGCCGCGCTTGAGTCGGCCAAAGACGATGGTTTTTCCACCTGCGCCACGTCCACGTTTGCTCCGGATGCGCTTGGGGCCGAAATAGGATTCATCGGCTTCAAGCTCGCCCGAGAACGGAGACTGCGCAGCGCATTGCTGAGCAGGCGGACACGGATGCGTTGCTACACCGCATTGACCGAACGCACGGAGAGACTACACAACTGTGTGACATCCGTGGCGGTCAAATCCATGGCAAACAGGCGCAAAAGGTGTCGAAACTTGGCCTCACTGATTTTTGAATGGCGGCAGAACTTATTTTTTCTTTTTATATCAGTAAGTTGGAATTTGGTTTGCACATGCTTGCCTCCTAAGCCCCATGTCATTTACAGCAAGCTGCGTGAGCGTATCGCTGTTGAGTGTGAAAAACACAGCCCGTGGTCGGGGCAGGTGGAAGTAGACGAATCCTACTTTGGGCCTCGCCGTGTTCGCGGCAAGCGCGGACGGGGCGCAGGGAGCAAGACCATCGTGTTTGGCCTGTACAAGCGCAACGGATTGGTGTCCACAGAGATTGTCCCTGATGTCAAGAAAGCCACGCTGCAAAAGGCTATCCGGGGTAAAGTGGCACTGGATAGCGTCATCCATAGTGACGGCTGGCGCGGCTATCACGGGCTGGTGGATGTGGGCTATGCCAAGCATTTGCGGGTCAATCGCCCGAGCAACGAGTTCGCCAATGACCAGACGCACATCAACGGTATCGAGTCGTTCTGGGCATATGCCAAGCTGCGCCTGGCCAAGATGAAGGGGATTCGAAAAGACATGTTCTACCTGCATCTCAAGGAAACCGAGTTCCGTTTCAATCATCGACGCGATAACCTCTACAAACTCATGATGAAAATGCTGCGTGAGCAGCCTATCTAAATCCTTAACTTCCTAAGACCCTTCTTAAATCCCTAAGACCCAAATTAATTGCGTTGTAGCTGGGGTTGCCGGTGTGGCTATGCACTGGCAGTCATCTGTATTGCAGGTAAAACGCGCACGGAATCGCATTGCAGTCTTGTATGTTTTGTGTCGGATGCGCAGGCGTATGTTGCAACATTTTGATTGGATTCGTGTTTTTCAGGGTGCTTGCCGGTTTGCAGCAAATGCTGCTGAGCGAATGGTGCATGTTGTGCTAGAAAGTCCTGCTGCAAGGCCGACCTTGCCGTAGCCTCATGGCACCACTCAAGAGAGAACCAGAATGACATCCAAAGCCCGTTTTACCCGCGTGCGTTCCAAGTTGTATCAAGCCATAGCCTGTAGCCTGTTGGCGAGCACGGCTCCGATGGCGCTGGCTGCGCAGCCTGTAGCCGATACTGCAAATACTTCGGCAAGCTGTGCAAATGCAACGACTGCGGCGCAGCGCGAAGCCTGTCAGGCACGCCAGATGGCGCATTTCCATTTCACTTCGGGTAGCGAGCACGGACTTGCCGGCACAGCCTCGGCTGTGGACAAGCCGCTGGTGAGCGCCAATTACACCGAGGCCGCCAAGCTCGGCGATGCCGAGAGCTGGAAAAGTGATGAATTCATGCAGGACTGGGGGCTGGAGGCGATGAATGCCCATCACGCCTATGCCCGTGGTCTGACCGGCAGCGGTATCCGCATCGGCCTGCTTGATTCGGGTGTGGGGCTGGGACACAGCGAATTTGCAGGCAAGGCACATCAAGGCCTGAAGATTGGCGATTTGCTTGCAGATGGCAGCCGCTGCGTGTCGAACCCATACCAATACAGCAGTGCAGAGAATGCTTGCTTTGCCACCGATGGCGGTCGCGGCACGATGGATATCGTTTATCTGGACGAGTCCATTCGTGAACTGGTTGAAATTGATGCGCCGGAGCTGATTCCGGTCATCGGCAAGGCCAGTTTCAGCTTTGAGTCGCACGGTACCCATGTGGCCGGCACCATGGCCGCCAATCGTGATGGCAGCGGCATGCACGGGGTGGCTTTCGGGGCAAATTTCAGCTCCGCGCGCCTGTCTGCAGATGAATTTCTGGTTCTGGAATGGGACTGCGTGTACAACGATATCTGCCGCAAGAGCCATACCCCGGAAGCCAGTGGCAGTGCATTTGCCGATATGTACCAACAGATGAGTGCTGCCGGGGTGCGCGCCATCAACCATAGCTGGGGCTTTCCCAGGGACCCGGGCACCCAAGCGGCACATGATGCTTTTTACGCAGCGCCAAGCCTCGCAGAGCGCTGGTCGGCCATTCGTCAGGCTTCGCTGGACAGCGGGCTGATTCAGGTATGGGCAGCCGGCAATACCAATGCACGCCCCAGACCCGAAGACGCGCCCGGTGCCGGTGCCTATGCCAGTCTGCCGCGCCACTATGCCGAGCTGGAGCCGTATTGGCTGAGTGTAGTCAATCTGACCCCGGCCAAGGGCAGCTATGTGTTGAGCAGAAGCTCGATGAAGTGCGGGCTGTCCATGCAATGGTGCATTGCAGCCCCGGGAACTGCCATCAACTCATCGGTTTATGCAGAAGGCCAATTTGCCGTGGATGCGGAAGTCGATGCCAATGGTCAATTGAACCTGACTGGCATGGCGCAGTTCAGTCCTTCATTTGGCTATGCCGACTACACCGGCACCTCAATGGCCGCGCCGCACGTCACCGGCGCTTTGGCGTTGCTGTTCGAGCGCTATCCGTACCTGACCAACGCCCAGGTGCGCGATGTGCTGCTGACCACCGCGACCGACCTGGGTGCGCCGGGCGTGGATGATGTCTACGGCTGGGGCATGGTGAATCTGAAGAAAGCCATCGAAGGCTATGGCCAGTTCCGCGTTGATACCGATGTCAACATGGTGGCCAAGGCCGGCGGTACCCACTGGTGGAACGATGCCCGCGTCTGGGATGTGTGGACCAATGACATCTCCGGCGCCGCCTTCAGCTTCAACAGTGATGCTGGTGGCTGGCTGCGTCTTGCAGGCAACAACAGCTTTGCCGGCCTGACCGTCAACAGCGGCACGCTGGAGCTGACCGGTGACAACACCCTGGGCAGCGACGTGGTGGTCAATGGCGGTGTTCTGCGTAATAACGGCACGCTGCGCAACAAGGTCACCCTCAATGGCGGCCTGTATGCCGGTGCAGGCGCACTGCATGGCGACTTCCATCTGGCCCAAGGCGGCAGCATCGCCCCGGGCAACTCGATTGGCACCCTGACCATCAACGGCAACTATGTGCAGCAGGCCGGCACGCGGTTCTTCGTGGACATGGCGCCGCCGGACAGCACCGATAAGCTGGAAGTCACCGGTACTGCCACCCTGAACGGCGGCACCGTGGTGGCAGTGCGCATGCCGGGCGTATATGGCCTGGGACAACGCTACAACTTCCTCACCGCCCAGGGCGGCCTGAGCGGCCAGT
>NWQT01000001.1 GCA_002798295.1 Lysobacteraceae bacterium NML07-0707 | reverse complement strand
GAGGCGCTGGAAAGCATGGACATTCAGCCAAAGCCGGGCGCGTGATTCAGGCGCGCGGTAAGCTAACAGCCCGCATCTAGCCCGACGGGGCGAACGCGCCGGAACCCTGCGGCGCTGATGCGGGAACCTTTCAGGGAAGCATTGAAGGGTGATGCGGCTGTCCATCTCATAAACATGACGGGCGAGCCTCTAACCAACAAGGATATTTACCAGCTTGCTATAGAAGGCAAGGCGACCCTTTCGGTTTACTTGCCTAGCGACGTGCCCGCAAGGATTGGGGATGCTATCGCGGCAAGCGATGCCAAATATTCAAAAGCGCGCAGCCTATCTGGGGATGCGGATATCGTGCTTCTGCGAAATGGTTACAAGCTGACAAATGACGAAGTTGTTATTTTTGAAGATGAAATCTATCAAATAAGCGGACTTTGGGACTTGCTTATGTTTGCGGCAGGTGAGCAAGCCATAAAGGAACGCCTGACAAAGCTTTATAACGCAGCCCCGCAAATGCAAATAGCAAGCGATGGATTTTTACTTAGCCTGCCATGCGGAAAGTATGCAAATCTCCTGGCAGGACATAAGGGCATGGAGTACCCGGTAATGCAGTTGCCATTCGATGCGCTGATTGTCATAAGAACTAGGGAGGTAGAGCGCATTGCAAATGTCATTAGCCCGAAAGTCACGAAAGCAAATGAAGGTGAGGGCGGCGGCTTACGAAGCCGGGAACGCAACAGTATGTTGCGAATCGTTCGCGCCTTGTTGGAAATGGCTAGGCTTCCCGAAAAGGGAGCCGTGCCTTCTGTTGAGAGCCAGCTACAGGAGTTAGGCTTCACAAGCCCTAAAGAAGAGACTATCCGTAAGGTGCTCAAAGAGGCGGGGGAGCTGGAGCCGGACGAAAACCCTAATTAGGGTTTTCATTTTCCTAATTAGGCCAACGCTGCCGGTAAATCCTAAAAATTCCATATCACGCCAGCACAGTGCCAAGCCATCCCGGCAAGGACTGA
>NWQT01000040.1 GCA_002798295.1 Lysobacteraceae bacterium NML07-0707 | reverse complement strand
TTTTTCACCTGCGTTATCCCGGCCAACGTCATGATCCGGCCACAGGGCTCAATTACAACTATTACCGTGATTACGATCCCAAAACCGGGCGTTATATCCAGAGTGACCCTATCGGGCTTGAGGGTGGAATCAATACCTATGCCTATGCGGGTGGGAATCCGATCAGCTTTGTAGATCCGTGGGGGCTGGAGGAGTTTTCTTGCATAGCAAGCAATCCAAATCTTGGAAATTATGTAAACGGAGTCAAGCAGTGCGGGTATACCTGCACATCAAAAAGTACAGGGTGTTCAGTTGACTTCATGGCAGCGGGATATATGGGCGGATTTGATTCTCAAATGTGTTATGGAGCTAAATTAAGGAGAGGGGTTGCGCCAAATGGATGGCAGTATGAGAGGGCTGAGGGATATAGGGTATTCAGGGTAAATACCTCATACCTCAGCGTGTCTGGAATAATAGATAATATATTTAAGTCGAGATTCATAAAATCACTCAATGAGGCTGTAGAAGAAAAATCATTCGGTGGAGATGAAAAATGCAAAGAGTCATGCAGATGAGAGTGATTGCATCAGCACTGATCGTAATAGTATTGTTATCTGTACTAACAATAATGGTTGTTGCTGGGATATCAATTACATATGACGATTTTAGCTACGAGGGCTACATAATTGCCAGAGTAGGATTTGTCGCCAACTTGACAATCCTTATTGTAGCAGCACTATCACTACTAAATTTTAAATCCACTCCAATTAGAGTGTTCTCCATGTTATTAGTATTTTTATCGGTATACCCAACATATCTTGCAATCAAATGGTTATTTTGAAGAGCTCCAAAGAAGCCAAAAAGTTCTGCCTCGCCTAACAGCCGTAAGCTTTCTCAGCCACCAGATATGTAATGATCCACTGATTTCCTGCTCAGGTGCTAACTTTCCAGAGGAGATACTCGATGAATGCAGTCATGGACGAAGAAATCAAACGTTGGACAGCGCGGCGTAAGTTGGCACTGGTGCTTGAGATCATCCAAGGCGAGGCGACGGTGGCCGAGGCGAGTCGTCAGTTTGACCTGACCCGGGTAGGGGTTGAGACTTGGGTAGAGGATGGCAAGAGAAAGGGATTTATTTGATTCGATTTTTCGGTGTTGTAAACGACTTACAGTGATGACCTTTCCTGATGGCGCTCAAGTGAAGTATCAACGCAACTTGCTTGGTGAAATTTCACCCATACATTATGTTGCCCCGGATGGCAGCTCACAGACTGTAGTGGAGGCCGTGCAATATGTGCCGTTCGGTGCAGCCAGGGGATGGCGTTACGGTAATGGTCGCCTGCTGCATCGGCGTCTGGACAA
>NWQT01000016.1 GCA_002798295.1 Lysobacteraceae bacterium NML07-0707 | reverse complement strand
TGAACTGACCCCCAAAACTTGGACAGTTACGGGTTAAGTGTTCGAGGCCTGAGTCCGGTACTGCACCGGGCTCAGGCCTTTGAGTTTTGTCCTGATACGCTCGTGATTGTAGTAGTCCATATATTCGCCGATGGCGCTCTGAAGCTGCTCGATGCAGTCGAAGCGTCTCAAGTAAAAGAGCTCCGACTTCAAGGTGGCAAAGAAGCTCTCCATGGCGGCATTGTCCAGGCAGTTGCCCTTGCGTGACATGCTCTGGGTCAGGCCGCGCTGGGCGAGTTGTTGGCGCCAGGCCGGCATCTGATACTGCCAGCCCTGATCTGAGTGCACGAGGGGCGTGTCCTTGGCCGGCAGTCTGGCGATGGCCTTTTGCAGCATGTCTTTGACCAGCGAGAAGTGGGGGCGCTGCTGCAGCGTGTAAGCGACGATCTCGCCGTTATAAAGATCCAGCATTGGTGAGAGATAGAGTTTCTGGCCGCGGACGTTGAACTCGGTGACGTCTGTGACCCATTTCTGGTTGGGGCGCGTGGCTTGGAACTGGCGGTTCAGCACATTCGGCACCTCGGCCTGCTGGCCTCGCCAGGCGCGATATCGCTTCGGACGCACCAAGGACTTCAAGCCCAGTGCCTGCATCAGCCGTTGCACGGTCTTGTGGTTGACCCACTCGCCCATCTGGCGCAGCGCGTCGGTGATGCGCCGATAGCCGTAGCGCCCCTGGTGATGTGCGTACAACGCTTGGATGCGCGCTTTAAGACCCGCCTGCTTGTCTTCACTTTGCTGTGTCTTGACCTGGTAGTAGAACGTGCTGCGCGACAGCTCGGCCGCCTTCAACAAATGCGCCAATGTATGGCCTTGCCTCAGTGCATGCACTACTTGCGCTTTTTCTGCGCTGCTTGTGCTTTGGCCTGACGCAAGGCCTGCAATTTTTTTAAGTAGGCCACCTCCGCGCGCAGGTACTTGACCTCTTCCAGCAGCGCTTCGTGTGAGCGTTGCGCATCGGGCAGCGCCTTGACGGACTTGGGAGGTGGGGCGTTCGACATCTTCTTGGGTCTTCCTCGCGGCTTGGGCTGCAAACCCGCCAGACCCTGCACATGATACTGGCGCTGCCAGCGGGAGATGACGCCGCTACCGCCACGGATATTGAATAGCGCCAGCGCCTCGCATGCCGACAGCCCCTCTTGTTCTATCCGTTGCAGCACCGACAGCTTGAAGTCGGCACTGTAGTGGCTGAACTTCCTGCGCAGACCCTGCACGCCATGCATTTGATAAGCCCTGACCCAGCGCCTGACCGTTGCATGGTCAAGGCCATAACGCTGCGCTGTGGTTTCAAAGCCTGATTCTCCTGACATGTAGCTTTGCACTACACGCAGTTTGAAGGCCTCACTGTACTTCGCCATGAAAAACACCCCAAAGGTTGGATCGGCGTCCAACTTTTGGGGTGCAGTTCA
>NWQT01000047.1 GCA_002798295.1 Lysobacteraceae bacterium NML07-0707 | reverse complement strand
ATTACCATACCCGGCAATGGCTGGGCTGGCATCTCTCACGCAGCGGCAAGGCCAGTACCGCGGTGGCGTCATTGGAGCAGGCACTGATTGCCCGCTATGGCACGCTCGGGCGTGTGCCTGAGCCGTTCCTGCTGCGTTCGGACAACGGCCTGGTCTTCACCAGCCGCGATTACACGCGGCTGGTACGCAGCTATGGCTTACAGCAAGAGTTCATCACCCCGCATTGCCCGCAGCAAAACGGCATGGTGGAACGCCTCATCCGCACCCTCAAGGAGCAATGCGTACACCGTCATCGCTTTGAGAGCCAGCAGCATGCCATGCGTGTGCTGGGCGACTGGATCCAGTTCTACAATCACCGACGCCCGCATCAGGCGCTCGGCATGAAAACACCCGCTCAAGCGTATGCTTTAGCAGCCTGACCTGTGCAGAAAGGGGTGGGTCATTACACGTGCCGCGCCAGCCGTCACTATGGATGACGCTATCCAGTGCTAAGTAACGCAAAATTTTGCAAAAAGTCTTCTCTGCGATTCGAGAACGATGATAGTGACTGTTTTTCCTTGTTATTACAGAAGGTTAGCTCACTATTGAAATGGCTTAACTTCCTAAGTCTCTTGAAAAAGAGGTCGCAGGCTACGGAGTGTAGTTGCCATCATCAATACGCCGACATATCCGCCAAATCGCCTTCGCGGCTGCCGAAATATGCGGCAAGGTCAGCGATGTGTTGGTCGGTCAGGTTGCGTGCCTGAGGACTCATCAACATGTGTTCGCGTTTGCCGTCCCGGTAGCGCTGCAAGGCATGTGCCAGATAGTCGTAATACTGGCCACCGATTTTGGGATAGCTGGGGTCAATCGGGGCATTGCCATTGTTGCCGTGGCAGCTGATACAGCTTTGCCCGGTCAGTGTGGTGCTGCTGGCAAGTTCCTGGCCGCGACCAATATCGCCTTTTGGAAGTCCGGCCGATGATGAGCCGGCGTCATGGCCGGCATGGCCGGAGCAGGCAGCCAGCAGTAAAGCGGAAAGTGCGGCAGTGGCACAGATACGAGAAGTGCTCATGGCGGGCTCACTTGGATTTCAGGCTGGCAAGATAGGCGGCGATGGCATTGATATCGGCTTCAGAAAAGCTCTGGGCCTGGGCTTGCATCGTCGGGTGCTGGCGTTTGCCCTGACGGTATTCATTCAGGGCATTTCTCAAGTAAACCTCGGACTGGCCAACCAGCTTCGGTACGCGATAGCTGGGATAGGCGTTCTTGTAACCGGCAATGCCGTGACAGCCACGGCAGGTATAAGCGAGGCTGGCGCCATCAGCTTGCGAAGATGCACTCGCTGCATCGGGGCTGGCGGAGGCGGGGCGATTGGCAGCAAACTGGGCGAGTGCTGCCAGCGGCAGCGCCAGGACAAGGCTGGCAGTAGTCAGAATCAGTCGCATCGCAAAAGTCCAGTTGTGGGCGGATGCCGTTTGACGGGGGTAAGCCGAGTATAGCCATCATTAACAGATACGAAACCCCTGAAAGACCAAAAGCCGGGAAATATTGAACTGCACCCCAAAAGTTGGACGCCGATCCAACCTTTGGGGTGTTTTTCATGGCGAAGTACAGTGAGGCCTTCAAACTGCGTGTAGTGCAAAGCTACATGTCAGGAGAATCAGGCTTTGAAACCA
>NWQT01000026.1 GCA_002798295.1 Lysobacteraceae bacterium NML07-0707 | reverse complement strand
TTTTTCACCTGCGTTATCCCGGCCAACGTCATGATCCGGCCACAGGGCTCAATTACAACTATTACCGTGATTACGATCCCAAAACCGGGCGTTATATCCAGAGTGACCCTATCGGGCTTGAGGGTGGGATAAGTACTTACGGATATGTTGAGGGAAATCCTCTAGGGGGTATTGATCCTTATGGGCTGGAGAAATGGATATGTCGGCCGATGAGTCAACGGTCTGCCACGGGGGTGATTCCTGTTGTCACTTATCATCCAAACGGTCGGCAGACATGTAATTACATATGTGAAAACACGAGGTGCGGTGAAGTAATGGTAGAGGCATCAGCGGTTAAGTACACGGATGGTTATCAATGTGCTGGAGTTGAAACAAGGACAAGACCGACACATTTGGGTGGTGTTTCAAGATATCCGATTGGATATAAAGATTTTTACGTAAATACAGGCAGGATTTATGGTTTTCTAATGTCTATCTTGGGTGGCTATCCATTTGACTTGGCAGAGAAGCTAAGAGAGAAGGAGGTGGATAATGATTGCTGCAGATAAGGTGGTTAAATTTATTGGTGCAGCATCTATTTTTCTATATTGGATATTTGCACTGATTGCAGTCTTCCTTTTCAAGGACAAATATGTTGGGCGCGACGTTGTGGCAAGCACATCATTTTTTATTGGAGAATCTAATTTTTTATTGGCATTTGGTTGGCTGAATATTTTTTCATTTTTAATATTTATTTTAAATAAAATATTTGTAAAAGCCAATATCTTGGGGTTTGCTATTTATTTTACTTACTTTTTGATTGTGTATTGCGAATTTGCTGTTAATTCTGTTTGTCATTGCTCTTCTTGATATTTTTTAAGTTTTGTTTTGGTTTTTTGTGAGGGCGCGTGATTTTTGCTAATGGACATAAGTGCAGTTGGTGTTGATTTTTTGTTTTTTAGTTGGTGGTGAAAAGAATTTTGGTGATATTGATGCGAAATTCTGTCGAGCTGGAGAAAGTTCCGGGGGGAGGGGAATCCTCTGAGTGGCATTGATCCTTATGGGTTGCAAAACAAAGGTATTTATGAATCATTTCGTGAAAGACGTATTTGGGGGCATAGGATATTTCCTGGAGAGTCAAATTCTTATGAGCGGCATTGCGCAGTGAGCTGTATTCTTTCAAAAGAGAGCGGGGTTTACTTGACTCGACTTGCCGGAATTGCAAATGAATATCAGGGATTCTATTTTTATGATGCATGGGACTTAAGAGGGAGATTTCGTGGGGATAGATCGTGGGCATTTCAATTGAATGATATTTATGCAAATGAAAAGGGAATTTCATGTTTTGAAAAAATAAGATGTAATAATGACAAAAGGGATGCGATTGAGGAATGTATTGCGTGCTGCACCCTTGGGGTCATGTATGGCAATTAATTTTTTTATATTTTTGTTTGTTTTTTTGTGCATATCTCTGGTTTCCTGTGAAGCCAGGGATGATGCCTTGAACTCATTAAGGACTGCGGTGATGGCATCTGATCCTGGGTGTGATCTTGGTTTTTCTATTATTGGGGTTGGGGAGGGAGATTCTGATAGTGCTTACTTTCTTATAGAGGTAAAGGGTAAAAGGGGGGAAAAAACTTATGAATTATTGATCCAGAAAGGCCTCTCCGGTTGAGTGCCTTACAAAGGAGTCGAAGAAATTGTTGGGGACACTGGATATCTTTGTGGAGATTAATGATTTTATTGTGAATGGGGGTAAGCACTCATGGGTATGTGAAGGAAAATCCTTTGGGTGGCATTGATCCTTATGGGCTTGAGAAATGGATATGCCGACCAGCAAGCTACAAAGTGACACCCATAGTTAATTATCATTCAAATAGGAGTCCAACTTGTGACTATGAGTGTGAGAGTGAAAATTCTCGATGTGGAAGAGTTAAAGTAGAGGCATCTCCGAATTACACATATGGGCAATCACAATGTGCAGGTGCGGATTTGAGGACTAGAGTGACACACTCTGGCGAAATGAGTACGTACTCTGTTGGTGTTTTGAGTTTTCATGTTGAGACAGATGGTTTATTCACTTGGCCATTAATTAGAAACTTTAATAAATACCCCTATGATCTTGTTGAGAGTCTAAGGCGAAAGGAGGAGGAGAGTGGGTGCTGTAAATAAATATTTAAAAATCATTGGCGTTATTCCATTTGTTTTATATTGGCTCACCAATATTCTAATGTTGTATGCATTTAGGCGAAGATATGACTCTGAAATTGTATCAAGCTCTGGATTCTTTTCTCTGGAGGAAAAGTTATTCTATATGATGGGCCTGGGTGTTTCCTTGGCGTTTTTATGCTTCTTGACTTGCAGGAAGTTTATTTTGGTTAATTCATTTTTCCTGATTTTATATTTAATATTTTTTTTGGGGATTCTTAGTGATTTTTATTGATTGATGCGTATTGTCTTGATGTGAATCCTCATTGATTTTATGTTCACCAAGACTGAAAGATTCAATTATTATGAAATACAAAGCAGCAAATCATTTGGCTGGATGATTACCCTGTGGCAGTGGTCAGTACACGCGCCGGACAGTGGCGACTGGATTACATTGAGCCTGATCATCTGGGCACGCCCAGGGTGATTATCGACGGTCA
>NWQT01000022.1 GCA_002798295.1 Lysobacteraceae bacterium NML07-0707 | reverse complement strand
AACAGGTGTGCCAATGTGTGGCCTTGCCTCAGTGCATGCACTACCTGCGCTTTTTCTGCGCAGCTTGGGCTTTGGCCTGACGCAAGGCCTGCAATTTTTTAAGTAAGCCACCTCCGCGCGCAGGTACCTGACCTCTTCCAGCAGCGCTTCACGGGAGCGCTGTGCATCCGGCAGCGCATTGACAGGCTTGGGAGATTGGGACATCGACATCTTCTTGGGCCTTCCTCGGGGTTTGGGCTGCAGACCCGCCAGACCCTGCGCATGATACTGGCGCTGCCAGCCGGAGATGATGCGGGTACTGCCCCGGATATTGGATAGCGCCATCGCCTCGCGCACCGACAGCCCCTCTTGCGCTATCCGTTGCAGCACCGACAACTTGAAGTCTGCACTGTAGCGACTGAACTTCCTGCGCAGCCCTTGTACACCATGCGCTTGATAAGCCTTGACCCAGCGCCTGACCGTCGCATGGTCAAGGCCGTAACGCTGTGCAATGGCTCTGAAGCCCGATTCCCCTGATGCGTAGCTTTGCACTACGCCCAGCTTGAATGCCTCACTGTACTTCGCCATGAAAAACACCCCAAAGGTTGGATGGGTGTCCAACTTTTGGGGTGCAGTTCAATGTCGAGCGGGGTTTGATTATTTGTAGCTGCTGAGGACTTTAATTGAGCAGTTTAAAAACTGGCCGCGTAACCGCTGTCCTGGATGACTTTCTGCAAGGCTTCGGCAGTGCGCAGGTTACCTGCTACAAGCCCCCGGCTATCAATGCCGCGCGCATCCACAGGCGCGGTGGGCGTGCCCTTGAAGTCGCAAACCTTGCCACCGGCCTCGCGCACCATCAGCATGCCAGCGGCGATATCCCAGGGCTTGACCCCGGCTTCAAAATAGGCATCCAGTCGGCCACAGGCCACATAGGCCAAGTCCAGGGCGGCAGAGCCGGTGCGGCGGATGTCTTCGGCCTGATTGAGCAGTCGGCGGGTGCATTCAAGCTGTGCGCCGCTGCGTTCGCGCTCGCGCGGGTGAAAGCCGGTTGCCACCAGGGCGCCTTCCAGGCTGCGGCGCTCGGCCACGCGGATGCGGCGATCATTGAGCACCGCGCCGCTCCCGCGGCTGGCTGCAAACAGCTCGTTGCGCAGCGGGTCGAAAATCACGCCATGCGTGGGCTCGCCGTTTTCCACCAGCGCAATCGAAACGCAGTAATGCGGCAGGCCGCGCAGATAGTTGCTGGTGCCATCGAGCGGGTCAATCACCCAGACATTGCGTCCCTTGCCAATCTGGCCGTGTTCTTCACCCAGGATGGCGTAGTCCGGCGTCGCGCGCTTGAGTTCGCGGATGATGGCTTCTTCAGCCTGGGCATCCACTTCGCTGGCGTAATCCTGCCGGCCTTTTTCGACTACATTGAGTGCATCAAGACGACTGATATTGCGCATCAGTACATTGCCGGCGGCGCGTGCCGCTTTGACCATCAGGGTAATGGCGGGTTTCTGCATGGGTGAATGCCTGGTTGAAAAGAACAATTCGGCCGCGTTGCCGACTGCGCAGTTTAACATTGTCATATGGACATGACACACAACCCCGCTGCCCGCATCCGCATCGTGATGGTGGGCACACAGCACCCCGGCAATCTCGGCGCTGCCGCTCGCGCGATGAAAACCATGGGACTTGCCCGGATGGTCTTGGTTGCGCCTGAAAAAGCACCGGATTTTGAGACCGCCTCGATGGCCGCCGGTGCCGAGGCGCTGGTTTTTGATGCACCGCGTTTTGCCACATTGCAAGAAGCCGTAGCCGACTGCCAGCTGGTATTGGGCTGTACCGCGCGCAGCCGCCGTATCGCGCTGCAAGAACTTTCTCCGCCAATGGCCGCGCAGCGGGCTGTACAAGCGGCTCAAGCCTCGGCCGAGGTCGCGCTGGTGTTTGGCCGCGAGCGTACCGGGCTTGATAACCACGAATTGCAGCTTTGTCATGCCGCCGTGCATATCCCTTCCGACCCGGATTTCAGCTCGCTGAATCTGGCCGCTGCGGTGCAGGTGCTGGCCTATGAGGTGCGCATGGCGATATTGGCCGGCACTTCGGCGGAAGTGCCACAAACATCACAGGATGCCCGTGAACTGCCCGCTTCACATGCCGAACTGGAAGGCTTTTTTGCACAGCTTGGCGACACCCTGGACGCCATCGACTTTCACAAAGGGCGCACCCCGGAGTCGGCATTGCGCAAATTGCGACGGATTTTTCTGCGTGCCGACATGAATGCGCGTGAAGTACGGCTGATGCGTGGCGTGCTAGCCGATGCGCAACGCATGGCGCGATTGGCTGACGGACGGGATTAGCGTGCTTTTGGCAGGGAGTCTCAGTGTCTGTCGGCGACTAGTGCTAGTGCCTCCACTTCGCGCCATACCCGCAGCAGGTTGCCGCCCATGATTTTGCCGATATCGGTTTCGGAATAACCGCGTGCTTTGAGACCATCGATCAGGCGCGGGAAATCAGCCACGCTGCGCAGCTGCTCGGGTAGTTCGCCACCTACGCCGTCAAAGTCCGAGCCGATGCCGATATGGTCGATGCCGACAAGCTTCACGCCATAGTCGATTTGCGCCAGCACCGCTTCAATATCGGTCGATAGCCTGGGATGCTCATGTGCCCAGGCTGCTTCCCATTCGGCCACACTTTCCTCTGGCTGCCCGGCAGCCCTGGCCGCAGCATTGCGCTGTTGCAGGGCATCGCGTTGGCGGAATTTAGCTTGTAGATTGGCGGCGGCTTGCGGGTTGACGAAGGCGGTGCCGAACGGGATTTGCACCACGCCGCCGCTGGCGGCCACGGCCTTGGCCAGTGCGTCGCTGATATTGCGCTCGAAATCCGGGGTGAAATGCCGGAACGCCGAATGACTGGCGATAACCGGGGCGCGGCTCAGGGCGATTGCTTCGGCCGCGGCGTCATCGGAAATATGCGAGACATCCACCATCATTCCGAGGCGATTCATTTCGGTGACCACTTCACGGCCGAAAGGACTGAGCCCATTCCATTTGCGCGCTGCGCCATAGCTGGAGTCAGCCAGCGCATTGGCAGCGCTGTGGGCGAGGGTGATGTAGCGCACGCCGCGTTTATAAAAGAAGTGCAGGTTTTCGATTTTCCCCGCCAGTGGTGCGCCGTTTTCCATACCCAGTGGCAGCAGTACCCGACCGTTGCGGCGCAGACGCGGAATGTCGCGCGGGCTGGTGAGCACCGCAAACTTGTCCGGAGCCCGGCTTGCCAGCGCCCATACCGCATCAATCTGCTGGTTGGCGATGCCGTAGGCGGTACCGGCTGCGTCTTCAGCCGCTGAGGTGTAAATCGACATGAAGGCCACATCCAGACCGCCTGCGCGTGATTTGGGCCAGTCAAATTCGCGGTCAGTCTCGCCGCTTAAGTCACGCCAGCCATCCTGCAACATGCCGGGGGCATCAATATGGGTATCGACGATGATGAGTTTTTGCGCCAACTGCCTGGCCTCATCCGAAGGCGGGTTGGCCAATAGCGGTGTGCTCAGAAGTGCAAGCGCAATTGCGGTCAGTGCGGTTTTCATCGGATTCTCCCTGCGGTTGCCGGTTTAAATACGCGTGCCGCCAGCATATACCGCCTGACACAGCTCGCCACCCAGCCAGTAGCACAGCTCGGCCGGGTGCTGAGCGCGCCACAGGGCAAAGTCGGCGCGCATGCCGACCCGCAAGCGGCCACGGTCAGAAAGCCCCAGGGCGCGGGCAGCTTCAATGCTTGCGCCGCGCAGGGCTTCTTCCGGGGTCAGGCGGAAATGCGTGCAGGCCAGTTGCATTGCCTGACGCAGTGACAGGAGGGGCGAGGTGCCGGGGTTGCAGTCGGTGGAGACGGCCATCGGCACGCCCGCTTCGCGTAGCTCGGCAATCGGTGGCAGTTTGGTTTCGCGCAGGACATGGAAAGCGCCGGGCAGCAGTACCGCCACGGTACCGGCTTCACGCATCGCCTGCACGCTGGCGGCGCTGGTGTATTCGATATGGTCGGCGGAAAGGCCGCCAAATTCCGCCGCAATCGCCGCGCCATTCAAATCGCTCAACTGGTCGGCGTGCAGTTTGACTGGCAAGCCCAGCGCACGTGCGGCGCTGAACAGGCGCCGGGTTTGCTCGGGCGAAAACCCGATGCCCTCGCAAAACGCATCCACCGCATCAATCAGCCCTTCGGCCTGCAAAATGGGCATCCAGGCAATCACCTGGTCGATGTATTCGTCGGCGCGCCCCTGGTATTCCGGCGGCAGCGCATGGGCGGCCAGATAGGTGGTGCGCACGCTGATGCCGCAGACTTCGCCGATGGTGCGCGCCACTTGCAGCATCTTGCGCTCGTTGTCCAGATCCAGCCCGTAGCCGGACTTGATTTCCAGCGTGGTCAGGCCATCGGCCATCAAGGCGCGCACCCGCGGCAGGCTTTCGGCCAGCAAGACTTCGGGGCTGGCTGCGCGGACAGCCCTGACGCTGGAAACAATGCCGCCACCGGCGCGGGCGATTTCTTCATAGCTCCGGCCCTGCAGGCGCATTTCAAACTCGGCAGCGCGGTTGCCGGCAAACACCACATGGGTATGGCAGTCGATAAGACCCGGTGTCACCAGGCCTGCGGTTTCCAGCACCACATCGAAACTTTCAATGAAGTCTTCGGGCAGTTCATCGCGCTGGCCCACATGGGTGAGAACGCCATCACGCCAGGCCAGTGCGCCGTTTTCAATCAGGCCATAGCCGCTTTCGGCTTCCAGGGTGACCAGGGTGGGGCCAAGCAGCAGGCCATCGGCTTGGATATTGTCCATCGTCATCGAATCGGGTTTGAGCGAAAATGAAAGGATGAACAGTATCCGCTATCAGCAAAACGGCTGGCACCTGCCGGGCATCGCCAACCTGCATTCGCACGCTTTCCAGCGCGCCATGGCCGGGATGGCCGAGCGTCAGGGTGATCCGAATGATTCCTTCTGGACCTGGCGCGAAACCATGTATGCCATGGCGGCGCGTTTCACCCCGGAATATCTGCGAGCGGTGGCGGCGCAGTTGTATGCGGAGATGCTGGAAGCGGGCTTTACCCGGGTCTGCGAGTTTCACTATCTGCATCATGCACCCGATGGCAAGGCGTATGCAGACGCGGCGGCGATGTCGCAGGCGCTGATTGAGGCCGCCCAGCAAACCGGTATTCGCCTCACACTGCTGCCGGTGCTGTACATGCAGGGCGGCTTCGATGGGCGCGCGCTTTCCGAGCGCCAGCGCCGTTTCGGCCACACGCTGGAAGACTATCTGCGCCTGTTCCATCGCCTGCATGCACAGCAGAACCCGATGCTGCGGGTCGGCTGCGCACTGCACAGCCTGCGCGCGGTGGCGCCTGATGCCATGCGCGAAGTGCTGACCGCGCTGCCGCGCCAGACCCCGGTGCATATCCATATCGCCGAACAACAGGCCGAGGTGGACGAATGCGTGGCCGTGCGCGGCGCACGCCCGGTTCAGTGGCTCCTGGATCATGCCGAGGTCGATCAGCACTGGACCTTGGTGCACGCCACCCATCTGGATGCGGCGGAAGTCGCCGGCATTGCGCAAAGCCAGGCCGTGGTGGCGATTTGCACCACCACCGAAGCCAATCTGGGCGATGGCCTGTTCCCGCTGCGCGACTATCTGGATGCCGGTGGTCGCTGGGGCGTGGGTTCGGATTCGCATGTCTCGGTATCGCCCGTGGAAGAATTGCGCTGGCTGGAATACGGCCAGCGGCTGATTCGCCAGCGCCGCAATATCGCCTCGACCCCCAAGTGCCCCAGCGTTGCCCAAACCCTGTTGCAAGGCGTATGGGAAAGCGCCGCCACCGCCACCGGCTTTTTCGCCTGCGAAGACTCTATTGAGCTGGATGCGGGCATCCCGGCCTTGATTGGCGCAACCGAGCAGGACATTGCCGACCGCTGGCTGTTTGCCGGTAACCGCAATGCCATCAAGACCGTGCAAGTGGCGGGCAAGGTGTTAGTGCGCGATGGCGTGCATATCGCCCGGGAAACAATCGCCGCCGATTACCGCAAGGCAATCGACGCGCTACTGCGCGACTGAGCCTTAACCCAGCGCTGCGGCCAAGTCCTGCCACAGGTCATCGACATGTTCGATGCCAACCGACAGTCGCAGCAGTCCGGCAGTGATGCCATGCTGCTGCTGTACCTTCTCATCCACCACCCGATGGGTAAGCCCTGCTGGATGCTGGATCAGGCTGTCCACTGAGCCCAGGCTCACGGCCGGGGTAATCAGCCCTACCTTGCGCATCACCTGGCTGGCTGCTTCAAAACCGCCATGCAGTTCGAAGGCCATCAGGCTGCCCGGGCCTTGCATCTGGCTTTGCACAAGCGCGGCGTTTTTGACCGTGCCAAGCCCCGGGTAATGCACGGCCTTGATGGCAGGGTGCTGCGCCAGCCGCTCGGCAAGTGTCTTGGCATTGGCCTCGGCCTGTCGTACCCGCAACTCCAGCGTGGGCAGGCCGCGATGCAGCAGATAGGCCGCCAGCGGGTGCAGCAGGGCGCCAGTCGCGGCGCGCACCGTGCGCAGCGCGGCAGCATCGGCCTCATTGCAGCACACCACGCCGGCAATCACATCGCCGTGACCTGCCAGAAACTTGGTGGCGCTGTGCAGGACAAAGCGCGCGCCCAGCCGTGCAGGCAATTGCAGTACCGGGGTGGCAAAGGTGGAGTCCACCAGCACCGGCACATCGCCTGCGGCCCTGACCACTGCGGCGATATCCACCAGGTCAAGGGTTGGGTTGGCCGGGGTTTCGATGATGATGAGCGAAGTTGCGGCGCGCTTTTTCGCTTCGATTTCGCCAGGCTCGACAAACTCCACCTCGATGCCCAAAAGACCGCTGGCAAGCAGGTGGTCGGAGGTGCCATACAGCGGGCGCACCGCCAGCATATGACGGCCGTGGGTCGCCCGCGCCAGCAGTACGGCAGTCAAGGCCGCCATCCCCGAGGCATAGGCAACACAGGCTTCGGTTTCCTCAAGTTCAGCCAGGGCGCGTTCGGTACGGGCGACGGTGGGATTGCAAAGCCGGGCATAAATCGGGTTGCTGGCAGTGGCTGCGCCGGCGACCAGTGCATCGAAACTCTCCGTGCCGCTGGCCAAATCCTGCAATGGATAAGTGGTGGACAAATCCAGTGGCGGGGCATGTACGCACAGTGCGGAAAAATCTTCCCGGCCTGCATGCGTGGCGCGTGTGGCAAAACGCTGTGGTTTGGACATGAGGCAGACTCCATCGTGATGAGGACGACAGCACACCTTGGCAGTCTGCGCTGCTAAACGCCGCGATGCAATTGGCTGCGGCGCATTGGCCTTGTATTGCCATCGCTGGCATGATGGCGGGCTGTTTTTGGAAGGAAGTCCCATGTCCCGCTTATGCCGTCATATCACCTTCGCCGTGCTGTCTGGCTGGATGCCGCTGGCTGTTGCGCAGAGCGCGCCAGTGGCTGCCAGCGCCGAGGAGGCGGCGCAGTTCTCGCGCTGCATGGCGAGCCTGAAACCTGCGGCAGCGGCAGCGGGCGTGAATGCAGCGACCTTCGAGCGCCATGCCATGCACATCACCCCGGACATGAGCGTGCTGCCGCTTTTGAACCGCCAGCCGGAGTTTTCCACGCCGCTTTGGGATTATCTGGCGATGCTGGTGGATGCGCGCCGGGTGCGCGAAGGCCGCGAGCGGCTGGTCACACATGCCGATGTGCTGCGCCGGGTGCAGGCGCGTTACGGTGTTGACCCGGCCACCGTGGTCGCAGTCTGGGGCGTGGAAAGCGATTACGGGCAGAACTTTGGGCAGCGCTCGTTGCAGCAGTCACTGGGCACACTGGCCTGCTTTGGCCGCCGTCAGGCGTTTTTCCGCAGCGAGCTGTTCGAAGTGCTGAAAATCATCCAGCGCGGCGACGTGGCACCTGCCGAGCTGAAAGGCTCCTGGGCCGGGGCATTTGGCCATACCCAGTTCATGCCCTCCACCTATAACCGCATCGCCGTGGATTTTGACGGCGATGGCCGCCGCGACTTGGTCGGCAGTATTCCCGATGCGCTGGCTTCCACTGCCAACTATTTGCTGCGCTCGGGCTGGCGCAGCGGCCAGCCCTGGGGCTATGAAGTACGGCTGCCGCGTGGCTTCAATGTGGCATTGGCGGGCAGAACCCAGCGCAAACCCTTGGGCCAATGGCAGGCGATGGGCATAGTCCGCGTGGATGGCAAACCGATGGGCTTGCCTGCCGACACCCGCGCAGCGGTATTGGCGCCGACCGGCGTCAATGGCCCGGCGTTTATCGTTTTCAAAAACTACGACGCCATTTACAGCTATAACGCGGCCGAGAGCTATGCGCTGGCAATTGCGCTGCTTGCCAATGCACTGCGCGGCGAGCCGGGGCTGGTGCAGGCATGGCCAACCGATGACCCCGGCCTTGGACGTGACGAGCGCATGGAGCTGCAACGTCTGCTGCTTGCGCGCGGTCACGATATCGGCAAAGTGGACGGTATGCTGGGGCGTGCCAGCCGCGAAGCCATCAGCAGGGAGCAGGCACGGCTTGGCTGGCCGCAAGATGGCCGGGCGGGTACAAAACTGCTGAAAGCCTTGCGCGAAGGGCGCTGATGGCAAGGGCTGCGCAGTGACTTTCAGCCGCTACTGCGCGTGGCCCTTTGCACGCCGATGATGGCCGCAAGTATCAGTACAAAGCCGAGGATGCCTTTGCCGTCCAGGGTTTGACCAAGCAACAGCCAGCCGAGCACGAAAGCACAGACCGGGCTTAACAGGCCAAGGGAAGCGACCAGGGCAGCGGGCAGGCGACGCAGGCCACGGAAGAACAGCAGATAGGCCAGTACCGAGCCAAACAGGCACAGGTACAGGTAGCCGCCGATATTTTGCCAGGTCAATTGTTGCGGCAGAGGCTCGGTAAGCAGTGCCACCGGCAGCAACATCGCGCCGCCCAGCAGTAGCTGCCAGCCGGTAAAGGCCAGCACCGGCAGCGTGCTTTGCCAGTGTTTGGAGAAATGCAACCCCAATGCCACAGCGGCGGCGCCTGAAAGCGCCGCGGCAATGCCGATGCCATCAAATGCCGCTTTGGGGGAATGCACCAATAACGCCACCCCGGCAATCCCCACGATGGCCGAGATCCAGGCCAGCCGCGAAGGGGCTTGTTTGCCCAGCAACCAGCCCAGCGCCAGCACCATCAAGACTTGCGTGGCGGTGAGGATGGCGGCCACACCGCCCGGCAGGCGGTAGGCAGAAACGAACAACATGCCCTGAAACCAGGCGATATTGAAAAACGCCAGCAGCGCCAGCCGAGGCCATTCATCACGTGCAGGCAGGTTGCGAGCCAACAGCAGCAGCAAGATGCCTGCGGGCAGGCAGCGCAGCACGGCGGCGGTAAATGGGCGGTCGGCGGGCAAAAACGCCACCGTCACCCAGTAGGTCGAGCCCCAGATCAGTGGAGCCAGGGCTGAAAGCGCGATATCACGGGTAGGGGGTGGGGATGACATGAAGTGATGGGTTGGAAACTCTGGCCAGTTTAAATCGCAGGATTTGCGACAGGCTTGCGGCATCATTATCAGCATGAGTTCCCATGCCGCTTCCCAACTGCCTGTTTTTGCGCCTGCCGAGCATGAGCACGGGCTGGTGATCTATCGTGCTTCGCGGCTGGAGGCCTTGTTGGCGCCGCTGCGTGATTTGCTGGCCGCCACCGCCGATGAAGACCCGTTGCAGGCGCAGACGGTATTGGCCGCGCATCCGGGCATGAAGCAGTGGTTGAGCGGGGCGCTGGCGCGGCAAATGGGCGTGCAGGGCATTGTTGCCAATCTGCAAGTGCTGCTGCCTTCAAGCTGGATAGACCGGCTGGCGCAGGCGCAGCTGGGCGAGCGTGCGCTGTCCCTGCCGCGCTGGCAGCGCCAGCATCTGCGCTGGAATCTCCACGAGTGGCTGGGTGATGCGGCGCAGGTCAAGGGTTTGAATGACCCGCGCATCGCGGCGTTTCTGGATGAAGCCCTGCCTGTCGCTGAGCGTGCGCGTCGCCGTTATCAACTGGCCGACCGTCTGGCGCGTTTGTATTCGCGCTATCTGGTGTATCGCCCGGACTGGCTGCATGCCTGGGGACAGGGGCAGCATCGCTATGCCACCGCGGGGCAGGGCGGGCAGTGGCAGGTGAACGAATCGCAACTTCTGGCGCCGCTTTGGCAGCATGCCGTAGCGCAGCTGGGCACGCATCGCGCGCAGCTCCTGGCAAAGCTGGAGCACGTATTGCAGACGCGAACTGGGCAGCCCTTGCCCGCATTGCACGTGTTTGGCTCCAGTCATCTTGCGCCTTCGGAGCTTGCCATTTTGCGCGCCTATGCCCGGCATGCGCTGGTGGCGCTGTATCTGCCCGACCCCTGCCGTGATTACTGGGGGGTGCTGGAAGATGGCCATGCCGATCTTTGGCGGCAGCAGGAAGATGCGCTGATTGCTGCGGCCGAAGGTAACGACTGGTGGCGGCCGGCGCGGCATGAATTGCTCTCGCGCTGGGGCAGGCTGGGGCAGCATTTTTTCAGCAGCCTGCTTGAAGGCGAGGTGCGTGAGGACATCCGCCACTGGCAGGATGATGAGCGCTTTGAAGCCCCCAATCGCCTGATGCGCTTGCAGCAGAGCATCCGTCATCTGGATGAGGCGCTGCTGCTGCCGGCGGATGATGTGGCGCGGGAAAAACAGGATGCTTCGCTGCGCATCCATCTGGCGCATACCCCGCAGCGCGAGCTGGAAATCCTGCATGATGCGATGCTCTCTGCGCGCGCCAGTGGCATCGAGCCTGGACAAATGCTGGTGATGGCGCCGGACATGCGTCGCTATCTGCCACTGATTCCGGCGCTGTTTGGCGAGCCGGGCAACCCCGCCGAGCCGCTGCCCTACCACAGCGCCGATGTGCCGATGTCGGCCACGCATTCGCTGTTTACTGCCTTTTTGCGCCTGCTCTCAATGCCCGCCTCGCGGCTGCAAGTAAGCGAAGTGCTGGATATTTTGAGCCTGCCGGAAGTGATGCGCCGCTTCGGGCTGGATGCCGAGGCGCTGCACAGCCTGGGCGAGCATCTGGCGCAATCGCGGGTGGCCTGGTCGCTGGATGCGGCGCATCGCGCCAGCTTTGGTGTGCCGGCCATCGCCGAGCATGGCTTTGCCTGGGGCATGGACCGGATGATGGCTGGCTATCTGGCCAGCGATGCCGGCGGCGATGCGGTCGAAGTATTGAGGCTGCCTGATGGCACGGAAATGCTGCCGCTGGCGCATCTGGGGGCGAGCGATACGGCCGCGCTCGGCGCCCTGGATGCGCTGCTGCAACAAGCGCGGAAAATGCTCACGCTGGCCGATAGCAGCCTGCCGGCCAGCGACTGGGCGCAGTATTTCGATGCGCTTTGTGAGGCATTGCTGCGCGTGGATGCGCAGGATGCCGCCGCGCAGGAAGCCTGGCAGGCGCTCAAGCGCGTCATTGCCGGGCTGCGCAACGAGCCTGCGGTGGCCGGGCTTGACCCGCAGCTGCATTTCCGGGTGGCGGCGGACTGGCTGCAAGCGGCCTTGCAGGCAGTGCCCGAGCGCCAGCCGTTTCTGCTGGGCGGCGTGACCTTCAGCGGCATGGTGCCGCAGCGCGCCATCCCGTTCCGCTTTATCGCCGTGCTGGGCTTGAACGAGGGCGAGTTCCCGCGCAGTGCCGATGATGGCGGGCTGGACTTGATGAGCCGCCTGCGCCGCCGTGGCGACCGTGACCAGCGTCATGATGACCGCTATCTGTTTCTGGAAACGCTGATGTCCGCCAGGGAGCAGCTGCATCTTTCCTATTTGGGCGAAGGTGTGCAGGATGGCAAGCCGCGCAACCCGGCCTCGCCCCTGGCCGAGTTGATGGCGGTACTTGGGCGTGCCGACAGTGCCTGCTCGGAGGCGATGAAAACAGCCGCGCCCTGGCAGGTCAAACACCCGTTGCAGCCGTTTGACCGGCGCTATTTCGATGGCAGTGATGTGCGGCTTTTCAGTTATCAGGCCGCCTTTGCCGGGCTACATGAACAGCCCGATGACAGGCCGCTTCCGCAGGCAGAAGCCGAACACGCGCCGCAAGACGTATGCTCGCTTGCGGCGCTCCACGAATACTGGCGCGCCCCGGCGCAGCAACTGCTGCACGGACGCATGCGGCTTAGCCTTGAGGCGCTGGAAGATGACCGGCTGAGCGGCGAGGAGCCCAGTGATGATGCGCTTTCCTGGCAGGACAGCATCGCCCATCGCCTGCTGTTTGAAGAAGCGCTGGCCGACCCGGCCTGGCAGGGCGATGTCATGCCCGACTGGCTGCGGCTGGATGGCCGTTTGCCAGTGGGACAGCTGGGGCAGGCGGCTTGGCAGCGGGAGCGCGAGCAGATTCTTTATTTGGCGGGCTGTTTGCGCGAGCAGGGCGTATTGACCGAGGCCGTGCAGAAGCAGCGCCTGCCGGTTGACCTTATCTTGCCGCTGCAAAATGGGCAGGTGCGGCTCACCGGGGAGGTGCGCAATCTGCTGCCGCATCCTTCTGGCGGCAGGCAACTGCTGACCTTGCTGCATCCCGAACAGGATGGCAAAGGCAAGTGGGGCGACCCCGAGCTGCGCTTTGACAAGCGCTGCCGGATTTTCATCGACTGGCTGGCGGCGCGCCTGAGCCTGCCGCAAACGCTGCCGTTGCACTGCACGTTGAGCTGGTCGCAGCAAGACCCCTGGCTGGCTTCGCTCAACCAAGCTGATGCCCTGTTTCGCAGCGGCCAGATTGAACGTGAGCATCTGCAGGCGCGTCTGGCCTGGCTGCTGCAAGCCTGGCGTGATGCAGCGCTTCAGCCACGGCGTTATTTCCCGCGCACTAGCTGGGCGGCCTGGCAGGCGATGCAAAAAGATGGAGCCGATGCGGCCAGTATTGCCCGTGCCGTGGCTGCTGCCTGGGCGCCTGCGCGCGGCAATGGCGAGCGTGATTACGCCCCCGGCTATACCCGGCTTTTGGCAGGCGATGAGGATTTTGCCGAAGGCTCGCAAGCCCTGGCCGAGTTATGCGACTTTGCCCGTGCACTGGCTGGGCAACTTGAATATTTCATGGAACTCAAGGCATGAGTGAGCAAGCACATTTGCCCGGCTGGCGCCGCCTGCAACTGGATGCCGGCGGGCGCAGCCTGATTGAAGCCAGCGCCGGTACCGGCAAGACCTGGACGATTGCGGTGCTGTATCTGCGCCTGCTGCTGGAAAAGCAATTGAGCCCCGGCAGCATCATCGTCACCACTTTCTCCAAGGCGGCGGCCAGTGAGCTTTCCGAGCGCCTGCGCGCACGCATCGTCTGGGCGCTGGAATGGGCGCAGGCGCATACGCACGGAGCCGATAACGACCCGGCTGCGGCATGGCTGGCCGAGCGTTGGACGGATGCGGCGCTCAAGAAAACCGATATCGCCCGTTTGCAGTTTGCCCTGGCCGAGCTCGACAGCGCCCCGGTGTCCACCTTGCACAGCCTGTGCAGCCGCATCCTGCGTGAGCATCCGTTCGCCGCAGGCAGCCGTTTTTCCGGCGATGCGCTGGTGGATGGCGATGCCTGGCATGCCGAGATTGCCGCCGACTTCAAACGGGTGCTGCAGCAGAGTCTGCCTGATGATTTGCAGGCGCAATTTCCGCAGGCGTTATTGCAGCAGCTGCAAAAACTGCCCGATGGCAAACAAGTCGGCCAGCTTCTGGCACCGGCCACGGTGGTGCCGCAAGTGCAAATCGACGCATGGCCGGATGTGAGTCTGGCCGAGGTATTGCGTGCGGCGATTCCGGGGCTGCATAAGGGCAAGAAAAGCCTGATCAAAGGTTTCGAGAATTTGGCGGGTTTCATCGAAACCCAAGGTGAGATTGTTCCAAGCCTAAACGAGCTTGATGCACTTGCCAAGGCAAGTTACGAGGGTGGGGCGGTCACGGCTGCAGGCAAGAAAATCGCCGCCACAAAAGAAGCTTTCGATCACCTGCCGCAGTTGCTGGCGCTGGTGGAAAAACACCTCAACCACAGCCAGCAATTGCTCTGGCAGCGCATCCAGGACTGGGTTTTGCAGCAAAAAGCCTTGAGTGGCGAGCGCCGTGAGCAGCGCAGCTTCGATGACCTGCTGGCGCATGTGCATCAGGTATTGCAGGCAGAAGCCGGGCAACAAGCCCGTCCATTGGCCGATGCCCTGTTCGCCGCCTGGCCGGTGGCGCTGGTGGACGAGTTTCAGGACACCGACGGCGTGCAATACGGCATTCTTGATGCCATTTACCGCGATATTGATGGCAAGCCACGCGGGCGCATGGTGATGATTGGCGACCCCAAGCAAGCCATTTACCGCTTCCGTGGCGGCGATATTCACAGCTATCTGCGCGCGGCTGCCAGCGTCGCCGATGAGGCGCGCCTGGGGCTTACCGTCAACCATCGCTCATCACGGCCGATGGTTGCCGCGATCAACCAGCTCTACGCCTGCGCGGGTGCTGCGCTGGATGTGGACGAGGGCGGCTATTCCTCGCATATCGCTTATCAGCAGGTCGAGGCCAGTGGCCGTCGTGATGCGACGCCTTTTTGCGTGGACGGCGTACCGGCAAGCCAGGCGCTGTACATGGTGATGGAAGATGAACCGCCCGATAGCAAGGGCGAGCGCGAGCTGCGCGCATTGACGGCGGCGGCCAACGACATCACCCGGATGCTGGCCGAAGGCCGGCACAGCATCGGCGGCAAGCCGCTTGAGCCCCGGCATATCGCCGTACTGCTGCCCAAGAGCGCGCAGATTGAAAAGATGCAATCGCTGTTGCAGGCACGCGGCGTGCCTTGCGTCACCAGCACCGGCAGCAATGTATTTGCCAGCGACAGCGCGCAGCATCTGCAAGTGCTGCTGCATGCGGTACTGCATGCCGAAAAGCAGAGCCTGATTCGCGCCGCGCTGGCAACGCCCCTGTATGGCATGCCGCTGGAGACCATCGCCAGCCTGGGCATGGAGGACTGGCAGCCTATCAGCCAGCGTTTTCACGCATGGCGCGAGCTTTGGCAGCGTCGTGGTGTGCAGGCGCTGGTGGATGCGCTGTTGCAGCAACAGGGCGCCAGACTGCTTGCGGCGAGCCATGGCGAGCGGGTGCTGACCGACTTGCGCCATCTGGCCGAAATCCTGCAATCCGAAGCCGATGCCGGGCTGGGGCCGCATGAGCTGCTGGCCTGGCTCAAGGATGAGCGCAATGGCGGCAGCGATGGCGAGGAAGAAGCCCGCGAAGCCCGGCGCTTGCGCATCGAATCCGAAGCGCCGCGCGTCAAGCTGATGACCCTGCACGCCAGCAAGGGGCTGGAATTTGAAGTGGTATTCCTGCCGCTGATGTGGGCGCATGATGAGCGCCGCGAAACAGGTCTGGTGGCGCTGCACGATGCGCACACCGGCGAGCGGCAGCTGCGCAGCGACCTGGCAGCATTGGCGCAGAATGCACAGGAATTGCAGGACGAGCGCTTCCGGCTTTTGTATGTGGCGCTGACCCGCAGCATTTATGCCTGCATCGTGCATATCCTGCCGCCAGAGCGTTGCCAGGATGGCAATCGCTCAAACCCGGCCAGCGGCACCGCCCGCACCGCGCTGGATGTGATGCTCGCGCGTATCCAGCCTGCGCTTGGCAGCGCCGAGCTGGCCGCAGCCACTCCGGCGATTGCCTGGAGCAAGGGCTGGGATGTGGACAGCGCCGTATCGCCGCTTGTATCCAGCCCGCCGCCGGTTGCGCTTAGCGCCCGCAAGCTGCCGGCGCTGCCGTGGACGCCACTGCCTTCGCGGCATAGCTTTACTACGCTCACGCGCGGCCTGCCTGCGGCCGATGGCAGTCAGGCCGATGCGGCCAGCGATGAGGGTAGTCAAGCGCCTCTGGACGAGGCCGCGCAATTCGCGCCCGAGGCTGCACCCGAACATCCGCAGTTGCTGGCCTTGAGTGATATTCGCGGCACCGCCATTGGCAATGCCATCCACGCCATATTCGAGCATCGCCAGATCGGCCAGCCGGTATCGGCGCAAACCTTGCTGCTGCACCAATCCTTGCAAGCACAGGGCTTGTGGGGCGAGGCGCGCGAAGGCGAGCTGCTGGCAGAAAAGCTCGGCCATCGTATCGACGCGGTACTTGCCACGCCGCTTGCCGCAGACATGCCCGCCCTTGGCTGCTTGCCCGGTAGCGATTTGCTGGCCGAAATGGAATTTCACTTCTCTCTGGCGCATACCTCGCTGCAAGCCCTGCGTGAAGCCTGTGGCGCGCATGGCGAGCCGGCATTGATACCGCATGAAAAGCGGCAGTTGCGGGGTCTGATGACCGGCAAAATCGACCTTGTTTTTCGCCATGAAGGGCGCTTCCACGTGCTCGACTACAAGGGCAATTTCCTTGGCCATCGGGTCGCCGATTACCAGGATGCGGCACTCACCGATGCCATGAACCACAGCCATTACCGCTTTCAGGCCTTGCTCTACACCGTGGCGCTGGATCGCTACCTGCGCCAGCGCCTTGCCGGCTACTGCCGCGACAAGCACCTGGGCGATAGCTGGTATCTGTTTGTGCGGGCGGTGGGGCTTGCCCCGGGTGCGGGCATCTGGCGGCAGCGTTTTGGCGATGCGCTTATCGACGCCGTGCAGGCGGCCTTGCCCGGCGATCCGTTCAACCAGGAGACACAAGCCATATGCACCTGAAACCTGCGGGCAGTCATTTTGGTTTTCAGCCCATGGCCTTGCCGTTGGCAGGCGATGACTGGCGCCCCCTGCAATACACATTGGCGCGCTGGGTGCTGGCGCATGGCGGCGATGCCCGGCTTGCGCGGCTGGCGGCCGAGGCCAGCCTTGCCGATGTGGCAGGTGAGAGCGCGTTGCGGATTGAGGATGAATCCCTGCGCAGCGCGCTTGCCGACATGCCGCTGGTCGGCAAGGGCGAGGGTGAATACACGCCATTTGTGCTGGAGGGCGAGCTGTTTTATCTGCGCCGCAATTTTGCCCACGAAGTCGCCGTGGCCAGGCTGCTTGCCACGCGCCTGCATGGACGCGCGCATCCATTTGCCCGGCAAGCAGTCGATGCCGGGCGCCTGTTTGCCGATTCTCAGGATGCGCGTGTGGCGAAGCAGCTTGCGGCCATCCAGGCCGCGCTTGACCAGCCGTTGTTCGTGCTCAGTGGCGGCCCCGGTACCGGCAAAACCACCACCGTGCTACGCATGCTGATGGCGCAGTGGCAGGCGCGCGGCGGTGATGTGCGTATCCGTCTGGCCGCGCCCACCGGCAAGGCGGCGCAGCGTATTGCCGAGTCCTTGCGTGCAGCGCGCGCCGAGGATTTTGCGCCGGGATGGCAGGCAGCATTGGCGGCGGTACAAGAGACCGAAGCCAGCACCGTGCATCGCCTGCTCGGCAGTCGCGGCATGCGTGGTGGCTGGACACAGCACCGCGACGAGCCGCTGCCGGTGGATGTGCTGGTGATAGACGAAGCCTCGATGCTGGATCTGTCGATGCTGCGCGCAGTGCTGGAGGCGCTCTCGCCCGAGGCGCAGCTGATTCTGGTGGGCGATGCCGACCAGCTCGATTCGGTCGGGACTGGCTCGGTACTGCGCGATATCGTGCAGGCGCTGGGTGAGGGCAGCGCACAGTTCGTGCGCCTTGAGCACAGCTTCCGCGCCGATCGCGCATTATCGCCGCTGATTGCTGCTGTGCGGCAAGGCGAAGCCGGTGCATTTCACAGCGCGCTGGCAAGCGCCGAACCTCAAGCACAGCATCTGCCACTGCCATCACGCACGGCATTGCATGAGCGTCTGGCCGCTTGGGCAAGCGCGATTGCCCGGCAGTGGCAAGAGGATGGCACACAGCTGCGTATTGCCACCGACAATCAGGCAGAAATCGCCCGGCAATTGCAAAGCCTGCGCCAGCAGCAATTGCTCTGCGCCCTGCGCGAAGGCGAATACGGCGCCGAGGGCGCGAACGCGCGAATTGAAGATTGCCTGCGTCAGCAGCAACCCGGTTACAGTGCCTGGGGAGAGAAGAAAAACTGGTATGCCGGGCGGCGCATCCTCATCACCCGCAACGATGCCGCCAGCGGCCTGTGGAATGGCGATGTCGGCCTGTGTCTGGCCGATGAAAACGGCCAGCTACGGGTATGGTTTGAAACCGCAGACGGACAGGCGCGCAGCATCGACATTGGCACATTGCCGCCCCATCAGGGTGCATTCGCCATGACCGTGCACAAGGCGCAAGGCTCGGAATACGCCGAGGTTGCAGTATTGCTGCCCCCCCAGCCCGACCACCGACTGCTGACCCGGCAATGGTTCTATACCGCCATTTCCCGCGCCAAACAGCGCCTGCATATCTGGGGCAGCCCTGCCGCCATTGACCACGCCATCCACCACCCCAGCGAACGCATCAGCGGCCTGCCGCGGCGTTTTGCGGATCTGAACTGAGAAGCAAGTCAGGCAATTGCGACAAAGCTCGCTTTTGCGGGCTTTGTCATGTAGGGACGGACAACAATCACCAGAGTTTGTATTCAAGCTTGAACACATAGGCGCGGCCACGCGGGTCGGCTACACGCGGCTCCCAGCCAGCACCGGCGGCAAAGTCGTTCATGTGCGCGGTGAAGGGTGGGGCGGCATCGAACAGATTCTTGATGCCGAAGCCGAGCTTGAAGCGTTCAAAACCGGTGTAGGTCAGGCTGTAGTTGTACAGCGCATAGTCGCGCACATTGGGGTTCCACTCCCGTGGGGTGTGGGTGCCATTGCGTACCGATAGCGGTACTTCGTCCTTATATCCGGAACGGTACACCTGGGTCAGGCTGTGCGCCCAGTTGCCGCGTGCCCAGGCGAAGCCGAGAGTATGCTTCCAGCGCAGCGGCAGGTTGTAGTAGCGCACATATTCGCCGACCAGATTGTCGCTATAGGGCAGGGCTTCCAGTGCCTTGGTGCGGAACTCGCTGAGATAGCTGCCATTGAGGTTGAGGCGCCAGCTGCCACCGGCCAGCTCGCCGCTTAGGTTGGCATCGAGTTCGATGCCGCGCATACGGGTGCCGCCGGAATTGATATAGCGGCGGTCGATATGGGTGACAGTGCCGGAAGCATCACGAATCCAGTTGCTCTTGAACACATCGTAATATTCGATCAGCACTTCCAGTGGTGCGTTACGGATGGTATTGCTGCGCTCGATTTCCCACCAGTCCAGGCTCATATTGAAGCGCTCGTGAGGCGCCAGCACCAGGCCGAGGCTGCGCTGCTTGGATTTTTCCGGCTCCAGGTCAACACGCCCCCCGAAGAGTTGGTCGGGGCGGATGGATTCACAGCCCGGTTTGCTGGCATCGGCAACGGCACCGGGGCATTTTCCCGGGTCAGCCAGGTCAAGCCCGGTATAAAGCGTTTCGCTCACGCCATTGAACAGCTGGTTGAAGCTTGGCACCTTGAAGCCGGTGCTGTAGGCGCCACGGAAGGCCAGCCAGTCGGTGGGGCGGTATTTGAACGAGTATTTCGGATTGGTGGTAGAACCAAAGCCGTCATAACGGTCATGGCGACCGGCCAGGGTAAGCTCCAGATTGCTCAATATCGGTAGATAGAACTCCAGATAGGCCGCACGCACATTGCGGGTCGCGTGGTCGAGCGCATTGGCGTCATCGAAGGGTGCATTGAATATCGGTCGGGCGGCTACCCGGGTATCGCCTTTGAAGCGGTATTCTTCGCGGCGCAGGTCAATGCCGGTGGCCATGGCGATGGCACCGCCGGGCAGGCTCCAGGGCAGCTCGCCGGAGAGCGAGGCATCCAGCTGGGTAACGGTGGAGGTGCCCGAATACAGGTCAACACCCACTGCGGATGCGGCATCCATCAAGGCCTGACCTTCGGCCGTTTGCGCCTGACCTGGCAGCAGGAACGGGTTGACATGGCCGCTGCCAAGGGCAGCCTTCAGCGCATCGGTATAGTGATAGCCGCCACGAATGGTCGAGGTGGACTGGCTGGATGCACGCGAGAGGCCAATATCGTAATCCCAGGCTTCGCCCAGCGCGCCCTTGAACGAGGCGAGTGCGCGCCAGCTATCGGTCACGGTCTGAATCTGCCGCGGGCCGCAGGCAATGCAGCGCCAGCGGTAGGCAATCGGCGCGCCGTAATCAAGCTGGCTGGCACCGAAGTAATCGGCCAGTTGCTGATAGATGCGGTCATAGGCCGCGCCGCTGGACGGATACCAGGTGCTGATATCGAAAGTGCGGCCGGGGGAAATCTGGTTCGGCTCGAAGGTCTTGGTGACATCCACGCGCGATGCGGTCAGCTCAAAGCTGGCCTCGTGGTTGTCGGCAATCTTGAAGGTGGCGCGTCCCAGAAAATCGCGGCTTTCCAGCGGTTGCTGGATAACGGCTGCGGCCGGGTAATCCCAGGCGCAGGCATAACGCGAGGTGGACTGCCGCCACAGCTGGTAGTCGTAATCGCCCATCATCTGGCCGCCATTGATACAGCCTGCGCCACCGGGCAGGCGCAGTACATTGATGGCGGTTTGCTGGCTGCCATCAGCCGGGTCGATGAGACCGGTCGCGCCGAGCAGCGAGCCTTCGCGGTTGAACACGGTGGCAAACGGGGTGCCACGGGTGTCCGGCGAGAGGCCGCGCTCGGGCTGGAAGGTATTGGAGAAGTCGCGGTCGGCGCCGCGGAGCAGGGTGCTGCGGCGCAGGCTCAGGCTGGCAAAGACATTCCAGCCATTTTCATCCAGGTCGCCATGACCGGCCAGGAGGCTATAGCGGAAGCTATGGCCGCCACCGGCCTCGGTGACATCGGCATCGGCGCTTAACTGTGCACCCTGATAATCATTCTTGGTGATGAAGTTGATCACCCCGCCGATGGCATCGGTGCCGTAAATGGCCGAAGCGCCATCGCGCAGCACTTCCACCCGCTCGATGGCGGCAAAGGGAATGGCGTTCAAATCCACAGCGCGGCCTTTAAGCCCGTGGGTGGCGACACGGCGGCCATTGAGCAGCACCAAGGTGGCATCGGCGCCCTGGCCGCGCAGATTGGCGCCGGAAACGCCGTTGTTGCCACGCTGCTCTTCCGAAGTGATGCCGCCATTGCTGGCGAGGTTGTCCGAGCCATTGCCGGCAATATTGAGATACATCATCAGTTGTTCGGTGGAGCTGATGCCCTGGCGCTCGATTTCATCCTTTTTAAGGGTAGTAATGGGGAGAGCGGCTTCGACTTCGGTGCGCTTGATGCGCGAGCCGGTCACGGTGACGCGATCAAGTTCTGCATTATTGTTTTGAATCTCGGCGGCTGCAGGCATGGCAAGTGCCGAAAGCAGGGCCGTGCAGAGCAATTTTTTGGCTGGAATTGAGCGAACGCGCATGGGCAAACTCCATGAAAATAAGGGCGAACACGCAAGCCCCTTGGCCGGGGACAGGGGATGGCAGGCTTGAAACATGAATGAGCTGTTCAAGAACCGCTTAATCTAATGTTTTTTTGCTGCGGGTCAATCCGCCACGCATACCTGGTTGCGGCCTGTGTTTTTTGCGCGGTAAAGCGCCTCGTCGGCCTCACGCAGCAATTGGTGCGGTTCGCGGCTTGGCTTTGAAAGCCCAATACTGATGGTGCAATAGAGAATCTCGCCATTCACTGCATGGATGGGCGTGGCCGCCATTTGTTCGCAAAGCGACTGGCAATGGGCCAGGGCGCTATCGTGGTCAGCGTTGGGGAGCAGAAGCGCAAATTCTTCGCCGCCCAAACGCGCGCAATTTTCCAGACGACCAGCATAGTGTTGTAGCAAACGGGCAAAGACAATCAGGGCGCGGTCGCCGGTTTCATGACCATAGCGGTCATTGATGTGCTTGAAATGATCAAGATCGATCATCGCCAGCCGGATGGCCTGTGTCTGGCACAGGGCGTCCATCTGTTTGCGGGCGCTACGCCGGTTGGGCAGGCTGGTCAGCTCATCCTGGCCTGCCAAAAATTCAAGGCGCTGCATCAGCTGTGACTGCAGCTGGCTGGCTTCTTGCAGGGCGTGATTTTTCTCATTCAGCTCCTGGGTGCGGATTTTGACTTGCTTCTCCAGCTTGGTCTGCCGCTTGTACTGGTTGAGGTTATATAGCCGCAGCAGTGCCAACATGGCCAGCACGCTCAGCAAGATAGCGCCCAACTGTACGTCCAGGCGCTGCCACCAGGCGGGCTTGAGGGTGAAATGCAGTGAAGCCTGGTTATGTTTCGGGACATGTGCCCAATCCAGGGGCGGTACCATCGCCTGAACCTCGAAAGTGAAGTTGCCAGGAGGCAGATTGGTGAATACCGCCTCGTTGCCATTGCCAGCTTCTATCCATTTGTTATCAAAGCCAAGCAACCGGTAGCGGTAGCGTAATTCATGGATATGGCGATGATTAAGTCCGGCATAGCGGATCACGATGCGCTTGGTTTGCGTTGCCGGGAATATTGCCGCCTCCCAGGGGGAATGGTCGGCACCATCCACCTGCAATTGTTCGATCACCAGCGGCACTTTGGCATGCGCAGTCTTTTTCGGCAGTTGGGTATTGATGATGGCAACGCCGGCGCCGGTGGCGACCCAGAAATTACCCTCATCATCCATGTCCGCAGCCGGGAAGCTATTGCCATTGGCTTGCGAGCTGGGCATGCCGCTGTCCTGGGTGAAATGCATGAGCGAGAGCTGGCTGCGCTTGCCCTGGTCGATTTCATCCAGCTGGCTGGGGTCAATGCGGAACACGCCATTATTGCTGCTGACCCAGAGAAAGCCTTGCGGATCTGGCATCAGACGGAACAGCGACTCATTGGGCAGGCCATGCGCCTTGCCATATCTGCGGAAGGTTTTGCCATCCCAGCGCAGGATGCCACGGTCGCTGGCGATCAGCATCTCGCCGTTTGGCCTTTCCAGAAAATCGAAGGTGATTTGTGCGGGAAGTTGCGGGCTGCTCTGGCTGCTGTAACAGTGTGCCTTGGTGAGCTCTGGCGGCAAGATACACAGCCCTTGGCCGCCCCCTATCCATAGCGCGCCCTGACGATCTTTGTGGATGGCGACAATGAAGCCATCTTCAAGCCCGTATTCGGGACCGTAGTGGTGAATGACGCCCGCCTTGTCCAGCCGTGAAAGCAGGCCATGGGAGCCAATCCACAAATCATCGCCATCGGCCAAGAGCGCACGGATGCGGTTTGAGCTCAGTCCCGATGTGCGGTCAATTCTTTTTTTGACCTGGCCGTTTTGATCAACCAGCACGATGCCGCGCTCATAGCTGCCCACCCAAATCCCGTCATTGGTCTCTGCCAGCGCCAGCACACTGCTATAGGCATTGTCTTCCCATAACGACTTCAACGTGGTGATTTGACCCTGTTTCCAGCGGTTAAGTCCGGCACTGGTGCCGATCCACATGCTGCCATCACGGGCATGAAGTACGGTACGGACGTTTTTGTTATCCAGGCCATGACGGGTGTCAATTCCCCTGGCGGTACCACGGGCAATCAGGAACAGGCCATCGGTAGTGCCTACCCATAGATGCCCTTCATGGTCTTCAAACAGTGCCGGGGTATTGTGTCCGGTCAGCCCTTCTTTTTCTCCCACCGCTTCAATGACATCGCCATCCCAGCGCAGCAGGCCACGCTCGGCGGTGCTGATCCAGATGCTGCCGCTGCGATCTTCAAGCAGGGCGCTGATGCGCAGTTTTTCAAACGCAGGCAAGGCCACCAGGCCGGTGGCGGTTTTCTGATATAGCCCCCGTTGCGGAGCGAGAAAGGTTTCACCTTGACGGGTCTGCAACAGGTTGAAAATAGTACCGATATTACCTGTGCCCCAGTTCAGTTTGCGCGCCTGCCGGGTTTGCGGGTCTATTTCGAACAGATCATCATCGGCGGCCAGTAGCAAATAACCGTTATCAAGCTCGGTCATGGCGCTGACCCACGAATTACGGTAGCGGCTCGAGAGTTTCGGTCCTGGCTGAAGTTTTCCTGTATCGTCCAGGCGGAACAGGCCACTTTCGGTGCCTACCCAAATATCACCATTGCGTGTGCGCAGTAGCAACATGGACAGGCGCGGGTATCCTGCCGCCAGCAGTTGCTGCCAGTGGCCACGATCCTGCCGCCACAGTCCGGTTTGTGGCGCGCCCAGAATCACCCGTCCCTGGATATCTGTTACTGCATTACGGAAGGAGCGCGCCTCCAGGCCGGGGATATTGCTGTCATCAAATGGCGTGAAACTCCGGCCATTGAAGCGTGCCGCCCCTTCCCAGGTCGTTACCCAGATAAAGCCGTCACGATCCTGAGTAATGGCATTGACCATGTTGTGCGGCAAGCCGTGCTGCATATTCCAATGCTGCACGGTGTACTCGCTGCTATGCCTGGCATTCAGGGCAAAGGCAGTGAGCGGCAACAAACAAGCCGCCAGCAGGTAGCCCAGCGCCGGCAAGAGTTTGGCTAAAGGATTTTCCATGCGCTATGCATGTGTAAGTAGGAAAGAGGCGGTATTCAGGGAGGACGCCGCGTAATGATAAATATGAATATGGCGCTTGTGGCACGGGGCTGACGAATGGCATGTCTTTTTTTGGCATCGGTCACAGTTTTTCTGGCGCGATACATAAAAAATGGAGCCTCTGTGGGAGAGGCTCCATGGTGAGGGTGCAGCAAGATGCGTGCGCCTTATGCGTCCTCATCCTTGAAGGCATCCACCGGGATGCAGGCGCAGAACACGTTTTTGTCGCCGTGGACGTTGTCCACACGGCCCACCGGCGGCCAGTATTTTTGTTGCTTGAGGCTGGCCAGCGGGAATACCGCCAACTCGCGGCTGTAGCCATGCGGCCATTCGCTGGCGGTGGCGGCCGCAGCGGTGTGCGGGGCGTTTTTCAGCGGGTTGTCGGCGCGGTCAAGTTGGCCTTGTTCCACCATGCGGATTTCTTCGCGGATTTGAATCATCGCGTCAATGAAGCGATCCAGCTCATGCTTGGACTCCGATTCGGTCGGCTCCACCATCAAGGTACCGGCCACCGGGAACGACAGGGTCGGCGCGTGGAAACCGAAGTCGATGAGGCGCTTGGCGACATCCTCGGCGCTGATGCCGGTGGCTTTTTCCAGCGGGCGCAGGTCGAGGATGCACTCATGCGCCACCAGCCCCTGACGGCCGCTGTACAGCGTGGGGTAGTGCTCGGCCAGGCGCTTGGAGACGTAGTTGGCATTGAGCAGCGCCACCTGGGTGGCGAGCTTCAGACCCGCAGCGCCCATCAGGGTGATGTACATCCAGCTGATCGGCAGGATGCTGGCCGAGCCAAAGGTGGCAGCGCTGACCTGCGCGCCCTGGCCGACACCGGGCGTAGCCACAGTGTCATTGGCGGCCTTGGGCAGGAACGGTGCCAGATGCGATTTCACCGCGCAGGGGCCAACGCCGGGGCCGCCGCCGCCGTGCGGGATGCAGAAGGTCTTGTGCAGGTTCAGATGCGAAACATCCGATCCCCACTTGCCGGGCTGGGCCACGCCAACCAGCGCGTTCATGTTGGCGCCATCGGTATACACCTGGCCGCCATGGGCATGGACGATTTCGCAAATCTCGACCACGCCTTCTTCGAATACGCCGTGGGTGGACGGGTAGGTGAGCATGATCGCGGCGAGGCTGTCCTTGTGCTTCTCGGCCTTGGCGCGCAAATCGTCCACATCCACATTGCCCTGCTTGTCGCAGGCCACCACCACCACCTTCATGCCGCATAGCTGGGCGCTGGCCGGGTTGGTGCCGTGTGCCGATTCTGGAATCAGGCAGATATCGCGATGGCCTTCGCCACGGCTGGCGTGCCAGGCGCGGATCGCCAACAGGCCGGCATATTCGCCCTGCGCACCGGAGTTCGGTTGCAGGCTGACCGCGTCATAGCCGGTGCATTCGCAGAGCATGGCTTCAAGACCTGCGATGAGCTCCTGGTAGCCTTCGGCCTGATCGGCCGGGGCAAACGGGTGGATATTGGCGAATGCCGGCCAAGTGACCGGAATCATCTCGGCAGTGGCATTGAGCTTCATGGTGCAGCTGCCCAGCGGAATCATGGTGCGATCCATGGCCAAATCCTTGTCGGCGAGCTGGCGCATATAGCGCAGCATTTCGTGCTCGCTGTGGTGGCTGTTGAACACCGGGTGGGTGAGGTATTGGCTGCTGCGGCGCAGATTGTCGGGAATCAGCGAGGCAGCCTTGCCTTCCAGCGCCTCGATGGACGGAAGCGGCTTGCCATCGGCAAAAATCGACCAGATAAGCTCGACATCTTCGCGGCTGGTGGTTTCATCCAGCGAGATGCAAATATATTCGCCACGGTCGCGGCGCAGGTTGACGCCGTGCTCCAGCGCGCGTTGGAGCAGCGCCGCAGCGGCCTCGTCACCAAGCTTCAGGCACAGCGTGTCGAAGGCCGTGTCATGGTTGAAATGCCCGGCATAACCGAGTTCGGCAAGACCGGCCTTCAGGATGCTGGTCAGGCGCGCCACCCGCTCGCCGATGCGGCGCAGACCCTCCGGGCCGTGATACACCGCATACATGGCGGCCATCACCGCCAGCAGTACCTGCGCGGTGCAGATATTGCTGGTGGCCTTTTCGCGGCGGATATGCTGCTCGCGGGTTTGCAGGGTGAGACGATAGGCCGGGTTGCCATGGGCATCGACGGACACGCCAATCAAACGCCCCGGCATCGAGCGCTTGTAGGCATCGCGGCAGGCCATGAAGGCGGCGTGCGGGCCGCCAAAACCGAATGGCACGCCAAACCGCTGGCTGTTGCCGATAACGATATCCGCGCCCATTTCGCCGGGCGACTTCAGCACGGTGAGCGCCAGCAAATCGGTGGCAAACACCGCCAGCGCGTTGTGGCCATGGATGGTGTCCACTTCGTCCGACCAGTCAAGCAGCCAGCCGCTGGAGGCCGGATACTGGACCAGCGCGCCAAAGTAGTCGCCCGCGGCACACAGGCTGCGCCACTCCTCGGCAGCGTTGGCAACGACAATATTGATACCCAGTGGCGTGGCGCGGGTGGTCAGTACTTCCAGCGTCTGCGGATGGACATCGCCGGAAACCAGGAAATTGCCGGATTTGTTCTTGGCCGAACGCTTGGCCAGCGTCATCGCTTCGGCCGCGGCGGTGGCTTCGTCCAGCAGCGAGGCATTGGCGATTTCCATACCGGTAAGGTCAGCCACCATTTGCTGGAAGTTGATCAGCGCTTCCATCCGGCCTTGCGAGATTTCCGCCTGATACGGGGTATAGGCGGTGTACCAGGCCGGGTTTTCCAGAATGTTGCGCAAGATGACATTCGGCGTATGGGTGCCGTAATAGCCTTGACCGATAAAGCTCTTGAACACCTTGTTCTTGTCGGCAATGGCGCGGATTTTGGCGAGCGCCTCGACTTCGGTGACCGGTTCGGGCAGCGCCAGCGGCGTTTGCAGGCGGATTTTGCCCGGCACGATGGCATCGGTCAGCGCATCGAGCGAGTCAAAGCCCAACAGGCCAAGCATCTGGGTGATTTCGTCCGGGCTAGGACCCAAGTGACGGGCGACAAAGGCATCGCGGTTTTCCAGGGCGGAGAGGGACTGGGATTGCATCAGGGGGCTCCAAAGGCGAGGGCAGGACAGGCGCGCAATACGCCTGTGACATGCCCCTCTGTCCTTTTGCCTGAGAGTTTGGAGGCCGCCCGGAAACGGCCTTTTGCCCCTTCGGCGCTGGCCTGCGCAAAGGCGGCCAGTCTCTCCAGAGTGTTGTTCGCGCGACGGTCAGGAGCCTGAGCGATTGCGGGCGGTTGCGCCTTCGGCAGCGGGGATGCCGCTTCTCCCGTCGAGGCTGCGGATTATAGCCGCTGCCCATGCCGATGAAACTTAGCTTGAGGATATGGTCGGACAAGACGCTGGCAACTGTAGGCAAACTCTTGCCAAGACAACACGCAGCGCCGAAACCGGGCAGGCTGTATTGTCGGGCGCAAGCGCCTATTGGCTCTATCATGCCCGCCTTTGTTCTTGTTCTGCATCCCATGACTGTTGTCTCCCGTACCCCGCGTCATCTCGCGCTGATTCTCGGCGCGCTTTCGATGCTTGGGCCGTTTTCCATCGACACCATGTTCCCGGCCTTCCGGGCGATGGCGGCGCAGTTCTCCGCCGACAAGCTGGCGATGCAGCAGACCATCAGCGTGTATCTCCTGGCCTATGCCGTGATGAGCGTGGTGCATGGGCCGCTGTCGGATGCGCTCGGGCGGCGGCGGGTGATCGTGGCCGGGTTGCTGCTGTTTGCCTTGGCCTCGGTGGGCTGTGCACTGTCCACTTCGTTGCCGATGCTGCTCGCCTTTCGCGCCCTGCAAGGGTTTTCCGCCGGGGTAGGGATGATTGTCGGGCGCGCGGTGATCCGCGACCTGTTTGCAGGCGATGATGCACAGCGCTTGATGAGCCAGGTATCGGTAATCTTTGGTGTAGCCCCAGCGCTGGCGCCGATTGTCGGCGGCTGGCTACTCGGTTGGCAGCAGTGGCCGTCGATTTTCTGGTTTCTGGCGCTGTTTTCTCTGCTGTTGCTGCTGGCGGTGCTGCTGCACCTGCCCGAGACCCTGCCGCGTACTGCGCGCCAGCCGTTGCAGCCGGCGGCGATGCTGCAAGGCTATTGGGCGATGCTGAAGAACCCGCATTTCATGCGGCTGGCGCTGGCGGCAAGTTGCAACTTTTCTGCCGCCTTTCTGTATATCGCCTCGGCGCCCGCGGTGGTAGGCGAGCATCTGCGTCTTGCCGAGGATCAGTTCGGCTGGCTGTTCGTACCGATGATCAGCGGCATGATGCTCGGCGCCTGGCTTTCCGGGCGTGTCGCCGGGCGACTGGCGAATGTGCAGCAGCTGCGGATCGGTTTTGCCTGCTGCCTGCTGGCCGCCTGCCTGAATCTGGCCTATCACGGCAGCGTGCCGCAGCCGAGCCTGTGGCCGACGGTCTTGCCGATTGCGCTCAATGCCTTCGGCATTGCCCTGGTGTTTCCGATTCTCACGCTTGCGATTCTGGATATGTTCCCGGCAACCCGGGGCGCGGCCTCGTCGCTGCAGGCATTCACCAGCCTGCTGCTGAATGCCTTCATGGCCGGGGTGATCTCGCCGTGGCTGAGTCATGATCTGGCCTGGCTTGCCGCCGCTGCCGGACTGTTGTCGCTGCTCGCCTGGGGGCTGTGGCGATGGCAACATCACCGGCAATTCAAGGCCGTTGCACCGCCGTCAGCTTGATTTCCACTTTCCAGCCGGGGTGAGCGAGCTTGGCTTCGATGCAGGCGCGCGCCGGGGCGCGGCCGGGGGCAGTCCAGGCATCCCAGACTTCGTTCATTCCCGCGTAATCGGCGGCGATGTCGCTGAGGTAAATGGTGGCCTCAAGAATATGCGCCTTGTCCGAACCGCAGCGCTCAAGCAGGGCATCAATCTGCGCCAGCACACTGCGGGTTTGTGCCTGAATATCGGCGCTGGCGTCTTCCGGCACCTGGCCGCCCAGAAAAACGAAAACATGGGCAACAGTGGCATCGCTGTAGCGCGGCTCGGGGTCGATGTAATCAATCATGGGGTTCTCCAAAGAGGCAGGCGCCCATGTGTGGGCGCCTGCCGTTTGCATCAGTTCGGAGCCTGCCAGCCGCATTGCTGACCCTGGTTTTGTTCCTTCAGCCAGGTTTGCAGCGGGGCAAAGTATTCCAGCACGGCGCTGGCATCCATGCGCTCGGTGCCGGTCAGCTCCTTCATGGTCTGCTGCCAGGGCTGGCTGGCGCCCTTGGAAAGCATCGCCCAGTAGCGCTGGCCGGCTTCCTTGCTGCCGTAGAAGCTGCACTGGTGCAGCGGGCCTGTATGTCCGGCGGCATCGCATAGCGCCTTGTAGAACTGGAATTGCAGGATGTGCGAGAGGAAATAGCGGGTATAGGGGGTATTGCCGGGGACGTGGTATTTGGCACCGGCATCGAAGTATTCCTCGCCGCGCGGGCTGGCCGGTGCCACACCCTGATACTGGGCCTTGAGGTTCCACCAGGCGGCGTTGTATTGGCCGGGCGCGATCGAGCCATCAAACACGCCCCAGCGCCAGCGGTCGATCATCAGGCCGAACGGCAGGAAGGCGACCTTGGCCAGCGCCATGCGCATCTGCGAGTTGATCAGCGCCTGCTGTGAGGGTTGTTGAGCCTCGACCAGCCCAACCGAGCCGAGATAGTCCGGGGTCATTGCCAGTACGATGACATCGCCGATGGCTTCGTGGAAGCCATCATGGGCGCCGGCCTGAAACAGCGCCGGCTGCACGTTGTAGGCCAGGTCGTAATAGATATGTCCCAGTTCGTGATAGATGGTGGTGAAGTCTTCTTCATTGGGCTTGATGCACATCTTGGTGCGCACATCGCCCTGCATGTTCATGTCCCAGGCGCTGGCATGGCAGACCACATCGCGGTCACGCGGCTTGATGAACTGGGTGTTCTGCCAATAGCTTTCCGGCAATTTGGGAAAGCCGATCGAGGTGTAGAAGTCTTCGGCGCGGCGGGTCATGTCGATGGCGGTGGCAAGGCGCGCGGCGCGCTCGATGTCCTCGGCGCTGCGCCCGGCAGGCTTGGCCTGTTCGTTTTTCAGCGTGGCTTGATACTGGCGCTCCAGTGCGCCGGTGATGTCGAGGCTGCCGACGCCGGGGTAGGGTTCGAGCATGTCCCAGAGGTTGCCCCAGTCCTGTTGCCACATATTGCCCATCAGATGCGCGGGCAGAAGGCCGCCGCCGACCGAGCCTTTGCCGGGATATTGCTGCTCCAGCTTGCCGCGGGTGTAGCAGTGCAGCTCTTCGTACAGCGGCTTGACCTGCGCCCATAGGCGGTCGGTTTCGGCGGCCAGCTCCGCCGGGCTCATGTCATAGCCCGAGCGCCATAGTTCGCCAGTATTGGCAAAGCCAAGGTTCTGCGCGCCCTGGTTGGAGAGCTCGACAAAACGTTGGTAATCCTTGCGCATCGGTGTGGCCACGCCATGCCAGCCCTGCCAGGCATCGAGCTGCGCGGCGTAGTCGCGGCTTTCGCGCAGCACGTCCTCAAGCTCGCCCAATTGCCGGCATTTTTTGGTCTCCCCCTCGCCGGTGCAGTAACTGCCTGCGCCATAGGCGCCTTCCATACGGGTGGCGATCTGGGTCAGCTCCGACAGCGCGGCAGGGTCTTTCGGCGGCGGCATCGAGGCCGAGAGTTTGAGCAGCTGCAAGGTGCGCGCGCTGGCGGCGCTCATCGGCTGCCCCTGATAGGTTTTGGCCTGCTCAATCCACTGGTTCAAAATCCCCAGCCAACGCTCATTGCTCTTGGCCGAGAGCATTTGTGTGTCCTCGCCAATATAGGTGGATGCCAGCCACTGCGGCACGGTGATTTCCGGGTACATCGCCTTCATCTCGGCATTGATGCGGGCAACGAACTGGTCGGCAGTTTCACGGGGCACCTTTTGGGCGGCCAGTGTGCCGGGGACAAGGCTGGTGGCGATGGCAAGGGAAAGCAGCGCGTGGCGAAGTTTCATGGCAAGGCTCATGGTGGAAAGTCAGCTAGTTTAGGAGGCCAAACACGGATTTGCATGCCGCATTGCGACTACACTGCGGACAGTTTTTTCAAGTATTGATGATGGTATCTATTCATAAAGGCGTGTTTCTTGGACTTGCTGCCTATGCGGCATTTTCTTTCAGTGATGCCTTCATCAAACTGTTGAAAGGCGGCGTGCCGCTATGGCAGCTGATGTTCATGGGCGCGCTGCTGGGGCTCCTGGCGCTGCCCTGGGTCAAGCAGCCCGGCGAGCGCTGGCGCGACTTGTTGCGTCCGCGTCTGCCCGGGATATGGCTGGCGCGCATGCTGTTTGCCGCCATCAATGCCTTCGGTGCGCTGCTGGCCTTCACCCATTTGCCGATGGCCGAGGCGTTTGCGCTGATATTCCTGATGCCGATTTTCGTTACTGTGCTTTCGGTGTTGGTGCTCAAAGAGCAGGTGGGCTGGCGGCGCTGGCTGGCGGTACTGGCAGGCTTTGCCGGGGTGCTGGTGGTATTGCGTCCGGGCTTCCGGGAACTGCATTGGGGACATGCAGGCGCGGTTGCCTGCGGGCTGGCCGGGGCGGTCGGTGTGGTTCTGGTGCGCCTGGCGGGGCGCCGTGAACATCGCCTGACCCTGTATGCCACCCCTTTGTTCGGCAACCTGCTGATTGCAGGCATACTGATGCTGCCTCAGATGGCCCTGCCCACTGCGCAGCAATGGGGCTATGTATTTGGCTATGGATTGCTGGCAGCGCTCGGTACCGTGCTGCTGCTGTACGCCACGTTGGCGACCGAGGTGAACCATGTCGCGCCCACCCAATACAGCCAGATGCTCTGGGCGGTGCTGCTGGGCGCCTGGTGGTTCAATGAGCGTGTGGATGCCCTGACCTGGCTTGGGATTGCCATGATTATCGCTGCGGGTCTGTTTACGCTTGTCCGCGAGCGGCATGTCGGCGGCTGGTGGCGCAGGGTAAAAATGAAGCTGCCCTATTAGCCCGGAAAAACCAGTTGCCGTTTGTCGTCAACAAGACCGTGATCGATCAGCCATTGCCAGGCGTCCTCGGCGTCTTGTTCGACATAGGCGCGGGCGCTGCCGAGGCGAAAGCTGTAGCCCCAGGTATCCATGTCGGCCAGCAGGCGCGCATAGCCCACGCCGGGCAGGGCGTCGGCCATCAGCGCCTGAAGCACGCAGACGGCGTTTTCTTCTTCGATGGAGTCGGTGGCATCGGTATGCACGGCGGCGCGTTGATCCGCTGGCAGTACGATGAGGTGCCCGGCTTCGTGTAGCATCGAATGCACCGGGGTGTCATCGCGCACATAGACATCAGAGCCGATAATCCCGGCTTCGCTCTCTCCCCAGTAGCTGCCGGGAATATCAAGGCCATCCTGTACCCGGTGCAGGGTCAGGCCGTAGCGCGCCAGAAGCCCTGCCGCATCGGCAAAGGCGATATCGCGGATACACAGGACTTCCGGCATGGGCTTCAGCCTGCCTTGTCAGGCAGTTCGATGGAAATATCCAGCACGTCGTAATCGCCATGCTTTTCCTTGGAAACCTTGATGGCATCTTCGGGGACATGCACGTATTTGCGAATCACGTCGAGGATTTCCTGGCGCATCCGCGGGATGTAGTCTGCCGCGCCCACCATGCTGCGCTGCTCGGCAATAATCACCTGCAGACGGTTTTTGGCGGTATTGGCAGTTTCTTTCTTGGCTTTGAGGAAGTCGAAAATCCCCATCATCAGCCTCCGAAGATTTTGCTGAAGAAGCCTTTTTTCTCGGCGGTGACAAAGCGCATCGGACGCTCTTCGCCCATCAGTCGGGCAACCGCATCTTCATAGGCCTGTGCTGCATCGGAAGCGCCTTCGAGAATCACCGGCTCGCCTTTGTTGGAAGCATTCAGCACATCGCTGGATTCTGGAATGACACCGATGGTTTTCAGACCCAGCACTTCTTCCACATCCTTGACCGAGAGCATTTCGCCTTTTTCCACGCGTGCCGGGCTGTAACGAGTGAGCAGCAGGTATTCCTGGATGCGCTCGCCCTTTTCGGCCTTGCGGGTTTTCGAGGCCAGCAGCCCGAGGATGCGGTCGGAGTCGCGCACGCTGGAGACTTCCGGGTTGACCACCACGATGGCTTTGTCGGCGAAGTACATGGCAAGGAAGGCGCCTTTTTCAATGCCGGCCGGGGAGTCGCAGATAATGCAGTCAAAGCCATCGGCTTCCAGCTCTTTCAGTACGCGTTCAACACCTTCGAGTGTCAGAGCGTCCTTGTCGCGGGTTTGCGAGGCGGCCAGCACGTACAGGTTTTCAAAGCGCTTGTCCTTGATCAGGGCTTGCTTGAGCGAGGCTTCGCCATTGACCACGTTGACGAAGTCATACACCACGCGGCGCTCGCAGCCCATGATGAGGTCAAGATTGCGCAGCCCGACGTCAAAGTCGATGACGGCGGTTTTCTTGCCGCGCTTGGCAAGGCCGGTGGCGATGCTGGCACTGGTGGTGGTTTTGCCTACGCCGCCTTTGCCGGAAGTGATGACGATGATTTCAGCCAATGGAGTTCTCCTGATGCCCGGCCCGGGGCCGTGTCGGTGTGGGGGTGATCAATCAAGCAGTTGCAACTTCAGCTCGCCGTCCTGCAAGGATACCTGCACGGCGCGACCAGTGAGTTCGGGAGGGAAGTCATCAGCCACTTTGTAGTGGCCGGCGATGGCGACCAACTCTGCATGAAATTCGCGGCAGAAAATCCGTGCCGTGGTTAGCCCGCGCGCGCCCGCCAGGGCGCGACCGCGCAAAGGGCCATAGATGTGGATGGAGCCATCAGAAATGACTTCCGCACCGGCTCCGACCATGCCGACCACGGTCAGGTCACGCTGCTGGGCATACAGCTGCTGCCCGGAGCGTACCGAGCTGGTTTGCATCAGGCCAGGCTCATGGCCGCCCACTGCGGCAGCAGGGGCAGGTGTGGGTTCGGGGGCGCGTGCGAGTGTTGCCGGTGCGGCATTGGGCTGCTCGTACTGGGCACGGAATTTGGCCACCACCGGCAGGCCAAGCGCCTCGGCCAGTGCATTGTTCTGGCTGCTGCCATAGGCAAGGGCGATGGGCAGGGCGCCGGCCTCGCGCAACGCATTTATCAATTGTTGTGCGACATCGACGCTGGGCAGTTGCGCCAGGGCACTGAAGTCGATGATGACCGCAGCACGCGAGAACATCACCGGCGCACGCGCAATTCGCTGGCGCATTTCTTCGGCAAGCGCGGGGATGTCCAGAGTGCGGATACGCAGGTTGGCAATGCCGACCTGACCGATTTTGAGGTCGCCGGCCTGCTCGTAATTGGGGAGGTTCATGCGGTCATATCCATCAGGCATGGAGCGCTTTGCAGCACGCGCGGGCGAGCAATCCATGCCGCATCGGGCAGGCGCTCGCCATAGGTTTCACGAATCCAGGCATGGCTGCACATCGGCTTGACCAGCATGCTGGCGCGGGTGCCGTCGGCCTGGATGTTCTGACCCATTTCGCGGAAACCAAACGTGCCGTGAAACAGCAGGGCAGGGTCGGTGCCTTCTTGCAGGAATACTTCGCAGCACAGCTCCGGGTAGCGTGCTTCGGCATAGCTTTGCACATCGGCATACAGGGCGCGACCGACACCGCCGCCGCGACGGCGGCTGCTGACAGCGATGCGGTCGATATACAAAAAGTTGGCAAGGCGCTCGGCAAACCAGGCGAAATTGTGGCTATCGTGCTGGCTTTGGCTGCCAAAGGCAATCAACATGCCGACAATATGCCCTTCGCGTTCGGCAACGCGGAAATATTCAGCATGGTCAAACAAATAGCGCATGCGCGCCGCATCTATCGGCAAGATGCCAGGGCCTGCAGCGTTGTTGAGGGCAAGAACCGAATCCAGCTCGTGCTCGAGCACGTCGCGGATAACGATGGACATTCATGACTCCGTTCGTTATTGATTTTGGGCACCAATCAGCTGCGCCATTATGGCATGGCAGAAATGAACCGATAAGATTTCTCTATGCTCAATAGCGACTCTCATATCCGCCTTCTGCGCCTGGCCGGGCTTTTTACCTGGGTGATGGTGGGTGCGCCGCTATTTGCCAGTGCCTTGTTGGTTGGCGAGCAGGTCATGCAGTCGCAATTGCCGTACATGGGGCTGCCCGGCTGGTGTGCATATCTGCTGTTCGGATTGCTGTTTTTCGTGCTGATTGGCCGCCTGGGGCGCGGCGCGATGCGCGGTATTGGCGGCTATTTGTTGTTGGTGATGCTGCTGGGCTGCGCGGCGGCGGTCAGCCACTACAGTGGCAGTGGTCTTGGCGGCGTGTTGATGGTCGTGGCCGCTACCACCTTGCCCTGGGTATTGCCGACAGGCTGGGGCGTGTTGCTGCTGGCTGCAAGCCAGATACTGCTGGCGCCGCTGTTCGTTTACGGCCAAGGCTGGGACTGGCCGGCAGCGATATTGCAGTCGATGGTCTATGCCGGGTTCTGTGCGTTCAGTTTTGTGGCAGGCTTGATTGCCAAGCAACAGGCCGAGGCGCGCGAGGCGCAGCGCTGTCTGAATGCCGAGCTGCGTGCCACCCGGGCGTTGCTGGCCGAAAGTGTGCGCGTCAATGAGCGCACCCGGATTTCCCGGGAGCTGCATGACTTGCTGGGGCACCATCTGACAGCGCTCAGCCTGAATCTGGAAGTCGCCGGGCATTTGGTGGAAGGCAAGGCCGCCACGCATGTGCATCAGGCGCATACCCTGGCGCGATTGCTGCTTACTGATGTGCGCGAGGCGGTCAGCCAGATGCGTGAAGCCGGCGCGTCCCTGCAAATTGCTGCTGCGCTTGCCGCATTGGCAGAAAATGTCCCGGGTCTTGCCATCCGCATGGATATCCCTGAAACCCTGGTGCTGGAGGATGCCGAGCGCGCCCATGTACTGTTGCGCGCGGTGCAGGAAATCATCACCAATACCGTTCGCCATGCCGGCGCTTCGCAGCTTGCGATAAAACTGTGGCAGGAGGAGGATGCGCTGCGGCTTGTCGCACGCGATGATGGCCGTGGTACGGCGCAGCTGGTAAGCGGCAACGGCCTGCGCGGACTGTCCGAGCGACTGGCGCAATATGGCGGCAGCGCACAGGTGGAAACCGCTGCCGGGCAGGGCTTTGCCATCCATCTGCATTTGCCGCTGCATGGCGATGCTCTCCGGCCACTTCACTTGCAACAAGGTCTTGCATGAGTCACAACAAAATCAAGGTATTTCTGGTCGATGACCAGACGCTGGTGCGCCAGGGGGTGCGCTCGCTGCTGGCATTAGCCGATGAGGTCGAGGTCATTGGCGAAGCCGTGGATGGCCGCGAAGCGGTGGCACAGATCCCACAGGCCAAGCCGGACGTGGTGCTGATGGACATGCGCATGCCGGTCATGTCCGGGCTGGAGGCCTTGCAGGCGTTATCGGCCAGCAGCCAGCTGCCGCCGACCATCATTCTCACCACCTTTGATGATGACCAGCTGGTAATGGCGGGCATGAAGGCCGGGGCGCGCGGTTATCTGCTCAAAGATGTATCGCTGCAGCAACTGGTCGATGCCATCAAAACCGTGAATGCCGGCGGTTCGCTGGTACAGCCTGCGGTGACCCAACGGCTGCTGTCTGGGCTTGAACATATGGACAACGGCTTTGTCAGCCTGGACAGACCCGACCCGCTGACCGAGCGTGAAACCGAGATTTTGCGGCTGATGGCAGGCGGCTTTTCCAACAAGGAAATCGCCAGTTCATTGAATGTGGCCGAAGGCACCATCAAAAATCATGTTTCCAGCATCCTTTCCAAGCTGGGCGTGCGTGACCGCACCCGCGCGGTATTGCGCGCCTTCGAATTGGGGCTGGTTTGAGCTGGGCAAGAAAAAAGATTGCGTGGGCGCTTCAATAAAGCCGGGCGCTTTTGGTAGCATTGCGAACCCGTCAGCCCTTGGCGGCAGCTTCCAGCTTTGGAGAATTTCTGCATGACCCGCTTGATCGAGTTTTTGATTTCACTGGCCATCGTTGCTGTTTTGTTCGTGGTCGTTGGCATTGCGCTGCCCAGCAAACGCGAAGTTTCCGAAAGCGTTGAAAGCAATCGCCGCCTGACCATCGTCTATGACGTGGTCAACAGCTTTGTCCGCTTCCGCGACTGGAACGCCATTCCTGCCCGTGACCCGGCCGTGGAACTCAAGCTCTCCGGCCCGGTGAGCGGCAAGGGTGCACGCATCGACTATGTCTCCAAGGAAAAGGGCATCGGCAGCGGTCACTGGCTGATTAGCGACAGCCAGGACAAGAAGCAAGTCGATTACAGTATCGAAAACGAGCACTGGGGCACCAACAAGCGCTCCAGCATCATTCTCACCCCGACGGGTCGCAATAACCGCAATGTGCGCATCACCCAGAATTATTCGGTGGATTACGGCTGGAACCTGATTGGCCGCTATGCTGGTCTGTACGTCAACAGCTTCGTGGGCGAAGACATCAAGATTGGCCTGAACCGTCTGAGCCACCTGCTTTCGAGCATCCCCAACCAGGACTACGGCCTGGCTGGCAACCGTCTGGAAGGCCTGGAGCAAGTGACCCTGCCGGCGCAGAATGTCCTCATCGTCAACTCCGGCGGCGTCAAGCGTGGCGATGACAGCATCAAGAGTGCAATCAACTCCAACCGCGAATGGATCAAGCGCGTCATGGAGGCCAACAATCTTGAAGCGGTGGGGCCGGTGCGCATCGTCACCAATGAATATGGCCGCGAAAACTACAACTTCGACGTGGTGCAGGTGGTTCGCAAGAAAGGTGCTTCCGAAGACGCCGCAGCTGAAGAGCTGAAGGTTGACCTGCAAGGCCCGGTGAAATACGAGTTGCAGCCGGAAATGAAGGTGGCACGTGGCAAGTTCACCGGCTACTTCCCGGAATTGGAAGCCATGCGCAGCGCCGTGCGCGCCTGGTTGTTGGTGCATGGTCTTGAAATCAGTGGTCGCTCGTTTGACCATTACACCGGTGGCGTGGATGCAGCCTTTACGGAAAAAGGCGAGTTTGAAATCCACTGGCCGGTCAAGTAACCCGCTTGCAAGTCTTGCAGAACGCCGCGAATATCGCGGCGTTCTGCATTTGTGCCCATTTTTGTAAGGAGTGATGTGATGCTTTCGGCTTTGCGTGGAAATTTGCCTGAAAACTGGATGCGCCAGCGATTCTGGTTCGCAATGATCGGCTCGCTGCTGGCCGCAGTCGCTGTCGGGCTTTCAGCCTATGCGGCACATGCCGGACTTGATGAAGTGCCGCGCCACTGGCTGCAACAGGCGGCACTGTTTGGCTTTGGGCACGGGGTCGCGCTTTCGGCATTGGGGCCGATGGCAGTGCGCCGTCTGGCCTTTGTCGGCCTGGCCTGCATCACCCTGGGAATGCTGTTGTTCTCCGGCAGTCTGGCGCTGGGCGCGCTGGCAGGGCTGCCAACGCGCGCTGCTCCCTATGGTGGCACATTGATGATGCTGGGCTGGGTGTTGCACGCATTGGGGCAGTGGCGGCGTTGAGGCCTTGAACAGGCTCTGAAACTTAACTGATTTGGATAGCAAACAGCTGCTCGGCATTGGCGGTGGTGGCCGCAGCGATAGTCTCGCGGCCTTCACCGCGCAGTTCAGCCAGGGCGTCGAGTATCACCGGCAGGCGAGCCGGTTCATTGCGCTGTCCGCGCCACTGGCTATCGGGCTGATCCGGGGCGTCGGTTTCCAAAAGCAAATAATCCAGCGGGATTTGTGTCACGGTGCGACGCAGGCGCTGGGCGCGCGGATAGGTGATCGGGCCGCCGATGCCGAGCATGAAGCCCATCTTGCATAGCTGTTTGGCCTGCTCGAAGCTCCCGGAAAAGCTGTGAATCACGCCGCGGCTGCCGGGAAAGCGGCGCAGCGTGGCGATGACCGCATCAAAGGCGCGGCGGGCATGAATAATCACGGGCTGGTTGAATTCCAGTGCCAGCCTGAGTTGTGCCTCGAAAAAATCCTGCTGCCGTTGCCGGTCGAGCGTATCCAGAAAATAATCCAGGCCGATTTCGCCCACCGCGACGCAGGGTTTGCCACTGGCGAGGCGCTGCTGCAATGCGTCCAGGTGCGCGGGCAGGTGTTGCGGCAAAAATACCGGATGCAGGCCGTAGGCCGGATACAGCCCGGGGTGTTGGTTGCAAACGGACTCTAGTTGCGCCCAGCCATCGGCATGGGTGGCGGGCACGATTTGCGCCATGACGCCGGCTGCATGCGCACGGGCAAGCGCCGCCGCACGGTCGGCGGCGAAACTTGTGTCATCAAAATGACTATGGCTGTCAACGAGTTGCATCAGCGCCGGCTGGCATGGCCTTCAATCGGTGCGCGTTTGCCAGACGTGCCGGCCGCACTGGCGGGCTGCTGGTTGCGGTTTTTCCATTTGGCCAGCAGCAAGGTGGCAAGACCCAGCAGGATTTCATCCACAAATGGCAGGCCATCGGGTACCAGCAGGGTGAATACGAACAGGCTGGCCACCAGTTTGAACAGGGTGGGATATTGGAGGCGACCTGCCCAGGTCATGAAAGGGGCAAGCAACAGGTGGCGCATCTGCGGAACTCCCAGGAAATCAATGCCGGAAAACTATCACGGGGCATTGCCACAAGCCGTGAATGCCGGCTGTGAGGCGGATGGAATATTTACCTGCCTGTCAGTTTCACGCTCAGGCGTACACGGCTAGAATACCGGCTTTCATCCACTCACCAACGAGCAGGCATCATGGCTTTGAATCCTTACGATTTGTACGACATCCGTTCTTTGCTGAGCGAAGAAGAACAAGCGGTGCAAGACTCCGTGGGACGGTTTGTCGATGACCGTGTGCTGCCGATTATTGGCGAGTGTTTTGACAAGGGCGAATTTCCGCAGGATTTGATTCCGGAAATGGCCGAGATGGGGCTGTTGGGCGCCACTTTGCCGGAAGAATACGGCTGCGCCGGGCTTAATTCGGTGAGCTATGGCCTGATCTGTCAGGAGCTGGAGCGCGGTGATTCGGGTTTGCGCAGCTTTGCCAGCGTGCAAAGCTCGCTGTGCATGTACCCGATCTATGCCTATGGCAGTGAAGACCAGCGCCGCCGCTGGCTGCCGGAGATGGCCGCAGGCAAGGTGATTGGCTGCTTTGGCCTGACCGAGCCGCATGGTGGCTCTGACCCGGCCAATATGAAAACCCATGCCAAGCGCGATGGCGATGACTGGGTCATCAATGGCGCCAAGATGTGGATTACCAATGGCAACCTGGCGCATATCGCCATCATCTGGGCGCAGACTGATGACGGCATCCAGGGTTTCATCGTCGAAACCAATAGCCCGGGCTTCACCGCGCAAGTGATCAAGCAGAAGATGAGCCTGCGCGCTTCGGTGACCAGCGCGCTGTTCCTTGACAATGTGCGCGTGCCCGACAGCGCCCGCTTGCCGAATGTGAAGGGGCTTAAAGGGCCGCTGGGGTGCCTGACCCAAGCCCGCTATGGCATCACCTGGGGGCCGATTGGTGCGGCGATTGCCTGCCTGGACGAAGCGCTGAACTACAGCAAGGAGCGCATGCTGTTCAATCGCCCGGTGGCCGCCACGCAAAGCGCGCAAATCAAGATGGCCGACTGGGCGCGGCGCATCACCTGTGCGCAGTTGTTGTCGCTGCAGCTTGGCCGCTTGAAAGATGCCGGCACCATGCAGCCGACGCAGGTGTCGCTTGCCAAGTGGAACAATGTGCGCATGGCGCTGGATATCGCCCGTGAAGCGCGTGACCTCCTGGGCGGCGCCGGTATCACCACCGAGCATTCGCCGATTCGCCATGCACTGAATCTGGAATCGGTGATTACCTATGAAGGCACCGAAACCGTGCATCAGCTGGTGGTTGGCCGCGAGCTGACTGGCATCAACGCCTTCTGATTGCTGATGCGCATCACGCCCACACTGGAAACCGCGCGGCTTAGGCTGCGCGCTTGGCGCGTGGATGACTTCGAGCGTTATTTCGAGCTGTTTTCCAACCCAGAGGCCGCGCGGTTCATTGGCGGCGCGGGCGGGCGTGGCGCGGTATGGCGGCGCTTTTTGCAAATGCCCGGCGCCTGGGCCTTGCAGGGCTTTGGCATGTTTGCCGTGGAAGAGAAAACCAGCGGCCTGTGGATCGGTCAATGCGGGCCGTGGCAGCCCGATGGCTGGCCGGGGCTGGAAGTGGGCTATGCCTTCCACCCGGATGCACAGGGCAAGGGCTATGCGCTGGAAGCCTGCGTTGCCGCCATCGACTATGCCTTCGATATGCTTGGCTGCGATCGGGTGATCCACAACATTGACCCGGATAACCGCGCTTCGCAGGCAGTGGCCGCCAAGCTTGGCGCACGCATCCTGCAACGCATCGACCATCAGCCGCCATTCGACGAATACTGTGTCGATGTCTGGGGGCAAAGCCGCGATGAATGGCAGCAGCAACGCTTGCGCTTTTCCTCTGTTCCGATTTCCAACTCACCCGTTTCAGGCTGATTCTGCATGTTCGCCCAAGTCCCCAATCCCATCCCCGCCCGCATGAAAGGGCTCAATCGCGCTGAAATCTGCGATGTCAATTTCACCGAATTCGTCAAGAACTGGAATGGCCAGCCGTTGCCGCGCCCGGCGGCGGATGAGGCGATTCTCGATGGCAGCGTGCTGGATGCGCAGGGCTTTCGTGAGCTGTTCGAGTCGCAGCTGATTTCCCGCCATCTGGACTTGATGGCGCGCGTTCTGCGGGTGCAGAACAAGGTGTTCTACACCATCGGCTCCAGCGGTCACGAGGGCAATGCCATGGTGGCGCGCGCCACCCGGCATACCGACCCGGCGTTCCTGCATTACCGCAGCGGCGGCTTCATGGCCGAGCGCTTCCGCAAGCTGCCGGGGATGGATCCGATCATGGATTCGGCATTGTCCTTTGCCGCCAGCCGCGAAGATCCGGCCAGCGGTGGCCGCCACAAGGTATGGGGCAGCAAACCGCTATGGGTATTGCCGCAGACTTCGACCATCGCCTCGCACCTGCCCAAGGCGCTGGGCACGGCGGTGGCCATCGAGGCGGCCAAGCGCCTGGGGCATGCGCTGCCGATTCCCGATGACAGCATCGCCATTTGCAGTTTTGGCGATGCCAGCGCCAACCACGCCAGCGCGCAGACCGCCTTCAATGCCGCCAGCTGGACGGCCTATCAGAAACTGCCTGCGCCGGTGCTGTATGTCTGCGAGGACAATGGCATCGGCATCTCGGTGAAAACCCCGAGCGGCTGGATTGCCGAGAGCTTCAGGAACCGTCCTGACCTGGATTACTTCTTTGCCGATGGTCTGGATTTGGCCGGCGGTTACGCCGATGTGGTGCGCGCGGTGGAGCATTGCCGTCGCACGCGCCGCCCGACCTTCCTGCATCTGCGCACCACGCGCATCATGGGGCATGCCGGTACCGATTTTGAAATCGAGTGGCGCTCGATTGAAGAACTCTGCCAGGTCGAGGCCACCGACCCCTTGCTGCGCAGTGCCGCGATCGCGCTGGAGTCGGGGCTGATGAGCAAGCTGGAAGTGCTGGCGCTGTACGAGGATACCCGGCAGAAATGCTTTGCCGCCGCCGAGGAGGCCGATCGCCGTCCGCGCATCGAGACGCTGGAAGAAGTGGTGCGGCCGTTGGCACCGTACAGCCCGGACAAGGTGCAGGCCGAAGCTGCGCGTGCGCCCGGGCTTGATGCGCGCATCAAGGCCTTTGGCAGCGCAGAAAAACTGCCGGAAAACCAGCCGCCGCGGCATTTGGCCATTCAAATCAACAATGCCCTGCACGATTTGTTTGCCAAATACCCCGAAACCCTGCTGTTTGGCGAGGACGTGGCGCAGAAGGGCGGCGTATATACCGTCACCAAGGGCTTGCACAAAGCCTTCGGTGCGCGCCGGGTATTCAATACCCTGCTGGATGAAACCATGATCCTTGGCATGGCGCAGGGCTTTGCCAATATGGGCATGTTGCCGGTGCCGGAAATCCAGTATCTGGCCTATCTGCACAATGCCATCGACCAGATTCGCGGCGAGGCCTGCAGCCTGCAATTCTTCAGCAATAACCAGTACCAGAACCCGATGCTGGTGCGCATTGCCGGGCTGGGTTATCAGCGCGGCTTTGGCGGCCATTTCCACAACGACAACTCGGTGACCGCATTGCGTGATATTCCGGGCTTGGTCGTCGGCTGCCCCAGCCGTGGCGATGATGCGGCCATGATGTTGCGCACGTTGGCGGCGCTTGCCAAGGTGGATGGCCGGGTGGCGGTATTCCTTGAGCCGATTGCCTTGTACATGACCAAGGATTTGTATGAGCCGGGCGATGGTCTGTGGCAAACCGAATACCCCGCGCCCGATCAGGCGCTGGTGATCGGCGAGCCGCGCATCTACCATCCCGAGGCGCGCGATTGCGTGATTTTCACCTTTGGCAATGGCGTGCCAATGAGCCTGCGCGCGGCGCGGGAAATCGAGCGCAAGCATGGCTGGAAAGTGCGCGTGGTCGATTTGCGCTGGCTGGTGCCGCTGAACGCCGATGCCATCGCCCTCAATGCCGATGATTGCGAACGCATCATCGTTGTCGATGAAGGCCGTTTCAGCGCCGGGATCGGCGAGGGCATCATCACCGCGCTGGCCGAGGCCGGGCAGGGGGATAAGCCGATGCGTCGCGTGGTCGGCGCCGATACCTATACCCCGCTGGCCGGCGCCGCATTCCTGGTCATCCCCAAGGATGAGGATATCGTCGCTGCGGCGGACGAGTTGGCGGAGTAAAACCAACGGCGCAGCCCGGTGTCGCATGTCTGCCACTGGGCTGTCTGGCGGGGCTGAGCAATCGTGTTATGCTGCGGCGCAGCACTTTCGGAGTCTTGCATGCTGCTCTATCAATTCCATGAAAACACCCGTGCCTGGATGGCGCCCATTACTTATTGGTCAGAGGCGGTGGCCAAGATGTATACCGCTTCGGGGAGCTGGCTTTCGGGGATGCCCGGCGCGCAGCGCATCGCGGCCGGTTATGAGCTGATTCACCGCATCGGCAAGGATTACGAAAAGCCCGCCTTCGACATCCACGAGATTGAAGTAGATGGTTTAAGCATCCCGGTGGTTGAACGGGTAGTGCTGGAAAAGCCGTTCTGCCGCCTGCTGCGCTTCAAGCGCTATCACGATCAGGCCGATGGTCTGGCGCAAATGAAAGACAACCCGACGGTTTTGATTGTGGCGCCGCTTTCCGGGCATCACAGCACCTTGTTGCGCGATACCGTCAAGACCATGCTCAAAGACCACAAGGTGTTCATTACCGACTGGACCGATGCGCGCATGGTGCCCAAGGAGGTCGGGGCATTCCATCTGCATGATTACGTGGCCTATATCGAGGAATTCATCCGCCATATCGGCGCCGAGCGCCTGCATGTGGTGAGCGTTTGCCAGCCAACCGTGCCGGTATTGGCGGCCGTGTCGCTGATGGCCGCGCGCGGCGAGGCCACGCCGTGTTCGCTGACCATGATGGGCGGCCCGATTGATGCGCGGCAATCACCCACCCAGGTCAACAATCTGGCGATGAAACGCCCGCTGAGCTGGTTCGAGCACAACCTGATTCATACCGTGCCGAGCAATTATTCGGGGCGTGGCCGCAAGGTCTATCCGGGCTTCCTGCAACACATGGGCTTTATCGCCATGAACCCGGAACGTCATGCCATGTCGCACTGGGACTATTACCAGGATTTGGTGAAGGGCGATCAGGAAACCGCGGCGGCGCATCGGCGTTTTTATGATGAATACAATGCCGTGCTGGACATGCCCGCCGAGTATTATCTGGATACTATCCGCACCGTATTCCAGGACTACCTGCTGCCGCGTGGCGAGTGGGTGGTCAATGGTGAAAAGGTCGATCCTTCGGCGATTGGTGATACGGCATTGCTGACCATCGAAGGCGAGCTTGATGATATTTCCGGCGCCGGACAGACCCAGGCTGCACTCCAGCTGTGCAGCAGCGTGCCGAAAAGCCGCAAGCAGCACATCACCGTGGAAGGCGCCGGTCACTATGGCATTTTCAGTGGCCGTCGCTGGCGTAATCAGGTCTATCCGCAGATTCGTGATTTCATCAAGCAGGCTGAACATAGCAGCTAAGGCCAAGCGGAGCGCTGTCCATGTATTTATGGCTGAAAACTTTTCATCTGGTGTTTGTCATCGCCTGGATGGCGGTACTGTTCTATTTGCCGCGTATCCTGGTAAACATCGCTGAAGGCGGTGACGAGCCTGCCGTGCGCGCGAGACTGTTGCTGATGGGTAGGCGTCTGGCGCGCTTTGGTCATGTCATGTTTGGCCTGCTGTTCGTACTGGGCTTTGCCATGTGGGCGATGCTGGGCTTCAAGGGGGCATGGATGCATGCAAAATTAACCCTGGTGGCGCTGCTGCTGGCCTATGGCGTGATGATTGGGCGCTGGCTGAAGGCTGCCGAGGCCGGATATGCCCTGCCCACTGCCAAGGCATTGCGGTGGGTCAACGAGTTGCCGCTGTTAGCCCTGGTGCCGATTATCTGGCTGGTGCTGGCCAAGCCGTTTTGACTTTACTCCCGCTCATGTTTGGCAATGGCGATTGTGAGCAGGCGCTCAAGCGCGTAGCGTAATCGTCGGTTTTGATGGGACTGACTGCATATGGCAGATGCGTTTGATTTGATTGTTCTGGGGGGTGGCTCCGGCGGTTTGGCTGCGGCCATCCGTGCCGCGCGTCATGGCGCGCGCGTAGCCATGCTGGAGCCCAATTTTTTGGGCGGCACTTGCGTGAATGTCGGCTGTGTGCCGAAAAAGGCGATGTGGCTGGCCGCCGACCTGGCCGAGAAACTGCCCGTGGCGCGGCAGTTGGGCTTCGATTTGTCTGAGCAGGTGGCACATGAGTGGTCCCCGCTCCTGGCTGCGCGCAATGCGTATATCGAACGTATCCACGCCAGTTACGGCAGCCGTCTGCACGAGCTTGGCGTAAGCGTGATCCCTGCCTTTGGCAAACTCACGGCCAATGCCGGTGAGGTTCTGGCGGCAGACAAGCGCCTGCACGCCCGGCATATTCTGATTGCCACCGGCAGCCGCCCGCTGCGCCCGCAAATCCCCGGCGCTGAGCTTGGCGCCGTTTCCGATGATTTCTTTGCCTGGCGTGAGGCGCCAGCGCGTGTGGCGATTGTGGGCGGCGGCTATATCAGCGTGGAGCTGGCAGGCGTATTGCAGGCCTTGGGCAGCGAAGTGGAAATTTTCGTGCGCCAAGGGCGATTGCTGAGCCATTTCGATGCAGAAATCACTCAGGCGCTCACCAATGCCATGACGGCGCATGGCATCAAGCTGCACTTCAATGCCGATGTGCTCGCCTTGCACGAGCAAGAGGCCAAGCTGGCGGTGGAAACCGGATCGGGCAGGCAGGCAGGTTTTGACAAGGTATTGTTTGCCACCGGGCGTTTGCCCAATAGTGCTGATATCGGTCTTGAAGCGGCAGGCGTGAATTGCAATAGTCGCGGCCAAATCGAAGTCGATGCCTGGCAAAACACCTCTGCTTCCGGCGTGTATGCAGTGGGCGATGTCACGCCGCAACCAGCGCTCACACCACACGCGGTAGCTGCATCACGACGGCTGATGGATCGCCTGTTTGCCGGGGAACAAGATGCCCGGGTGAACTTCGCCGCCATTCCCACCGTGGTGTTTTCGCACCCGCCGCTGGCAACGGTCGGCCTTTCCGAAACCGATGCCCGCAAGGCGCATGGCGATGACGTGGCGGTGGCGCGCAGCGCGTTTCGGCCAATGCTGGGGGCTTTGGCCGACAAGCCGGAGAAAAGCCTGTTCAAAGTGGTCTATCGCCGCTCGGATGAGCGCGTGTTGGGGATTCATCTGATTGGCGAGGGCAGCGATGAAATCCTGCAGGGCTTTGCCGTCGCCATGCAGATGGGGATGCGCCTTGGCGATTTGCGTTCAACACTGGCCATTCATCCCACCAGTGCTGAAGAAGTTGTCCTGGCGCAATGAGGATTTGTGATGAATGATTTTTCTAGTTTTCTTTTGCTACAGGGACGGCTGCCGTTGCTGATCAGCGTGCCGCATCACGGCACGGAATTGCCACAACAGATCGCCGCACGCCTGCAGCCCTGGGCGCAGCGGGTGCCGGATACCGACTGGCATATCGCCCAGCTCTATGGTTTTGCGCAGGAAATGGGGGCATCCATCATCGTGCCGCGCTACTCGCGCTATGTGATTGACCTCAACCGCGGCGAGGATGATGTCTCGCTGTATCCGGGGCAGAACACCACCGGCCTGTGCCCCATGGTGGGTTTCAATGGCGAGCCGCTGTATCTGCCGGGGCAGGCGCCGGACGAGGCCGAGGTGCGGCAGCGCGTGGATACTTACTGGCGCCCGTATCATCAGGCATTGCAAGCCGAGCTTGCCCGCATCCAGGCCGAGCATGGCCGGGCGCTGCTATGGGAAGGCCACTCCATCAAGGGCGAGCTGCCCTTCCTGTTTGAAGGCCGCCTGCCGGATTTGAACCTGGGCACTGCCAGCGGGCAAAGCTGTCATGCCGCCACGCAAGCGCGCATCGAGGCGGTACTGGCCGCACAAATCGGCTACGACTGGGTCGCCAATGGCCGCTTCAAGGGCGGCCATATCACCCGTCATTATGGACAGCCACAAACCGGCATCGAGGCGGTGCAACTGGAAATCAGCCAGCGCTGCTATATGGACGAAACCAGCTTTGCCTGGGATGCGGGCAAAGCCGCTGCCTTGCAGCCGCTGCTGGAAAAAATGCTTGCCGCAGCCTTGGCTCAAGGCTGAAACCATCCCCAACCCCGTCTCCAGCCAGAGACGGGGTTGGGGGTTTAACGACTCAGGGCTTGATGGCGATTTTCAACACGCCATCGCGCTGGTTGGCAAACAAGTCATAGGCCTCAACGATATTTTCCAGGGCGTACTGGTGGGTGACCATCACCCCCAGGTCAAGACGGTTGGCCTCGATGACATTCATCAAGCGGCGCATGCGCTCCTTGCCGCCGGGGCATAGCGCGGTGCGGATGGTATGGTCGCCAAGCCCGGCGGCAAAATACGCCATCGGGATGCTGAGGTCTTCGGAATACACCCCAAGGCTGGAGAGCGTACCGCCCGGACGCAGCATTTTGAGCGCGGTAGAAAATGTGGCCTGAGTGCCCAGCGCCTCGATGGCACTGTCGGCACCTTTGCCGCCGGTGAGCTTCATCACCTCATCCACCACATCGCAGTTTTTGAAGTTGAGCGTCACATCCGCGCCCATCTTTTTGGCGATTTCAAGACGGTGCTCATTGCCATCGACGGCAATGATGGTGGTCGCCCCCAATAGCCGTGCCCCAGCAGTGGCACACAGGCCAATCGGCCCTTGGGCAATCACCACGACGGTATCGCCAATTTTGATATTGGCGTTTTCTGCGCCCTTGAAGCCGGTGGACATGATGTCCGGGCACATCAGCACTTGCTCGTCAGTCAAGCCATCAGGAATCGGCGCCAGATTCGCCTGGGCGTCGGGCACCAGGAGGTATTCGGCCTGGGTGCCGTCAATCATGTTGCCAAAGCGCCAGCCCGCAGTGGCCTTGTAACCATGGCAAGTGCAGCGGCCATCGCTATCCAGATAGCTGCCATCCTGCGAGGGCGCACCATCCTGTGCGGCATAACTATTGAAGTTGGGGCAAATGGCGCCGGCAATCACTCGCTGGCCTTCACGGTAGCCCCTGACGGCGCTGCCGAGTTTTTCAATCACGCCCACCGGCTCATGCCCCACGGTCAAGCCTTTGGCCACCGGGTATTCGCCTTTGAGAATATGCACATCGGTGCCGCAAATGGTGGTCGTGGTGATACGGATTAGCGCATCATTGGGGCCAATATCAGGGATGGGCTTGTCGACAACTTCAATGCGGCCAGGCTCCACGAAAACAGCGGCTTTCATCATTTGCGGCATGGTCAGTCTCCTTGGGATGGACAAGGTCAGCCTAGCGAACCCATGTGAAAAACAGGTTGCCCAGGGTCAATTTCTTGCTGCCAGTAGTACTACAAGAGGTGTTTGGCTTGCCATGCTGCGTGAATGCCCAGATATTTCCGGACGTTGAGTGATGATGGATGGATTGGGGGGATCAAAATGACAATGAGCGCACAGCCTCAAATTAAGCCGGCTCTGGTTCGGCAGAAGCCTGTTTTTGCAGGGATTTTGATGCGCTTGGCGCTGGGGTTTTTATTGTGGTGGATATCTGCCTGGCTACTTCATGTTTATGTGCTGATGCCGAAGAAAAGTATGCCCGGGTCAATGTTTCCGGTATGCGTATGGGATGGCGCCCGGCCAATTTCTGTGTTTTTGGCCGAGCGCGAGAAGGCCGGGATACCACAGCGGCTATGTACCGAGGCAGTGGATTATCACGAGGCAGATAGACCTTATAGGCTGCGACTGGAGGAAGTTGCACCGGCTACATTTCATCTGCAAGTCTGGAATGACAGCATGGGCGACCCGTTTGAAAGTGCCTATCAGGTGGCATCGACCAATCCCGAGCACATCATCCCGCTATGGCAGCGTAGAGGCGCCAACATGGCGCGGGCACTGTCGTTCTTTTATGCCTTTGTTCCCAGCATCGTGTTGTATAAGTTGTTGTTTTATTTGCGTGCACGTCGTTTGAATAAAAAGCAGCAGGCAGACACACCTTGAAAGTGTGTGAAGTCATTGCCTGCTGCCTTGGGTATTGGTGAGCAGCCTCACACCTCAAGCGTTGCCAGGTCGCCTTTTTCTTCCAGCCATACCTTGCGGTCGGCGGCGCGTTTTTTGCCCAGCAGCATGTCCATCAGGGCAATGGTTTGCTCGCCATCGTCCACGGTCAGTTGCACCAGGCGGCGGGTGTCAGGGTGGATGGTGGACTCGCGCAGCTGTTGCGGATTCATTTCGCCCAGCCCCTTGAAGCGGGTGACATTGACCTGGCCTTTGATTTTTTCGCGCTCCACGCGCTCAAGCAGCAGGCGTTTTTCTTCTTCGTCCAGCGCATAGAACACCTGCTTGCCCACGTCCACGCGGAATAAGGGCGGCATGGCGACAAAAATATGCCCGGCCTTCACCAGTGCGGGGAAATGCTTCAAAAACAGCGCCGAGAGCAGGGTGGCGATATGCAAGCCGTCGGAGTCGGCGTCGGCCAGAATCACCACCTTGCCGTAGCGCAGGCCGGAAATATCGTCTTTGCCAGGGTCGCAGCCGATGGCGACGGCCAGGTCATGCACTTCGCTGGAGGCCAGTACCTGGCCGCTGCCGACTTCCCAGGTGTTCAGGATTTTGCCGCGCAAGGGCAGGATGGCCTGAAAGTCCTTGTCGCGCGCCTGCCGTGCGCTGCCGCCTGCGGAGTCGCCTTCGACCAGAAACAGCTCGGTACGGGACAAGTCCTGGCTGATGCAGTCGGCCAGCTTGCCGGGCAGCGCAGGGCCTTGGGTGACCTTCTTGCGCACCACCTGTTTTTCGGTTTTCAGCCGGGCGCTGGCGCGTTCAATGGCGAGCTGGGCGATTTTCTCGCCCATTTCCGGCTGGGAGTTCAGCCATAGCGAGAAGGCATCGTGAGCGGCGCCTTCAATGAAACCGGCAGCCTGCCGCGAGGACAGCCGCTCTTTGGTCTGCCCGGAAAACTGCGGCTCCTGCATCTTCAGCGACAACACGAAAGCGACCCTGTCCCAGACATCTTCCGGTGCCAGTTTGACGCCGCGCGGCAGCAGATTGCGGAAGTCACAGAACTCGCGCAGTGCATTGGTCAGCCCCGAGCGCAGACCGTTGACATGGGTGCCGTGCTGGGCAGTGGGAATCAGGTTGACGTAGCTCTCCTGTACCAGCTCGCCTTCGGCCAGCCAGGCCACTGCCCAGTCCACCACTTCGGTGTCCTTTTTCATCTGCCCGACAAACAACTCTGGCGGTAATGGCTCTGCATTGGCCAGCGCCCCCTTGAGATAATCGCGCAGTCCGTCCTCGTAGAACCATTCGCAAGACTCGCCGCTGGCTTCGTCAAACAAGTTGACGGTAAGGCCGGGGCAAAGCACCGCCTTGGCACGCAACAGGTGCTTGAGCGCCCGCAGGTTGAAGCGTGGCGTATCGAAATACTGGGCATCCGGCCAGAAACGCACCCGGGTGCCGGTATTTTTTTTGCCCACCGTACCGGTGATGATGAGTTCCGAAGTGCGCAGGCCATCGGCAAAGGCCATGTGGTATTCATTGCCCTCGCGCTTGATATAGACATCCACCCGGGTGGAAAGCGCATTCACCACCGAAACGCCGACGCCATGCAAGCCGCCGGAGAAGGCATAGTTGCGATTGCTGAACTTGCCGCCGGCATGCAGCCGGGTGAGGATCAGCTCGACCCCGGGAATGCCTTCTTCCGGGTGGATATCCACCGGCATGCCGCGACCATCGTCAGCCACCTCGCAACTGCCATCGGCATACAGCCGCACTTCGATGCGCTTGGCATGTCCGGCCAGCGCCTCGTCCACGGCATTGTCGATGACCTCCTGCGCCAAATGGTTGGGACGGCTGGTATCGGTATACATGCCAGGGCGGCGCTTGACCGGGTCAAGACCGGAGAGCACTTCGATGTCGGCGGCATTGTAGCGGGTATTCATCGGCACTTTGTGCAGGCGGAAAGCGACCAAGGATAGGGGACTGCGTGCCAGCTTGCAGCATCCGGATGCTATTTTTTCCTTTGCCGGGGTTCAGCATTGAACCATTAGGGTGAATGCGTTGGATAAACAGGAGTACATCATGAAACACAGAACTTTGATGGTCTTGGGTCTGGGTACGGCTTTGGGTCTGCTGGCAGGTCAGGTATTGGCGCAACAGACCCCGCAAAAACAGGACAGTCAACAAGGTCAGGAGCAAAAGAGCGAAGAACAAAAGCGCGCAGAAGCTGAAGCTGCCGAAAAGCGCCGCGCCGAGCGTCGTGCCAATCGCACCGGCGATGAGCGCGAAAAGGAAGAGGACGAGCGCCGCCCGCAGTGACAGAAGCTGCCCAATCAAGCCGATGGCCGTGCTAGTGCCATCGGCTTTTTTATCGCTGGCACTTAACTCAAGATGAAAAACTTGGGGTAAAGCCCTAAAATGCCGCTTTCAAGCTGCCGCACCAGACATGACTTCATCTGCTGTTACGCCTCTCATTTTCGTTACCGGGGGCGTTGTTTCCTCGCTTGGCAAGGGCATTACCGCCGCCTCGCTTGCCGCCATTCTTGAAGCCCGTGGCCTTGCAGTCACGATGATGAAGCTCGATCCCTATATCAATGTCGATCCGGGCACGATGTCGCCATTCCAGCATGGCGAGGTGTATGTCACCGACGATGGTGCCGAAACCGACCTTGACCTGGGGCATTACGAGCGCTTCATCAATGTCCGGCTTTCGGGCAAGAATTCCATCACCACCGGCAAGATTTATGACAGCGTGATTCGCAAGGAGCGCCGTGGCGATTACCTGGGCGGCACGGTGCAGGTGATTCCGCATATCACCGATGAAATCAAGCGTCGTATTGACGAGGCTACCGCAGGTTTTGACGTGGCGCTGGTGGAAATCGGCGGTACGGTGGGCGATATCGAGTCACTGCCATTTCTTGAAGCCATCCGCCAGCTGCGCAGCGAACGCGGCCCGCAGTCGGCGATGTTCATGCACCTGACCCTGGTGCCGTTCATTGCCGCCGCCGGTGAGCTGAAAACCAAACCCACCCAGCATTCGGTCAAGGAACTGCGTTCCATCGGTATCCAGCCGGACGTGCTGATTTGCCGTGCCGAGCAGCCGCTGCCCGAGGGTGAAAAGCGTAAAATCGCGCTATTTACCAACGTGCCCGAGCGCGCGGTGATTACCGCGATTGACCTCGACAACATCTACAAGATTCCGTTCTGGCTGCACGAGCAGGGGCTGGATCAGCTGGTAATCGAACAACTGCGGCTGGAAGCCAAAGCCTCGAAACAGGCTGACCTCGCCGAATGGCAGGCTGTAGTCGATGCCAGCCAGAATCCCGAAGACGAAGTCACCATCGCCGTGGTCGGCAAATACATCGACCATCAGGATGCCTACAAGTCGGTGGCCGAGGCGCTCAAACATGGTGGCATCCGCCAGCGCACCCGGGTCAAGTTGAAATGGCTGGAGGCTCAGGAAGTCGAACGCCAGGGGGCGGCCAAGGCACTGGCGGGCGTGGATGGCATTCTGGTGCCCGGCGGGTTTGGCGACCGTGGCTTTGAGGGCAAGGTGCTGACCGCCCAATATGCCCGTGAAGCCGGGGTGCCGTATTTCGGCATTTGCTACGGGATGCAGGCGGCAGTCGTGGATGCGGCACGCAATTTGGCTGGACTTGCCGGTGCCAACAGCACCGAAAACGACAAGAATGGCCCGCATCCGGTGGTTGGCCTGATTACCGAATGGCGTACCTCCACCGGCGCCATTGAGCGCCGTGACGAAGCCAGCGACCTCGGCGGCACCATGCGCCTTGGCCTGCAAGAGCAACGCATCAAGGCCGGCACCCTGGCACACCGGCTATACGGCCAGGATGTGGTCGGCGAGCGCCACCGCCATCGTTACGAATTCAACAATCATTACCGCGCGCAACTGGAAGATGTCGGCCTGGTGTTCTCCGCCAAGTCGATGGACGATACCCTAGTGGAAATGATCGAATGGCCGAATCACCCGTGGTTCCTGGCCTGTCAGGCACACCCGGAGTTCCTTTCCACGCCGCGCAAGGGGCACCCGCTGTTTATCGGCTTCATCAAGGCCGCGCGCGAGCACAAGGCCAAAACAGCCGGGTAAGTGGGATATTCGACAATGGCCGATGGTCTGCCTTTTGCAATTGCTTTTTTGAAGGAGTCTTGGTGGCTGTTGCCGCTTTTGTTTCTTTTGCCTTTTCTACGCTGGCTTGCTTCTCATCCAAGGCTTAAAGGTGCTTTGGGGGAGAGGCGAGTCAGACGAAAAACTGCGCGAACACTTGATTCCAGTGTGTATCGAGTGTTTGAAGATTTGGTTTTGGATGATGAAAAAGGCTTAACTCAAATTGACCATGTCTATGTTTCCGTTTACGGCGTATTTGCATTGGAAACCAAAAACATGGGGGGATGGATTTTTGGTGGCGAGCGTCAACGTGAATGGACTCAGGTTTTTCCAAAAGTAAAGCGCAGGTTCCAGAATCCATTGCATCAGAACTACCGTCATCAAAAAGCATTGGAGCGAATGCTGGGGCTTTCCGCAGGGCAAGTTCACTCTGTCGTAGTTTTTGCAGGTAATGCGCAGTTTAAGACCAATATGCCTGCACAAGTGTGCTATCTGGATGACTATGCCGATTACATTCTTTCGTTTAGCCAACAAGTGTTGAGTGAGCAAGAATGCTTGGTGATTTGTGAGAGACTATCGCGCCTGAGTCAAGCCGGACGGACACGTAAAGATGCACATCGAAAGTCTTTGCGGAGCCGTTATGGCGTATGACTTTTACGATATGAGGCAGGCATGAAACTGTGTGGTTTTGAAGTCGGACTGGACAAGCCGTTTTTCCTGATTGCAGGGCCGTGCGTGGTCGAATCCTTGCAATTGCAGCTGGACACTGCCGGCAAGCTCAAGGAAATCACCGGCAAGCTGGGGATTCCTTTCATCTTCAAGTCCAGTTTCGACAAGGCCAACCGCACCTCCATCAACAGCTTCCGTGGTCCGGGTATGGAGGAAGGGTTGAAGGTGCTGGCCGAGGTCAAGCGTCAGCTCGGTGTGCCGGTATTGACCGATGTGCATGAGTACACGCCGATGGACGAAGTCGCCAGTGTGGTCGATGTGCTGCAAACGCCGGCGTTTTTGGTGCGCCAGACCGATTTCATCACCCGCGTGTGCAGTGCCGGCAAGCCGGTCAATATCAAGAAGGGGCAGTTCCTTTCGCCCTGGGACATGAAGCCCGTGGTGGAAAAAGCCCGCGCGACCGGCAATCAGGACATCATGGTCTGCGAGCGTGGCGCGAGCTTTGGCTATAACAACCTGGTCAGCGATATGCGCAGCCTTGCGGTGATGCGTGATACCGGCTGCCCGGTGGTATTTGATGCCACCCATTCGGTACAGCTGCCGGGCGGGCAAGGCAATGCCAGCGGCGGCCAACGCGAGTTCGTGCCGGTATTGGCGCGTGCAGCGGTGGCAGTGGGCGTAGCCGGGTTGTTCATGGAAACCCACCCGGACCCGGCTTGCGCACTCTCGGATGGCCCCAATGCCTGGCCGCTGGGCAAGATGCAGGCCTTGCTTGAAACCCTGAAAGAACTCGATGCCGTCAGCAAGCGCAACGGCTTTCTTGAAACCCAACTTTGATTGAACTGGAAACTGGAACCGATATGAGCACAATCAGCCACATCTGCGCCCGCGAAATCCTCGACAGCCGCGGTAACCCCACGCTCGAAGCGGAAGTGCGGCTTGCCGATGGCAGCTTTGGCCGTGCCGCCGTGCCTTCGGGCGCTTCCACCGGCACCAAGGAAGCCGTGGAGCTGCGTGATGGCGACAAGACCCGCTATCTGGGCAAGGGCGTGCAGAAGGCCGTGGAAAACGTCAATGGCGTGATTGCCGACGCGCTCAAGGGTATGGATGCGGTTGATCAGAAAGCCCTGGATACGCGCCTGATTGACCTCGATGGCACCGAGAACAAAGGCCGTTTGGGCGCCAATGCGCTGCTCGGGGTGTCAATGGCGGCGGCGCATGCGGCTGCAGCTTCGCGCCGCGAGCCGTTGTGGCAATACCTGGCGCAAGGTCGCACGCCGGTGTTGCCCGTGCCGATGATGAACATCATCAATGGTGGTGCGCATGCCGACAACAATGTCGATTTGCAGGAGTTCATGATTCTGCCGGTGGGCTTTGACAAGTTCTCCGAAGCGCTGCGTGCGGGCACCGAAGTGTTTCATGCACTCAAATCGGTGCTGAAGGCAGGTGGCCTGTCCACTGCGGTAGGCGATGAGGGCGGTTTTGCGCCGGATTTGCGTAGCAATGCCGAAGCACTCGATACCATCATGGAAGCTATCGGCAAGGCCGGTTACAAGGCGGGCGATGACATCCTGCTGGGGCTGGATGTGGCTTCCAGCGAATTTCATGAAAATGGCAAATACAACCTCACTGGCGAAGGCAAGCGCCTGAGTTCCGAGCAGTTTGTGGATTTTCTGGCTGACTGGTGCAACCAGTACCCCATCATCACCATTGAAGATGGCATGGGCGAGCATGACTGGGAAGGCTGGAAGCTGCTGACGCAAAAAATCGGCGACAAGGTGCAGCTGGTGGGCGATGACCTGTTCGTCACCAATCCGCGCATCTTCAAGCAGGGGATTGATGAGGCGGTGGCCAATGCCATTCTCATCAAGGTCAACCAGATCGGCACCCTGTCCGAAACCCTGGAAGCCATCGCCATGGCCGATGCGGCCGGTTATGCCGCCGTGGTCTCGCACCGATCCGGCGAAACCGAGGACACCACCATCGCCGATATCGCCGTCGCCACGACGGCCACGCAAATCAAGACCGGCTCGCTGTGCCGCAGTGATCGCGTGGCCAAATACAACCAGCTACTGCGTATTGAGCAGCAGCTCGGTAGCGCGGCGCGTTATGCCGGGCGTCATGCCTTCGTATCGCTCAAGGGCTGAGCCTCATCATGCAAAAACGCCATCTGGCGCTCATCGCGTTGATACTGCTGGGCTTGCTGGCCTGGCTACAGTATCAGCTATGGTTTGGCGTCGGTGGCAAGCGGGAAGTCGCCGAACTTGCCGCGCAACTTGAGGCGCAGCAAGAAAAAAACCAGCGTCTCCAACTGCGCAATGAGGCACTGGCCGCAGAAGTCGATGACCTCAAGGGGCTGACTTCCGAAGGCGCAGCGATTGAAGAGCGTGCGCGCGATGAGTTCGGCCTGATCAAGCCCGGTGAAGTTTTTTACCGGGTAGTGGACGAGCAGGCCGGGCAAGGGCAGTGAGCAGCGCGGACTTCAAACCCTGCTGGTGTGTGATTCCGGCTGCCGGAAGCGGCAGCCGTTTTGGCGGTGATACGCCCAAACAGTATTTGCCGGTGGCGGACAAACCCGTGCTGTTGCACACCCTGGAGGCACTGTTGACTCATCCGGGCATTGCCGGTGTGGTGCTGGTATTGCCTGCCAATGGCGAATGCCCGGTTGTCCTGCCGCAGACTTGCCACGGCAAGCCGGTATTACGCACCTTGGGCGGCGCAAGCCGGGCGGAGTCGGTGGCCAACGGGCTTTCGGCTTTGCCGGCAGACGTGGCTGATACCGATATCGTGCTGGTGCACGATGCGGCGCGTCCCAATCTTGCCCATGCGGATGTGGACGCGCTGCTTGCCGCCTTGCAGCACCATGCCGGTGCACTTCTGGCCGCGCCACTACGCGATACGCTCAAGCGCGCCGATAGGGCAGGGCAGGTGCTTGCCACCGAACCACGCCAGGCGCTATGGCGGGCGCTGACCCCGCAGGCATTTGCGCGCAAAGCGCTGGCCAATGCCTTGGCCGCCGCTGCCAGCCAGGGCATTGAAGTGACCGATGAGGCCATGGCGATGGAACTTGCCGGCGAAAAAGTCCTGCTGGTAGAAGGCCGCGAGGACAACTTCAAAATCACCACGCCGGCAGACCTGGCACGCTTTGCCTGGCTGAAAGAAAGCGAGCACTCATGAATATCCGTATCGGACAAGGGTTTGACGTACACGCCTTTGGCGAGGGCGACCACATCATGCTGGGCGGCGTACGTGTGGCGCATAGCCACGGCGTTCAGGCGCATAGCGATGGCGATGTCATCATTCACGCGCTTTGCGATGCGCTGCTTGGCGCACTGGCGCTGGGCGATATTGGCCAGCACTTTCCCCCCAGCGACATGCGCTGGAAGGATGCCGCCAGCATCGATTTCTTGCGCCATTGCCATCGTTTGCTGGCCGAGCGCGGTTGGCGCGTAGGCAATGCCGATATCACCGTGATGTGTGAGCGCCCCAAGGTCGGCCCGCATGCCGCGGCCATGCGTGAATTGCTGGCCGCCGAGCTGGATGTGTCGCCAGATGCGGTCAGCATCAAGGCCACTACCACCGAGAAACTTGGCTTTACCGGGCGCAGTGAAGGCATCGCCGCGATGGCGGTTTGTTTGTTGCTGAGCGATTGACATGCTGGCCTATGCCCATGGCGAGCCGGTAATGCGGGCAAAAATCCGCAGCCAACCGGAAGATTTTTTCGTCGAGGAAATCGACAGCTTCCCTGCCAGCGGCAGCGGCGAACACCTGCTGCTCAGCATTGAAAAACGCGAGAAAAACACCGCAGAAGTCGCACAAAAAATCGCCCGCTGGGCAGGCGTGGCTGATTCGGCCGTGTCCTATGCCGGCTTGAAAGACCGTAACGCCGTGACCCGTCAGCGCTTTTCGGTATGGCTGCCCAGGAAGACCGCGCCGGACTTGGCCGGACTAGCACAAGAGGGCATCCGCCTTTTGGCCAGCCACTGGCATAGCCGCAAACTGCCGCGTGGCGCATTGGCAGGCAACCGTTTTGTGCTATGCCTGCGCGAAGTCGCTGGTGAACGCGAAGCCATCGAAGCGCGTCTTGGCCGCATCGCTGCACAGGGCGTGCCCAATTACTTTGGCGAGCAACGCTTTGGCCGCGATGGCGAGAATCTGCAAAAAGCCCGCGCCATGTTTGCCGGGCGGCGGGTAAAGCGCGAACTGCGCTCGATACTGCTTTCGGCCGCACGCTCGGAAATCTTCAACCAGATACTGGCTACGCGGGTGCAGGCGGGCAACTGGAATCAGGCGCTCGAAGGTGAAGTGTTCATGCTGGCGGGCAGCCAGAGTATCTTCGGCCCCGAGCCACTGGACGCGGCAATACAGGCGCGCCTGGCGGCATTCGATATTCACCCCACCGGCGCACTTTGGGGACGCGGTGAGCTACGCTCCCAGCAACCGCTTGCAGCCCTTGAAACCCGTATCGCAGCCCAGTATCCAGACTTGTGTGAGGGGCTGGAACAAGCTGGCCTGAAACAAGAACGCCGCAGCCTGCGGCTGATGCCGGAAAACTTCACTTGGCAATGGTTGGCGCCTGAGGTATTGCAGCTAGCTTTCCAACTGCCCCCCGGCAGCTACGCCACCACCGTATTGCGTGAGTTGCTTGAAAAAAACACTGCTTCTATTTGAGTGTTCTATCTTGAATGACGGTCGAATGTCTGACTTTCACTGCATTGCATCATAACGTGTCTTTGCGGCATTGGCACAGGATGCCGACAACGAGTGGGTAATGATTGACGCCACCCTTGTGCGAGCACACCAGCACAGCGCCGGGGCTAAAAAAACCAAGGTGGTCAAAGCGATCAGTCGCAGCCGAGGGGGGGGGTAAGTTCCAAAATTCACGCCACCATCGATGCGCTCGGTAATCCCACTCCCCTGGGCAGGCGCACGACTTGGAGGACGCAGACGCATTGTTGCCGGGCAATTCAGGCAAAACGGTGATTGCCGACAAGGCCTATGCTGCGCATAGCAGAGTGATTGAGCCCTTGTGGGCTGCGGGCAAGCAGGTAGTGATTCCATCACGTAGCCGCAACAAAGCGCAGCGCGAGTGCGACGCGGCACTTTACAAGGCACGTCAACGCTATTGAGAACTTCTTTGCCCGCCTGAAGCAATGGCGTGCCATTGCTACGCGTTATGACAAGACGGCATGTAACTTCCTGGGCGCCATCCACCTCGTCTCGGCCATCATTTGGATGATTTGATGACGTGCCCTAAAAATTGCAGGGCAGGTTTCGCACATGAGTAATGGGGTTCACTGCCGCACAGGCAGCAAAAAGCCTGTTCAAAGGCTAGGTCGCGGGCGTCTTTCGGTTAAAAGCCGCTTCTGCAGCGTTGGAAATACTCGCAAGGTGTTCAATCTTGCAAGTACTCCCGTCTGTACATACACGGATTTTCTTGAAAAACGGTTACGCTAGAAGCCTCTGAACAGGCTTTAAGGGCGCTTATTGACTCTTGGTATCCAGGCCGCGGCGTTCCAGCAGCGGTTGGATTTGCGGTTCCTTGCCGCCGGTGAAGTCGCGGAACAGCGCCATTGCGTCCTTGCTGCCGCCTTGCGAGAGCAGGCGGTCACGCAGGCGGTCGCCGTTGGTGCGGGTCAGGCCGCCGTTGTCGCGAATCCATTTCACGGTATTGGCATCGAGCACTTCCGACCAGATATAGGCGTAATAGCCGGCGGCATAGCCGCCCATGATGTGGCTGAAGTAGGTGGTGCGGTAGCGTGGCGGCACCACGGCGTAATCAAGACCCACGTCCTTGAGCGCTTGTACTTCATAGCCAATCACGTTGGCAGCCTGCGGCAGCTTGTCGGCCGGCACCTGGTGCCAGCGCTGGTCGAGCAGGGCGGCGCCAAGGTATTCGGTGGTGCGGAAGCCTTCGTTGAACTTGCTGGCGGCTTCGACCTTTTGCAAAAGTGCAGCCGGCATGGGCGCGCCAGTCTGGTGGTGCTTGGCATAGTTGGCGAGGACTTCCGGCCAGTCAGCCCACATTTCATTGACCTGCGAGGGGAATTCCACAAAGTCGCGCGGCACACTGGTGCCGGAGAAATACGGGTAGGTCACGTTCGAGAACATGCCGTGCAGGGCGTGGCCGAACTCGTGGAACATGGTGGTGACTTCGTCCCAGGTCAGCAGGGTCGGCTCACCTGCCGGTGGCTTGGTGATGTTCTGGTGGTTGGCGACCACCGGCTTGCTGCCTTCCAGGCGCGATTGCTGCACATAGCTGTTCATCCAGGCACCGCCGCGCTTGGAATCACGCGCATACGGGTCGAAGATGAAGATGGCGAGCTGACTGCCGTCACGGTCGATGACGTCATATACCCAGGTATCGGGATGGTATTTGGGCAGGTCGGTGCGCTCCTTGAAGCTGATGCCGTAGAACTTGTTGGCGGCAAAGAACACGCCGTTTTCCAGCACCGACTTCATTTCCAGATACGGCTTGAGCTCGGCGGCGTCAAAATCGTACTTGGCCTTGCGCAGTTTTTCGCTGTAGAAGTCCCAGTCCCAGGCTTCGAGCTGGAAGCTCGGCTCGCCCTTGGCCTTTTGTTCGGCATCAATCAGTGCCTGCAACTCGGCGCCTTCGCGACGGGCATTGGCCACTGCCGCTGGAGCCAGTTGCTCAAGCATGCGGTTGACGGCTTCCTTGTTGCCTGCGGTCTGGTTGGCCAGCGAGAAGCTGGCGAAATCCGGGTAGCCCAGCAGCTTGGCGCGCTCGGCGCGCAGACGGGTCATTTCCGCGACGATGGCGGTGTTGTCCCACTGGTTGCCACGGCTGCCACGGTTGACCGAAGCCTTGTGGATGCGCTCGCGCAGGGCGCGGTTTTCCAGCTGCGACAGCGGCGGCTGGCCGGTGGTATTGAGCAGGGTGATGACGTATTTGCCATCCAGGCCACGCGATTTGGCGGCTGCAGCTGCGGCTTCAATCTGCGCATCGGTAAGGCCGGCAAGTTCCGCACGGCTATCGACTACCACGGCAGAGTCATTGACTTCAGCCAGCACGTTCTGGCTGAACTGGGTGCCGAGCGCGGCCATGCGGGTATTGATTTCGCGCATCCGGGTCTTTTGCGCCTCATCCAGTGCCGCACCGGCACGCACGAAATCATCGTGATAGCGCTCAACCAGACGCAGGCTTTCGGCGTCCAGCCCCAGGGTGCTGCGGCTTTCGTACAGCGCCTTGATGCGGGCAAACAGCTTCGGGTTCAGGCGGATGGCATCGCTGTGGGCGGAGAACTTCGGCGCGTAGTCTGATTGCAGTTTTTTGCGTACGTCATTGGTATCGGTGCTGCTGAGGTTGAAGAACACCGCAGTGGCGCGTCCCAGAGTTTGGCCAGAGTTTTCCATGGCCACGATGGTGTTTTCAAAGGTCGGTGCAGCCGGATTGTTGGCGATGGCTTCCACCTCCTTGAGCTGCTCGGCCATGCCCTGGTCGAAGGCTGCCGCAAAGTGCTGGTCGCGAATTTTGTCAAACTGCGGGTATTGCAGCGGCAGCGGGCTGGCCTGGAAGAAGGGGTTATCGGCCCTGGCGACGTTGCTGCTGGCGGCAGACTTGCCGGCGCTGGCCGAAGGCGTGGTCGCGCAGGCGCCAAGAACGGTGGTGGCCAGTGCCAGCGAGAGGGCGGCAGCAAGCGGGCGGGGCGAGATGGGTAGCTTCATCGACAAACCTTTATCTGGTGTGGGACGGAATATTTCAGGGTAACGCATCGTTGTGGGTAAGACGCAAACAATCGACAAGCGCGGCGCTTATTTCTCCACGAAGGCACGCTCGAACACGTATTCGCCAGCGGTGCCGATGCGCGGCGAGGCGGTGAGGCCACGGGCATCGAGCAGGGCGCGGAAATCGGCCAGCATCGCCGGGCTGCCGCAAATCATGGCGCGGTCGTGCTTGGCATCCAATGCTTCCAGGCCAAGGAAACGGGTCATGCGGCCATCGGCCAGCATGTCGGTGATGCGGCCACGGTGGTCATTGCCGCGGTATTCAAACGGCTCGCGCGAGACTGCCGGGAAGTACAGCAGCTTGTCGCGGACGATGTCACCCAGGAACTCATGGTTCGGCAGCTGGTGCTCAAAAAAGTCGCGATAGGCCAAGTCGGCCGCGCCACGCACGCCGTGGCAGACAATGACTTTCTCGAAGCGTTCATAGGTTTCCGGGTCTTGCGCCACCGACAGCCAGGGCGCCAGGCCGGTGCCGGTGCCCAGCAGAAACAGGTTGCGCCCCGGGTGCACGTCGGAAATCAGCAAGGTGCCGGTCGGTTTGCGGCTGACCAGCAATTTGTCGCCGGGCTTGAGATGTTGCAGCCGCGAGGTCAGCGGCCCGTCTTGCACCTTGATGCTGAAAAAGTGCAGGGTTTCGTCCCAGTTGGCACTGGCGACCGAATAAGCGCGTACCAGCGGCTTGATGCGGCCATCGGGTTGCTCCACCTCCAGGCCAATCATCACGAACTGGCCATTTTCAAAGCGCAGCCCGGCATCACGGGTGGTGGTGAAGCTGAAATAGGCATCCGTCCAGTGGTGGACATCCAGCACGGTTTCGGTGAGATAGGGGGATTCGGACATCGACATCTGCCTTGCGTAAAGGAGGGGCACATTTTACGGCCAAGGTGTTCGCTAAAATACCCGGCTTTCAATTCCCGGAAGCCAGCCCATGCGCCAGCCCGTCTCCATCCGGCAGGAGGACTTCATCCAGTCCGTTGCCGATGCCCTGCAATACATCAGCTACTACCACCCGGTCGATTACATCAAGAATCTGGCCGCCGCCTACGAGCGCGAGGAATCGCCCGCGGCCAAGGACGCGATGGCACAGATTCTCATCAATTCGCGCATGTGCGCCGAAGGCCATCGCCCGATTTGCCAGGACACCGGCATTGTCACCGTGTTTCTTGAGGTTGGCATGGATGTGCGCTGGGACGATGCCACCATGAGCGTTGAGGACATGGTCAACGAAGGCGTGCGCCGCGCCTACAACCACCCGGACAACAAGCTGCGCGCCAGCGTGCTGGCCGACCCGGCAGGCCGCCGCAAGAACACCGGTGACAACACCCCGGCCGTGGTCAACATGAAGCTGGTCGCCGGCAACAAGGTGGATGTCATCGTTGCGGCCAAGGGCGGTGGCTCGGAGGCCAAGACCAAGTTCGCCATGCTGAACCCATCTGATTCCATTGTGGACTGGGTGCTGAAGACCGTGCCAACCATGGGCGCGGGCTGGTGCCCGCCGGGGATGCTCGGCATCGGCATTGGCGGCACTGCCGAAAAAGCCATGCTGCTGGCCAAGGAAGCATTGATGGAGCCGATTGACATCACTGAGCTGAAGGCGCGCGGCGCACAAAACCGTGCCGAAGAACTGCGCCTTGAGCTGTACGACAAGGTGAATGCGCTGGGCATCGGCGCGCAGGGGCTGGGCGGGCTTACCACCGTGCTTGATATCAAGGTCAAGGACTATCCGACCCATGCGGCCAACCTGCCGGTAGCGATGATTCCCAACTGCGCCGCCACCCGGCATGCCCACTTCACCCTGGATGGCAGCGGGCCGGTGGCGCTGGAGCCGCCATCGCTCACCGACTGGCCGGAGCTGACCTATGACGCCTCCAAGGGCAAGCGCGTCAATCTCGATAGCGTCACCAAGGAAGAAGTCGCCACTTGGCAACCAGGCGATGTGTTGCTGCTCTCGGGCAAGCTGCTGACCGGGCGCGATGCTGCGCACAAGCGCATGGTGGATATGCTCAACCGGGGCGAGCCACTGCCGGTGGATCTCAACGGGCGCTTTATCTATTACGTCGGCCCGGTGGATCCGGTACGCGATGAAGTGGTCGGCCCTGCTGGCCCCACCACCGCCACGCGCATGGACAAGTTCACCCGGCAGATGCTGGAAGCCACAGGTTTGCTGGGCATGGTCGGCAAGGCCGAGCGCGGCCCGGCAGCGATTGACGCCATCCGCGATAACGGCGCGGCCTATCTGATGGCCGTCGGCGGCAGCGCCTATCTGGTGTCCAAGGCCATCAAGGCGGCCAAGGTGCTGGCTTTTGAAGACCTGGGCATGGAAGCCATCTACGAATTCGAGGTCAAGGACATGCCGGTCACCGTGGCGGTCGATGCTCGCGGCACCTCGGTGCATGAAACCGGCCCGAAACAGTGGGCCGCCAAAATCGCCGGAATTCCGGTGGTGGTGGAAGGCTGAGAGGGAAGCCGAGGATGTCTTGCTTAATACCTAGATGCGAGGTATAGTCTCCAGCTCTCTTGGCCATGTTGGCCGGAGGCGACCACAATAACTACAGAGGAATGCTTGGTCATGTATGCAGTACTGGTTACTGGCGGTAAGCAATACCGCGTAGCTCAGGGTGACACCCTGCGCGTTGAAAAGCTGGACGTTGAGGCGGGCAGCGAAATCAAGTTCGACAACATCCTGATGCTGGGTGATGGCGAAGGCGTGAAGCTTGGCGATGCGCTGAAGGGCGCAGCCGTTTCCGCCAAGGTGGTGGGTCACGGTCGCGCCGACAAGGTGAAGATCGTCAAATTCCGTCGCCGCAAGCACCACCGCAAGCAGATGGGTCACCGTCAGCACTACACTGAAATCGAAATCACCGGCATCAACGGTTAAGGAGAAAACTCATGGCACACAAAAAAGGCGTAGGCTCCTCGCGCAACGGCCGCGACTCCAACCCGAAATACCTGGGCGTCAAGATCTATGGCGGTCAGGCGATTGAAGCTGGCAACATCATCGTGCGTCAACGCGGTACCCAGTTCCATCCGGGTCCTGGCGTTGGCCTTGGCCGCGATTACACCCTGTACGCACTGCAGGACGGCAAGGTGGAGTTTTCCATCAAAGGACCGATGAAGCGTCGTACCGTGAGCGTCGTGGCAGAATAAGCCACCGCGAACCGGCTTTCGGCAAACCCCGCTGCGGCGGGGTTTGTTATTTTTGTCGCCATCCACACTTTGCATAAATCACCATGAAACTTGTTGATGAAGTTGAAATCACCGTCACTGCCGGCAACGGTGGCAATGGCTGTGCCAGTTTCCGCCGCGAGAAATTCATTCCGCTGGGCGGCCCTGACGGCGGGGATGGCGGTAATGGCGGCAGCATCTGGCTGGTGGCCGATGAAAATCTCAATACCCTGGTGGACTTTCGCCACCAGAAAAAGTTTCAGGCGCGTCGTGGCGAAAACGGCATGGGACGGCAGATGTATGGCAAATCCGGCGAGGACTTGCTCATCGTGGTGCCAGTCGGAACCCAGGTGACCAATATCGCCACGGATGAAATCATCGGTGACCTGACCCGTCATGGTGAGCGCCTGCTGGTGGCGCAGGGCGGCAAGGGCGGGCTTGGCAATATGCACTTCAAAAGCTCGACCAATCGCTCGCCACGGCAGACCACACAAGGGACGGCAGGCGAGGAGCGCGATCTGCGCCTGGAGCTGAAGCTGCTGGCCGATGTTGGTTTGCTGGGCTTCCCCAATGCCGGCAAGTCGACCCTGATTCGCGCTGTGTCTGCTGCAACGCCCAAGGTGGCGGACTACCCATTCACCACGCTGTATCCCAATCTTGGCGTGGTCAGCGTGGAGCCGCACCGCAGCTTTGTGATCGCCGATATTCCCGGTCTGATTGAAGGTGCCGCTGAAGGCGCCGGGCTGGGCGCCCTGTTCCTGCGCCATATCCAGCGCACCGGCCTGCTGCTGCATCTGGTGGAAATCGAGCCGCTCGATGGCAGTGATGCGGCGACTCAAGTGCGCGCCATCGAACGTGAGCTTGCCAGATTTGATGCCGATTTGGTGAAAAAGCCGCGCTGGCTGCTGTTCAACAAGGCCGACCTTTTGACCGCCGAGGATGCCCGTGCGCAGGCCGAAAAAGTGGTGGCCGAACTGGGCTGGCAAGCGCCATGGTTCATCATTTCCGGTCTTGCCCATGAAGGCACCCGTGAGGTGATGCTGAAGGTGCAGGCATTTTTGGACGAGCAAAAGCAACTTGAGCTTGAGGCAGAATCTGCAGAGGTATGGCAGCTTTAGGTGTTTGATCGGGAGAGGCAGTTCAGCGGCGCTGCCAGCGTACGCCCTGGGAGGTGTCTTCCAGTACGATGCCTTCACTGGCCAGCTGGTCGCGGATGGCATCGGCGCGGGCAAAGTCGCGGGCTTTCTTCGCGGCAATGCGCTCATCCACCAGGGCTTGAATGCGGGCATCGTCGCCCTGGTCAGCGCCGCGGGCAAACCAGGTTGCCGGTGACTGTTGCAGCAGGCCAAGTGCCTGCCCGGCTCCGAGCAGCGCGGCTTTGGCAGCACGGCGGGCGGCATCACCTTCGGCTTTGCGCGCCACAGCGGCAAGGCGGGCGATTTCCGCCAGTGCCGCCGGGGTGTTGAGGTCATCATCAAGCGCGGCCTCGATGCTGGCCGGGATGTGCGCTTTGGCTTCAATATCGGCCAGGTCGCGCAGCGTGCCGTACAGGCGGTCGAGGGTGCGGATGGATTGCTCAATCAGGCCATCGCTCCATTCCAGCGGCTGGCGGTAATGCGCCGAGAGCAGGGCATAGCGCAGGGCTTCGGGCGGATGGGCGCGCACCAGGTCATGCACCCGTTCGATATTGCCCAGCGATTTGCTCATCTTGGCGCCGGCAAAGTTCAGCATGCCGTTATGCAGCCAGAAACGGGCAAAGGTCTTGCCGCCGTGGGCGCATTCGCTCTGGGCGATTTCGTTTTCGTGATGCGGGAATTGCAAGTCCACGCCGCCGGCATGGATGTCGATGGTGTGCCCCAGGTGTGCCGCGGCCATCGCCGAGCATTCGATATGCCAGCCCGGTCGCCCCCGTCCCCAGGGAGAGTCCCAGCCGGGCAGGTCGTCGCTGGAGGGCTTCCACAGCACAAAATCGCCGGCATCGCGTTTGTAGGGGGCGACTTCCACCCGCGCGCCGGCCAGCATGTCCTCCGGGTCGCGGCGCGAGAGTTTGCCGTAGCCGGGGAAGCTCGCCACTGAAAACAGTACATGCCCCTCGGCGGCATAGGCGTGTCCTTCGGCAATCAGGCGCTCACACATCTGGATGATGTCGGCAATGTGTTCGGTGGCCGCAGGCTCAATATCTGGGGCGAAGGCGCCCTCCACGCCCAGCGCTGCCATGTCGTCGCGGTAGGCTTCAGCAAAACGCCCGGTAATGGCGCTGATCGGGCTGCCGGCCTCCTTGGCGGCGGCATTGATTTTGTCATCCACATCGGTGATGTTGCGGGCATAGCGCAGTGCGCCAAAGCGCCGCCGCAGCAACGCAGCCAGCACGCCAAACACCACCGGGCCGCGGGCATTGCCGATATGCACATAGTTGTAAACCGTCGGGCCGCAGACATACATCGTGACCTCGGCCGGGTTGGCAGGCGTAAACGCTTCAGGCTGTCGGGTCAGGCTGTTGTAAAGATGCAGGCTCATGGCGGGTGGCACAAACGAATGGGCTAGGGATTCTAGCGGCTTGCATCCAGTCTGAGTGGTTAACATGCCGTTAATGCTGGGGTTCAGTCTGCCGCGCATACACTTGCCTGCAAATTTTATGCCGTGAACTGTCCGTGTCCTGTCGTCATCCTCTGCTGCAAACCCTGTTATTGCTCGCCGTAATGACTGTGCCTGCTGTGGCTGCAGCGCAGGAGCGACTGGTTCCCGCCGAGCAGGTGCGCTATGACTATGCGCAGGTATTGAGTGTGCAGCCGGTCTATCAGGTGCTGAACGCCAGCACCGCAAGAGAGCAGTGCCGTCCGCTGCCGGGCAGTGCGGTGCGTGAGTGCCGCGAGGTGCGCGTGCCGCTGGAATATCGCCGCCCGATTGCCTATGACGTGGACTACACCTATCGCGGGGTGAAGTATCGCTCGCGGATTGCGCAAAACCCCGGGCGCCGGTTGCGCATCCGTATCGGCATCACGCCGGTGGTGAGTGCGGAAGTTCGGCCGTAGTGCCCCTTGTCCTATCGTCAGTCGCATGCGAGCATAGCCGCCCATGAATGCACGCTTTTCCACCGCCGCTTATCAGTCCGCTGCCTGGCAGGCTGCGGGCATGACCTCGCGCGCGCGCCGCCGCTGCTGTTACAGGCCGGCGTGATACTGCGTGCATGCAGATTTTCCAGCCCGGCCTTGTGCCGGGTTTTTTGTTTTTTGCCTTCGGGAAAACGCCATGAAACATTTTTTGAATACGCAAGACTGGAGCCGCGCCGAGCTCGATGCTGTATTGGCCGAGGCCGCGCGCATGAAGCAGCACAAGCTGGGCGATGCCCTGCGCGGGCGCTCGATTGCGCTCATGTTTTTCAACCCGTCGATGCGCACTCGCACCAGCTTCGAGCTGGGCGCGTTCCAGCTGGGCGGGCATGCGATCGTGCTGCAACCGGGCAAGGACGCCTGGCCGGTGGAGTTTGACCTCGGCACGGTGATGGACGGCGATACCGAGGAACATATCGCCGAAGTGGCGCGGGTGCTCTCGCGCTATGTGGACCTGATTGCCGTGCGCGCCTTCCCGAAGTTCATCGACTGGCAGGAAGACCGGCAGGACAAGGTGCTGGCGGCGTTTGCCCGGTATTCCACGGTGCCGGTGATCAATATGGAAACCATCACCCATCCCTGTCAGGAGCTGGCGCATGCGCTGGCCTTGCAGGAGCACTTCGGCACGCACGATCTGCGCGGCAAAAAATATGTGCTGACCTGGACGTACCACCCCAAGGCGCTGAATACCGCGGTGGCCAATTCGGCGCTGACCATCGCTACGCGCTTAGGCATGGATGTGACCTTGCTGTGCCCGAATGAAGATTACTTGCTGGATGAGCGTTATATGCAGTGGGCGGCGCAGAACGTGGCCGAGAGTGGCGGCTCCTTGCAGGTCAGCCATGACATTGAAAGCGCCTATGCCGGGGCTGATGTGGTGTATGCCAAGAGCTGGGGCGCGCTGCCGTACTTTGGCCGCTGGCAGGAAGAAAAGCCGATCCGCGATGCGCACAGGCATTTCATCGTTGATGAGGCGAAGATGGCGCTGACCAATAACGGTGTTTTCAGCCATTGCCTGCCGCTGCGCCGCAATGTCAAGGCCACCGACGCGGTGATGGATTCGCCGCAGTGCATCGCCATCAACGAGGCCGAAAACCGCCTGCATGTGCAGAAGGCGGTGATGGCAGCGCTTATCCAACAGTAATCACAAATCAGGCAGGAGATTTCCATGAGTGCAAAACAAAGCCGTGACATCGTGCTCGCTTTTTCCGGCGGGCTGGATACCAGTTTCTGCATCCCCTATCTGCGTGAGCAGGGCTGGCAGGTGCACACCGTGTTTGCCGATACCGGCGGCGTGGATACCGGGGAGCGCGCCTATATCGAGCAGCGCGCGGCGGAGCTGGGTGTTGCCAGTCACCGCACCATCGATGGCGGCCCGGCGATTTGGCAGGGCTTTGTCAAACCCTTCGTCTGGGTAGGGGAGGGGTATCAGGGGCAGTATCCGTTGCTGGTTTCCGACCGCTATCTGATTGTCGATGCCGCGCTGGCGCGCGCCCGCGAGCTGGGCACCCGCGCCATCGCCCACGGCTGCACCGGCATGGGCAATGACCAGGTGCGGTTTGACTTGGCGGTGAAGGCCAGTGGCGATTACCGCATCATCGCGCCGATCCGTGAAATCCAGAAAGAACACACCCAGACCCGCGCCTACGAGCAGCAATATCTGGAGGCGCGCGGTTTTGCGGTGCGCGCCAAGCAGCAGCAATACACCATCAACGAGAACCTGTTGGGGGTGACGCTTTCCGGTGGTGAAATCGACCAATGGCAGGCGCCGGGCGAGGAAGCCCGGGGCTGGTGCAAGCCGCGCGCCGAATGGCCGAGCACGCCGCTGCGGGTGCGTATCCGTTTTGTCGAAGGCGAGGCGGTGGCGCTCGATGGCGAGGCGCTGCCGGGGCCGCAGCTGCTGGCACGGCTCAATACCCTGTTTGCCGCTTATGGCGTGGGTCGCGGGCTGTACACCGGCGATACCACCATCGGCCTCAAGGGGCGCATCGTTTATGAAGCGCCGGGGCTGGTGGCCTTGCTCACCGCACACCGCGCGCTGGAAGAAGCCGTGCTCAGCAAGCAGCAAAACCGCTTCAAGCCCGAGGTCGCCCGCAAGTGGGTGGAACTGGTGTATGAGGGCTTCTGGCATGACCCGCTGAAAACCGACCTGGAAGCGTTCCTGCAATCCAGCCAGCGTAAGGTCAATGGTGAAGTGCTGCTGGAAACCCAAGGCGGCCGGGTGGATGCGCTGGCCATTGAATCGCCGCATATCCTCAATGCCAAGGGCGCGACCTATGCACAAAGCGCCGACTGGGGCGTGGCCGAAGCCGAAGGCTTCATCAAGTTGTTCGGTATGAGCAGCACCTTGTGGGCAGAAATCAACGGAAACGGCTGATGTTGGACCACGTACTGGAGCACCTGGCCGCGTTGGTGGCCTTCGATAGCCGCAATCCGCCGCGGGCGATGTCGGCCGATAGCCCGATGTTTGCCTATCTGCGCGCGCAATTGCCGGGCTTTGACATCCAGGTGACGGATCACGGCGCCGGCGCGGTGTCGTTGCTGGCGGTGCGCGGCCAGCCATCGGTGCTGTTCAATGTGCATCTGGATACCGTGCCGGCGTCTCCAGCCTGGAGCGCCGATCCGCATCGGCTGCGCATTGGGGACGGGCGCGCGATTGGCCTTGGCGCCTGCGACATCAAGGGCGCGGCTGCGGGCTTGCTGACCGCGGCGCAGGCGACAAACGGCGATATGGCGATCTTGTTTTCCAATGACGAGGAAGCCAATGACCCACGCTGCATCGCGCATTTTCTGGCAGGCCAGCATGGCTTCCAGAACGTGATTGTGGCCGAGCCGACGGGTTGCCGCGCGGTGCTGGCGCATCGCGGCATCAGTGCGGTGCGGATGCAGTTTCATGGCCGGGCAGGGCATGCCTCGGGCGCACAGGCGATGCAGGCCAGCGCCCTGCATCAGGCGATGCGCTGGGGCGCGCGCGCGCTTGAGCATGTGGACGCACACGCTGCGCAGGCCTTTGGCGGCTTGCAGGGGCTGCGCTTCAATATCGGCCGGGTGGAGGGGGGCATCAAGGCCAATGTCATCGCCCCCGAGGCCGAAGTGCGCTTTGGCTTGCGGCCACTGCCCTCGCAGGATATGGACGAATTGCACCGGCAGTTTCAGGCGTTTGCCACACTGGGCACGGATTACGAGGAAACCTTCCGTGGCCCATCCCTGCCCGCGGGTGTTGCAGCTGAAGCGGAAAGCCGTCGCCATCAGGCTGAACAACTGGCCGCCTCTTTGCAGTTGCCCATAGGCGATGCGGTGGACTTCTGGACGGAAGCCTCGCTGTTTTCCGCCGCCGGCCTCACCGCGATTGTTTATGGCCCCGGCGACATTGCCCAGGCGCACACCGCCGATGAGTGGGTAGCGCTGGCGCAGCTTGAGCAATACACCCAATCCATCCTGCGTATTTTGAGTTGAGACCGCGATGAATCCTTTGCACGTCCACGACCGGCAAACCCGTCTGACCATCCTGCGGCTGCTCTCCAGCATGGGCAGCAGCAAGGAAATCAACCAATATCTGAAGCGTTATTCCGAGCTGGAGGCCGCCCGCTTTGCGGTGGTCAAGGTCGGCGGGGCGGTGCTGCGCGATGATCTGGAAGCGCTGACCTCCTCACTGGCGTTTTTGCAGGATGTCGGATTGACGCCGATTGTTATCCATGGCGCCGGGCCGCAGTTGGATACGGCCATTGCCGAGGCCGGTATCGAAAAGCGCACCGTCGATGGCCTGCGCGTGACCCGCGCCGATACGCTTGCCATCGTCCGGCAGGTGATGCAGGCGCAGAACCTGCGACTGGTGGAAGCCTTGCAGGCGCTGGATACCCGCGCCACCTCGATTGTTTGTGGTGTGTTCGAGGCGACCTTGAAGGACGAAGCCACTTACGGACTGGTAGGCGATGTGAGCCGGGTGGATTTGACGCCGCTGCGGGCAAGCCTCAAGGCCGGCTCCATTCCGGTGATTGCCAGCCTCGGCGAAACCCGCGAAGGGCAGATCGTCAATATCAATGCCGATTTTGCCGCCAATGCGCTGGTGCGCGAAGTGCAGCCGGACAAAATCGTGTTCCTGACCGGCACCGGCGGCCTTCTGGATGCGCACGGGCAGGTGATTGATTCCATCAACCTCTCCAGCGATTACGAGCAGCTGATGCAGGCCGAGTGGATCAACGGCGGCATGCGGGTGAAGATTGAGCAAATCAAGGCGCTGCTCGACACCGTGCCGCTGTCCTCCTCGGTGTCCATCACCCGGCCTGCCGAGCTGGCGCGTGAGCTGTTTACTCATAAAGGCTCGGGCACCCTGGTACGGCGTGGTGAGCGCGTGCTGTGCGCAGACAACTGGCAGGCGTTTGACCTTGCGCGCCTGCGCGGGCTGATTGAGTCGGCCTTCGGCCGCCAATTGGCATCCGATTACTTTGAGCGCAGCGCAGTTGCACGCGCCTGGGTCAGCGAAAACTACCGCGCTGCAGTGATTTTGCTGCGTACCGATCAGGGCATCTATCTGGACAAGTTCGCCGTGCTTGACGAGGCCCAGGGCGAGGGGCTGGGACGGGCGCTGTGGGCGCAGATGCGTGCGCAAACCCCGGCGCTGTACTGGCGCTCACGCCGCCATAACCCGGTCAATAGTTTCTACTTTGACGAAGCCGACGGCAGCAGCAAGCAGGGCGAGTGGACAGTGTTCTGGTACGGCCTGGATGATTTTGCGCAGATTGAACGTTGCGTGCTGGAATGCCGTCAGCGCCCGGCCACCTTGACCGACAAAGAGGCCTGAAGTGAGCCTCGAGGATTGGTTCCGCATTGCCCCCGAACTCCCTCCAAGCACAGCGGCGGGCATCGCCCCGCGCAATGTCAGCCGCATGACGCAGGCTGTGATTATCGTGGCAGGGCTTGGTTTTATGGTGCTTTGGGGACAAGTGCTGATGCCGATGGCCAGTGCGTGGTTGAAGACGTCCCCTGATGCCTGTGAAGCCATTGTGCGTATGCGGATTATGCTGGCGCCACTTTTGTTGATTCACTTTGCGGTGCTGTTTTATGTGTTGCTTGATGGCCTGCGCAGCCTGCAATACGGGCAATGGCCGTGGCCGGGCATGTGGCTGTGGAAAGACACGCCGATTCGCAGCAAAACCTATGCGCTGTGGCGTGGTCGCCTGATGCTGGCGATTGGCTTGCCGGTGATGCTGGGTGTGGCGGGCTATATGACTTGGATAGTGCTGTTTGGCCAGTTGCTAAGCCCGGAAGTGCATGCACAGTGCCCGTCTTTGCACCAATGAACGACATGAGGACATCATGAAAAGCAAAACCTTGGGCATCATCGGTGCGCGCGGCCATACCGGCGCCGAATTGATTCGTCTTGTTGCCGCGCATCCGCAGTTTGAACTTGGCTTCGTGTCCTCGCGCGAGCTGGCCGGGCAGCCGCTGGCTGCGCACAATCCCGCCTATCAGGGCACGCTTTGCTATGAAAGTCTCGATGCCGCGGCGCTGGCCAAGCACCATGCCGATGCGGTTGTGCTGGCCTTGCCCAACGGCAAGAGCGCCGAGTATGTGATGGCGATTGAGGCGCATCATCCAGACACGGTGATTGTCGATCTGTCTGCCGATTACCGTTTTGATGAGGCCTGGTATTACGGTCTGCCGGAGCTGACCCGCCAGCATTACAGGGGGCAGCGCCGCATCAGCAATCCCGGCTGCTATGCCACGGCGATGCAGCTGGCCATTGCGCCGTTCAAGGCGGACTTGGCCGCGCCGGTGCAGTGCTTTGGCGTTTCCGGCTATTCCGGCGCGGGCACTACGCCCAGCGACAAGAACAATGTCGAATTGTTGCGCGACAACCTGATGCCCTATGCCCTGACCGGCCATCTGCACGAGCGCGAGGTCACTCGTCATACTGCGCCGGTGGAATTCATGCCGCATGTGGCGCCGCATTTTCGTGGCCTTTCGATTACCGCCAACCTGCATCTGAAGCGCAGCATCACCGCAGCGCAGGCCTTGCAGCGCACGCGCGAGTTCTATGCCGGTGAGCCGCTGGTCGCGGTCAGCGAGGACGCGCCTTGGGTGAGCCGTGTGGCCGGTCGCCATCACGCCATGCTGGGCGGCTTTGCCGTGGATGAGGGGGGCAGGCGGCTGGTGCTGGTGAGCGTGCTGGACAATCTCCTCAAAGGTGCGGCCACCCAGGCGATGCAGAATCTGAACCTGGCCTTTGGCTTTGACGAGCTGGCCGGTATTTTTCCTTCCCATTCCAGTGAGTTGCATCCATGAGCAATCTGTTGTGGCAAAAACAGGGCATCGCCGTCGATGCCGATATCCAGCGCTTTCTGGCCGGGGAAGATGTCATTCTCGACCGCGAATTCATGCGGTTTGATATCGAGGCCAGCCGCGTCCATGCCGAAGGCTTGCAGCGCATCGGCATCTTGAGTGCGGAAGAACTCACCGCCTTGCAGCATGAGCTGGACACGCTGGCCAAGGACTTCAAACGTGGTGACTTCGTGCTGGATGCGCGCTTTGAGGATATGCACTCGGCCATCGAGGCACGCCTGACCGAGCGCCTTGGCGATACCGGCAAGAAGATCCATACCGGCCGTAGCCGCAACGATCAGGTGCTGGTCGCCACACGGCTTTGGCTGAAAGCGCAATTGCAGCAGCTTGCCGCGCTATGCCATGACATCGCCGGAACTGCGCTGGCGCGCGCCGAAGTCGAGGCGCAGCAGCCGATGCCGGGCTATACCCATTTGCAACGTGCGGTGGTGTCCTCCACTGGCATGTGGTGGGCAGGTTGGGCGGAAGCCTTTATCGACAACCGCGAGCGCGCCCGCGCCACCTTGCAGCTTATCGACAGCAATCCGCTGGGTACGGCTGCTGGTTACGGCGTCAACCTGCCGCTGGATCGCGCCTACACCACCGAGGCGCTGGGCTTTGCCAGGATGCAGGTCTCGCCCCTGTACGCCCAGCTTTCGCGCGGCAAATACGAGCTGGCGGCGCTGGAAGCCCTCGGCAGCGCCATGCTCGACCTGCGCCGCCTCGCCTGGGATTTGAGCCTGTTTACCAGCGCCGAATTTGGTTTTGTCGAACTGCCTGCCCAATACACCACCGGCAGCTCGATCATGCCCAACAAACGCAACCCGGATGTCATCGAACTCATGCGCGCCAGCTATGCCAGCGTGGCGGCGGCCAAGACCGAAATCGAGCAATTGCTGTCGCTGCCCTCGGGTTATCACCGCGACCTGCAACCGGGCAAGGGCGCCCTGGTGCAAGGCTTTGCCCGCGGCATGGCCGCGCTCGCCCTGTTGCCAGCACTGATGCAGGCGCTGCGATGGCGGGAAGAATCCCTGCAAAACGCATTGGAGCCTTCAATGTACGCCACCGACCTTGCCGTGACGCTCGCCTGTCAGGGCATGCCCTTCCGCGATGCCTACCGCGAAGCCGCCAAACCCGAACGCTGGGCCGAGGGCGATCCGGCGCACAGTCTTGCCGAGCGCGTTTCTCCAGGCAGTGCCGGCGATATGCAACTTGAGCAGCTCAAGCACCGCTGGCAATAGCAGTTCGAAATACAACTACGCTGCAACCGCAGTCAGAAGGATATGCGGTTGTTTTTCAGGGGCTCTCCAGCATCTCCAGAATGCCCTGCAGTGCCTGGGCGACGGTCTGGCGGCGGACGGCATCGCGGTTGCCGTCGAACTGGAACAATTCGGTACGGGCGTAGTCGCCGCGGCGTTTCCAGCCAATCCAGACGCTGCCGACCGGTTTGTCCGGGGCGCCGCCGCCCGGGCCGGCGATGCCGGTAACGGCCACCGCCATGCTGGCACCGGAATGCACCAGGGCGCCGGCGACCATTTCCGCCACACATTCGCGGCTGACCGCGCCGTGTTTTTCCAGGGTTTCCGGGCGCACCCCGAGCAGTGCCTGCTTGGCCTCATAACTGTAGGCAACCATGCCGCAGTCGAACCATTCGGATGCGCCGTTGATGCCGGTGGCGGCCTTGGCAATCCAGCCGCCAGTACAGCTTTCGGCAGTGACCAGCATCAGGTGTTGGCGGCACAGTGCCGCGCCGGTTTGGCGGGCGAGTTGTTCAAGCTGGCTGTCAGTGGGGATATTCATCGGGCAAACTAGGCGGCTTGTTTCCCCCGCATTGTCACCCGGATGTCCAATCTCGACCAGCACACCCCCCTGATGCGCCAGTTTCTTGCCGCCAAGGCCGAGCACCCGGATGTGCTGCTGTTCTTCCGCATGGGGGATTTTTACGAGCTGTTCTATGACGATGCGCGCAAGGCGGCGCGGCTTCTGGACCTGACCCTGACCCAGCGCGGCATGAGTGCCGGGCAGCCGATTCCGATGGCCGGGGTGCCGCATCATGCCTATGAAAGCTATCTGGCGCGGCTGGTGGCGCTGGGCGAGTCGGTGGCGATTTGCGAACAAATCGGCGACCCGGCCACTTCCAAGGGTCTGGTGGAGCGCAAGGTGGTGCGGATTGTCACCCCGGGCACGGTGACCGACGAGGCCTTGCTGCAAGACCGCCGCGATACCTTGTTGATGGCGGTGGCGCGTGGCAAGGAGGGCTACGGTCTTGCCTGGGCGGATCTGGCCGGCGGCCGTTTTCATGTGGCGCAGCTGGGCAATGACGACATGCTGGAAGCCGAGCTGGCGCGGCTGGAGCCGGTGGAGCTTCTGGTTGCCGATGAAGAGGGCTGGCCGGAGGCGCTGTTGAGCCGCAGCGGGGTGCGCCGCCGTGCGCCGTGGCTGTTCGATGCCGATGCGGCGCGGCGCAAGCTGCTGGCATTTTTTGGCCTGCATGATTTGTCCGCTTTCGGTATCGACGCACTGCCATTGCCGGTGGCCGCAGCCGGGGCGTTGCTGGGCTATGTGGAAGAAACCCAAAAGCAGCGCCTGCCGCACTTGACCGCGATTAGCCTGGAATCAGGCGATGGCGCGATTGCCATGAACGCCGCGACCCGACGCCATCTGGAACTCGATACCCGTATCGACGGCGATACCCGCAACACCCTGCTGGGCGTGCTCGATTCCACCATCACGCCGATGGGCGGGCGGTTGCTGCGGCGCTGGCTGCACCGGCCATTGCGCTCGCAGGGCATCATCAATGCACGATTGCAGGCGGTGCAAACCCTGCTGGATGCGCGAGTGGCGGAAGACCTGCGCACGACTTTTCGCGGCTTTGGCGATATCGAGCGCATCCTCACCCGCGTGGCCTTGCGCAGCGCCCGCCCGCGTGACCTCTCCACCCTGCGCGATGCGCTGTCAAGCCTGCCTGCGCTGCGCGCCGATTTTGAGGGGCTGGACTCACCGCGTCTGGCCGAACTTGCCGGGCGCATGGGGGAGCATGCTGAAATCGCCGATTTTTTGCAGCGCGCGGTGGTGGCGCAGCCGCCGCTCCTGGCGCGCGATGGCGGCGTGATTGCCGAGGGTTTCGATGCCAAGCTGGATGAATTGCGCCGGCTCTCCACCCATGCCGACCAGTTCCTGGTTGAGCTGGAAGCGCGCGAGCGCGAGGCCACCGGCGTTGCCACACTGAAAGTCGGCTACAACCGCGTGCATGGCTATTACATCGAAATGGGCAAGGTGCATGCCGACAAGGCGCCGGTGCATTACAGCCGCCGGCAGACGCTGGCCAATGCCGAGCGCTATATCACCGAGGAACTGAAGAATTTCGAGGACAAGGTGCTCTCTGCCCGCGAGCGTGCGCTGACGCGCGAAAAATTCTTGTACGAAGCAATACTCGACAGATTGAACGACAACATCACGCCTTTGCGTGCCTGCGCCGAGGCGCTGTCCGAGCTGGATGTGCTGTGTGCCTTTGCCGAGCGTGCCGAGGCGCTGGACTGGGCGCGACCGGCGCTTGTCGAGCAGCCGGGGCTGGAGATTCGTGATGGACGGCATCCGGTGGTGGAGGCCGTGCGCCAGGAGCCGTTCACGCCCAACGACCTGCATCTGGATGCCGATAGCCGGATGCTGATCATCACCGGTCCCAATATGGGCGGCAAGTCCACCTATATGCGCCAGAATGCGCTGATTGTGCTGCTGGCGCATATCGGCAGTTTCGTGCCGGCGCGCAGCGCCCGTATCGGCCCGATTGACCGCATCCTGACCCGCATCGGCGCCGGTGATGACCTGGCCAAGGGGCAGTCCACTTTCATGGTGGAAATGAGCGAAACCAGCTATATCCTGCACCATGCCACGCCGCAGTCATTGGTATTGATGGATGAGATTGGTCGCGGCACCTCCACTTATGACGGTCTGGCGCTGGCTGATGCCTGTGCCCGTCATCTGGCCGATGGCAACCGCAGCCTGACCCTGTTTGCCACCCATTACTTTGAACTGACCGCCCTGGCGAAGCCCGGCAGCGGCATCCGCAATGTGCATCTGGATGCGGTCGAGCATGAGGATCGTCTGGTGTTCATGCACGCGCTCAAAGAAGGGCCTGCCAATCGCAGTTTTGGCCTGCAAGTGGCCTCGCTGGCGGGGCTGCCCAAAACCGTGGTCAGCGCGGCCCGCGCCCGGCTTGCCGAGCTGGAGCAGGGCGGGCAGACCAAGCCCACGCCGCCCTTGCCCGCTGCAACACCGGCGCAGCCGCAGCAAATTGGCCTGTTTGCCCCGACCCGCAGCGCAGCCGAAGAAGCGCTGGCCGCCCTCGACCCGGACGAGCTGACCCCCAAACAAGCACTGGAAGCGATTTACCGGCTTAAGGCCTTGAATTGATTTATGGCGCTACATGCTGCGCCAGCGCCCAGGCCACATGCTCACGTACCAGTTCTGAGGGATGCTGCGCACGGCTGTGCAGGGCGGCGATGATGGCGGGTGTAGTGGGGGCATTGCCCAGCGCCACAGCGATATTGCGCAGCCAGCGCTCGTGACCACTGCGGCGGATGGGCGAGCCTTCGGTACGGCGCAGGAATTCGTCTTCTTCCCAGGCGAACAGCTCCACCAGCGAGGCCACATCCAGACGGTTGCGTGGCGCAAAATCCGGTTCCTCGAAGCGCCGGGCAAATTTGTTCCAGGGGCAGATGAGCTGACAGTCGTCGCAGCCGAAAATGCGGTTGCCGATACCGCGGCGCAAGTCCTCGGGGATGCTGCCCTGATGTTCGATGGTCAGATAGCTGATGCAGCGGCGCGCATCCAGCCGGTACGGGGCGATGATGGCCTGGGTCGGGCAAATGTCGATACAGCGGCTGCAGGTGCCGCAATGGTTGCTGGCCGGGGCTGAAGGCGGCAGTGGCAGGTCGGTGTATAGCTCGCCGAGGAAGAACCAGGAGCCGCCGTTCTTGTCGATAAGACAGGTATGTTTGCCAATCCAGCCAAGCCCGGCATTGCGCGCCAAGGCGCGCTCCAGCACCGGGGCCGAATCGGTAAAGGCGCGATAGCCAAACGGCCCCAGCAGCGCCTGTACCGCCTCGGCCAGTTTTTGCAGGCGGTTGCGCATCAGCTTGTGGTAGTCACGCCCCAGCGCATAGCGGGCGACATAGGCGCGCTCACCATTGGCCAGCGTCTCCCAAGCCTCATCATGCGCGCGGCCATAATCGAGTCCCACGGAAATCACCGACAGCGTGCCGGGCACCAATTCTGCCGGGCGGGCGCGTTTGTCGCCGTGCGCCGCCATCCACTGCATCGTGCCGTGCATGCCCGCATCCAGCCAGCGGCGCAGATGCTCGGCATCCTCGCCCAGTTCAATCCCGCTGATGCCAAAACGGCTGAAACCAAGCTGCATGGCCTGATCACGGATGCGTTCGACAAGTTGCCGGGTGGGGGCTGGCTGGGGGAAAGACATTGGGCAAGTATAAAATCCCCGCATGTTTGAGCTTTATGACAATGCCGCATTGCGGGCGCTGGAGCGCCGCGCAGGTTTGGAGGCCGGGCTGGATGAAGACAGCCTGATGCGCCGCGCCGGCCAGGCGGCATGGCGGCTGTTGCTTGCGCATTGGCCGGATGCCAAACGCATCCTGGTGCTGGCAGGCCCCGGCAATAATGGCGGGGATGGCTGGGTGCTGGCACAGCACGCCCTGCTTTCCGGGCGTGCGGTATGCGTGCTGCAACCGGCCTCGTTGCCGCCTGCAAGCAAGCTGGCACGGCAGATGGCTCAGGAATACCGTCAGGCCGGTGGCAAGGTCGAAGTGTTTGCCGGGGAATTGCCGCCAGCGGATGTGATTGTCGATGCCTTGTTCGGCATCGGCTTGGTACGTGCGCCGGAGGCGGATGTCGCCGCATTGATTGCCGCTGCCAATGAGCATCCTGCGCAAATTCTGGCGCTTGACACCCCCAGCGGCGTGAATGCTGAAACCGGCGCAGTGCCGGGCGTGGCGATTGAGGCGCGGTACACCCTGCAATTCATCGCGGCTCATGCCGGGCTGGCTAGCGGGCGAGCCTGCAATCATGTCGGCACTCTGGCGCTGGCGTCACTGGATGTACCGCAGGCATGTTTCAACGGCTTGTCAGCGCGCGCCTGCATCATGCCAGTGCCGAAACTGCCGCAGCGCAAACGTGACAGCCACAAGGGCGACTATGGCCGCGTACTGCTTATTGGCGGTGAGCATGGCATGGGCGGTGCGGTGCTGCTGGGGGCGGAGGCGGCACTGCGCAGTGGCGCAGGCTGGGTGCAGGTGGCGACTCGCACGGAGCATCACGGCGCTTTGCTCAGCCGCTGCCCGGAGGCGATGACCGTGCTTGATGATGCCTTGCACAACGTCATGGCGACGGCCGATGCCATCGCGCTCGGCATGGGGCTGGGGCAAGGAGATTGGGCGCGGGCGCACTTGGCGCGGGTGCTGGACAGCGGCAAACCCTGCGTGCTGGATGCCGATGCGCTGAACTTGCTGGCCGCGCAGCCGCGAGCCGTGCCACAGGCAGTACTGACCCCGCATCCGGGCGAGGCAGCGCGGCTGTTGGATTGCAGCACTGCCGATATTGGCCATGACCGGATTGCCGCTGCCGACGAGCTTGCCGGGCGCTATCAATGCGCCGTGGTGCTGAAAGGCGCAGGGAGCGTGATTGCCGCGCCGGGACAAACCCCGCGCATTCTGGATGTGGGCAACCCCGGCATGGCCTCGCCGGGCATGGGTGATACCCTGGCGGGCATCATCGCAACGCTTCTGGCACAAGGGCATGCCCCCATGCAGGCGGCCAGTATCGGCGCCTGGCTGCATGGCCGTGCTGGTGATGCGGCGGTGCAGGAATGCGGTGAAACCAGCCTTTTGGCACGTGATCTGATTGCCCAGCTGGGTCGCGCTTTTTCCGAGTGTATTGAATGATGAAAGAAATCTTTCTTGCAGATGCCGAGGCCACCGATATCCTGGCCGCACGCTTTGCTGCCAGTCGCCCGGATAGAGCCGTGGTGCATCTGCATGGCGACCTGGGCGCGGGCAAGTCCAGTTTTGCGCGTGCGTTTTTGCGGGCACTGGGCGTGCAGGGCGCCATCCGCAGCCCGACCTATACCTTGGTGGAGCGCTACCCGCTGGACGATGGCCGCGAAGCGCTGCATATGGACCTGTACCGCATTGGCGACCCCGGCGAACTGGAGTTTCTCGGCATTGAACCGGATACGGTCGCGCTTTGGTTGGTGGAATGGCCCGAGCGCGGTGGCAGTGCCCTGCCGCCCGCGGACTTGGTGATTCAGCTCGCTATCGAGGGCACAGGTCGCCGTTTCACGGCCAGAGCCGGCAGCCCAACCGGGCAAGACTGGCTGGCGGCTTTGCCGCCGCTTTAATCAGTCCAGAAACTGCAACCTGGCAAGTTCGGCGTAGAGGCCGCCCTGGGCAAGCAGTTCGGCATGGCGGCCTTCGGCGACAATCCGGCCTTGGTCCATCACCACAATGCGGTCGGCCTTGAGAATGGTGGCGAGGCGATGGGCAATCACCAGGGTGGTGCGCCCCTGCATCAGATGCTCCAGTGCGGTTTGTACCGCATGCTCGCTTTGTGCATCCAGTGCCGAGGTGGCCTCGTCCAGCAGCAGGATGGGGGCGTCCTTCAAAAGTGCGCGGGCAATGGCGATGCGTTGTTGCTGGCCGCCGGACAGGCGTGCGCCATGCTCGCCCAGTGGCTCGTCCAGGCCATTGGGCAGGGCACGCAGGAAGTCCAGGGCTTCGGCAGCCCGGGCGGCGGACTCTACCTCGGCATCAGTGGCGTCCAGCCGGCCATAGCGGATATTGTCGGCAGCGGAGCTTGCAAAAATGCTGGGCGCTTGCGGCACCAGCGCCAAGGCCTGGCGCAGCACGCGCGGGTCAAACTGGCGGATATCTTCTCCGTCGATTTTGATCTGGCCACTGTCCGGGTCGTGGAAGCGCAGCAGCATCGACAGCACGGTGCTCTTGCCTGCGCCCGAGGGGCCGACCAGTGCCACGGTTTCGCCGGGCGCGATGTGCAAGTTGAAATTTTCCAGCGCGGCGCTGTCCGGGCGGGCAGGGTAGTGGAAGGTGACATTTTCAAAGCGCACCTCACCATGCAGCGGAACCGGCAGCGGTTTGGGATTGGCCGGTGCGCTGATTTGCGGCTGCTGTTGCAGCAGTTCATTGATGCGCCCCATGCCGCCTGCAGCGCGTTGCAATTCGTTCCAGACTTCGGCCAGTGCCCCGACCGAGCCGCCGCCAATCAGGGCATAGAACACGAACTGGCCGAGCGTGCCGGCGCTCATCCTGCCGGCGATGACATCATGGGCGCCACTCCACAGCACCAAGGTAACGGCACCGAAAATCAGCACGATGGCCAGTGCGGTCACCAGCGATTGCCAGCTGATGCGTTTTTTCGCCACCTGTACCGCCAGGGCGATGGCATCGGCAAAACGGTTTTGCTCCCAGACTTCGCGGCCATGCGCCTGCACGGTTTTGACTGCCGCCAGCGCTTCGGCCGCATGGGTATTGGCATCGGCAATCCGGTCCTGGCTTTGCCGGGCGATTTTTTGCAGGCGGCGGCCACCCAGTACGATCGGCAGGACTGCCAGCGGAATGCCAAGCACTGCCCAGGCAGCCAGTTTGGGCGCGGTGATGAACAGCATCAGCAGGGCGCCGACCACGATCACTGCGCTGCGCAGCGCCACCGACATGGCCGAGCCGACCACGCTGCGCAATAGTTCGGCATCGGCGGTCAGGCGCGAAACCAGCTCGCCACTGCGGTTGGCATCGTGAAAGGCCATGTCCAGGCCGATGAGGTGCGCATACAGGCGTTGCCGCAAGTCGGCCACCACGCGCTCGCCCAGCAGGCTGACAAAAAAGAACCGCGCTGCGGTCGCCAGTGCCAATACCAGCACCACGGCCAGTACCAGGCTAAAGGTCTGGTCGATATTGCTGCCGCTGGCAAAGCCGTGGTCAATCATCTGCCGGAACGCCATCGGCAAGGTCAGGGTGGCGGCAGATGAGCAGCCCAGTGCCAATAGCCAGGCAAGAAACAGCCCGCGCTGGCGTTTTACATAGGGCCAGAGGGTGCGCAGGCTGGATACTGGCGCCTTTTCTTTGCTTGTGGTCGATTGCGGATGTGCCATCCGCCTTCAATGGAGGCGCAGCCGTGGCTTTTCAACGATGACGGCTCAACGATGACGGCGCGTGCCGAGCAACACCAGCACCGCACCGGTACCGCCCTGGGGCGGCGGCGCGGAATGAAAGGCCAGGACATCGGCACGCTGGCGCAGCATGCGATCGACCAGGTTTTTCAGTACGGGCACGCCCTCGGCGCTATAGCGCCCCTTGCCGTGGATGATGCGCACACAGCCAAAGCCTTCCTGCACGGCATGGCGTAAAAATTCGCGCAGCCATTTTTCGGCAGTGCGGCTGTCCACGCCGTGCAGGTCCAGCTCATCGACAGCGGCAAATTCACCGCGCGCCAGACGCTTGAGTGTGCGTGGCGGGATTTCATCGCGGCGATAGCTGAGCATATCGCCGGTACCCAACAATTGCTCATCGAGCGCCAGACGAAACTCGCTGGCCGCCTCACGCTCATCGCGCTCGGCCATGGCCGCTCTGGGGGCTGGCCGCGGACGCGCAGGCGGTGTGTGCTGTGGGGTGATTTCCCGTACCTCACCTATCGCGCTGCGAAACAGCGCAACATCGTCCAGATCGGTGATTTCAGGGGCAGGCGGTTTGCGGGACATCGGCATACTTTACGCAAGTTTTTGCCGGTTTTTCCTTCGCTTTTGCGTAAATGCCAGGTGAGACTGCGGCGCAGCTCCGGTATCATGTCGCCTCTTTGGACAAATCAAGCGCATGCGTATCTTGGTGAGCAACGATGATGGCGTGGACGCGCCGGGCATCCGCATCCTGGCCGCGGAGCTGCGTGCCGCCGGGCATGAGGTGACAGTGGTGGCGCCCGACCGCGACCGCAGCGGCGCGAGCAATTCGTTGACCCTGGATATGCCCATCCGCGTGGTGCAGCAGGACGAAAATACTTGGCGGGTACATGGCACGCCCACCGACTGCGTGCATCTGGCGCTCACCGGCATGTTCCAGGATCGTGCCGAGCCGGACATGGTGGTGTCGGGTATCAACAATGCGGCCAATTTGGGCGATGACGTGATTTATTCCGGCACCGTTTCGGCAGCGATGGAAGGGCGTTTTCTGGGGCTTCCGGCCGTGGCGATTTCGCTGGTGAGCCGCGATCATGACCCGCAGCATTTTGAAACAGCCGCCTTTGCGGCGGTGCAGATTGTCAAGCGTCTGGCGAGCGACCCGCTGCCGGCTGACACTATCCTGAATGTCAATGTCCCGGATATCGAGTGGGACAAAATCAGCGCCTTTGAAGCTACCCGGCTGGGCAATCGCCACCGCGCCGAAAGCTGCATCGCCGCCCCCGACCCGCGTGGACGCGCGTTTTTCTGGATCGGTCCGGCAGGCCCGGAACAAGATGCAGGGCCGGGTACGGATTTTGATGCCATCCGTCGTGGCGCGGTATCGGTCACGCCGATCAAGGTGGATTTGACCCGTTATCAGGCGCTGGAGCAGGTAGCCAGCTGGGTACAGGGTTTCAAGCTGGCATGATTTCCCGTTTGCGCTTAAGCCCGGAAGCCATCGGCGTTGGCATGACCGGCCAGCGGGTGCGTGACCGCCTGATTGCACGCCTGCGTGAGCAGGGCGTGGAAAGCGAGCGGGTACTGACCGCCATTCGCACGCTGCCGCGGCATTTGTTTGTGGATGAAGCCTTTGCCGGGCGCGCCTATGAAGACACCGCCTTGCCGATTGGTCATGGCCAGACCATTTCCCAGCCTTGGGTGGTGGCGAAGATGACCGAAGCCGTGCTGGCCTGCGCACCGAAGACGGTGCTGGAAATCGGTACTGGCTCGGGCTATCAGGCCAGCGTATTGGCCGCGCTCGGTATCCAGGTATTTACCGTGGAGCGCATCGGTGATTTGCTGCGCACCGCGCGCAAGCGTTTTCGGCAACTGGGTATTGAAGTGCGCAGCCGTCATGATGATGGTCGCGCAGGCTGGCCTGAGTACGCACCGTTCGATGCCATCGTGGTGACTGCCGGTGCAGCCGCGCTTGAGCCAGCACTGCTTGAGCAACTGGCGCCGGGCGGAATCCTGGTGGCGCCGGTAAACGGCCAGCTATTGCGCCTGGTGCAAGACCCGGAAGGGCGCTGGCTACAGCAAAACCTGGCCCCGGTGAGTTTTGTGCCGTTGTTGGCCGGAGTGATGGAATGACAAACTATACAGTTTCGACGCTGCCCGAAGCCGGGCAATCACTCTCCGAGCAAATCGAGGCGATGATTGATGCCCTGCCTGCCGAACATTTGCGGCTGGGCGAGCTTTTGAAAGTGCTGGGCGATGAAGGTCTGTTGGTGCTGACCATCATGCTGACCCTGGTGTTTTTGATTCCGGTATCGATTCCCGGGGTCAGTACCGTGTTTGGCGCTGCGATTTTGCTGATCGGCATCAGCCGCCTGGGCAGCGGTCATCTGTGGCTGCCGGAGAAGCTCAAAACCAGGCCATTACCGGTGGAAAAGCTGCGCCCTGGCCTCAAGACCGGACTGAAATGGGTGCGGCGCATGGAGCGTATCAGCCGCCCGCACCGCCTGCCGTTTTTTGTTGATGGCCGGATGATGCGGCTATTCAATAATCTGGGCTTCATTCTGGCTGCGCTGCTGCTGATGGCGCCGTTTGGCTTTGTGCCCTTCAGCAATACCCTGCCGGGCATTGCACTGCTGCTGTATGCGGTGGGGTTCATCCAGCGCGACGGTATCCCGGTATTGTTGGGGCATCTGGCCAATATCGGAACGATGATTTATTTCACGGTGCTGCTCGCCGGCGGCGGCGTGGCACTGACTCAATTGCTGCAAAAGGTGAGCGGATGAACAACATGTTTTCACAGCCCAATACCCGTGTGCTGCGCGCCATGGCGGTAAGCGCTGTCCTGCTGCTAGGGGTAAGCGCCTGTACCCGCAGCACGGTGGTGCACAAGCCGCGTCCGGCCACAGGCGGCGCTGCGCAAGCGCAACCTGCCGCGCGCCCGGCACAGAGCGCAACGCCCCAGGCCAGGGTTTCGCAGCCCAAATACGGCGCCACCCATGTGGTGCAACGGGGTGAAACGGTGTATCGCATCGCCACCCAGAACGGCATCACCCCGCTGGATTTGGCATTGTGGAACAACGTCCCGCCGCCTTACACCATCTATCCCGGGCAGCGCCTGCGCCTGTATCCGCGTGATGCCACGGCCAGCAGCACGCCACCGCGTACCACCACACCGGTACCTGGCCGTCCTGCCAGCCGCCCGATAACGCCGCCTGCCAGTACGGCAGTAACCACAGCGCCGGCGCCGATAAGCCGGATTGCCTGGCAATGGCCGGTCAGTGGCGGACAAATCATCTCCACTTATCTTGCCAATGACACCACCCGCCAGGGCATTGATATCTCCGGTAATGGCGGCGAGCCGGTACGCGCGGCCGCAGACGGCACCGTGGTGTATTCCGGCGCAGGACTGGTGGGCTATGGCGAGCTCATCATCATCAAACACGACGATCAATGGCTCTCGGCCTATGGACACAACCGCAGGCGCTTGGTCAACGAAGGCGCCCTGGTCAAGGCCGGCCAGCAGATTGGCGAGCTGGGCAGCAGCGGCGCACCGCGCAATATGCTGCATTTTGAAATCCGCCAGAACGGCAAACCGGTAGACCCGCAGGTGTATTTGCCGAGGCGTTGATATTACAAACTAAAAATTCCAATGCTCGCTCTTGAGCGGGCATTGGAATTTTTATGGTTCGTCATTCCGGGTCGTAGTCCAGGTTCGGGGCGAGCAAGCGTTCGGCGTGGGCAAGGCTGATGCCTTTGCGGCGGGCGTAGTCTTCCACCTGGGTTTTGCTGACTCTGCCGAGCACGAAATACTGGCTTTGCGGGTGGCTGAAGTACCAGCCAGACACCGATGAAGCCGGCAGCATGGCGAAGTTGTCGGTCAGCAGCATCTGTGCGTTGTCTTCGGCAGACAAGAGCCGGAACAGGGTTACCTTTTCGCTGTGTTCGGGGCAGGCCGGGTAGCCCGGTGCCGGGCGGATGCCCCGGTATTTCTCGGCGATGATGTCTTCGACACTCAAGGCTTCGTCTGCCGCATAGCCCCAGAATTCGCGGCGCACGCGCTGGTGCAGGCGCTCGGCCAGGGTTTCGGCCAAGCGGTCGGCCAGCGATTTGAGCAAGATGGCGTTGTAGTCATCATGCGCGGCCTCGAAGCGGGCGACATGCGCGTCAATGCCAAGCCCGGCGGTGCAGGCGAAGGCGCCAATCCAGTCAGGCTTGCCGCTTTCGCGCGGGGCGATGAAGTCGGCCAGGCAAAAATCCGGGCGCTCAATGGGCTTGTCGGCCTGTTGGCGCAAAAAGTGCAGGCGCGTCATTCCGGCCGCGGTCTGCACTTCGACATCATCACCCACCGCCTGCGCCGGGAACAGGCCAATCACGGCTTTGGCGGTCAGCCATTTTTCCTCGACGATGCGTGTGAGCATGGCCTTGGCATCGGCAAACAGTTCGCTGGCCTGCTGGCCGACGATTTCATCGGTCAGGATGTCCGGAAAGCGCCCGGCCAGCTCCCAGGCATTGAAAAACGGTAGCCAGTCAATCAGCGGCACCAGCTCTTGCAGCGGGTAGTCGTCAAACACATGGATGCCGGGCTTGGCCGGAGTCGGCGGGGTGTAGCTATCCCAGTCACCCTGAAATTTCTGTGCCCGGGCTTTTTCAAGAGACACCAAGCGCTTGGCATCGCCGCGGTTCTTGTGGCGCTCGCGGATATCGGCATAGTCGCGGGCATGGCCTTCCACAAAGGCCGGGCGCAGCTCCGGGGAAATCAGCGATTGCGCGACGTTCACGGCGCGGCTGGCGTCTTTCACCCAGATGGTCGGCGCGCTGTAATGCGGGTCGATTTTCAGCGCAGTATGCGCACGCGAGGTGGTGGCGCCGCCAATCATCAGCGGGATTTCAAAGCCCTGGCGCTGCATCTCGCGGGCGACATGGCTCATTTCTTCCAGCGACGGGGTGATGAGGCCGGAGAGGCCAATGATGTCGGCCTGCACCTCACGGGCGCGGTCGAGGATGGTCTGTGCCGGCACCATCACGCCCAGATCCACGACCTCGAAGTTGTTGCAGGCCAGTACCACGCCGACGATGTTCTTGCCGATGTCATGCACATCGCCCTTGACGGTGGCCATGATGATGCGGCCATTGCTGTTGCCGGCATCACCGCTGCGCTGCTTTTCTTCTTCGATGAACGGCAGCAGCCAGGCCACGGCTTTTTTCATCACCCGGGCGGATTTCACCACCTGCGGCAGGAACATCTTGCCCGCGCCGAACAGGTCACCGACCACGTTCATGCCGTCCATCAGCGGCCCTTCAATCACATCCAGCGGGCGACGGGCGGCAAGCCGCGCTTCTTCGGTATCGGCATCAATATGGCTGTCGATGCCATGCACCAGCGCGTGGGCGAGGCGTTCGGCGACGGGTTTTTCGCGCCAGCCCAAATCCTCGACTTTCTTCTGCCCTTTCTTGCCCTTGAAGCGGTCGGCGATTTCCAGGAGGCGCTCGGTGGCATCGGCGCGGCGGTTCAGCACCACATCTTCAACGCGCTCGCGCAGCTCGGCATCCAAATCGTCATACAGGGGCAGGGCGCCGGCATTGACGATGCCCATGTCCATCCCGGCACGGATGGCGTGATAGAGAAACACCACATGGATCGCCTGCCGCACCGGCTCATTGCCGCGGAAGGAGAACGACACGTTGGACACACCGCCGGAGACATGCGCCAGCGGGAAACGCCGTTTCAGCTCGCGTGTGGCCTCGATGAAGGCCACCGCATAGTCGTTGTGCTCCTCAATGCCGGTGGCGACGGCAAACACGTTCGGGTCGAAGATGATGTCTTCGGGCGGGAAGCCGACTTTTTCGGTCAATAGCTGATAGGCGCGGCTGCAAATCTCGACCTTGCGCTCATAGGTATCCGCCTGGCCGACCTCATCAAAGGCCATCACCACCACCGCCGCGCCATAACGGCGCACCAACTCGGCCTGACGCAGAAATTCCGCCTCGCCTTCCTTCATCGAAATGGAGTTGACGATGCCCTTGCCTTGCAGGCATTTGAGGCCGGCCTCAATCACGCTCCATTTGGACGAATCCACCATCACCGGCACGCGGGCGATGTCCGGCTCGGCGGCAATCAGGTTGAGGAAATCCACCATCGCCTGCTCGGAGTCAAGCAAACCCTCGTCCATATTGACGTCGATGATTTGCGCGCCGTTTTCCACTTGCTGTCGCGCCACGGCCAGCGCATCGTCATAACGGCCTTCCAGAATCATTTTCTTGAACTGGGCGCTGCCGGTGACATTGGTGCGCTCGCCGATATTGATGAAGTTGAGCGCTGGCGTGATGATGAGCGGCTCCAGGCCGGAAAGGCGGGTTTGGCGAAGCAGCTTCATGCGGCAGATTCCAGTTGCGGCAGCGCACGCGGCGGCAGCGATGACAGTGCATCGGCAATCGCGCGGATATGCGCAGGCGAGGTGCCGCAGCAGCCGCCGACGATATTCACCAGACCCGATTCGGCAAAGCCGCGCAGCACCTCGGCCATGTCCTCGGGGGTTTCGTCATAGCCGCCAAAGGCATTGGGCAGCCCGGCATTGGGATGCGTGCTGACATAGGCATCGGCCACTTGCGCCAGGGTGTCGATATGCGCGCGCAGGTCTTTGGCGCCCAGCGCGCAATTGAGGCCGATTGCCAGTGGCCGGGCATGGCGCAGCGAATACCAGAACGCCTCGGCGGTTTGCCCTGAAAGCGTGCGCCCGGAGGCATCGGTGATGGTGCCGGAAATCATCACTGGCAGGCGTGCGCCCAATGCATCGAAGGCTTCCTCGATGGCAAACAGCGCGGCCTTGGCGTTCAGGGTGTCGAACACCGTTTCCACCATCAGGATGTCGGCGCCGCCTGCAATCAGGCCGTCTGCCGCCTGCCGGTAGGCGGCGCGCAGCTCGTCAAAGGTGATGGCGCGGTAGCCGGGGCGGTTGACATCCGGCGAGAGCGAGGCGGTGCGGCTGGTGGGACCGAGCACGCCGACCACAAAGCGCGGTTTGTCCGGGGTTTGCGCTTGCACTTCATCACAGGCGGCGCGAGCCAGGCGTGCGCCTTCGCAGTTCAGCTCATGCACCAAATGTTGCAACTGGTAGTCGGCCAGCGAAATGGCGGTGGAATTGAAGGTATTGGTTTCCACAAGGTCGGCACCGGCGATAAGGTATTCGCGGTGGATACCCTGGATGATATGTGGCTGGGTCAGGGTCAGAAGGTCGTTATTGCCGCGCTGGTCGTGACCTTGGCAGCCGCAGCCCTCGCCATGCTGGTGGCTGCCATCTGGCGTGAACAGACGGTCGTAACCATCACGGAAACGCTCACCGCGATAATCGGCCTCGCCAAGTTCATGGCGCTGGATCATGGTGCCCATCGCACCATCGAGAATCAGGATGCGCTGTTTGAGCGCGGCCAGCAGCGCCTCGGCGCGCACCGGGTTATGCCAGGGCAGTGATTTCACGGCTTGACCCCGATTAGCGCGATCACCTCAAAATGCGGCGGACGGCGCTCGCGGGTGATGGTGCCCTCGTCCTGCAAGACAAGCCCGGCCTTTTCGATGAATTTTTGCAGCTCCTTGCGGGTAAAGCCGAGATTGACATGGCCAAACGGTTCAACCGCAGAGGCATGGGCGTGTTTGCCAAGGCTCGACAGCAGCAAGCGCCCGCCGGGGCGCAACACGCGCGCAGCCTCGTTCACCGCCTGCTGCGGCTTTTCGGCATAGGTCAGGGCGTGCATCATCACCACCAGGTCGAAACTGGCATCGGCAAAACGCAGTGCGTGCATATCGCCTTCGATGACCTCCACATTGTCATGCACCCGCAGCCGCTCACTGGCGGCATTCACCACCCGGCGACTGGCATCCAGACAGACATAGCGCTCGGCATGCGGCGCCATCAGCTCGGCCAGCACGCCATCGCCGGAAGCGATGTCCAGCACATCGCCGGCATCGAGCAGGGGCAGGGCGCTGCGCGCCAGCGCCTCCCAGGTGCGTCCTGGCGAATAGTGGCGCTCCATATCGCCCGCAACGGAGTCCGCCCAGTTTTGTTCACTGGCGCGGCTGGCCAATACCTGCGGCAAGCGTGCGGCATCCTGCGCCAGCAGCGGGTCATCACTGCCATCGCGCAATGCCTGCCACAAGGTGCGCTGCGCAGCATCCAGCGCCTCCTCATCAAAGCGGTAATAGGCCGAAACCCCGGCGCGCCGGTCGCGCACCAATGCGGCCTCTTTCAGCCGCGCCAGATGGGTGGACACCCGCGGCTGGGCAAGGCCGGTGATGGCAGCAAGCTCGGCAACGGTCAGCTCCTCGCGCGCCAGCAGCGCCAACAACCGCACCCGTGTGGCATCGGCGAACACCTTGAGGCGGCTCGACCAGGCTTCCAAATCCATTATCTTTTTATCCGAATTAAAAGATGCATTTTCGCCACGGTCTTCCATACGGTCAAGAAGCGTGAGATTTGTGCAGCATGAGGGCTACAATGCCGCATTCAAATCAGATGTGAGAGGTCATCGTGGATTTTGGCTTTACCGAAGAGCAGTTGATGATTCAGGATGTGGCGCGCCGCATCGCCGAAGAAAAAATCGCCCCCTCCGCCGAACACCATGACCAGACCGGCGAGTTTCCGCTGGAAAACATCCGCCTTCTGGGCGAAAACGGGCTGATGGGGATTGAAGTGCCTGCCGAATACGGTGGCGCTGGCATGGACACGGTGGGCTATGTGCTGGCGATGATTGAAATCGCTGCGGCCGATGCGGCGCACAGCACCATCATGTCGGTCAACAATTCGCTGTTCTGCAACGGCATCCTGACCCACGGCACTGAAGCGCAGAAGCAAAAATATGTGCGTGATATCGCCGAAGGTCGCGCCATTGGCGCATTCGCGCTGACCGAGCCGCAATCGGGCTCGGACGCGACCGCGATGCGTTGTCGCGCCGTCAAGCAGGCCGATGGCAGCTTTGTCATCAACGGCAAAAAAAGCTGGATTACTTCCGGGCCTGTGGCCGATTACATCGTGTTGTTTGCCATGACTGACCCGGACAAGGGCGCGCGTGGCATCACCGCTTTCATGATTGATACCCAGCGCGAGGGCTTCCATCGTGGCAAGACCGAGCCCAAGCTCGGCATCCGCGCCTCGGCCACCTGCGAAATCGAGTTCACCGATTACGTGGCGCACGCCGATGAAGTGCTGGGCGAAGAAGGCCAGGGCTTCAAGATTGCCATGAGCGTGCTCGATGCCGGGCGTATCGGCATTGCCAGCCAGGCCATCGGCATTGCCCGTGCGGCGTATCAGGCCAGCCTGGAATACGTCAAAGAGCGCAAGGCATTTGGCCAGGCCATCGGTAGCTTCCAGATGATCCAGGCCAAGATTGCCGACATGAAATGCAAGCTCGATGCCGCGCTGCTTCTGACGCTGCGTGCGGCCTGGAAAAAATCGCAAGGCGAGCGCTTCAGCACTGAAGCTGCCGTTGCCAAGCTCACCGCATCCGAAAACGCGATGTGGATTGCCCATCAGGCCGTGCAAATCCATGCGGGCATGGGCTATAGCAAGGAAATGCCGCTGGAGCGTTACTTCCGTGACGCCAAAATCACCGAAATCTACGAGGGCACCAGTGAAATCCAGCGGCTGGTGATCGCTCGTAACGAAACCGGTCTTCGTTGACCATTCCCAACCTTGATTCTCCTGCACAGGTAGATGAGATGACTGCCAAGAAAGCTACTTCGCGCGCGGCTTCCGACTCGCGTGTATCCGCTGTTTCGCTCAAAGAGGTGCAAAACCTGCTGACCAAAAAGGAGGATGCGGCGCGCTTTGCCAGTGCCCTGTATGCACGCATGACCCCCGGCGAGCTGGCGGCGCATCCGGCCGCAACCTGGGCCGCATTGGCGGCCGATATGCTGGAGTTCGCCAAAGTCCGCAAATCGGGCAAGGCGCTGGTGCGGGTGTTCAATCCGGAGAGCAAGAAGCACGGCTGGGATAGCGCCCGCAGTGTGCTGCAAATTGTCAATGACGATATGCCGTTCCTGGTCGATTCGGTCACCAATGCGCTGACCGATGCCGGTATCGGCATCCACGCCCTGCTGCATCCGGTGGTGCAGGTAACGCGCGATAGCGACGGCAAGCTCAAGAGCACCGGCAAGGGCGAGGCCGAATCGCTGATTCATGTGGAAATCGACCGTCTGGCCGCCGCCGATGCGCGCAAGCTGGAAACCAGCATCAAGCGCGTGCTGGAGGATGTGCGCGTGAGCGTGGCGGACTGGGAAAAAATCCGCGAACAAATGCTGGCTTCTGCCGAGGCGCTGAAGTCGCATCCCAAGAGCATCGAAGCCAGCGCCCTGGACGAAACCCGCGAGTTTCTGGAATGGGTGGCCGATGATCACTTCACCTTCCTTGGCTACCGCGAATACAAAGTGGAAAAGCAGGGCAAGGACGACATGCTGGTGCCGGTCAAGGGCAGTGGCCTTGGCCTGTTGCGCGCCGATGCCGGCCAGTCGCGGCCGATGAAATCGCTGGATGCGCACCAGTTGCAGGCCGATGGCGTGCGTGAGCCGCTGGTGCTGACCAAGACCAATGCCCGCGCCACCGTGCACCGCAGTGGCTATATGGATTACATCGGCGTGGTGACCTTCGATGCCAAGGGCAAGGCAGTGGGCGAGAAGCGCTTCATCGGCCTGTTTACTTCCAGCGCCTATAACAGCAATGCCTGGGACATCCCGGTGGTGCGCAGCCGTTGCGAAGATGTGCTGAAAGCCTCCGGGCTGCCCGCATCCGGCCACAGCGCCAAGGCGCTGCGCCATATCCTGCAAACCCTGCCGCGTGATGAGCTGTTCCAGTCCAACCGCGAAGAACTGCAGGCGCTTGCCAGCGGCATTCTCGGTTTGCAAGAGCGCGTGGACAGCAAACTGTTCGTGCGCCGCAACCGCTATGGCCGCTATTACTCGGTGCTGGCTTTCGTGCCGCGCGAGCGCTTCAACACCGCGATGCGCAAGCGTATCGAGGAGATGCTGAAAACCCATCTGGGTGCCGACCATGTGGATAGCCATGTGGTGGTCGGTGAGTCGCCGCTGGCGCAGCTGCATATGAATGTGCGCCCGCGTGCGGATGTGGATGTGGCCAAGGTGGACGTGGCCGAGCTGGAAGCGGCGCTCACCGCCATCGTGCGCAACTGGCATGATGACCTGACTGACCTGCTGGTGGCCGAGCACGGTGAAAGCGAAGGCCTGGCACTGGCCAAGCGCTATGGGCGTGCGCTCAGCGCTTCCTATATCGAACAGGCCAGCGTGGCCTCGGCCGCTGCCGACGTGGTGCAGCTGGCGGCGCTGACCGGTTCCGATGACCTGCGCATCAGCCTGCGCGCCGATAAGGAAGCCAGCCACGCCAAGGGCGCGGTCGAGGTCAAGCTCTATCACCGCGACTACAGCCTGCCGCTGTCCGATGTCATCCCGATGCTGGAAAACATGGGGCTGCGCATCGTTGCCGAATACCCGCACAAGGTGGCGGGCGAGGGCGAAACCGCCTATGTGCAGGATTTTGAAGTCACCGTGCCCGAAGGCGCTGACCCGGCGGCTAATGCCGAGCTGTTTGTCGAAGCCTTTGGCCGCGTCTGGCGCGGCGAGCTGGAAAGCGACGGCTTCAACAAGCTGATCCTGGCCGCTGGCCTTAGCTGGAAGCAGGTCTCGATGCTGCGCGCCTATTGCAAATACCTGTTGCAAATCGGCGTGCCGTTCTCGCAGAGCTATGTGGAAGCCACGCTCTCGCGCTATCCGGCGATTGCCCGGCAGATTGCCGAACATTTCGCCGCCCGCTTCGACCCTGCAATCAAGTCCGGCCGTGACAAGCGCATGGCGGCCAGCCAGGCGGCGCTTGCCAAGCAGCTGGAAGAAGTCAAGAGCCTGGACGAAGACCGCATCCTGCGCAGCTTCATCGGGGTGATTGATGCCACCTTGCGCACCAATTACTACATCGAATATGCCAATGGCCTGCGCAAGGATGGCGGCCCGGCCGACTACCTCAGCTTCAAGCTCGACTGTGCCCAGGTGCCCGACCTGCCCAAGCCGCGTCCGTACCGCGAAATCTGGGTGTGCGGCCCGCGCGTGGAAGGCACCCACTTGCGCTATGGTCCGGTGGCGCGTGGCGGCCTGCGCTGGTCGGATCGCCGTGAAGACTTCCGTACCGAAGTGCTGGGGCTGGTCAAGGCGCAGATGGTGAAGAACACCGTGATCGTGCCGGTAGGCAGCAAGGGCGGCTTCTTCGCCAAGCAACTGCCTGACCCGGCCGTTGACCGCGATGCCTGGTTTGCCGAAGGCGTGGCCTGCTACCAGCGCTTCATCAATGGCCTCCTGGACATCACCGACAATCTCTCGCAAGCAGGCAAGGTGCTGCCGCCTGCGGGCGTGGTGCGCCACGATGGCGATGACCCGTATCTGGTGGTGGCGGCCGACAAGGGCACCGCGACCTTCTCCGACAAGGCCAATGCCATTTCCGAAGCGCACGGCTTCTGGCTGGGCGATGCCTTCGCCTCCGGTGGCTCGGTCGGCTATGACCACAAGGGCATGGGCATCACCGCCCGCGGCGCCTGGGAGTCGGTCAAGCGCCATTTCCGCGCCCTGGGACGCAACAGCCAGAAGGAAGACTTCACCTGCGTGGGCATCGGCGACATGTCCGGCGACGTGTTCGGCAACGGCATGCTGCTGTCCAAGCACATCCGTCTGGTTTGCGCCTTCGACCATCGCCATGTGTTCCTCGACCCGAACCCGGATGCGGCCACCTCCTTCAAGGAACGCCAGCGCCTGTTCAAGGTGCCGCGCTCCTCGTGGGCGGACTATGACGCCAAGCTGATCAGCAAGGGCGGCGGGGTGTTCTCGCGTGCCGAGAAGTCCATCAAGCTCACCCCGGAAGTCAAGGCAGCGCTTGGCATCGACGCCTCGGTGGACAGCCTGAGCCCGACCGAGCTGATTTCTGCCGCACTCAAGGCACCAGTGGATCTGCTCTGGAACGGCGGTATCGGCACCTATGTCAAGGGCAGCAGTGAAACCCATGCCGATGTCGGCGACCGCGCCAATAATGCGCTGCGCGTCAATGGCAATGAGCTGCGCTGCAAGATTGTCGGCGAAGGCGGCAACCTCGGCTTCACCCAGAAGGGGCGTATCGAAGCGGCGCAGAACGGCGTGCTCATCAATACCGACTTCATCGACAACTCCGCCGGTGTGGATACCTCCGACCACGAAGTCAACATCAAGATTCTCCTGAACGGCGAAGTGCAGAAGGGCAGCCTGAAGCTGGCCGATCGCAACAAGCTGCTGGCTTCGATGACCGATGAGGTCGCCGCCCTGGTGCTGCACGACAACTATCGCCAGAACCAGACCCTGTCGCTGATGCAGCGCATGAGCCAGAGCCGTCTGGGCTCCAAGCTGCACTTCATCCGCACCCTGGAAGCGGCCGGCCAGCTCGATCGCAAGATTGAAGACCTGCCAAGCGATGCGGAAATGGCCGATCGCAAGGCGCGTGGCGAAGGCCTGACCCGGCCGGAGCTGTGCGTGCTGCTTTCCTATGCCAAGCTGGTGGCCTATCCGGAACTTCTGGCCAGCGACGTGCCGGAGGACCCGTATCTGTCCAAGGAGCTGGAGCGCTACTTCCCTGAAGCGCTGCAGAAGAAATACGCCAAGGCCATGCAGGATCATCGCCTGAAGCGTGAAATCATCGCCACGGCGGTTACCAACTCCACCATCAACCGCATGGGCGCCACCTTCCTGATGCGCATGCAGGAAGACAGTGGCCGCAGCATTGGTGAAATCGCCCGCGCCTACACCATCACCCGCGAAACCCTGGATGCCCGTGACTTGTGGGCGCAGATTGATGCGCTTGATGGCAAGGTCAGCGACGAAGTGCAGATTGATGCCCTGCAAGTCATCTGGAACTCGCAGCGCAGCTTCACCCGCTGGCTGCTGTCGCGTCCGGGAGCGATTCCGGCCATCGACACCGCCGTCAAACGCTATCACCAGGGCTTCAGTGAGATTCGCGCAGGGGCAGGCATCCTGCCGGCATCGCAGCGTCCGGCCTATGAGGCTTCGCTCAAGGAATGGCGCGCCAAGGGGCTGCCCAAGCCGCTGGCCGAGCAAATCGCCGCATTGCCGTATCTCGATGCCAGCCCGAACATCATCGAGCTGGCCGGTGAGCGCAAACTGCAGGCCGTGGAGGTGGCCAAGGTGTATTTCCGCCTGTCCGATGCCCTGAACATCCTGTGGCTCGGCGAGCAAATCGCTGCCCTCAAGGTGGATGGCCGCTGGCATGCGGTGGCGCGTGGCGTGCTGAGCGATGAGCTTTCGGCACAGATGCGCAAGCTCACCGCACAAGTGCTGGCCATGCCCGGCAAGGATGCCGATGCCAAGGTCAATGCCTGGCTGGAACGCGACGATGCCGCACTGCGCTTCACGCTGGCCATGCTGAACGAGCTGGCCGCACAAAAGACGCTGGACTACCCGACCGTTTCGGTCGCCGTGCAGCGTCTGGCGCAACTGGCTGATCGCAGCTAATTGCCGAAGTGCCGGAAACCCACAAAACGGAGCCCAAGGGCTCCGTTTTGTTTTGCAAAGCGCATGGCAAGAATGGCAGGCTTCGCGTTATCCTCGCGCCATGAAAAATCCGCGTCTGGCCTTTCTGGCAAGCCCCAGTGAACATGCCGCCCAAGCGCTGGCTGAATTGACCGCCATCCATGGCCAGTCAAACCCCGAAGATGCCGATGTGCTGGTCGCGCTGGGCGGTGATGGCTTCATGCTGCAAACCCTGCACCGCCATGGTGAGCTGGGCAAACCCGTGTACGGCATGAAGCTGGGCACCTTGGGTTTTTTGATGAATCAGCAGCGCATTGAATCGCTGCCAGAGCGTATTGCCCAGGCCGAGCCTTCGGTTTTGCGTCCCTTGCAGATGCAGGCGCAGACCGAATCGGGCGCGCGCATCCAGTCCCTGGCCTATAACGAAGTTTCACTGCTGCGCCAGACCCGGCAGGCGGCGCATATTGCCATTGATCTCAATGGCGAAGCGCGCCTTGACGAGTTGATTTGCGATGGCGTGATGGTGGCCACGACCGCGGGCAGTACCGCCTACAACTTCTCGGCAGGCGGCCCGATTCTGCCATTGGGCGCACAGGTGATTGCCTTGACCCCGATTGCGCCGTTCCGCCCCAGGCGCTGGCGCGGTGCGGTACTCAAAGCCGATACCGAGTTGCGCTTTCGCGTGCTCGATCCCTACAAACGCCCGGTCAGCGCCACCGCCGATTCACATGAGGTACGCGATGTGGTGGAGGTCGTAATTCGTGAATCAAATACTCACACCGTGACCGTTTTGTTCGACCCCGAACACAATCTGGAAGAACGCATCCTGGCCGAGCAGTTTGTGGCCTGAGTCGGTTTTAAGTCGTTGCAGCATCAAGGCAAATCAGATGGCTGGGTGATTTCCGGCAATAAGGTAGTAGCGGTGGGGCTGGCGTCAGGGTTCATCTCGCCAGTTTTGCTACCAGTCGATCCTGACAGTTCGGCAAGCTGGGCTTCGATGGCGGCAAGGCGGGCTTCAAGTTCGGTGACGCGATCGCGCAGGCTGGGCTGGCCTGTGGGCGTGTTGAAGTCTGGTTCGTCATCGTCCTCAATCATCTCGCCGGGCGTGAGCAAATGACGGTAGCGCTCGCCGCGTTGCCCGGACTTGCGCGGTACCAGTGCCACCAGCGGGGTGTCTTTTTGCATCAGCCGCTCAAGTATGGCCTGCACTTCTTCGACATTTTCAAACTTGGCAAGGCGCTCGCTACGGGCATACAGCTCGTGTGCGGTTTGTGCGCCGCGGAGCATCAGCAGCGCCATCAGCGCGGTTTGCGGCGGGGTCAGGCCATAGACCAGCTCAAAACGGTGGGCATAGCGTTCGGCGCGGGCGGTATGCTGCGAGCGTACCAGGCCGCGCACTTCCAGTTGCCGCAGGGCGTAATGCACCGCACCCTGCTCCAGCGACATCACCGGATCGCGTGCGGTTTTCTGGTTGCAGGCCATCATCACGTTATTGACTGTCAGTGGATAGACATCCGGGGTGGTGGCCTCTTTTTCAATCAGGCAGCCAAGGATGCGCGCTTCGGTGGGGTTCAGCTGGGGGATGGAGGAATTTTCGGTCATGGTGAAGCTGTCGATTCGGAATGGAATCATTTTATGCCGCTAGCGCCGTATTTGCCGGAAAAACACGGGTAAAATGCGCACACTCGAAGGTGGCCGGTGTGATCTGCATGATGCCCGGCTGAAACGGGAATCCGGTAATGGCAGCCATCTGCCCAAGTCCGGAGCTGCCCCCGCAACGGTAGGTGCATGAGCGGTCACACAGGCCACTGTGCGTGAGCATGGGAAGGCGTGGCAGCGCGAGTGATGGCAATGCCCTCATGTCGGTGCACAAGCCCGGAGACCGGCCTTGGGGCAAGCGCGCATGTGGCAGGCATCGGGTGGCCTTGCAAAGAGGACACGATACGCCTGCCTGTATGCGGTTTTACACCTCATTGGATGCCGTGCGGATGGGCGCGGCTGGAGCTTCTTTTAGATGAAAATTTCTTCCCGTTATGCTCGCCCGGCGCGTTTGGCCGTGGCCATCATCACTGCCTGCTCCTGCTTTGCGGCCAGCGCCGCTGAGGAGGCCGGCAAGCTCGATACGGTCGTGGTCACCGGTAGCCGTCAGCCGCTGGCATTGCGTCAGGTACTGGCTTCGGCCACGGTGATTTCCCGTAGTGATATCGAGCGCAGTCAGGCGCGTTCGCTGCTGCAGCTGTTGCGTGGCCGTGCCGGCATCGAGTTCGCCAATAATGGCGGTGCGGGCAAGGCGACCTCGCTGTTTTTGCGTGGCACCGAATCCGACCACACACTGCTGCTGGTCGATGGCGTGCGCATGGGCTCGGCCAGCAGTGGCGGGGCGGCCTGGCAGGACATTCCGCTGGATCAGATTGAGCGCATCGAAATCGTGCGCGGGCCGTACTCCAGCCTGTATGGCTCCGAAGCGATTGGCGGCGTGATTCAGATTTTTACCCGTAACGGCTCTAATGCCGAGGCTTTCAGCCCGAATCTGCTGGTTGCTGCCGGCAGTTACGGCAGTCGCAAAATCAGTGCCGGTATTGCAGGACAGGGAGAGCGTGGCCGCTATTCGCTGACCGTGGCGCATGATGAAACCGACGGCTTCAATGCCTGCCGTGGCCGTGCGGCACAGGGACGCAGGGGGCAGCCCGGCTATGTGGCCGGCGCCGGCTGCTTTGTCGATGAGCCTGACCGCGATGGTTATCGCAACCAGTCCATCAGCGCCAATGCCGGACTGGACTTGAATGCGCAATGGCACTTGCAGGGCAATGCACTGCTGGCACGCACCCGCAATCATTACGATGGCAGCTTTGTGAATGAGGCCGAAGGCCGCCAGCAGGCGCTGGGGGCGCAGCTGCGCTATCAGGCGGATGAAGATTTCTCGCTGACCCTGAGCGCGGGGCGCTCGGCTGATCATGGCGAGAACTACAAAAACGGTATCTGGAAGAGCACTTTCAATACCGACCGCAGTCAGGCCGGGCTTCAGGCTGATTGGAATCTGGATGAAGCCACGCGCTTGCTGGCGGGCTTCGAGTGGAACCGTGATGTGCTGGAAAGCGACACTGTTTACACGCAAAACCGCCGCAATAACCGCGCGCTGTATGCGCAGTGGCGGCAGGTGACGGGCGCGCACAGCCTGCAATTGTCAGGCCGCCATGACCGCAATGACCAGTTTGGCAGCCGCAATACCGGCTCGCTGCAATGGGGCTGGCAGCTTTCCGATGCGCTGCGCGTTTCGGCCAGCTGGGGCAATGCCTTCAAGGCGCCGACCTTCAACGAGCTGTATTACCCCGGTTATGGCAATGCCGCACTGCGCCCGGAGCGCGCCCGCAATCTGGAGCTGGGGCTGCGCGGCGAGCATGAGTGGGGCGGCTGGAATGTGCAGGCGTTCCAGAACACGGTGGACGACCTGATTGCCTATGATGCGGCCATCTTTGCGCCGGGCAATGTGGATCGTGCCCGTATCCGCGGCCTGGAGGTTACTGCCGATACCGATATCGCCGGCTGGCAAGTACGCGCCGCACTGACCTGGCTCAATCCCGAGAGCCTGAGCGGCAAGCATCGCGGCAATCTGCTGCCGCGCCGCGCCAGGCAGACTGGGCGGATTGATGTGGAGCGCAGCTTTGGTGATTTCGAGCTGGGCGCCTCGCTGACGGGCGCAGGGCGTCGTTATGACGACCTTGCCAATAGCAATGCCCTGGGCGGCTACGGTCAGGCCGACCTGCGTGCAGGCTGGCGCTTTGCCCAAGGTTGGCAGTTGCAGGCGGCTGTGGAAAATGTCTTTGACAAGCGCTATGAAACGGCGGCGTTCTACAATCAGGCCGGTCGCACCTGGCTTGTCAGCCTGCGCTATGGCGCTAGCCGTTAAGTCTTGTGGTCAATCCCCGGCGGCGTACTGGCTTGCGCCGCCTTTTTCTGAAAACGGAGGTTTCCATGTTGGCTGATACTGCTTCTCCCCGGCAAATGCGCTTTACCCTGCTGGCGCTGATTTTGGCGATGGTGATGACCCGCTTTCACGAAATCGGCAAGTTGCTGCATCTGTACGATGCCTCGATGGCGGTGTTTTTCCTGGGCGGGCTTTTGCTTTCCAGACACCGGCTGTTTCTGGCCTTTGTCGTGCTGGGCATCAGCATCGACTTTGCCGCCATCAGCCTGCGCGGCGAGCGTTTTTTCGATGCCTATTGCGTCACGCCAAGCTATGGCTTCCTGCAAGTGGCCTATGCCGTGCTGTGGTATAGCGGCCGCGCGGTGAGCGCCAGGCTCTCAACGCAAATCGCTTCGCTGCTTGGCGTGGCTGCGGTCGGTGTGCTGGCAAGCACAGCGGCCTTCATCATTTCCAATGGCGCTTTCTATTGGCTGGGTGGCCGTTATGCCGAGCCGCATATGGCCGAATATCTGGCGCGTGCCTGGCAGTGGGGGCCGTCCTATGTGATGACCGCCAGCGCCTATATCGGCACGGGGCTTTTGCTGTGGCGCGTGTTTGGCAAGCACAGCTCACAAGGGCGCATGGCGCGCGCGTGAAAGCACAGGATCCGGCTCGGCATCGTGAACGTGCCCAGCGCAAAAAGGCGCTGGTCGATGCCCGCATCGCCCGTGCCAGTGAAGACCGTGGCGTGGTGGTGGTCAATACCGGCAACGGCAAGGGCAAAAGCTCATCGGGCTTTGGCATGTTGGCGCGTGCATTGGGGCATGAGATGCGTTGTGGCGTGGTGCAATTCATCAAGGGCAGTTTTGCCACCGGCGAGGAGGCGTTTTTTCGCCGCTTTGATGAGTGCCAGCTGCGCTACCGGGTGATGGGCGAGGGCTTCACCTGGGAAACCCAGAGCCTTGAGCGCGACCTGGCTGCGGCGAGCAAGGCCTGGGCTGAAGCCCGCGCCATGCTTGAGGATGAGGCTTTCGACTTTGTGCTGCTCGACGAGCTCAATATCGCGCTTGTCAAGGGCTATATCCGGCTGGATGAAGTGCTCTCCGCGCTCAACGCCCGCCCACGCCATCAGCATGTGGTGATTACCGGCCGCGGTGCACCGGATGCCTTGATTGAGGCGGCCGATACGGTGACTGAAATGCGGCTGGTGAAGCATGCCTTCAAGGCGGGGGTCAAGGCGCAGAAAGGTATTGAGTTGTGATGGGAGACTGGCAGTGCTGGCAAGTGCATATTGTTCAATGCCGGGACTGCGCCCGGTAGCGCACTTACTTTCTTTGCTGGCAAAGAAAGTAAGCAAAGAAACCAGCCCTGGCTGCCGCGCCCCGCTACGCGGAGTACCCTGCGTTCCTCGCGCCCAATGGCGGCAGGGCAAACTCGCATCGCTACGCGCTGCTCAAACAAAGCCCTGCCTGCTCCCATTGGTCGCTGCGGTACTCGGCGCGTCCGAACAGGGCAGAAAAGCAACAGCAAAAGCAAGAGCAGGGGAATGGTTTTGCCAATAACCGATGACACAAACCCATGTCTGCCGTGATCGTCATCGTCGCGCTGTGTCTGGATGCGCTTTGGGGGGAGCCGCGCCGGGCGCATCCGCTGGTGGCCTTCGGGCGATTGGCTGCATGGCTTGAGCATCATCTCTATCGGGACAGCCGTATCGCGGGGGCTGTGGCCTGGAGTGTGGCGGTGCTGCCTTGGGTGGCTTTGGTCTTGGCGCTGGATTTCGGGCTGCAAAACTGGCCGTGGCTGGCGGCGCTGTTCAACGTCATCGTCCTGTATTGGGCCATCGGCCTGCGCAGCCTGGGCGAGCATGCCCGTCCGGTTGCTCTGGCCTTGCAGCAGCAGGATTTGCCCGCCGCACGCGATGCCGTGAGCCGGATTGTCAGCCGTGATACCGCAGCGCTGGATGAAGCCGGCGTTGCCACGGCGGCCACCGAATCGGTGCTGGAAAACGGCTGTGATGCGGTATTTGCAGCGATTTTCTGGGGCCTGCTGCTGGGCGCGCCCGGTGTGGTGCTGTACCGGCTGGCCAATACCCTGGATGCGATGTGGGGCTATCGCAATGCGCGTTTTTCACGCTTTGGCATGTGTGCGGCGCGGGTGGATGATGTGCTGAACTTTATCCCCGCGCGTTTGACCGCCTTGAGCTATGCGCTGCTGGGTTCAACGCGCGTTGCGCTGCACGCCTGGTATCGGCAGGCCGGACAATGGAAAAGCCCCAATGCCGGGCCGGTAATGGCTGCCGGGGCAGGCGCCTTGCGGGTAGAGCTGGGCGGGGCGGCGCCCTATCACGGGCAGATGATGCAGCGGCCGCTATTGGGGGCAGGGCGCGCAGCCGATGCCGCCGCCATTCTCGCCGCCTGGCGTCTGGTGCGTAACGGCGCCTGGCTATGGGCAGCCATCACACTGCTTGTCACCCTGGTCTGGAGGCTGGCTCATGCTTGAGCATGGCGGCCGTCTGAACCAGGCCGCAAGGCAATACGGCATTGCGCCTGGCGACTGGTTGGACCTTTCCACCGGCATCAGCCCACGGGTTTGGCCGGTGCCGCAGGTGCCGCCCCAGGTTTGGCAACGCCTGCCCGAAGAGGATGACGGTTTGCTGACAGTGGCAAAGGCGTATTACCACGCTGCGCATCTATTGCCGGTGGCAGGCTCGCAGGCGGCGATTTTGGCGCTGCCTGGCTTGCGAAAACCCGCTCGCGTGGCGGTTTTGTCCCCCGGCTATGCCGAACATGCCCATGCCTGGCAACGCGCCGGTCATCACGTCTCACTGTTGCCTGCCGACAAGATTCTTGATGCTGCCGATAGCCATGCAGTGCTGGTACTGATAAACCCCTGCAATCCGAGCGGCGTCATGTTTTCGCACGAGGCTTTGCTGCAAGCCCATGCCCGTTTGGCTGCGCGTGGCGGCTGGTTGCTGGTCGATGAGGCGTTCATGGATGCCTCGCCAGAAAACAGCCTGTGCAGTGATAGCCGCGAGGGCTTGTGGGTGCTGCGCTCGGTCGGCAAGTTCTTTGGCCTTGCCGGGATACGCGCAGGCTTTGTGGTGGCCTGCGAAAACGCCCTGCAAGGGCTGGCCGAACAACTGGGGCCGTGGACGGTGAACGGGCCGGCGCGCTGGCTGCTGCGCCAGGCGCTGGCCGATGAGGCCTGGCAGCAGGCGCAGCGGCAGTGGTTGCAGGCGCAAAGTGCGCGTCTGCAAACATTGCTGGCGACACACGGCATGAAGACATCCGGCACGGCGTACTTCCGCTATTGGCAGGATGCGCAGGCACATGTCGTGGCCGAGGCGTTGGCGCAACGCGCTATCTGGCTGCGGCGTTTTGAAGCGCCTTTTGCCCTGCGCTTTGGCCTGCCGGGCGATGAAGCCGCATGGCAGCGGCTGGAGAAGGGCTTGCAGGAGATACGCCGATGAGCGCGAAAGTCTTGATGGTGCAGGGCTGCACTTCCGATGCGGGCAAAAGCCTGCTGGTCACCGCACTCTGTCGCTGGGCGCGGCGGCAGGGCGTGAAGGTGGCGCCCTTCAAGCCGCAAAACATGGCGCTCAATGCCGCGGTCACCGTCGATGGCGGTGAAATCGGCCGCGCCCAGGCGCTGCAGGCCGAGGCGGCCGGTGTGGCCGCGCATACCGATTTCAACCCGATTTTGCTCAAGCCTCATGCCGATACCGGTGCGCAAGTGATCGTGCATGGCAGAGCCATCGGCCAGATGAGCGCGGCCGAGTACCAGCGCTACAAACCGCAGGCGATGCAGGCGGTGCTGGCCTCGCATCAGCGGCTGGCCGCAGATTACCAGCTGCTGCTGGTGGAAGGCGCGGGCAGCCCGGCAGAAATCAACCTGCGCGCGCATGACATCGCCAATATGGGCTATGCAGAAGCGGTGGATTGCCCGGTGATTGTTGTTGCCGATATCGACCGCGGCGGCGTGTTTGCGCATCTTGTCGGCACCCTGGAATTGCTCTCGACAAGCGAGCGCTCGCGCGTGGCCGGGTTTGTCATCAACCGTTTTCGTGGCGATATTGCCCTCCTGGAGCCGGGACTGCGCTGGCTCCAGGCGCGCACCGGCAAGCCAGTGCTGGGCGTGCTGCCGTTCATGCCGGGGCTGCATCTGGACGCCGAGGACGCCCTGCCGGCACTGCGCGATGCCAAGTCGCAGGCGCAGTTGCAGGTGCGGGTGCTGGCCCTGCCGCGTATCAGCAATCACAACGACTTCGACGCATTGCGCGCGCATCCGCAGGTGGATTTGCAGTTTGTCCGTGCCGGGCAGCCGCTCTCGCCCTGCGACCTCATCATCCTGCCGGGCAGCAAGGCCACCCGCGCCGACCTCGCCTGGCTGCGTGAAAACGGCCTTGATGCGGCCATTGCCCGGCATCTGCGCTATGGCGGCAAACTCATCGGCCTTTGCGGCGGCATGCAGATGCTGGGGCAGGCCATCCATGACCCGGATGGCGTGGAGGGGGCAGCGGGCAGCAGTGCGGGGCTTGGCTATTTGCCGATCGACACCGCACTGCAAAAACGCAAACAGCTTGCCAAGCGGCGCGGATACCTGCATCTGCTGGGGCAGCGTGCGGCCGTCTCCGGTTATGAAATCCATTGCGGACACAGCCAGATTGCGGGCGAGCCGCCACTGCGGCTGGAAAACGGGGACGCTGATGGCGCACTGTCTGCCGATGGTCAGGTGCTGGGCAGCTATCTGCATGGCCTGTTTGACGCCCCCGAGGCGCTCAGCCTGTTGCTGCAATGGGCGGGGCTCGATGAAGTCCAGCCGCTTGACCTGGCCGCCTTGCGCAATGCCAGCATCGAGCGCCTGGCCGATGCAGTAGAGGCGCATCTGGATACCGCATGTCTTAAAAAACTGATGGGGATTGCAATATGCAGCGACTGATTCTGGGCGGTGTGCGTTCGGGCAAGAGCGCGTTTGCCGAACGCCTGGCCAGCCAGTCCGGCAAGCCGGTGGTGTATATCGCCACCGCCGAGGCGCAGGATGCGGAAATGGCCGCACGCATCGAGCAGCACCGCCAGCAGCGCCCGCCGCACTGGCAGCTGGTGGAAGCACCGCTGCAACTGGGCGCGGCATTGCAGGCGCACGCCCGCGCAGATGCCGTGCTGCTGGTGGACTGCCTGACGCTCTGGCTCAGCAACCAACTGCTGCATGCGCCCGAAAATTTGCAGCAAACACTGGATACCCTGCTGGCAATATTGCCTAAACTTCCCGGCGAGCTGATTCTGGTCAGCAATGAAGTGGGGCAGGGGGTGGTACCGATGGGCGAGTTGTCGCGGCGCTTTGTCGATGCCTCTGGCCGCCTGCATCAACGTCTGGCAGCCCAATGCGATGAGGTGGTGATGGTCATCGCCGGGCTGCCCTGGTATTTGAAAGGAAAACAATGATGGATCTTGAATGGTTGCGCGCACCGGTGGCGGTGCTGGATATGCAAATGCGCGAAAAAGCCCTGCAGCATCAGCAGCTGCTGACCAAACCGCCCGGCTCACTGGGACAGCTGGAGAGGCTGGCGGTGACGCTGGCGGCGATGCAGGCGCGCGCCAAACCTGTTATCCAGAAATCCTGGATTGCGATATTCGCCGCCGACCACGGCGTGGCGGCAGAAAACATCTCCGCCTTTCCGCAAGAGGTCACCGGGCAGATGGTGGCAAATTTTGCCAGCGGCGGTGCGGCCATCAGCGTGCTGGCAAGAAATCTGGGCGCCGTGCTTGAAGTGGTGAATCTTGGGGTGGTCAATGACCTGGGAGAGATTCAGGGCGTGAAGCGTGCCTGGATTGCGCCTTGTACGGAAAACTTTTGCCAAAAGCCGGCCATGAGTCCGGTACAGCTGGCCGCAGCGCTGGAGGCCGGGCGTGATAGCGTGCAGCGCGCCAAAGCCGCAGGCGCGGATATTTTCGTCGGCGGTGAAATGGGCATTGGCAATACCACTGCCGCCACGGCACTGGCCTGTGCCTTGCTGAAAGTGCCGGCCGAGCAATTGACCGGGGCAGGCACCGGGCTTTCGCCCGAGGGCATCGCCCACAAGGCCAGCGTGATACGCCGCGCACTGGCGCTGCACGCCGGGCAAGCGCAGGCGCTGGACTGGCTGCGCTGCGTCGGCGGCTTTGAAATCGCTGCACTCAGCGGGGCTTATATCGCCGCCGCCCAGGCCGCTTTGCCAGTACTGGTGGATGGCTTCATCAGCAGTGCCGCTGCCCTGGTCGCGGTACACACCCAGCCCAAAGTCCGTGACTGGCTGCTGTTTTCGCATCGCTCCGAAGAACAAGGCCATGGGCAGCTTTTGCAGGCGATGGCCGCCGAGCCGCTGCTCGATTTGGGCTTGCGTCTGGGCGAGGGCAGTGGTGCGGCTGTCGCACTGCCGCTGCTGCGACTGGCCTGCGCCCTGCACGGGCAGATGGCGACCTTTGCGCAGTCCGGGGTGAGCCAGGCATGAGCGTGGCCGGTTTTGACCTGCTGCGGCATGGCGATACCGGCGAAGCCAGTTATCGCGGCCAGCTCGACGATGCGCTCAGCGCACAGGGCTGGGCGCAGCTGCGGCAGGCAGTGCAGGGCCGGCAGTGGCAGCGCATCGTGACTTCGCCGCTGCAGCGCTGCGCCGCCTTTGCGCGTGAGCTGGCCGCGCAGCGGGATGTGCCGCTGGCGGTGGCCGAAGGCTTGGCCGAATATCATTTCGGACAGTGGCAAGGTGTGCCGATAGCACAAATTGCCGAGCAGGACGGTGAGGCATTGGCCGCCTTTTGGCGCGACCCGTGGCAGAACCCGCCACCTGCGGGTGAAACCCTCTCGCAATTTGCCGCGCGCCTGCATGCGGCACTGGCAGCGCATGCCCCGGCAAGGGAGGAGCGTGTCCTGGTGGTGACGCATGGCGGCGCCATCCGCCTGCTGCGTTGCTGGGCAGAAGGCCGCAGCTTTGCCGATATGGCCGGTATCGACGTGCCGCATGCCAGCTTTTACCGCCTGCCCTGGCCATTGCCGGAGCGGCCGCTATGAAAGCCTTTGCCGTGGCATTGGGGTTTTTGAGCCGCATCCCGGTGCCGGTATCGGTATTTGCAGATGACAAGGCCAGGCGGCGCTCGCCGCTGTATTACCCGCTGGTGGGCGCATTGCTGGGCGCATTGTTGATGCTGCTGAATGCGTTGCTGGCCGATTGGCTACCCAATCTGCTGCTGGCGGCCCTGACTTTGCTGGCCTGGGTTTGGCTAAGTGGCGGCCTGCATCTGGATGGTTTGGCCGATACCGCCGATGCCTGGGTCGGGGGGCTTGGGGACAGAAAAAGGACGCTCGCCATCATGAAAGACCCGGCCAGCGGGCCGATGGGCGTGATGGCGCTGGTACTGGTTTTGCTGCTGAAGTTCGCTGCACTGGCAAGCCTGCCGGATGTACCGCTGGTGCTGCTGCTGGCGGTATTTTCCGGGCGCCTGATATTGCTGCCCGCCCTGCTTGCCACCCCCTATGTGCGCGCCGATGGCCTTGGCAGCGGCCTTGCCCCCAACCCTGGCAGTGGCTGGCTTGTCAGCGCGCTGGCGCTGCTGCCGTTGGCACTGCTGCCGCCGTGGCTCGCCGTAGCGGTACTGGCCTGCCTGCTGTTGCTGCTCTGGCGCTGGCGCAGCGCCTGCATCCATCGCCTGGGCGGCTGCACTGGCGATACCCTGGGGGCATTGGTGGAAATCACCGAAACCGGCGTATTGCTGTTGTGCGTGGCCGCCTGGCCGTATCTGGCCTGATTCAGGCCATGAGGCCTGCTGCATGTCCCGAGGCCCAGGCCCATTGGAAGTTGTAGCCGCCAAGCCAGCCAGTGACATCCACCACTTCGCCGATGAAGTACAGCCCGGCAAGTTGCTTGGACATCATCGTCGCAGATGACAGCCCGGCGGTATCCACGCCGCCCAGGGTGACTTCGGCGGTGCGATAGCCTTCAGTGCCGCTGATGGTCAGCGGCCAATGGACAAGCGTGTTGGCGATATGCGCCAACTCACGCGGATTGAATTGCCGCATTGGGCGGCTCTCCAGCCAGTGCTCGCACAGGCGCTGGGCAAAGCGTTTGGGCAGGCGCTCGGCCAGCAGGGTGGCGAGCTGGGCATCGCGGCGCTCGCGCTGCCATTGCGCCAGCAGCGCAGGGATATCTGCGCCAGGCAGGAGATTGATGGCAAGCGGCTCGCCTTCGCGCCAGTACGAGCTGATTTGCAGGATGGCCGGGCCACTGATGCCGCGATGGGTCAGCAGCATCTGGTTCTGGAAGGATTGTTTGCCGCAGGCCGCTTCCACCGCGAACGACAGGCCGCTCAAATCCTTGATGCGCTCAAGATGGGTGCCCGAGAGTGTCAGCGGCACCAGGCCGGCGCGGGTAGGCAACACCCGATGCCCAAACTGCCGTGCGATTTGATAGCCGATGCCGGTGGCCCCCATGCGCGGAATGGAAAGCCCGCCTGTGGCAATCACCAGCGACTGGCTGTGGAATGAGCCGCGCGTAGTGCGGGCGATAAATCCCGCGCCCTCATGCACGACATCTTGCAGCGTGCAACGGGTTTCAATCTGCACCCCGGCGGCGCTGCATTCGTCCAGCAGCATGCGCACGATTTGCTTGGAGGAATCATTGCAAAACAGTTGCCCCAGCTCTTTTTCGTGCCAGGCAATGCCGTGGCGCTCGACCATGTCGATGAAGTCCGCCGGGGTGAAGCGCGCCAGTGCGGACTTGGCAAAATGCGGGTTGGCCGAAAGGTAGTTGGCTGGACTGGTACCGGTATTGGTGAAATTGCAGCGCCCGCCGCCTGACATCAGGATTTTCTTGCCGCAGCGCTCGGCATGTTCAACGACCAGCACGCGCCGGCCACGCTGGCCGGCGGTGAGCGCGCACATCAAGCCCGCCGCACCGCCGCCCAGAATCAGGACATCACACTCGCGCACGGCCTCAGCGTTCAATCAGGAGCGGTGGCGCGGTTTGCCAAAGCCGCCCTTGCCAAACCCGGCGCGCTTTTTGAAGCCGGGCTTGCCCGGTTTGCGCTCGCCATCGCTGAAATTGCCGGGATGAAAGCCGCCAGGTTTCTTCGGGCGGCGCTCGCCCTCATCACGACCAAAACGCGGCCTGCGCTCAAAGCGCGGAGACTCATCCTGCTGCTCGATATCGGCACCGGTTGCCAGGCGCATGCGGATGGCCTGACCTGCCACGCGCACTTTCTGCATGTATTGCAAAAGCTCGGGCGGCATGCCTTCGGGGAGATCCACCAGCGAGTATTCGCTGCGGATATCCACCCGGCCGATATAGCGTGATTCGAGTTCGGCCTCGTTGGCGATGGCGCCGACGATATTGCCGGGCTTGACGCGGTGCATATGGCCGACTTCGATGCGGTAGGTCTGCATGCCCACTTCCGGCGCTTCGCGCGCTGGCCGTGGCGCACGCTGCGCTTCATGCCCGGCGTGTTCCATGCCGCCCTGACGAGGCGCGTAATCATCGCGGCGCGGCGGTTTTTCGCGGCGCTCGCGTACTTGCGGCGGCGGGTCATCGGGCAGGAACAGCGGCGTATCGCCTTGCAGCATCTGCGCCAGCGCGGCGGCGATTTCCGCCATCGGGATATTCTGCTCGCGCTCGTAGCTTTCCAGAAGTTCGCGGAACAATGCCGTATCCGGGCCATCCAGCGCCGCGCTGATGCGGTCACGGAAGCGGCTGACGCGCTGCTGGTTCACGTCCTGGGCGCTGGGCAGCTGCATCGGCTCGATCGGCTGGCGGGTGGCGCGTTCGATGGCGCGCAGCATGCCGCGCTCGCGCGGGGTGACAAACAAAATCGCCTCGCCCTTGCGTCCGGCACGTCCCGTGCGGCCGATGCGGTGCACATAGCTTTCGGTGTCGTAGGGGATGTCGTAATTGAGCACATGGGTGATGCGCTCCACATCCAGCCCGCGTGCGGCCACATCGGTGGCGACCAAGACATCCAGCTGGCCGTCCTTGAGCTTCTGGATGGTGCGCTCGCGCGATTTCTGATCCATGTCGCCATTGATGGCGGCCGCGGCAATGCCACGTGCGCTCAGTTTTTCGGCCAGCTCCTCGGTGCCGAGCTTGGTGCGCGCAAACACGATCATCGCATCGAAAGTTTCCGCCTCCAGAATGCGGGTGATGGCATCGAGCTTGTGCAGGCCGCTGACCAGCCAGTAACGCTGGCGGATGTTCTCGCCTGTGGTGGTGGTGGACTTGATTGCCACTTCCACCGGATTTTGCAGATAGGTCTGGGCAATGCGCCGGATTGGCGGCGGCATGGTGGCCGAGAACAGCGCAATCTGCCGCGTTTGCGGGCAGCGTTGCAGCACCGCCTCGACATCATCGACAAAGCCCATGCGCAGCATTTCATCGGCCTCGTCCAGCACCAGGGTTTTGAGCGCCGACAAATCCAGCGAGCCACGCTCCAGATGGTCAATCACCCGTCCCGGCGTCCCCACCACGACCTGCACGCCGCGGCGCAGTGCCTGCAACTGCGGGGTATAGCTCTGTCCGCCGTAAATCGGCAGCACATGGAAGCCGGGCAGGTGATGCGCATATTTTTGCAGTGCCTCGCTGACCTGGATGGCCAGCTCACGGGTGGGCGCCAGCACCAGCGCCTGTGGTACCGCGCGGGCGGCGTCGATATTGGCCAGCAGCGGCAGCGCGAAGGCAGCGGTTTTGCCGGTGCCGGTCTGCGCCTGACCCAGCACATCGCGCCCCTGCAAGAGCGGCGGAATGGTGGCTGCCTGAATCGGTGAGGGCGATTCATAGCCGACATCGGCCAATGCCTTCAGCAGCACATCGGGCAGGCCAAGCTCGGCAAAGCTGGAGACAGGGGCGGGTTGGGGGGGGAGTTCGGCGCTCATCGCGGGTTCTCTCAAGTAAAGCGCAATGGCGCGGAAAGATGCCCATTCTACGCCGGCTATGCCAGTGCAGCAGTTGCGTTAGCATGGCGCTCCACAAGTCAGGCTCGAAAATGTAAGTGATGTCAGAAGAAAAACAGCTGATTGCAAGCCTGGTAGCACGCACTGTGGTGGCAGAAAAAGCCTTGCAACTACTGTTTGCGCGTGCCCACTTGCCAGAAGATGCGCATACCTTGTTGCAGTTGAATCTGCAAATGCAGCGCTTGCATTTGCAGGCAGGTTTGACGGCAGCGGGCTTGCCCGATACAGCGCTTGAGGCCGCGGAGGAGGCTTATGCGCACGCCACCGAGGCGGTGCTACAGGCGGCACATAGCGGCAAATACAGCGCGCCGACAGTTTGAGGGCAGCGCCTTATCCCTCCTGATTCAATACCGGGAGCTCGGTTTTTTGCTGTTTTTCCCGGCACTTGGAAAAGTCGTTGCCACAGATGCCGCATTCCTTTTCCAAGCCCAGATTGGCGATGCCGCCGCAGGAGCCGGCAATCGGTTTGCGTCCGGCCATCACGCCGATGGCCATGCCGGCGACGACCAGCAGGAACACGATAAAGGCGGCAATCAAGGTCAGCATGCTTCAGTTTCCGTCAGGATAAAGTGCCGCAAAGCGGCGGCTGGTTCGGGTTTCAAAACCATTTTCGCTGCGGCTGATGAACAGCGCGGCAATCGCGTGTTGTTCGGCATAGGCAAGGCCGCGCTCGGGCCCCAGCACCATCAGCAGGGTGGACAGGCCATCGGCCTGCATCGCGCTTGGGTGGATGACGCTGACCGAGGCCAGCCGGTGCGTCACCGGGCGCAGGCTGTGTGGGTCAATCAGATGCGATTGGCGCTCACCACCCACTTCGCGGTATTGCCGATAGTCGCCGGAGCTGGAGATTGACTGGCCGCTCAAGGCGATGATTTTCTGTGCCTGACGGGTATCTTCCAGCGGCGCTTCAATGCCGATGCGCCAGGGTGCGCCTCCGGGCTTGAGGCCTTCGCCACGCATCTCGCCGGTGACATCAATCAAGAAGTTCCCAATGCCCTGGCTGCTGAGGTAATCGGCGATGCGGTCGATGGCGTAACCGGCGGCCATGCTGTTGAAGTCGATTTGAATCGGCGCGTCCTTGCACAGGCTATCGCCTTCGATGCGCAGATGCTGCATGCCAATCAGCGGGCGCAGCGCGGCAAGCTGCTCATCACTGGGCGCTGACCATGATGCCACCGGGTTGGCGGCGGCTTTGGGGCCAAAACCCCAGGCATCCACCACTGGCAGCAGGGTGATGTCGAAAGCGCCCTCACTGCTTTGCGCAAGCGCCATGGCGTGCGTAGCCAGTGCCATCGCTACGGGCGGCATCGGCATGCAGCCGGGGGGCGCGGCATTGAAGCGCGCCAGTGCCGAGTCATCCCGGTAAGTGGATACGGCCTGGTCGATGTCGGCCAGGATTTCTTCCACGCCCTGTTGCAGCACGGCGGTTTGCCCGTTGCCGCTGGCCACATAGCTGATAGTGTAACTGCTGCCCATGGTGGGGCCGGAAAACTTGACCACCTGCCCGGATTGGCAGGCGGTGAGCAGCAAGGGGAGCGCCGCGGCGCAGAGGCGGGAAAGGGCAGGCATGAGTTTAAGACGAGACAGGGGGGAATTTGCTGCTTGGCAATATGCGTTCGCCGCGCATGATGTGGACGATGAATACATTCAAAGATGCATCCAGGCGATAGAAAATGCGGCAAGGCGGCTCAATCAGTTCCCGGTAGCGCATCTGCCTGCCCAACTCTGGCGGGTAACGTCCACTTTCTGGATGGGAAGCCAGTTGTTCAACATGTTTGAATATTCGCTGCATCAAATTTTCCGCAGCTACTGCATTCTCAATGGCAATGTAGTCCGCAACTGCATCCAACTCTGCCAGTGCAGATTCGGTCCAAATTATTTCAGCCACCGTGCCATTCGCTCTTGGGCTTGTTGATGCGGAAGTGTCCGGCCTTCAGCAATGGCAAGCTCCCCTCGGGCAATGCCCTCCAGCAAGGTCATGCGCTTTTGTTGCGCTTGATAGCTCTCTACATCGATGAGATAGGCGCTGGGCAGGCCATGTTGAGTAATTAACACAGGCTCACGGCTACGCTCGATTTCCAAGAGCAACTCGGTGGCTTTGCGTTTAAGGGTGGTAACAAGTTCGGTACGCATGAAGTGATACTAAAGTGTCACTTTCTGCTTGGCAAATACCGCAGAAACAAGGCAGGCGCCTGGCCTGCCTTGGTGGGGGCTTGCCGGTTAGCCGCCAAAATCATCCAGGAAGATATTGTCGCGCTCAACGCCCAGGTCAAGCAGCATCTGGATGACGGCAGCATTCATCATCGGCGGGCCGCACATGTAGTACTCGCAGTCCTCCGGCGCCGGGTGATCCTTGAGGTAGTTTTCGTACAGCACGTTGTGGATAAAGCCGGTGTAGCCGGTCCAGTTGTCCTCGGGCAGCGGGTCGGAGAGCGCCAGATGCCAGGTGAAGTTCTCGTTTTCCTCGGCCAGCCGGTCGTATTCGTCCACATAGAACGCTTCGCGCAGCGAGCGCGCGCCGTACCAGAAGCTGATTTTGCGCTTGGAGTTCAGGCGCTTTAACTGGTCGAAGATATGCGAGCGCATCGGCGCCATGCCCGCACCACCGCCGATGAAGACCATTTCCGCATCGGTGTCCTTGGCGAAGAACTCACCAAACGGGCCATATACCGTGACCTTGTCGCCGGGCTTCAAGTTAAACACCCAGGAGGACATCTTGCCCGGCGGCAGGTCATCGCGCCGGGGCGGCGGCGAGGCCACGCGGATATTGAATTTGACGATGCCTTTTTCTTCCGGGTAATTGGCCATGGAATAGGCGCGAATCACCGGCTCATCGACCTTGGAGACATAACGCCACAGGTCGAACTTGTCCCAGTCGTCGCGGAATTTTTCCGGGATGTCGAAGTCCTTGTAGGCCACGGCATGCGGCGGGCATTCCAGCTGCACATAGCCGCCGGCGCGGAAGTCCACGTTTTCGCCCTCGGGCAGGCGCAGGGTCAGCTCTTTGATGAAGGTGGCAACGTTGTCGTTGCTCTCCACCGTGCATTCCCACTTCTTCACGCCGAAGACTTCTTCGGGCACTTCGATCTTCATGTCCTGCTTGACCGGGGTCTGGCAGGACAGCCGCCAGCCTTCACCCGCCTGACGACGGGTGAAATGCGACTCCTCGGTAGGCAGCATTTCGCCGCCACCTGCATTGACGATGCATTTGCACTGCGCGCAGGTGCCGCCGCCGCCGCAGGCCGAAGAAAGAAAGATGTTCTGCGCCGCCAGCGTTTGCAGCAATTTGCCGCCCGCCGGCACGGTGATGCTGCGCTCGCCATTGATTTCGATGGTGACATCGCCGCTGGCAACGAGCTTTGAGCGGGCAAACAGGATGATCAGCACCAGTGTCAGCACGATGGCGGTGAACATGCCCACGCCCAGCAGGATTTCCGTGGTCATAGCTGCACCCCCGAGAACGACATGAAGCCCAGCGCCATCAGGCCGATGATGATGAAGGTGATGCCAAGGCCTTGCAGGCCGCTGGGCACATCGCTGTACTTGAGCTTTTCGCGGATGCCGGCCAGCGCGGCAATGGCCAGCGCCCAGGATAGCCCCGAGCCCACGCCATACACTGCGCTTTCCGCCAGGTTGTAATCGCGCTCGACCATGAACAAGGTGCCGCCCATGATGGCGCAGTTCACGGTGATCAGCGGCAGGAACACGCCCAGCGCGTTGTACAGGCTGGGGACGTATTTATCCAGCAGCATTTCCAGAATCTGCACGATGGCGGCAATCACGCCGATATAGGAGAGCAGCCCCAGGAAGCTCAAGTCCACCTCCGGCAGCCCGGCCCAGGCCAGCGCGCCGTCCTTGAGCAAATAGGTGTAGATCAGGTTGTTGGCCGGCACGGTGATGGCCTGTACCACCACCACCGCGATGCCAAGGCCAATGGCGGTTTCCACCTTCTTGGAGATGGCGATGAAGGTACACATGCCTAGGAAGAAGGCCAGCGCCATGTTCTCGACGAACACCGCGCGCAGAAACAGGCTGAGGTAATGTTCCATCACACGCCCTCCCGCTCGGAAACATGCGCCGCCATCTGGTAGGCCGGGGCTTCTTTTTGATCGGACTTCCAGCTGCGCAGCGCCCAGATGATCAGGCCGATGAGGAAGAACGCCGAAGGCGGCAGCAGCAGCAGGCCATTGGGCACATACCAGCCGCCGTCATTGACCGTGGGCAGGACGGGATAGCCCATCAGCTTGCCCGCGCCGAACAGCTCGCGGATGAAGCCGAGCAGCAACAGCATGGCGCTATAGCCAAGACCATTGCCGATGCCGTCAAAGAACGACAGCAGCGGCGGATTCTGCATGGCGAAAGCCTCGGCGCGCCCCATCACGATGCAGTTGGTGATGATCAGGCCGACAAATACCGAGAGCTGCTTGGACAACGAATAAGCAAAGGCTTTCAGGGTCTGATCGACCACAATCACCAGCGAGGCGATGATCACCATCTGCACAATCATGCGGATGGACGAAGGAATCTGCATGCGGATGGTGGAGATGAACAGGTTGGAAAAACCTGCCACCAGGGTCAGCGCGATGGACATCACCAGCGCCGTTTTCAGATTGGAGGTGACCGCCAGCGCCGAGCAAATGCCGAGGATTTGCAGGCCAATCGGGTTGTTCTGCACGATGGGGTCAAAAAGTACCTGCCGAATGGTGGGTTGTGCCATTTAAATCTCTCCCGTCCGCAGATGGGTCAATAGCGGGCCAAAGCCCTTGGAGCCAAGCCAGAAAGCCAGCAGATTGTTCACGCCGTTGCTGGTCAGGGTGGCGCCGGCCAGGCCGTCGACCTGATGTACGGAGGCCGGATCAGCGCTGCCCTTGACCACGGTGATGGCTGGTTGGCCACTGGCATCGAACACTTGTTTGCCCGGCCACAGCGCCTTCCAGCGCGGGTTGTCCACTTCGCCCCCCAGCCCCGGCGTTTCGCCATGCTGGTAAAAGCCAAAGCCCTGCACCGTGCTGTAGTCGTTTTTCAGCGCGATAAAACCATGCAGGGTGGACCACAGTCCGTAGCCACGCACCGGCAGAATCAGCGTTTCGACCTTGCCTTGCGCATCCTCGACCAGATACACCACGCTATAGCGCTCGCGGCGGCGAATCGAGGCGATGTCCTCCTCACCAGCAAGCACCTGACCCAGTGCCGGGTCTTGCGCCGCCTTCAGCGGGTCGAAATTCTCGGCCGGATAAGCATCGCTGAAGCGGCCACTGTCCAGATCCACCAGCCGCGGCTGGATGCGGCTATTGAAAATCTGCCGCACTTGGGTAGCCGGGGCATCGGCATCGGCCAGCCCGGCGATGGACAGGATATTGCGTTGTTTGTCCAGCTGGCGGTTGGCCACCTGGGTGGATTTGAGGCCAACGGCCGCACCGGCGACCACCACCGAGCAGGCAAGACAGACCAGCAAGGCCACGCTCAAGGTGCGGCGCATGGATTCGGGCGCATTACTCATGGCGCTTGGCCCTCCGTTTGATATTGGCGCGGATGACGAAATGGTCAATCAGCGGCGCGAACAGGTTGGCAAACAAGATGGCCAGCATCATGCCCTCGGGGAAGGCCGGGTTGATGACGCGAATCATCACCGCCATCACGCCAATCAATGCGCCAAAAATCCACTTGCCGGTATTGGTCATGGAAGCCGACACCGGATCGGTAGCCATGAACATCATGCCAAGCGCAAAGCCGCCCAGCACCAGATGCCAGTACCAGGGCAGGGCAAACATCGGATTACTGTCCGAACCAATCGCGTTGAGCAGCAGGCTGAATGCCACCATGCCGAGCATCACCCCGGCCACAATCCGCCAGGCGGCAATGCGCATGATGAGCAGGGCGATGCCGCCAATCAGGATGGCGAGCGTACTGGTTTCGCCTACCGAGCCGGGCATGAAGCCCAGGAAGGCGTCCCACCAGCTCAGACCGCTTTCTGCCAATGCCACCACGCCTCCACTGGCCGCCTGACTGAGCGCCGTGGCGCCCGCATAGCCATCGACCACATTCCAGACTGCATCACCCGAGAGCGAGGCCGGATAGGCAAAGAACAGGAAGGCGCGTCCTGCCAGCGCCGGGTTGATAAAATTTTTGCCGGTGCCGCCAAAGACTTCCTTGCCCAGTACCACGCCAAAACTGATGCCCAGCGCCGCCTGCCACAAGGGGATGGTCGGCGGCAGGCTCAGCGCAAACAGCACCGAGGTGACGAAGAAGCCTTCGTTGACTTCATGGCGGCGGATGGAGGCAAACAGGATTTCCCAGAAGCCGCCGACGATGAAGGTCACCGCATAAATCGGCACGAAATACAGCGCGCCGAGCAGCAAGTTGTCATAAAGGCTGGACGGGTTGAAGCCGCCCAGCGAGGCCATCAGCGCATAGCGCCAGTCGGTTTGTGCAGATAACAGTTCCGGCTGCGCGGCAAACACCAGATTGGCCTGGTAGCCCGCATTCCACATGCCAAAAAACACTGCCGGGAAGGTGCACAGCCACACCAGAATCATGATGCGCTTTAAGTCAATGCTGTCACGCACATGGGCATTGGCGCGGGTGACGCTGCCGGGGCGGTACAGGAAGGTATCCACCGCTTCGTACAGCGCGTACCACTTTTCGTACTTGCCGCCCTTGTGAACATGCGGCTCCATTTTTTCCAGCCAGGATCTCAAGCCCATCTCAGCCCTCCTTCTCGATTCGGGTCAGGTTGTCCCGCAGAATCGGGCCATATTCGTATTTGCCCGGGCATACATAGGTGCATAGCGCCAGGTCTTCCTCGTCCAGCTCCAGACAGCCGAGCTTCTGTGCCATCTCGGTATCGCCCATGATCAGCGCACGCAACAGCTGGGTGGGCAGGATGTCGAGCGGCATCACCGCCTCATAACTGCCGATCGGCACCATGGCTCGCGCGCTGCCGTTGGTGGTGGTCGTGAACTTGAACAATTTGCGGCCGAGGAAGCGGGACAAAAACGCGCCAGTCACCGAGTGCTTCTCGATACCCGGACGCAGGTAGTGCAACATTTCGCGCTCGCGGCCTTCGTTGAGGCAGCTCACCTGCAGGTGATAACGTCCCAGATAGGCATACGCCCCCTGTGCGGTACGCCCGCCCAGCAGCGAGCCGGAGACTACGCGCGTCTGACCTGCGTGCAATTGTCCGGCCGTGAGCTCGGCAAGGTTTGCCCCCAGCCGGGTACGTACAAGCCGCGGTTTTTCCACCGCAGGCCCTGCCAGTGAGACGATGCGCTCCACCCACAGTTTGCCGGTGGTGAACAATTTGCCGATGGCAATCACATCCTGATAGCCGATATGCCAGACCGTGCGGCTGGCTGATACCGGATGCAGAAAATGGATATGCGTCCCCACAAGTCCGGCCGGATGCGGCCCCTGGAAACTTTCAGTGCGCACCCCGGCCACATCCTCGCCCGGCAGATTCACGCCTGCGGCCTTGCACAGCCACAGGGTAGAAGTCAGGCGCATCAATACTTGCAGGCCGTGGCGGAAATCATCGGCATATTGGGCAATGACCACTGCCGGGTCGGCAGCCAGCGGATGGGTGTCGATGGCGGTGACAAAAATCGCTTCCGGCTCGGCATCCACCGCAGGAATCTTGCTGTAAGGCCGGGTGCGCAGCGCCGCCCACAGACCGGACTGTTGCAGGGTTTCACGCACCTGGGCTTCCGGCAGGCTGGGCAATTGCACCGGCGCATACGGGGTCAAGTCGATGGCGTTTCCTTCGTCATCAATATCAATCACCACCGATTGCAGCACGCGGCGCTCACCGCGATGGATGGCGCTGACCACACCGGCCGCCGGCGCGGTGATATGTACGCCGGGGCTGTTTTTGTCCGAAAAAAGTATCTGGCCAAGTTGCACCCGGTCGCCTACCTGGACAGCCATGGTGGGCTTGAAGCCGGGGTAATCGGCGCCGATGACCGCCACACTGCGCACCGCCGGCGCAGCCGCTACCTGCTGCACCGGCGCGCCCGCGATGGGCAGGTCTAGGCCGTTTTTGATTTTAATCATGAGTGTTGGCGACCTGAAAAGATAAGGTGGCTATGCTTGCAAGCTGCCCCAATGGCGCAGCCCAAAGCAGGATATCTTAACGGAAGCCCAATCCGTACTTGTGATAGTTGCGTCAAACAGTAGTTTTGAAGGGACTTGGGAAGCAAACATGTGTCAATCACATTCTAACTTGCTGATATAAAAAGCAAAAACAGGTACTACCGCCATTCAAAAATCAGTGAGTCCAAATTTCGGCATCTTTTGCGCCTGTTTGCCATGGAATTGACCACCACGGATGCCGCGCGGTTGTGTGGTCTTTTCGTGCGTTCGGTCAATGCGGTGTAGCAACGCATCCGATCCGTGTCTGTAATGACCCACCACTTTCTGCACAGGTCATGCTGCTAAAGCATACGCTTGAGCGGGTGTTTTCATGCCGAGCGCCTGATGCGGGCGTCGGTGATTGTAGAACTGGATCCAGTCGCCCAGCACACGCATGGCATGCTGCTGGCTCTCAAAGCGGTGACGGTGTACGCATTGCTCCTTGAGGGTACGGATGAGGCGTTCCACCATGCCGTTTTGCTGCGGGCAATGCGGGGTGATGAACTCTTGCTGCAAGCCATAGCTGCGAACCAGCCGCGTGTAATCGCGGCTGGTAAACACCAGGCCGTTGTCCGAACGCAGCAGGAACGGCTCAGGCACACGCCCGAGCGTGCCATAGCGGGCAATCAGTGCCTGCTCCAATGCCGCCACCGCGGTACTGGCCTTGCCGCTGCGTGAGAGATGCCAGCCCAGCCATTGCCGGGTATGACAATCGATAACAAGCGCCAACGTCAGCCGGCCACCACGTCCTCCCCATACCCGGCACAGGTCG
>NWQT01000021.1 GCA_002798295.1 Lysobacteraceae bacterium NML07-0707 | reverse complement strand
GGGAGCTGGAGCCGGACGAAAACCCTAATTAGGGTTTTCATTTTCCTAATTAGGCCAACGCTGCCGGTAAATCCTAAAAATTCCATATCACGCCAGCACAGTGCCAAGCCATCCCGGCAAGGACTGATGCAATGGAGGGCGTGGCTATGTTGATTCGATTGAATGAAGTCCGAGGCCGCACCGGCCTTTCCCGTAGTGAGATTTACCGGCGCATCCGTGAGGGTGGATTCCCCAAGCCCGTCAAGCTGGGAGAGAAAGCCAGCGCATGGGTACTGGCAGAGGTGGAAAGCTGGATTGCCGCGCGCATCGCCGCGCGTGATGCCAAGGAGGTGCAGGCATGAGGCGCGACCTGCACACCGTGGACGAATGGCGGCAAGCCTGCCACCTGTATTTCTCCCTTGCCCGTGAGGTGCTGCACCATGTGGCGTGCGGGAGCCTTGTTCTGTCCGAATGGACAAGCCCCAGCCGCGCGCGTGACATTCACGACCTACTGAAGGCGCTTGAACATGCCGTGGCGCGCGCGCCCTTTGAAAGCGAAAGCATGGAGGGCGAGGCATGAAGCAGGCAAAGCAAAGCCCGGCGCTGGAACCGGGCTTCACCAAAGCACACGAGGGAACGGGTGCACAGCCATTCTACCGGACGAAGCCACAGGCAGGCACGCAATGCGCGGAGGTTCTGGATTTGCTGCTGGCCGGGCGCGCGCTGACCCACTTGGATGCATGGAGGGAGGCTGGCACGTCCCGGCTTGCCGCCCATGTCCACGAGTTGCGGCGCAAGGGCTGGCCTATTGAGGCACATATCATCGCCGTGAAAGGCCGCAAGGGGCGCATGTCACGCATTGCCTGCTATGTCCTGCCTGAAGCGCAGGGCGGCCATACAGGCGCTTGTGCGAAGCCAGAGAGCGATTCCAGCAATGGAGGCTAAGGCATGGCGCGCAACAAGTCCAAAGGGGAGCCGCATGTCCGGCTCCACCTGTACGAGATGCAGACCCCGGCATGGCAGACGCTATCACCTGCTGCGCGCGCGCTGCTGCTGGAACTGCGCGCCCTGTACCGGCCAAGTGAAGCGAATGTGGTTTTTCTCTCCGTGCGAGAGGCTGCGAAGCGGCTTGGAATATCCCAGAAACCGACCGAAAAGGCATTCAAAGAGCTGGAAGCGCGCGGCTGGATTCGGACAGAGGCGAAAGGGGGCTTTTCTCGCAAAGTGAAGCACGCGACAAGCTACCGGCTGACAGATAGGCCGGGCGCATCGCCGGGTGAAGTCGCCACCAAGGACTATATGCGCTGGAGGCCAAGCCCGTGAAACATCGACCATACGCTACCGGATGCCAATTTTTCACGGTAGTCATTTTGACTACAGTCGGTAGGCGATTTGACTACAGTGGTGGCGAAAAAATAGCCAAAATATCCCCTCACTGTAGGCGATTTGACTACCGTGAACCCCATTTTTACCCCTCTCACTGTAGTCATTTTGACTACACAGGTATTTATGCCATCCCAAGGGGGGTTTAATTGTGACCGTGAAATACCGTGAAACATGGCGGGCGGCCTTCGCTTGCCGCTTGTCGCCTTCGTTGGTTGCAGGGGTGCAACCCGGAGACTTCACGCGAGGCGCTGACAGCTTGGCTTCCTGTTGGTGGCGGAGACAACACAGGCAGGGCGACCATTCCCGGCTGACCATTGCACACCCCAAAGAGGCAACCCCATGACGAAACGAAACCGGAGCGCGGCACGCACGACAGCCCCAAGCGTGATTGATGCCAGAGAGCGGGCGGCGCGCGCCTTGGCGCTGCGCAAGGACGGCCTGACCTTTTCCGAGATTGCCGAGGCGCTGGCCTACAACAGCCCACAGGCGGCGCATGACGCGGTGAAGCGCGCGCTGGACAGGGTGGTACGAGAGCCAGCCCTTGACCTGCTGGCGCTTGAATCGGAAAGGCTTGATGGTCTTTGGAAAGCGACCTACCCGGCAGCCAAGGAAGGCGACACCAAGGCGATAGCGGCCTGTCTGCGCATCATGGAGCGCCGGGCAAAGCTGCTGGGCTTGGATGCCCCGGAGCGGGTAGAAGCCAAGGTGACAGCCCGCGAGTTGCCTTGCAGCGTAGATGAGTTTGTTTGACCGCCGGGAGGCGAGCGGGGATTTTGCGACCAAGTGCGCGCGCGTGAGTGCCTGACCTGCTGACAATACCGGCTACCCCATTGGCTAAAGCACCCCTAAAACGCACTGTATGGCCGCAGGAATCGATTGCGCACCTTGTTGGCTACCCACCTACCAGAATCAAGCATCATGAGGATTGCAGGCGCAAATAGAAGCGTTTCTGCTGGCCTGCGAAGGATGGGCATTGCAGGGGATGTGGTGCGGAGGGGGCTTTTGTCAGTTTTGTCAGTAAGCAAAACCACGTTTTCGCCACGGAAAGGGGGGCTTCCCGATAGCTGTAAAGGTGTAGCGCATTGCTGGTGAGACTGCCGCGCGCGAAGTCAAAGCCCCTTCAAAGGGCAGTGAAGCGCTGAAAAAGACAGGGGGCGGGCAAAAGTTCAGGTGGCTTCAGGCTGTAAACCGACCGTCCTACCCATTCGGAGAAAAAATCCCCCTTTTCAAACGAAATCAAATGGACGGCACAGGAATCAAATGCCGCGCTACTTGAAACCGTGGCCGCTTGCCATAGGGCGCACCTGATGCCGGGCAGTTTGCAGGGGTGGTGACAGACTGGGCTTACCCCCCTGTATCTGGGTAAGCAAAGAAAATTGGGGG
>NWQT01000054.1 GCA_002798295.1 Lysobacteraceae bacterium NML07-0707 | reverse complement strand
CGCCACGGCTCTGGTAGTCCGCCCAGACCGAGAAGCCGGCGCCCACGCCCTGGGCGGTGAAGGCATCCAGGCCGGTGCGGGCGCGACCCAGCGCGGCATTGCGCAGGTGGCGGCTGTCATCGGCCAGCACGCTGCGCACGCTGCCATGGGCTTCGCCGGAGAGCTGGTCGAAGGCACGGGCGGCATCGGCAGTGCTCGGCAGCAGCACCAGGGCTTGCAGCAGGGCATTGTTATCCGCCAGGCCGTCCAGGGCGGCACCGGTGGCCTGCTGGTTCAGCGTCTTGCCCGCCGAGGCCAGGGTGGCATTGCGCACCACGTCGGCATAGGCGTTGTAGCTGTCATAGGCCAAGACCATCTTCAGGAACGGGCCAAGGTAGCTGTTGTCCACGCCATCAAACTTGCCGCTCAGGCCGCCCTGGGCGGTGAGGAAGTTGTAGCGTTGTCCCAGGCCATATACGCCCGGCATGCGCACTGCGACTACGGTGCCGCCGTTCAGGGTGGCGGTGCCGCTGACTTCCACCTTGTCGGTGCTGTCCGGCGGCGCCATTTCCACGAAAAACTGCGAGCCCGCATCCTGCACATAGTTGCCGTTGATGGTCAGGGTGCCAATCGAGTTGCCCGGGGCAATGCTGCCGCCCTTGGACAGATGGAAGTCGCCATGCAGTGCGCCAGCGCCGGCATACAGGCCACCATTGAGGATGACCTTGTTGCGCAGTGTGCCGTTATTGCGCAGAACACCGCCATTGACCTGCACATCGCTGCCCAGGGTGTTGTCGCCGGTCAGCTCCAGCGTGCCGCTGTTGACGGTCAGGCCGGCAAAGCTGTTGTTGCCATCCAGACGCAGCCAGCCGCCGGCATCGCTGCTGAAGCTGAACGCGGCGCCGCTGATGTCATTGGTCCACACGTCCCAGACGCGGGCATCGTTCCACCAGTGGGTGCCGCCGGCCTTGGCCACCATGTTGACATCGGTATCGACACGGAACTGGCCATAGCCTTCGATGGCTTTCTTCAGGTTCACCATGCCCCAGCCATAGACATCATCCACGCCCGGCGCACCCAGGTCGGTGGCGGTGGTCAGCAGCACGTCGCGCACCTGGGCATTGGTCAGGTACGGATAGCGCTCGAACAGCAGCGCCAAGGCACCGGTGACGTGCGGCGTCGCCATCGAGGTGCCGGAGTAGTCTTCGTACTCGAAGCGGGTGGCATCATTCAACTTGTCAAAGTTGCTCCAGCGAGCATTGCCGTTATCGTCCGCTTCCAGCACTTCATCCAGTTCCACCAAGACGTCACCCTCCACACCCATCACTGAAGAGTTGATGAAAGTACCGGGGGCAGCCAGACACCATTCCATCGTCAGGCCGCACTTCATTGACTGGTTGCTGAGCACATAGGGGTTGTCGGCGTCACCGGTCTGGCTCACGTTGACCACGCTCAGCCAGTATTTTTCCAGCTCAGGCATATGCCGCGGCAGGCTGGGATGGATACCGGCAATCGGGCTATCTTCCGGGGTGGGATTGATGCCGCTGTTGCCGGCGGCCCAAACCTGGATCAGCCCCATGCCATCGCCATAGAGTTCTTCACCCAGCAACGAGCCCTTGCGGAGGACGTTCCAGCGCTTGGCCAAACCTTCATCGGTGAAATACTTGTCCTGGGTCTCAGCATCGCCCGGCTCGCGTCCCAGCCCCCAGCTATGGTTGATGGCACGCACGCCGTTGGCGTTCATCTGGGTGTACATATCATCGAATGCCGTTTCATCGGCATAAGTGATAAGTCGGGCGCAAGCGCCAAAGACCAAGCAGAACAAATCGCCTACGGTGACGCTGTCGGCAAACAGGCGCGCAGAGCTGAAATTGGCGCCGAACGCAACGCCATGCATGCCGTTGCCGTCACGATTGGCGGCCATGGTGCCAGCCACGTGGGTGCCGTGCGAGCCCCATGTCAACTGCAATTTTCCGGCAAGGTGGCGATATTCGGGCTTCAGGTACGGCGCCAGACTGGGGTCCCAGTAAAGCGCATCCACTTGTGCGCGGCCGCCATCGGTACCAAAGCAGGCGGTTTCGCCGCCAACAAATTCATCGGCACCGCAACGGGTGCCGTCATCGAGCAGATTGCCGATCTTCAGGCCCTGGTGGTCTTTGCCGGCGAATTCGGTGTGATTCAGACCCACACCGGAGTCAAACAAACCGATACGCACACCCGAGCCCGTCAGGCCACGGGCATAGGCGTGATGGGCGTTCATCGCCTCCAAGCCCCAGTCCTGCATAAATTCTTCGGTTTTCCAGCTGTCAGGATCACCAACTTTCGCACTCTCGCTGGAAGTGGCAGCATTGTTATTGCTCGGATTTGCTTGTTGACCGACGAGCTTCTCCTGCTGCTGACTGAGCTTGATCAGCTGATTCAATCGCTGACTCTTGCATTGCTCATGTTCGCCAGTCTTATCAAGGCGGGCGCAATCATTGCTGCTTTCGCTCACCAAGGAGAAGTTGTTTGCTAGTGCGGTGGGTGCTGAAGCGACCAGCAGACTGCAGGCAATGGCTTGGAACAGTTGGGAGCGTACATAAGGGAGGGTGGACTTGGAATGCATTTGATCAAGATCCTTCGGGTTGGCTTTATAAGGGAAGTGCTTCATGAGCAATTGCTGAACGCCCATGCGCAACGCTTTTTAACATAGTTCATAGACCTTGTGTTAAATGTGATTGCATGATTAGGTCGCGTCATCAAATCAAGTTGATGTTGTTGCATCATAAGGGGTATGACACGTCGATATGCCCTTACAGATGCCCAATGGGAACGGATTCAAGACTTGCTACCCGGTAGAGCCGGTCACGTCGGTCGCCCAGCTTCGGATAACCGATTGTTCGTCGATGCGGTGCTTTACCGCTACCGGGCAGGGATTCCCTGGCGTGATTTGCCCGAACGCTTTGGCGACTTTCGCGTGGTTCATCTTCGGCATTCACGCTGGAGTCGTTCAGGCATTTGGCAACGTGTCTTTGCGGCATTGGCTCAGGATGCCGGCAACGAGTGGGTAATGATTGACGCCACCCTTGTGCGTGCACACCAGCACAGCGCCGGGGCTAAAAAACAAGGTGGACAAGCCGTAAGCTCCCCCAATCACCAGACACTGCATAAGTAGAACTTTCTGGCCTGATTCCCCAGCCAGGCGTTTTCATGAAGAAGTCCCGTTTTACTAAAGACCCAGATCGTTTCCATCCTCAAGCAAGCTGATGCCGGTGTCCCCGTCAAGGATATCTGCCGACAGTCCGGTATCAGCATGCCGACTTCACAAGTGGAAGTCGAAGTACGGCGGCCTTGAGTCCTCCGAGCTGCGCCAAATCAAAGACTTAGAAGCGGAGAATGCCAGGCTCAAGCGGCTGTATGCCAAGCTGGCACTGGACAACGCAGCGATGGAGGACTTGATCGCAAAAAACTGTAGGTGTAATGACCCACTGATTTCCTGCTCAGGTGTTACCTTCACTAGAGGAGACACCCAATGAGTGCAGTAATGGACGAAGCAATCAAACGTTGGACAGCACGGCGCAAGTCGGCGCTGGTGCTTGAGATCATCCAGGGCAAGACGACGGTGGCCGAGGCAAGTCGTCAATTTGACCTGACCCCGGCAGAGGTTGAGGCTTGGGTAGAGGACGGCAAGCGTGGCATGGAGAATGCCTTGCGCGCCAAGCCCGAGGACGTTCGCCAGCAGTACGAGCGCCAGC
>NWQT01000052.1 GCA_002798295.1 Lysobacteraceae bacterium NML07-0707 | reverse complement strand
CAGCCCCGGCAGGCCTTCGGCCAGGTAGCACCCCAGCCATTTGCGTGCGGTGGACGCTGTCACGCCGTGGCCGGCGGCAGCCTGTGCGGCATTCAAACCACTTCCGGTCATGTCCTGAACCATTTCAAGGCGACGGACAAAGGTAGTCGGGCATTCTTATGGGTGTTCATCCGGCTGTCTCTGGAAGTTTTGGGTGTTTGGCAACTTCCAGTCTCCCAGACTCAGCTCGGGTGAACGTCAAAAACAGCTTATTGAGACATCACAGCTAGTCTTCCGTGTTGTCTGTAGAATAGCGGGAAAGCGTAGATGGGCTTTGGGTGTCATGGCGATTTTGCGCATCAATTTGTTGCGATCAAAGCCATCGAATTTCATGATTGGTAATGCTTAACTTTCAGTTTTAAGCGTGTTCGCCTTTCAGGGCAAGGACAGATATTTTCGAAACCTAACTTACGCTGAAGAAGCTCTGCCAAAGGGGAACTGTTATGCTATTGTTAACAAGGCCTTCACGCAGTTGCCCGTAGGCTGGAGATGTCTAGGCGCCACTGCCAAGGAGCTGCGTCGCCAAGGTGTTGGGTTGATTCCTACATCGGATCCAGACATCGTTGCAGTACGTTTTTCAACCGCTAGATAGCTTAATTAAGGAGCTCAAGTTATGAATAAGAAACTCCTCTGCGCCGCACTGTTGTGCGGTATGGGCATGGCACATTCGGCTATGGCTCAGGAGTTTGATGATCGCTGGTACGTTTCTGCCGGCACCGGTGTCAACTTCCAGGATAAAGATCGTGCTACTGACGATGCCGTCTTCGGTACGGTCGGCTTTGGTAAGTTCTTCTCGCCGAACTGGTCGGTTGATCTGGAGCTGAACTACCAGAATCCGGCCAAGACCGCTAACCCCAACCTGTGGTGGAGCCAGTACGGTGCCTCTGTCGATGCGCGTTATCACTTCCGTGGCGCTGACCGTAACTGGTGGCCGTATGTGAAGGTTGGCGTTGGCATGCAGCGTCATGAAGAAGAATTCATTGGCTGGAACGGTGCGCCGGACATCCACGGCAGCTACCCGGCTCAGCACAAGGACAACAATGCTGCACTGAACCTCGGCGTCGGTCTGCAGGCTGATTTTGGCCGCGTTGACCTGCGTACCGAAGTGGGCGCTCGCGTTGACTTTGACAAAGTGCAGGCCGGTCCTTCGGGCGTACCGCTCAATACTGTGGTTTACAAGCAGCATGACCAGTTTGTCGATCTGCTGGCCTCGGTGGGTCTGACCGTTGCCCTGGGGCCGGAACCGCAGCAACCGGTTGCTCCGCCGCCGCCGCCGGCGCCTCCGGCTGCTCCGAGCTGTGCTGATATGGACAGTGACGGTGACGGTGTCAACGATTGTAACGACCGCTGCCCGGGCACTGCCGCTGGTACCGCTGTGGGTCCGGATGGCTGTGCCGTTCCGGTCAGCATTGACCTTGAGGGTGTGAACTTCGACTTTGACAAGTCCACCCTGCGTCCGGATGCCGTGGCTATCCTCAATGAAGCCGTGGAAATCCTGAAGCGCTACCCGCAGATGCGCGTGGAAGTTGCAGGTCACACCGACCTGTGCGGTAAGGATGCTTACAACCAGTCGCTGTCCGAGCGCCGCGCCCGTGCCGTGTATGACTACATGGTTCGCAACGGTGTTGAAGCCAGCCGTCTGGCAGGCCCGGTGGGCTACGGTGAAAGCCGTCCGCTGGAAAGCACCCCGCAGACCTCGCCGGCTTGCCGCAGCGAGAAGAACCGTCGTACCGAACTCAACGTCCAGAACTGATCCGGACTTTGAGTGTCGTATCCAAGAAACCCGGCTTTGGCCGGGTTTCTTGTTGTTGCCGGAGCATTTCTTTTTATTTCCACAGCTTGGGAAGTATTTTTGATAAGCTTGGCGAGCTTTATTGGAGACCCTCATGCGTTCTCACCATACTCTGATCGCACTGCCCTTGATCCTTGTCGCTGGTTGGGTCAAGGCCAATACCCTGGCTCCGAGCTGTACCAATGTGCCGCAGGTGCTGCCACAGGCGGCGGGTGCAATGGCATCGGTTGCTCAGGAATTGTATTCACATACCACTGATCTTGGTGCCCCTACAGGTGTGCTTTCACAGGCTTATGATCAATCGCTGTCCGTGGATCAGGTATTGTTGCGGATGAAGATCGAAGCCTGTCGTATTGCTGTGGCAGTACCGGCTCCCAGTCCGGTTAATCCCAATGACCCGGCGGCTTATCAACCGAAAACTGCATATGACAATACGCCTTGGCGTTTTGACATGACCCAAAATGGCAAGCGCATGACAGCCGATGAGTTCGATGCCTGGATGAAGGCGCGGGGCGTACGCATTGCAACTGGAAAGCCGGGTCAGTCGGAATCTGCGCAGCAGGGTGAGGCGACAGACCAACAAGCTGGGCAGCAAGCGCCTGCCAGCAAGTCAAATTGAAGATCGAGTCTGTAGGTGATGCCCCTGGTTCTGCCAAGGGCATCTTTATATGAAGGCTGCATGAGTTGGGCCGCGTTTTTCCAAGCAATGCAGGACTTGCATCTGCTATGTTGCACTGCATGAATCACTATCTGAGTTTGCAATGAATCCTTTGCGCTGGTCGTTTCGCAGTCGCTATCTGCTAGGTTTTCTTGCCTGTGCAGCTTTGCTTGGCTATGCCCTGTATGTGCAGTTTGCCGAAGGTTTGATGCCATGTGAGTTTTGTATTTTGCAACGCATCGCATTTGCAGGCCTTGGGATAGTCTTTCTGCTGGGCGGCCTGCATGCACCCAAGCACCGAGCGGGGCGCCGCATTTATGCCGGGCTTGCCTGTATTGCAGCATTGGCAGGTGCGGTGGTGGCTGGGCGGCATGTATGGGTACAGCTTTTTCCGCCGGATATTTCCACTTGTGGTGCCGGGCTTGAATTTCGCGTGGCGCAGCAGGGCTGGATTGGCGCCATTCAAAAGGTGCTGACCGCCAGCGGCGATTGCAGCATGATTGACTGGACGTTCCTGGGTCTTTCCATGCCGGGCTGGACATTGCTGTGGTATCTGGGGCTGGGCGTCTGGGCAGTATTGGCGGTCAAGGCAGCAAGGAAATAACCATGGCAACACGCCTTTTTCAGGTTTCCAGTCATTTGCAAATGCCTTGGCAACCAGATTCCTGGCAGGCCTGTCCAGCCGAACAACAGCCGGTCTATCCAGATAGTGATGTGCTAAGCCGCGCGCTGGATGAGTTGCGTACATTGCCGCCGCTGGTAACCTCCAGCGAAATTCTTGCCCTGCGCAAACAACTGGCCGAGGCTGAAGAAGGCAAGCGTTTTTTGCTGCAAGGCGGGGACTGTTGCGAGAATTTTGCTTATTGCACGCCGGAAGTCATTTCCAATCGTCTGAAGGTGTTGCTGCAAATGAGTCTGGTGTTGGTGCATGCGCTGCGCATGCCGGTATTGCGGGTTGGCCGTTTTGCCGGTCAATACGCTAAACCGCGCTCATCGGCTGTGGAAGCGCGTGATGGTGTGGAGCTGCCGAGTTACCGTGGTGATATCGTCAATGCACCAGCTTTTGATGTTGCAGCCCGCATCCCTGATCCGCAGCGCATGATTGCTGCGCATTCGCGCTCGGCATTGACCCTGAACTTCGTGCGTTCGCTGATTGATGGCGGTTTTGCCGACCTGCATCATCCGGAAAACTGGAACCTGTCCTGGGTGACGCATTCACCACTGGCGGATGAGTACCGGCGCATTGTTGCGGAAATTGCCGATGCAATGCGCTTTATGGAAACGCTTTCGGGCGAGCCTGCGCATAATCTTGACCGGGTGGATTTTTATGCCTCACATGAGGCGTTGTTGCTGCCTTATGAGCAGACCTTGACCCGGCAAGTTCCGCGTCAGCGCGGCTGGTTCAATCTGGGCACACATTTCCCGTGGATTGGCATGCGCACGGCTGCACTTGATGGGGCGCATGTGGAGTATTGCCGCGGTATCCGCAATCCGGTGGCAGTCAAGGTCGGGCCATCCATGCGCCTTGACCATCTGCTGCGCTTGCTGGAAGTGCTGAACCCGGACAATGAAGCTGGGCGGCTGACCCTGATTCACCGCATGGGGGCGGGGGTGATTGCCGATAAGCTGCCGCCGCTACTGGATGCGGTAAAGCGTGAAGGCGCACGGGTATTGTGGGTTTGCGATCCGATGCACGGTAATACGGAAAACAGCTCCAATGGTTACAAAACCCGGCGTTTTGCCAATATTCGCAGTGAGATTGAAGAAGCCTTCGATCTGCATGCGGCGGCAGGAACGCGCCTTGGCGGAATTCATCTGGAGTTGACGGGCGAGGATGTGACCGAGTGTACCGGCGGCGCCCGCGATTTGACCGACGCTGACCTGGGACGCGCCTATCAGTCAACAGTAGATCCGCGGCTCAATTACGAGCAGTCGCTGGAAACGGCGTTGTTGATTGGGCGCAAATACCGGCAGATGCGATAACCCTGCCGGATTGGGCGCCTTGAGTGGCAGGCTTTTAAGTATCAGGCTATATGAAAAGCCCCGCAGGTGAACTGAACTACCCTAAAAAAATAGACGTAAGCCTCCCCGTCAAACATACATTTCAAAAGTAGAACTTCCGGCGAGGTGATTGCGGTATTCGGTGGGGGTGAGATGGCCGAGTGCGTCGTGAGGACGCGCCTGGTTGTATTCGAGCATCCATCCATAGGCGGCTTCGCGCAC
>NWQT01000033.1 GCA_002798295.1 Lysobacteraceae bacterium NML07-0707 | reverse complement strand
ATCGTCCCAGCCTCAACCTCTGCCGGGGTCAGGTCAAATTGACGACTTGCCTCGGCCACCGTCGTCTTGCCCTGGATGATCTCAAGCACCAGCGCCGACTTGCGCCGTGCTGTCCAACGTTTGATTTCTTCGTCCATTACTGCACTCATTGGGTGTCTCCTCTAGTGAAGGTAACACCTGAGCAGGAAATCAGTGGGTCATTACATCCGCGCCAACTCAGCAACATCCATGCCACCATAGCGGCTCTTCCATTTGTAGTACGTCGCCACGCTGATGCCGTGACTCTACGCACCAGATCCTTGATGGGAATGCCTGCATCGCCCTCCTTCAGGATCCCCACAATCTGGGATTCAGTGAACTTGCTCTTTCGCATCAGAACTCTCCTTCAGTCATCTTCATAGACTGCCAAAAGTTCTCCTTTAGAACTGTCTCAATTAAGGGGAAGGCTACGCCACCACGACAGAGGCAACCCGCCGAGCGATACAACATAGTCAAGAGAGCTTGAGAACGCTGGCCAAGCGTTATGGCATCAACATCAAAACGGTGGCCAAGTGGAAGAAACGCACCTCGGTGGCCGACCTGCCTACCGGCCCCAGGCAGCCGCGCTCTACCGTGTTGTCCATTGAGGAAGAGGCCGCCATCGTTGCTTTCCGCAAGCACACCCTGCTGCCGCTGGATGAATGTCTGTATGCCTTGCAAGCAACCATCCCGCATCTGACGCGCTCCTCGCTGCATCGCTGTTTGCAGCGCCATGGCATCTCTCGGCTGCCTGAACCTGAAGGCGATAAGCCCGTCAAAAAACCTTCAAGCGTTATCCCATCGGCTACTTCCATGTCGATATTGCCGAGGTGCATACCGCTGAAGGCAGGCTCTACCTGTTTGTTGCCATCGACAGAACGTCGAAGTTCGCTTACGCCGGGCTGCATCGCCGCGCCACCAAGATGGTAGCAGCGCAGTTTCTGCGCAATTTGATTGGTGCCGTGCCTTACCACATCCATACGGTGCTGACCGACAACGGCATCCAATTCACCAACCGCCGTCGTGACCGGTATTGCCTGGAGCACATCTTCACCCGGGTGTGTAAAGAGCATGGCATCGAGCACCGTCTGACCCAGCTCAAGCATCCCTGGACGAATGGACAGGTCGAACGGATGAACCGAACCATCAAGGAGGCCACCGTCAAACGCTTCCATTACGACGATCACGCACAGCTGCAACAACACCTGGCCGGTTTCATGGACGCCTACAACTTCGCCCGCAGACTCAAGACCTTGAAAGGGCTCACGCCCTACGAATTCATCTGCAAACAGAGGGACGCACAGCCTGAACGCTTTAGGATTGCGCCGAGCCATCTAATGATGAGACTGAACATCTAGGCGCTGACTGGAGATGTCTTAAGCAGCATCTCCAGCACCTTGCCCACGGCAGCAAAGGCGAATGCCCCGGTGACATGGGTGGCCGCGCCCAGACCGGCACCGCAGTCAAGCTTGAAGCCCTCATCGCCCGCCAGCGTCGGGCGAATGCCGCAGACCGTGCCATCGGCCTGCGGATAGCGCACGTTTTCCAGCGAATACACCGCAGGCACGCCAAAGTAACGGTCGCGATTCTTGGGGAAATTGAACTCGCCACGCAGCTTTTTGCGAATCAGCGATAGCATCGCATCATGCTCGGTACGAGAAAGGTCACGCACCCGGATTTGCGTCACATCGCTGCGGCCACCGGCCGCGCCCACCGTCACCAAGGGCAGTTTGCGGCGGCGGCAAAAAGCAATCATCTCCACCTTGACCCGGAAGCTGTCACAGGCATCCAGCACCAGATCGTGTCCCGGCAAAAGCTCGGCCATGTTCGATGGTGTCAGGAAAGAGGCCAGCACATTCACGCGGATTTCCGGGTTGATGGCACGGCAGCGCTCAGCCATGACTTCGGCCTTGATGCGCCCGTATTGCCCGTCCATGGCCGGCAGTTGACGGTTGGTATTGGAAACACACAAGTCATCGGCATCAATCAGGGTAAGACGGCCTAGCCCGCTGCGCGCCAGCGCTTCCACCGCCCAGGAGCCAACGCCGCCAATGCCCACCACGGCGACATGCTTGTCGGCCAACTGCGCCAATGTACCGCGCCCGTACAGGCGCTCGATGCCGGAAAATCGTTCTGCTGCGATATTCATCAGCAAATTTTAACTAGCTTGCATGTTATCGTGCCGGATTGAAATCATCTTGCCAGCCCTATGGAGAACCCCATGTCCACGCCAGCGACTGACATCCACAAAAAACCTTCTGCCGCCAAACGCTATTTCATCGTCCTCGCAGTGGGGCTGGTGCTTGGCGCCATCGCCACCGTCATGGTGTTACGCGCCCTGGAAGCGCGTAAAGACCACTTCCCCGACAGCGTGATGACCGTCATGGGCTGGCATATGGGCAAGCTCAAGGGCAATATCGAAACCAACCGCTGCAATGCCACCGACGCCCTGCCGCATCTGCAAACCCTGCGCCGCATGGGCGATGATGTGGATTTTGCCTTTACCGACCTTGCCAGTGACGAGCGCTTTGCCAAACACAGCGCCAACTTCCGCGCTGCCCTGGATGCGGCACTGGCCAACCCGCCGCTCTCTTGCGAAAGCCTTGGCAAAACCATGGGCGATGTCGGCGGGCAATGCAAAGCCTGTCATGACGATTTCAAAAAGTCCTGATTGCCCGCTACAACCCCATTTCAACAAGCCCGGCCAATGCCGGGCTTTGTCTTGCCCATCATGCGCATGAACCCGCACTGACAACGGCAGCATCCCAGCGGGCAAATTGATGCCCGATTCAGCCCACAAGCGCCAGCATCAACGGGCAGGCAGCCGCCTGTCTCCCACAAGGAATTTGAGATCATGAATTCACATCCCGCCCGCACTGCATTGTTCGCCGCGTCCATCCTCGCTTTATCGGCCTGTGTCAGCAGCCCGTCCGGCCAATACTATGGGGGCGGTTATAACAACAGCCATGACAGCGATGGCTACTACCGTAACTCGCCATATGGCTGCCATGACTGCGGCACGGTTACCCGCATTGAAGTACTGCCAGGCCGTCATGCACCGGCTGCAACCGGCGCGGTGATTGGCGGTATCGTCGGTGCCGTGGCTGCACGTGAAATCGCCAAGGACAATACCGACAGCCAACGCCGCCGCAATGTCGCGACCGCTGCAGGCGCCGCAGGCGGCGCTGCCGTGGGTCATGCCATCCAGAACCGGGTATCGGCACCGGCCTACAATGTCCATGTGCGCATGGACAACGGCCGCGAAATCGTAGTGTCACAAAATGAAATCCAAGGCATTTACCAGGGCAGCCTGGTACGGGTGCAAAATGGCCGGGTTTATGCACGCTAAGCTAGAAAATCGGCCATGAAAAAACGCCCCATGGAAAGCTCCATGGGGCGTTTATCTGTCCATCACTGGCAAGCGCTTACTGGTTAGAATAGCCCACCACGCGCCACACGCCATCTTCATCCAGACGGAAGCTCACCAGCTCCAGCAGTCCATGACCACTGCTAAAGGTGGTGGCAAAACGCACGCTGATATACATTCCCTGCGGCGGGTTACCTGCCTGTTGCGCAGCATTGGCATCTACCTGTTGGCGAAGCACCGACAACCAAGTGCTCGAAACAGGACGCCCTAGCTGAGATATCTCAATACATTAGTTTAGGGTCTTAGGAAGTTAAGGATTTAGATAGGCTGCTCACGCAGCATTTTCATCATGAGTTTGTAGAGGTTATCGCGTCGATGATTGAAGCGGAACTCGGTTTCCTTGAGGTGCAGGTAAAACATGTCTTTGCGAATGCCCTTCATCTTGGCCAGGCGTAGCTTGGCATATGCCCAGAACGACTCAATACCGTTGATATGCGTCTGGTCGTTGGCGAACGCGTTGCTCTGGTGATTGACCCGCAAGTGCTTGGCGTAGCCCACATCCACCAGCCCGTGATAGCCGCGCCAGCCGTCACTATGGATGACGCTATCCAGTGCCACTTTACCCCGGATAGCCTTTTGCAACGTGGCTTTCTTCACGTCAGGGACAATTTCTGTGGACACCCATCCGTTGCGCTTGAACAGGCCAAACACGATGGTCTTGCTCCCTGCACCCCGTCCGCGCTTGCCGCGAACGCGGCGAGGCCCAAAGTAGGATTCGTCCACTTCCACCTGCCCCGACCACGGACTGTGTTTTTCACATTCAACAGCGATACGTTCACGCAGCCTGATGTAGATGGTATTTATCGAGCGCAAGCTGACCCCTGTCAGTCTTGCAGTATCCGAGGCCGACAAGTCCAAGGCGAAGTACCGCAAAATTTTCCGAAAAGTCTTCTCTGCGATTCGGGAAAGATGGTAGCACCTGTTTTTCCTTGTCATTACAGAAGATTAGCTCACCATTGAAGCGGCTTAACTTCCTAAGACCCTTTGGTAATACCTAGGTGTTCAGTTTCATCATTAGATGGCTCGGCGCAATCCTAAAGCGTTCAGGCTGTGCGTCCCTCTGTTTGCAGATGAATTCGTAGGGCGTGAGCCCTTTCAAGGTCTTGAGTCTGCGGGCGAAGTTGTAGGCGTCCATGAAACCGGCCAGGTGTTGTTGCAGCTGTGCGTGATCGTCGTAATGGAAGCGTTTGACGGTGGCCTCCTTGATGGTTCGGTTCATCCGTTCGACCTGTCCATTCGTCCAGGGATGCTTGACCTGGGTCAGACGGTGCTCGATGCCATGCTCTTTACACACCCGGGTGAA
>NWQT01000024.1 GCA_002798295.1 Lysobacteraceae bacterium NML07-0707 | reverse complement strand
CCACAAGACGGTGCAACGGCTGATGCAGGCACTGGGGCTGAAGTCATTGGTGCGCCCGAAGCGATATCACGCCTGGCGCGGCCAACAGGCCGAGGTGCCGAATGTACTGAACCGCCAGTTCCAGGCCACACAACCCAACCAGAAATGGGTCACAGACGTCACCGAGTTCAACGTCCGCGGCCAGAAGCTCTACCTCTCACCCGTGCTGGATCTTTATAACGGTGAAATCGTCGCTTACACGATGCAGCAGCGCCCCCACTTCTCGCTGGTCAAAGACATGCTGCAAAAGGCCATCGCCAAGCTGCCGGCCAAGGCCGCACCCCTGCTGCACTCGGATCAAGGCTGGCAGTATCAAATGCCTGCCTGGCGCCAGCAACTCGTCCGGCACGGGCTAACCCAGAGGGAGCGCTTCTTTGTCACCTTGAAGTCGGAGCGCTTTTATTTGAGGCGCTTCGAGTGCATCGAGCAACTTCAGGCCGCCATTGGTCAATATATTGACGACTACAATCACGCGCGTATCAGGACAAAACTCAAAGGCCTGAGCCCGGTGCAGTACCGGACTCAGGCCTCGAACACTTAACCCGTAACCGTCCAGATTTTGGGAGTCAGTTCAATACGGTGCGGGGTTTTTTATGGCGCTTTGCTCAAGCCTGGCTTGCCATCAAGCCGCCGCGACAGCGTGATTGCCATCGAGCTGGGCATGCCGCAGCGCTTGGATACGCTGCTCCAGCGGCGGGTGGCTCATCATCAGCTTTTTCAGGCCATGCCCGAGCGCGCCACTGATGCCAAAGGCCGCCACCTGCTGCGGCAGGGTGTTGGCGCCATGGTTTTGCTTGAGTCGCTCAAGCGCGGCAATCATCTTTTCACGCCCGGCAAGCGTGGCGCCGCCAATATCGGCACGAAACTCACGACGACGTGAGAACCACATGGCAATCATGCTGGCAAACAGGCCAAACACCATGTCCAGCACGATGACGATGGCAAAGTAGGCCAAGCCCGGGCCTTCGTTGCGCCCACCGGAGAGATAACCGTCAATCGCACGCCCAATCACACGTGCCAGCACAATCACAAAGGTATTGAGCACCCCTTGCAGCAGCGCCATGGTCACCATGTCGCCATTGGCCACATGTGCCACTTCATGTCCGAGCACCGCTTCTGCCTCATCCCGGCTCATGCCACGCAAAAGGCCGGTGGACACCGCCACCAGAGCATTATTGCGATTGGCGCCGGTAGCAAACGCATTGATTTCCGGTGCATCGTAAATGGCCACTTCCGGCATGCCGATGCCGGCCGCCTGCGCCTGACGCTGCACGGTGGTAACAAGCCAGCGCTCCATCTCATTGCGAGGCTCGGTAATCACCATCGCCCCGGTGGCGCGCTTGGCCATCCACTTGGACATCAGCAACGATACAAACGAGCCGCCGAAGCCAAACAGCATCGCCATCACCAGCAATGCACCGTTATTGCCCAGCCGTACACCAAACACCGCCTGCAGCACGAACATCACGATTCCCAGCAGCAACAGCACTGCCAGATTGGTCGCCAAAAACAAGAAAATACGATTCAACATTTGCCTGATTCAAAACAATGGAATTGGGTAACCGGGAAAATATGGATGATTGCTGCTGAAATCAATGTGATGATGCCAATGCCGCCGATAAGCCTGCCCGTGCGTGGCCGTTTTGCGCCCTCACCAACCGGGGCGCTGCATCTGGGCTCGCTGCTGGCCGCGCTCGGCAGCTATCTGCACGCCAAGATTCAAGGCGGTGAGTGGTGGCTGCGCATCGAGGATGTTGACCGTGACCGTGAAGTGCCCGGCGCTGCCCAATCGCAGCTTGAGAGCTTGCGCCACTTCGGCCTGCAATGGGATGGCGAAGTGGTTCGCCAGTCCCAGCGTCATGCGCTGTATCAGGCTGCACTGGACGACTTGCTGGCGCGCGGCCTGGCGTTTGAATGCCACTGCAGCCGCAATGATCTTGCCGCCAGCGCCGGGCTGCACCATGCCTGCCTTGCCCGTACAAAACGCCCGCAGCCTGCGTTCCGCTTACGTGTTACCACAGGCTGCAAAGTGGATTTTCATGACGAAGTCCTCGGTCCACAATCGCAGCGGGTGGATATGGAAGTAGGCGATTTCGTTCTCAAGCGCGCCGATGGCCATTGGGCCTACCAACTGGCCGTGGTGGTGGACGATGCCGCACAGGGCATCACCGAAGTGGTGCGCGGCGCCGACCTTGCCGACTCCACGGCACGGCAAATCCTGCTGCAAAAAGCGCTGGGGCTGCCCACGCCGCGCTATCTGCACCTGCCGCTGCTGCTGGATGAAAACGGCCGCAAGCTCAGCAAGTCCCTGGCCGCCCTGCCGCTGGATACAAGCGATGCGATGCCTGCACTGCGTCTGGTTTGGCAAGCCCTGGGACAACCTGCCCGGGCAGTTGCCGCCGCCACCAATCCACGGCAATGGCTATCGCTGGCCTTGGCAAACTTTGAACCCAGCCGCATTCCCACACGGCCTTCTGCGCTGCACAACATGGTTTTCATAAATCCAGCCTAGAATCGGGCTGCAATATCAACAACCACTCATGGGGATTACATGACACAACGCGTAGCACTGGTTACCGGCGGCACCGGCGGCATCGGCACGGCCATCATCAAGCAACTGGTCGACATGGGGCACAAGGTCGCCACCAATTACCGCAATGAAGAAAAAGCCCGCGCCTGGGCAGAAAAAATGAAGGCCGACGGCTATGACATCACCCTGGTCAAGGGCGATGTCACCTCTGAAGAACAGGCTGCGGCGATGGTCAAGGAAGTGGAGGCCAAACTGGGGGCGGTGGAAATCCTGGTCAATAACGCCGGCATTACCCGCGACGGCACCTTCCACAAGATGAAGGGCGATCAGTGGCGCGATGTCATTGATACCAACCTCAATTCCTGCTTCAACGTCACCCGCCAGGTGATCGAGGGCATGCGCGAGCGCAAATGGGGGCGCATCATCCAGATCAGCTCGATCAACGGCCTGAAGGGTCAGTACGGCCAGGCCAATTACGCTGCGGCCAAGGCCGGCATGCACGGCTTTACCATTTCACTGGCACGCGAAAATGCCAAAAACGGCATCACCGTCAACACCATCTCGCCCGGCTATATCGCCACCGACATGGTGATGGCGGTGCCCGAGGAAGTACGCGCCAAAATTGTCGCCGACATTCCCACCGGCCGCCTCGGCACCCCCGAAGAAATCGCCTATGGCGTAGGCTTCCTTGCTGACGAGAAAGCTGCCTGGATTACCGGCTGCAACCTCGATATCAATGGCGGCCACCATATGGGCTGGTAAGCCTGTCGTTTACTCCTGCCAAGACCCGCCCGGTGCGGGTCTTGTGGCATCTGGACAGTTGCATAGCCTGCTGCACTGCGCCATGCTGGCAGCGATTTCTCAATATCCAAGTGCAACACGACCATGCGTATCATCAAGAAATATCCAAACCGCCGCCTGTACGACACCGATATTTCCAGCTATATCACCGTCGAAGATGTGCGCCAGCTGATCATGGATGGCGAAGAGTTTGAAGTGCGTGATGCCAAAAGTGGCGAAGACCTGACCCGTCAGGTATTACTGCAAATCATCAGTGAACAGGAGCAAAGCGGTCAACCACTGCTTTCCAACCAATTGCTGAGCCAGCTGATTCGCTTCTATGGAGACTCTCTGCAAGGCTTTATGGGCAATTATCTGGAACGCTCAATGCAATTGTTTTTGGAACAGCAAAACCAGTTTCGCCAGCAATTGGGCGGCATGATGGGGCAAAACCCTTGGACTATCCTGAACCAAATGGCCGAGCGCAATATGGAAATGTGGGGTCAATTCCAGAAGTTCATAGCCAGACAGCCCCTGACTAAAGACAATGGAACGCTCGGCAAAAAAACTACTAGATCAGGCTGAGTTGAGGATCAGCAATACATAGCACGTGCATCATAAACGGAAAGCCGTGATAAGGCCGCGAGCTTTGATTCAGCAAACCTGCTTTGACCTAAGCGAAAAAACGGCGCGACCACTTGCAGGCAGTGTGGGGAGGTGATGTCCAGTACAACAATCTGAGAGCAATCCGATAGCAATCCTTTGAAGTCAATGGAGACATTCTTATGGATACTCATCCAGGGCTTATGATTCAGGTGATTTGACTTAAGAGCCTCCACCTTGCTTCAGTTTGGGTGAATAACCTAGGTGTTCAGTCTCATCATTAGATGGCTCGGCGCAATCCTAAAGCGTTCAGGCTGTGCGTCCCACTGTTTGCAGATGAATTCGTAGGGCGTGAGCCCTTTCAAGGTCTTGAGTCTGCGGGCGAAGTTGTAGGCGTCCATGAAACCGGCCAGGTGTTGTTGCAGCTGTGCGTGATCGTCGTAATGGAAGCGTTTGACGGTGGCCTCCTTGATGGTTCGGTTCATCCGTTCGACCTGTCCATTCGTCCAGGGATGCTTGAGCTGGGTCAGACGGTGCTCGATGCCATGCTCTTTACACACCCGGGTGAAGATGTGCTCCAGGCAATACCGGTCACGACGGCGGTTGGTGAATTGGATGCCGTTGTCGGTCAGCACCGTATGGATGTGGTAAGGCACGGCACCAATCAAATTGCGCAGAAACTGCGCTGCTACCATCTTGGTGGCGCGGCGATGCAGCCCGGCGTAAGCGAACTTCGACGTTCTGTCGATGGCAACAAACAGGTAGAGCCTGCCTTCAGCGGTATGCACCTCGGCAATATCGACATGGAAGTAGCCGATGGGATAACGCTTGAAGGTTTTTTGACGGGCTTATCGCCTTCAGGTTCAGGCAGCCGAGAGATGCCATGGCGCTGCAAACAGCGATGCAGCGAGGAGCGCGTCAGATGCGGGATGGCCGCTTGCAAGGCATACAGACAGTCATCCAGCGGCAGCAGGGTGTGCTTGCGGAAAGCAACGATGGCGGCCTCTTCCTCAATGGACAACACGGTAGAGCGCGGCTGCCTGGGGCCGGTAGGCAGGTCGGCCACCGAGGTGCGTTTCTTCCACTTGGCCACCGTTTTGATGTTGATGCCATAACGCTTGGCCAGCGTTCTCAAGCTCTCTTGACTATGTTGTATCGCTCGGCGGGTTGCCTCTGTCGTGGTGGCGTAGCCTTCCCCTTAATTGAGACAGTTCTAAAGGAGAACTTTTGGCAGTCTATGAAGATGACTGAAGGAGAGTTCTGATGCGAAAGAGCAAGTTCACTGAATCCCAGATTGTGGGGATCCTGAAGGAGGGCGATGCAGGCATTCCCATCAAGGATCTGGTGCGTAGAGTCACGGCATCAGCGTGGCGACGTACTACAAATGGAAGAGCCGCTATGGTGGCATGGATGTTGCTGAGTTGGCGCGGATGTAATGACCCACTGATTTCCTGCTCAGGTGTTACCTTCACTAGAGGAGACACCCAATGAGTGCAGTAATGGACGAAGAAATCAAACGTTGGACAGCACGGCGCAAGTCGGCGCTGGTGCTTGAGATCATCCAGGGCAAGACGACGGTGGCCGAGGCAAGTCGTCAATTTGACCTGACCCCGGCAGAGGTTGAGGCTTGGGTAGAG
>NWQT01000051.1 GCA_002798295.1 Lysobacteraceae bacterium NML07-0707 | reverse complement strand
ATAGCGGCTCTTCCATTTGTAGTACGTCGCCACGCTGATGCCGTGACTACGCACCAGATCCTTGATGGGAATGCCTGCATCGCCCTCCTTCAGGATCCCCACAATCTGGGATTCAGTGAACTTGCTCTTGCGCATCAGAACTCTCCTTCAGTCATCTTCATAGACTGCCAAAAGTTCTCCTTTAGAACTGTCTCAATTGAGGGGAAGGCTACGCAAATACTTCCGCAACCGTTGCCGAATCGACCTCGGCGCGGATAAACCGTATGAACCGGGTATTTATGAGGTTGACCTTGAGAGCCTTATCCGGGTCAATCAATACGGCGACCTGACGCTTGATAGGCGTTTGAAACTGACTCCAGTCAAGCCGCCGATGATGAACAAGGCGGCCTGACATGCCACAGCAAGCCGAACTGCTGGTGATGTATTGCAAGGCATCTGATTTTGATGCCGTAACCCACACTTGCACGGCTCCTTTCTTCGGTGCTGCACCCAGTCTTGTGCCTCGATTGAGTGCAGCCGAAGGCCTTGAACTCTCAATTGCCATTATTGGCTGCTGGGCAATTGGGTTCATGGTGAAACAAGCGAGGCACGTAACTTCAACTTGATAGGTGACTTATGAAAGAGTTCAATCGGAAAATGGCCGCCGCTGGCGCAATGCTGACCACTGCCGCGATGGCGCCTCAATTTGCGTTTGCGGGTGAGCTGGCTACTGCTTTTGAAGGCGGCGTGGATAAGGCGGAACTGTCCGCCATTGGCGTTGTGGTGCTTGCGGTCTGCGGCATTGTGTTTCTGATCCGTTCGGCTCGCCGCACGGCTTAAAACACATGGGGCAGGGGAGACCTTGCCCCTTTTTGAATCTGCTCCTGCCGCGTCCCCTTAGCGTAGCGGTAGGGGGCGCGGTAGGAGCTTTTTCATGATTGCAGATGCTTTTGAATCTTTGGTCGATAAATCTGATTTGCTTGCAGTTGGCGCTATTGTGCTGGGTGTTCGTGGCCTTGTTTTTTTGATTAACGAGTCACAGCGCGCAACCAAGCAGGAGCGCAAAAAACAGCTTTATGACCAGCGCAGAGAACAGCGCCGCCTTGAGCGCCTTCAGGACAGGATTAAGAATCAAGATGCAATGCGTGAATATCGCAACCAAGAGGCATCGGTTTCTGCTGAGGCGAAGATTCGCATTATGGCGATTTATGACCGTTCCAAGTCTCATTTCTACAAGTCGCATATTGACTTCAACACGTTCTACAACTTGAACCGGCATGCCGCTGAAAAGCGCGTTAGGCTTGAACGTTGGCTGGAAGGTCGTCAGGAAAGTTTCCAGTATCTGCACCATTTGCGTGATGGCATCGCAAAAGACTACAACGTTTACAGGAGGGAAAGCGCACCGGCTGGCCGCATGTCCTTTACTGAATTCAAATACTCACACGGCAACTATTCGAGGTATCGCTATGTCTGATTTTATGGGTTATTTCGTGATGCTTGGTGTTCTTCCCACTGTCTGGCTGATGATTAAGTGATTTGTCATGCATTCTATTTTTGGGTACGCCAAGCGCGTTGCAATTCGTCGCATTGTCTATATTATTATTGCTGCTATATTTTCTTTTTTTCCTATTTTTTTTCTTTTCCCGCTTATTCACAATCTCCCGGCAGATATGCACACTGCTCAGACACTTCGAAGACTTATGCCATTTGTCGTTATAAGTTTGAAGCCGAGAAATATGCACTTCTGACAGCTCAGGCTGAATCTGCGCGCTTGGGATTACCTAATATTTGTAAATATGCTACAGCTACGTATCAGATACGCAGTGTGCCGTGTGATTCGGGTGGTAGTGCAGGATCATTTGCTCAACGTGACTGGGACAATGACGATCCGCAGTGCCCGCCGGGCAGTGGCCCAAAGCCAGGCTTTCCGGGTCAGTGTTTGACTTCTGAAGATTGTCTTGCCAAAAACAGTGAAGGCAAGATGGGCGGACCTCGTTATTGGGAAAGCCGTTGCCTTGCGAACGGCTGTGAAGTTGCTTTTGACAAGAATAGCGGTGACTACACGAAAACCACCGTCGGCAACAAGACTATTTTCAGCGGCACGATTGAGTACACGGGCAAAGTTTGCACTGCTCCGGATCAGTGGACAGATCAGCCACCGGATCAACCCAAGCCGCCAGAATTGCCGCCAGATCAAGAGCAGCCACCCAATGAAGAGTGTGTGCCGCTGCCTAATAATCAAACTGCCTGCGTGAAGCGCAATGGTGATGTTTGTGCTACGGCGAGTACTGGCCGCCAGATTTGTTGGCAGCCCGGGGAGACTGGTCGCAAAACTGATAAGAACGTCGTGCAAGATAAGAAGCCGGGTGATCAGACAATGCCGCCCTCTATCAGCATTGATAACGGCGATACGGCGGATAAGTCTCGCGATGACATCAAAATCAGGGAAGAGTTTGCGGGCGGCAGGTCGTCCACTACAACCATTGGCACGTATGAAACAACTTCAGGTGCTAATGCAGGCTCGTCAAATCAGGGTAGCAATAGCAGTGGCTCTGGCTCATCCAATGGGCAGGATGGCGGCCAGGATGGTGGCAAAGAAGGCGGCAAGGGTACTTATTCAGGCGGTGAGACGTGCGATTCTCCCCCGGTGAGCACTGGCGATGCACAGCTTGCCGGGATTATCCATCAGCAATGGTTGGAGCGTTGCGCCGAAGGTTCTGGTCTTGAAGTTGATGTTGATACCGATCCGAGTACGGTTTTCCCTGACCCGTCCGAAGGCGTGGGCTTCGATACTCACACCGTAGATTCTCTTGGCCTTGATTCATCCGGCTTTATTGGCGGTGGCGGCTCTTGCCCGGCATTGGCTGATGGCGGCGGCTCCGGCAAGTTATCCGGCGCATTTGCGACCTATCTTGTTAGCCCGCCTGCTTGGTGGTGCAACCTCGTTTCAGCTTTCTATTACGTCATGCTGACGCTTGGCTCCATTGTGTCTGTCTACATCATGGCCGGGAGGAAGGTCTAATGGCATTGCCTGCGATTCCTGCACTTTCTGCGCTGCTGGGTGCGCTTATTACTGCGCTGCTTGGTGCAGCAAAGAAATACCTTCCGACTTTGGTCGGGAAAGTCCTTCTGGCCTTCGGCATCACGATTGCCACTTCTGAAATTGTGCTGCCCAGTTTGATTGCTTTTGTCCAGTCGCATATGTCTGGCATGCCGCGTCTTGTTTTTGCATACGTGGGTGCATTGGGCATTGATAAAGTGGTAACGATGATTCTTTCTGCATTGGCTGCGAATAAAGTCGGTTCTTTGGCTCTGAAAATTAAGTGATTAGCGATGATTCTGTTATTGACTGGCAAGCCCGGCTCGGGCAAAACGGCATATGGCCTGACGCGGGCGCGTGAACTGTTGAAGAAAGGCCGCGAAGTCTACGCACGCGGGGTTAAGGACTTGGACTATGACAAAATCGGCTTTAAGCACATTCCAAAAGGCGAAGAGTGGGAGAGTTACCCTGATGGCTCGGTTTTTGTGTTTGATGAAGCCTATGACGTGTTTCCATCGGCTGCGCCTGGCTCCAGAGTGCCGCCTCACATTGAAGCGGTTGCCCGCCACCGTCACCGGGGTTTTGACTTCATTCTCATCTGCCAGCAGCCTTTGCAGCTGCATTGGTTCCTGCGTGGCCTCATTGAAGAGCATGTACACGTTGAGAAGGCATTTAACAGCCGCGTGACGAATCTCAAGAGCTGGAACGAGTATCAGAGCAACACCAAGGCCGAATCATCGAATACTAAGCGCTGGGTTCGTGACAAAGAGATTTTCGAGTTCTACACGTCAACCGTTATGGACACCAGCGGCGGCGTGAAAATCCCGCAATGGCTGAAATATATCGGCATCCTGTTGTTGCTCGTCGGCGGTCTGGTCTGGTACGTCAAAAACAGCTTTGAGAGCAAGGGCAAGCCGGAACAAGCCGAAGCAGGGCAGGGCGCTTCTACATCGCTCCGGGCAACGGCTGCTGGTGTTGCTGCTGCGCGGTTGACCGCTGCCGAATATGCCGAGCGTGCCATGCCACGCCTTGCCGCTGCGCCGTGGTCTGCGCCACTCTATGACGAGCGCCAGCCGGTGGCGGAACCGGAACTGATTTGCATGTCATCGAGTGCCGGTATCCGCGGGGATGGCAAATACCGCGAAGCCTCGTGTACGTGCATGACTGAGCAAGGTACCAAGTATGGCATCCCCTACGATGTCTGCGTGTCGCTGTCGATTGATGGCGGTGCATATAACCCCTACAAGCGCCCATCGCTGCCACCAGTCCAGCCAGTGCCAGCAATGGCACAGCAGCAGCCGGTGCAGGAACCAGCGGATTTGAGTTTGCCGGGCACAGTGATTGCCGCCGGTGGGGGTGTAGGGGGGAACCCCCTACGGTAAACGCTCTTGAGCCATCAGCCACGAATCGGGCACTGATAGCAGTTGCGGAGTGGTAGCCCTTTCGAAGCCTCTCAAGGTCATCCTCCACCTGCAAGCCCGCTTTTGCTTTTCGCTTTTCCGCTTTTTAAAAAAACTTTTGTGATGTAAAAAGACCGCAAACGCCGCTGTTTCCCCACGGGGAATCTGTGTGCAGAGTGTGTTAAACCTGTTGACTAACCTGTTTGGAAAAACGGCGTCCCGAGGTACGAAGGGGCGCCGTTTTTGTGAACGGTGTTATCAATGGGTTTTGCATACGTTGCGAAGCACTGTACATAGATTCACCGGCGATGCTCTGGCCGCATCATCCGCCAGATAGTGACTGCATTTCACCCTGCGGCAGTGCGCACCTCTGAACCGGCTTTGCCGGGTAGGAGGTGCAAACTGCTGCAAGGGGAGAGGGATAAGCGATGTTGGCCAACAAAAACCGAAAGGCCAGCGTGAGAGGTGCCGGGTCTCCGTCGGGGCGTGCTTTTTGCCCCGTAAGGAGACGGAAAGGCACCTTGAGCGCTTGCAAAACTACTGAAAATCAGTACAATTGTTGCTATGCTCACAGTGATTGAAAGTGATTTGTTCGTGAAACAAGCGTCGGAATATCTGACGGATGAACAGCGCTTGGACTTCCTCGCATGGCTTGCAAAGAACCCGGAAGCGGGCGATTTGATTGCTAACTCTGATGGTGCTCGAAAGATTCGCGTGCCGCTGAATCAGGGCAAGAGCGGTGGCGCAAGGGTGATTTACTATCGCTATGACGCTCACCGCTTACATGCTGTGCTGTTCTACGCGAAGAGCCAGCGATCAACCATCAAAGGGCATGACATTAAGAGGCACAAGAAATGATTGACATCGAAAAAATGGCGGCAGCAATTGAAGCGGATCTGGGGGAATCCATCCCAGGCTTGCGCGAATCAATTGCCCAGCTTGAAAACGGCGGCGGTCGTGTTGTGACTGCCGAACAACTCGAAGTGCGCCAGGCACGTTCGGCGCTTGGGCTTTCGCAGGTGGACTTTTCGCGTGCGATTGACACGCCAGTATCTACGCTGCGTGATTGGGAGCAAGGCCGAACCAAACCGCCAGGCGCGGCGCTTTGCCTCATGCGACTGCTGGCCTCGCATCCACAGCTACTGGCCGCATAACAACAAAGCCCCGGATTACTGAACTGCACCCCAAAAGTTGGACGCCGATCCAACCTTTGGGGTGTTTTTCATGGCGAAGTACAGTGAGGCCTTCAAACTGCGTGTAGTGCAAAGCTACATGTCAGGAGAATCAGGCTTTGAAACCA
>NWQT01000050.1:2500-5763 GCA_002798295.1 Lysobacteraceae bacterium NML07-0707 | reverse complement strand
TATGCCTTGCCAGAAGCCCGCAAAGTGCGCTGGTCTCTGGATATCGACCCGCTGGATTTGCATTAGTTTTACGGTCAAAGTCATACGTGCAGCGACGCGGCAACGCATTGCTGTGATTATGGGCGCAAGATAATTGACACCGTTTCAGTGCAGCGTTACAGGAATGCTTTTCGTTGAAGCAAAGAAAAACCCCCGACATTGAGTCGGGGGTTTTGGGAATAAAACTGGCGATGACCTACTCTCACATGCTGGATGCACACTACCATCGGCGCAGCTGCGTTTCACTTCCGAGTTCGGGATGGGATCGGGTGGTTCCACAGCGCTAATGTCGCCAGAAAGGGGTGAGGGATCGCGGGATGCGTTAGCATTCGCGCTCAACCTTTCAAGGGGAGGAATGTAGCGAGGTCTTGATGGAGATACTCGACGTATCGCGCGGTCAAGGCCACTTGAGGTTATATGATCAAGCCACACGGCTCATTAGTACTGGTTAGCTCAATACATTGCTGCACTTACACACCCAGCCTATCAACCACCTAGTCTTGATGGTGCCTTCAGGGGGCTTGTGCCCCGGGAAATCTCATCTTGAGGCGCGCTTCCCGCTTAGATGCTTTCAGCGGTTATCGCTTCCGAACATAGCTACCCGGCAGTGCCACTGGCGTGACAACCGGAACACCAGAGGTTCGTCCACTCCGGTCCTCTCGTACTAGGAGCAGCCCCTCTCAAATTTCCAACGCCCATGGCAGATAGGGACCGAACTGTCTCACGACGTTCTGAACCCAGCTCGCGTACCACTTTAAATGGCGAACAGCCATACCCTTGGGACCGACTACAGCCCCAGGATGTGATGAGCCGACATCGAGGTGCCAAACTCCGCCGTCGATATGAACTCTTGGGCGGAATCAGCCTGTTATCCCCGGAGTACCTTTTATCCGTTGAGCGATGGCCCTTCCATACAGAACCACCGGATCACTAAGTCCTACTTTCGTACCTGCTTGAGCCGTCACTCTTGCAGTCAAGCACGCTTATGCCTTTGCACACAGTGCGCGATGTCCGACCGCGCTGAGCGTACCTTCGAGCTCCTCCGTTACTCTTTGGGAGGAGACCGCCCCAGTCAAACTACCCACCATACACGGTCCCTGACCCGGGTAACGGGCCTAGGTTAGAACGTCAAGCACATCAGGGTGGTATTTCAAGGATGGCTCCACACCGGCTGGCGCCGATGCTTCAAAGCCTCCCACCTATCCTACACAGACGAACTCAACGTTCAGTGTAAAGCTATAGTAAAGGTTCACGGGGTCTTTCCGTCTTGCCACGGGAACGCTGCATCTTCACAGCGATTTCAATTTCACTGAGTCTTGGGTGGAGACAGCGCCGCTGTCGTTACGCCATTCGTGCAGGTCGGAACTTACCCGACAAGGAATTTCGCTACCTTAGGACCGTTATAGTTACGGCCGCCGTTTACTGGGGCTTCGATCAAGAGCTTCGCTTGCGCTAACCCCATCACTTAACCTTCCAGCACCGGGCAGGCGTCACACCCTATACGTCCACTTTCGTGTTTGCAGAGTGCTGTGTTTTTGATAAACAGTCGCAGCGGCCTGGTATCTGCGGCCCTCCTCAGCTATTCACCATGGAGGGCGTACCTTCTCCCGAAGTTACGGTACTATTTTGCCTAGTTCCTTCACCCAAGTTCTCTCAAGCGCCTGAGAATTCTCATCCTACCCACCTGTGTCGGTTTACGGTACGGTCTGCGTAAGCTGAAGCTTAGGAGCTTTTCCTGGAAGCGTGATATCAACAGCTTTGTCCAAAAGGACTCGTCCTTAGTCTCAACGTTGCGATCCCGGATTTGCCTAAGATCACCGCCTCAACTCTCTCACCGGGACAACCAACGCCCGGCCTGCCTAACCTTCTCCGTCCCTCCATCGCACTTACGCGAGGTGCAGGAATATTAACCTGCTTCCCATCGACTACGCTTTTCAGCCTCGCCTTAGGGGCCGACTCACCCTGCGCCGATTAACGTTGCGCAAGGAAACCTTGGGCTTTCGGCGTGCGGGCTTTTCACCCGCATTATCGTTACTCATGTCAGCATTCGCACTTCTGATACCTCCAGCAGACTTCTCAATCCACCTTCGCAGGCTTACAGAACGCTCCTCTACCGCGCATACAAAGTATGCACCCCAAGCTTCGGTTTACCGCTTAGCCCCGTTAAATCTGCCGCGCAGACCGACTCGACCAGTGAGCTATTACGCTTTCTTTAAAGGGTGGCTGCTTCTAAGCCAACCTCCTGGCTGTCTATGCCTTTCCACATCGTTTCCCACTGAGCGGTAATTTGGGACCTTAGCTGTGGGTCTGGGTTGTTTCCCTTTTCACGACGGACGTTAGCACCCGCCGTGTGTCTCCCATGCAGTCCTTCTCGGTATTCGGAGTTTGCAATGGTTTGGTAAGTCGCGATGACCCCCTAGCCATAACAGTGCTCTACCCCCGAGAGGATTCACATGAGGCGCTACCTAAATAGCTTTCGAGGAGAACCAGCTATCTCCGGGTTCGATTAGCTTTTCACTCCTAATCACACCTCATCCCCTACCTTTGCAACGGGAGTGGGTTCGGGCCTCCAGTTCGTGTTACCGAACCTTCACCCTGGGCATGACTAGATCACCCGGTTTCGGGTCTACTGCCCGCGACTATGCGCCCTTATCAGACTCGGTTTCCCTTCGCCTCCCCTATACGGTTAAGCTTGCCACGAACAGTAAGTCGCTGACCCATTATACAAAAGGTACGCAGTCACCCCGAAGGGCTCCTACTGCTTGTACGCACACGGTTTCAGGTTCTATTTCACTCCCTTCACCAGGGTTCTTTTCGCCTTTCCCTCACGGTACTGGTTCACTATCGGTCGGTCAGGAGTATTTAGCCTTGGAGGATGGTCCCCCCATGTTCAGACAGGGTTTCTCGTGCCCCGCCCTACTCAATTTCATGCACATGGCCCTTTCAAATACAGGGCTATCACCTTCTATGGCCGGACTTTCCAGACCGTTCTTCTAAAACCATATGCACTTTTGGGCTAGTCCCCGTTCGCTCGTCACTACTGAGGGAATCTCGGTTGATTTCTTTTCCTACGGTTACTTAGATATTTCAGTTCACCGCGTTCGCTTCAATCAGTTATGTATTGGCTGATTGATACCCCTAAGGGTGGGTTTCCCCATTCGGACATTGCCGGATCAAAGCTTATTGCCAGCTCCCCGACACTTTTCGCAGGCTGTCACGTCCTT
>NWQT01000049.1 GCA_002798295.1 Lysobacteraceae bacterium NML07-0707 | reverse complement strand
ATAGCGGCTCTTCCATTTGTAGTACGTCGCCACGCTGATGCCGTGACTACGCACCAGATCCTTGATGGGAATGCCTGCATCGCCCTCCTTCAGGATCCCCACAATCTGGGATTCAGTGAACTTGCTCCTGCGCATCAGAACTCTTCTTCAGTCATCTTCATAGACTGCCAAAAGTTCTCCTTTAGAACTGTCTCAATTGAGGGGAAGGCTACGCTTCCACTTGTCCCGACCACGGGCTGTGTTTTTCACACTCAACAGCAATGCGCTCACGCAGCTTGATATAGATGGCATTTATCGAGCGCAGGCTCACGCCTGTCAGGCTTGCAGTATCCGAGACCGACAAATCCAAGGTGAAGTAACGCAAAATTTACCGAAAAATATTCTCTGCGATTCGGGAAAGATGGTAGCGCCTGTTTTTCCTTGTCATTACAGAAGCTTAGCTCACCATTGAAGCGGCTTAACTTCACTAAGACCCTTCTTAATTTTCTCATCCCACATTGCCGCCATGGCGATGATGCGGCAAGCTAGCCACTGTTTTTCAGGCCGTATGGTTCAACAAGTGCGCCCAACACTCCGCTTGCTTCCCCTGCCCTTTGCCATTGCACTGGCGCTGCCACTACAAGCTCAGCAGCTGCATGAGCGTGAAATTCCGCCCGATTACAGCCTGTGTCCGCTGGGGGATGCTGTGCCTGCCTTTGATGAGGCGCCAGCCACTGGCATCAATCTCAAGCCCGAGGAGCGCAAGGCACAGCCCACCGAGCTGGAGGGTGATGAGCAGGATGGGACGGTGGAAATCCCCGTTTTCCGTGGCAATGTGGCGTTGCGCCGCGGCGATCAGTTTCTCGGTACTGACGAGCTGGTATTTGACAGCGAGAAGGAAACCTACAGCGCCAAGGGCAATGTACGTTTTCAAGACAGCGCAATGCGGATTCTGGCTGAACGCGCTCATGGCAACCAGAATACTGACACACACAACATTGAAAACCTGAAATACCAGCTCACCGAGCGGCGCGGCAATGGCGGCGCCGAGCGCATTGAGATCAGTGGTGAGAACGGCACCCTGCACAAGGCCACTTACACCACCTGCCCACCGTCCGCACAACAATGGCAACTGGTTTCCGAGCAGATCAAGGTCGATAGTGAAGAAGGCTTTGCCACTGCACGCAATGCCACACTGCGGATTGGCAAAGTGCCCGTGCTGTATGTGCCCTGGTTCAAATTCCCGGTTGATGAGCGTCGCCATACCGGCTTTTTGGCTCCGGCATTATCCAACTCCAATCGCAATGGCTTTGACTACCGTCAGCCGATTTACTTCAATCTCGCGCCCAATTACGACCTGACCGTTGCCCCGCGCTGGATGAGCAAGCGCGGGATTTCCGTCAGTAGCGAGTTCCGCTATCTCAATTCATCCGGTGCAGGCAACGTCCGTGCGATGTGGATGCCCAGCGACAAGCTGCGTGATCGCTGGCGCGGCTCGCTGGAAGCTCGCGCATTCCAGAACCTGACTCGCAACTGGCGATTTGGCTCACGGATCTCGATGATCAGTGACCCTCGTTTTTTAGAGGATTTCAACAATACATCTCTTGGCATTGCCCACTACCATGTCCATAGCGAGATTGGTTTGTATGGCCGCAGCCGTTTCTGGAATGCCGGCATCACCGCTGATCGTTATCAGTTGGCTGACTACACCCTGACCGAGCGTTCCCTGCCCTATGAGCGCCTACCCAGAGCTTGGTTCAGCTGGGATCAGCCAATCAACGGTTGGCTGCGTGCGGGGGTGGATGTAGAAGCGGTTCGCTTCCGTCACCAAAGCTGGCAGCAGCTGGATGCGGACTACAATCCTTACGGCTCCAGTTACGCGGTTCCCGGCGGCAGCCGCTTTGACCTCAAACCCTGGGTCAGCCTGCCATTTGCTGGCGCCAGCTGGTTTGTCGAGCCCAAGTTTGCCTGGCGCCATACCCAATACCAGCTCGACAAGGCGCTGGCCGAAACCATCCGCCCTGGCAACCCGGAAGCCCGCCCCAGCCGCAGCCTGCCGATCTTCTCGCTTGATGCCGGACTGCATTTTGATCGCGAGTTCCGCCGCAAGAACCACAACTGGCTACAGACCCTGGAGCCGCGCATTTACTATCTGCGTGTGCCCTATCGCGACCAGGACAGGCTGCCGGTGTTCGATACCCGCCACCTGACCTTCAGCTGGGGGCAGATGTTCCGCGACAACCGCTATACCGGCCCGGACCGGCAAAGCGATGCCAATCAGCTGACCACGGCCGTCACCACCCGCATCCTGCGCGAATCCGACGGTTTTGAACGCTTCAATGCCAGCCTGGGACAAATCCGCTATTTCGATGATGTCCGGGTCGGCGGCCTCAATGGCAATCCGGCCATCCTGGCCGGACGCTCGGCCTGGATTGCCGATGCCAACTGGGCGCCCAGCGACCGCTGGTTGATTGGCGCCTCCTACCAATGGGATCCAAACGCCCGCCGCAAGGATTTGCTGGCCGTGCGTGGCCGCTACCTGTTCAAGGACGATGGCATTGTCAATCTGTCCTATCGCTATCGCCGCGATGTGCTGGAGCAGGCGGATTTTTCTTTCGTCTATCCAGTCTCGCCAGCCTGGAGCCTAGTTGGCCGCTATTACTATTCGATCAAGGAAAAGAAAACGCTGGAGTCCATTGCCGGCGTGCAGTGGGATAGCTGCTGCGTCGCCATGCGCCTGGTCGGTCGCCAATATATCCGCAACCGCGAAGGCGAGCTCAACAACGGCATCATGCTGGAAATCGAATTCAAGGGTCTGGGCTCGGCCGGTCAAGATACGAAGGGCGCGCTGCGCCGTGCTATCCTCGGTTACCACCGCGATGACCTGTATCTGGTACCCCCCGCCTCACTCACCAACGGCTCATCCGCCCCCTCCACGGACGCTATACCATGATGAAATTCCGAGCCACTTTGCTCGCCACGGCGCTTGCAGCGCTGCTCCCCGCAAGCCTTGTCCACGCCCAAGCCATCGACCGCATCGCCGCAGTGGTGAACGAAGACATCATCCTGCAAAGCGAGCTTGATCGCGCCATCGCCAATATCACTGCGCAATATGCCGGCAGCAGCACCCAGCTGCCCCCGGCCGATGTACTGGCGCGTCAAGTACTGGAACGCTTGGTACTGACCCGCCTGCAAGTAAGCCGCGCCCGTGAAAGCGGCATTGTCGTCAGCGACCAGGAGGTTGCCCAGGCCATTGCCGGCATTGCCCAGCAAAATGGCTTCAGCCCGGAGCAACTGCAGGCACAGCTGGCGCGTGATGGCATGACGATGGATGATTTCCGCCGTTCACTGCACGATGAAATCGCCACGCAACGGCTGCGCCAGGGCTTTGCCCAGGGGCGTATCCACGTCAGTGAAGCTGAAGTCAACGCCGCCCTGGCACAGGCGCGCGGTGCGGCTGCCGGCGGCACCCAATATCGTCTGGCGCATATTCTGGTGGCGCTGCCTGAAGGCGCCACGCCTGAACAAATCGCCACCGGGCAGCAGAAAATCGATGGCATCAAATCGCTGCTTGACCGTGGCGAGATGGACTTTGCCGCCGCCGCCGTGCGCTACTCCGACAGCCCCAATGCCCTGGAAGGCGGCGACTTGGGCTGGCGCCCGGAGTCGGAAATCCCGCCGGCCTTTGTCAACGAAATCAAAACCTTGCAAGCTGGTCAGGTTCTGGGGCCGATACGCGGCAGCAGCGGCTTCCAGCTGGTACGGCTGATTGAAACCCGCAGCGCAGCCGAATCCGGGCCGATGATGCTGACCCAATATCATCTGCGCCATATCCTCATCCGCAGTGAAGGCGCTGACGATGCCGCCGTCCGCGCCCAACTCGAAACCCTGCGCGCGCGCGCCAATGGCGGCGCCGATTTCGCCAAGCTCGCCAGTGAACACTCCCAGGACCCCGGCAGCCGTGACAATGGCGGCGATATCGGTTGGGTCGATGCCGAGGCGCTGGGGCCTGTTGCCGCGACCGTTGCCACGATGCGTGATGGACAAATCAGCGCACCGATGCAAGTGCCGGGCGGCTGGCATATCGTGCAGCGCATTGCCGAGCGCCGCAGCGAAGTCAGCGATGAACAGCAGCGCGCCGTGATTCGCGAAAACATCGGTCGCCGCAAGCTGGAGGACGAATACAACCGCTTCCTGCAGGAAATGCGCGGCGATGCCTATGTCGATGTGCGCTCGGAATCGGTGATCGGCGCGTCCCGCAACGAAGGCTGATGCCTGCCTGTTTCACGCTTGCTGTCATGACGCCGGCATTGCCCGGCGTCATTATTTATAGCCCATGACGACTTCTGCGCCCCGCCTTGCCCTGGTGCCCGGCGAGCCTGCCGGTATTGGCCCGGAACTATGTGTACAGCTGGTGCAAACCCCGGCTCCGGGTTACCGGCTGCTGGCCTTTGCCGACCCCGGCACACTGATGCGCGCTGCCCAAACACTGGGGCTGCCGCTGCGCCTGCTGCCGCCCGATGCCAGCGCGCAAATCCCCGGCGACCTGCCGCTACAACCCGTGCCACTGCCCGGCTCGCCACCGGTCTTTGGCGAGCCCGACCCCGCCAATGCCGCCGCCGTGGTGGCATCGCTGCAAGCGGCCGCCCAAGCCTGCCTGGATGGCCGCTGTCATGGCTTGCTTACCGGCCCCACCCACAAGGCCAGCATCAATCAGGGCGGCATCGCCTATACCGGCACCACCGAACTGCTTGCCACACTCACCGGCTGCGAGGTCGCCATGATGCTGGCGCGTCCGGATTTGCGCGTGGTGCTGGTCACCACCCATCTGCCGCTGCGCGAAGTGGCCGATGCCATCACCCAAGCATCGCTCAGCCGCATTTTGCGCATCACGGACAGGGCACTGCGCCATGACTTTGCCATTGCTGCGCCGCGCATCGCCGTGCTTGGCCTGAACCCGCATGCCGGAGAAGCTGGGCATCTGGGGCGCGAAGAAATCGACCTCATCATCCCGGTGCTGGATACACTGCGCGGCGAAGGCTTGCAGCTGATTGGCCCCTTGCCCGCCGACACCGCATTTTTGCCACAAAAATTGCCCGGCTTTGATGCCGTGGTGGCCATGTATCACGACCAGGGGCTGCCGGTGCTCAAAAGCGCCGGACTCGAACAGGCCGTGAATATCACCCTGGGCCTGCCATTCCCGCGTGTGGCGGTTGACCATGGAGTCGCGCTGGATATCGCCGGACGCGGCATCGCCGATGTTTCCAGCCTGGCTGCCGCCGCGCGACAATGTGCCGCCCTTGCCGCCCACCACATGTCATGAACACATACCGCTCCAATCCCCGCGACGCATCCGGCTTTCTGAAACAGGCCAAAAAGCAGCTTGGGCAGAACTTTCTGCATGAGCGCGGCATCATCGAAAAAATCGTGCTGGCGCTCTCGCCCAAGGCCAATGAGCGCATTGTCGAAATCGGCCCGGGCCAGGGCGCGCTGACCCTGCCCATTTTGGAAAAAGTCGGCAAACTCACCGCCATCGAATTTGACCGCGACCTTATCGAGCCATTGACCCGCGCTGCCCATGCCAGCGGGGGAGAGCTGAACCTGATTCATCGCGATGTCCTGCAAGTGGACTTCACCGCGCTTGCCAACACGCTGGGCGGCTCAATCCGGCTCATCGGCAACCTGCCCTACAACCTGTCCAGCCCGATTCTGTTTCATGCGCTGGCGCATGCGCCTGCTATCTGCGATATGCACTTCATGCTGCAAAAAGAAGTGGTCGAACGCATGGCCGCCAGCGAAGGCAGCAAGGTCTATGGCCGACTGTCGGTCATGCTGCAAGCCTATTGCCAGGTCACGCCGCTGATCACCGTGCCGCCAGGCGCCTTCCGCCCCGCGCCCAAGGTGGATTCAGCCGTGGTGCGTCTGGTGCCACTCGCCCCGGAGGCCATCCAAGTGCAAGACCGCGCCCACTTTGCGCATATCGTGCGCGCGGCCTTCGCCCAGCGCCGCAAAACCCTGCACAACGCACTGCGCGATATCTGTGATGATGCGCATATCCGTGAGGCGGGACTGGAGCCGCAAATGCGTGCCGAGCAGGTGCCGGTCGCAGGATTTATCCGGCTTGCCAACCGAACCTGTCAAAACGGCCTGCGTTAAAATCCGCGCATGTCCATTGATACGCCCTACGCCATCAGCATCGAAGTGCTGACCCATTATCTCGACGAGGAATCCTCGCCCGAGCACAACCGCTACGTGTTTTCCTACACCATCCGCATCGAAAACCAGGGCACGATAGCCGCGCGTCTGACCCATCGGCATTGGGTGGTGACCGATGCCGACGGTCATGTCGAAGAAATCCACGGCGAAGGCGTGGTCGGCGAGCAGCCCTGGCTGCGTCCCGGTGACGGCTTTGAGTACTCCTCCGGCGTGGTACTGCCCACCAGCCTTGGCACCATGCACGGCAGCTATGAAATGCTGGCCGATGATGGCACCTGTTTTCTTGCCGAAATCCCCGCCTTCACCCTGTCTATCCCGAGGACCCTGCACTGATGGCGGTTTGGGCAATTGGCGATTTGCAGGGCTGCTACGAAGTCACCTGCCGGCTGCTTGAGAAAATCAATTTTGACCCGGCGCGCGACCAGCTCTGGTTTTGTGGCGACCTGGTCAATCGTGGCGGCCAATCACTGGAAACCCTGCGCCTAGTTTACAGCCTGCGCGAACAGGCCAGCGTGGTGCTGGGCAATCACGACCTGTCGCTGATTGCCATTGGCGAGCGCAAGCCTGAAGACCAGCAAAAGGTAAACCCGGATTTGCGCCGCGTTCTGGAAGCGCCAGATGCACGCCTGCTGCTGGACTGGCTGCGTCACCGCCCGCTGATGCACGTCGATCGCATCCACGGCTGGGCCATGCTGCACGCCGGCCTTGCCCCGCAATGGACCATCGCCATCGCCGAAGGCTATGCCCATGAGGTGGAAGAGCGCCTGCGCGGCAAGAACTTCCGCAAACTCTTGCGCAGCATGTATGGCGATCGCCCCGCCTGGAACCCGCGCCTGACCGGCATGGACAGGCTGCGCGCCATCATCAATATCTTCACCCGGATGCGCTATTGCAGCCCCGGCGGCCGTATCGCCTTTGACCACAAAGGCACCCCGGGCAGCCAACCTGCCGGCCTATACCCGTGGTTTGAAGTGCCGGGTCGCGCCGAACGCGACCTCAAAATCGTCTGCGGTCACTGGAGCACCCTGGGACTGATGATTGGTCATGGCGTGCATGCATTGGATACCGGCGCAGTCTGGGGCGGCAAACTCACCGCCCTGCAACTGGATGCCGAGGACCTGCATCTGGTGCAAGTCCCCGGCCGCAAGATCTGAAAAAACTGCTACCCACTTGATACATGTGCGGGGGCTTTGCCATCAAAAAATGATTCTGCCTGTTGGCTGCTAAGAATCCGAAAATGCCCCTGATGCGGGAGAAGCAAGCGCTGGAAGTACCAATGCAAGCGAATGCCCTGTGATCGATGGATTTCATGGCGAACACGCTGTATGGCGGTCAGCACTTCCATACCTTCAATGTATTGGACGAAGGCGTACATAAAGCTCTGGCCATCGAAATCGACACCCACCTGCCAACTGAGCGCGTGATCCGCACTGGACAGCTGAGCGACTGGGGGAGACCTCCCCAAGGCGATTTGTGGCAACAACCTTAGATACACTGCCCAGCGCCTAGCTGTCGTTGGTAAAGCCAGATGGAGGTTCCAAAGCCAAACCACCTGCTTCAGGAGTCCCCAGATGAACATCCATATAGTAATGCCGTATTGACGCCTAAAGGGCGAGTCTATTTGGTCTCTCAGATTGTCGTATC
>NWQT01000006.1 GCA_002798295.1 Lysobacteraceae bacterium NML07-0707 | reverse complement strand
CGAATATATGGACTACTACAATCACGAGCGTATCAGGACAAAACTCAAAGGCCTGAGCCCGGTGCAGTACCGGACTCAGGCCTCGAACACTTAACCCGTAACTGTCCAAGTTTTGGGGGTCAGTTCATACATGCGGGGCTTTTCAAGTTATCAGGGCAGCTGCAATCAGCCCAGAAGATGCGCAACGCCGGCGCGCTCTTCTTCCAGCTCGGCCAGGGTCTTGTCCATGGCAGCGCGGCTGAAGTCATCAATTGGCAAATCCTTGACCACGGTGTATTCACCGTTTTCGCAGGTTACCGGCACGCCGTAAATCACGCCTTCGGGCACGCCGTAGCTGCCATCGGAGGGCACACCCATCGTTACCCACTTGCCATTGGTGCCAAGCGCCCAATCGCGCATATGGTCGATGGCGGCATTGGCTGCGGAAGCGGCCGAGGACAGGCCACGGGCTTCGATAATGGCCGCGCCGCGCTTGCCGACCACCGGGATGAAGGTATTGGCATTCCAGTCGGCATCGTTGATTTTGTCTTTCAGCGAGGCGCCATTCACGGTAGCGAAGCGGTAATCCGGGTACATGGTCGGGCTGTGGTTGCCCCAGACCACCAGTTTTTCGATATCGGCCACGGCCACGCCGGCCTTGTTGGCCAACTGGCTGAGGGCGCGGTTGTGGTCAAGGCGCAGCATTGCGGTGAAGTTTTTGGCCGGCAAGTCCGGGGCGGACTTCATGGCGATATAGGCATTGGTATTGGCCGGGTTGCCGACCACAATCACCTTGACGTTGCGGCTGGCGACCTTGTTCAGCGCCTTGCCCTGTACGGTGAAGATTTCCGCATTCTTGAGCAGCAGGTCTTTGCGCTCCATGCCGGGGCCGCGCGGCATGGCGCCCACCAACAGCGCGTAGTCGGCATCTTTGAAGGCCACTTCCGGGTCATCGGTGCCGACCATGCCGGCCAACAGCGGGAAGGCGCAGTCTTCCAGCTCCATCATCACGCCCTTCAGCGCAGCCTGGGCTTTTTCCAGCGGCAGCTCCAGCATTTGCAGGATGACCGGCTGGTCTTTGCCGAGCATTTCGCCCGAGGCGATGCGGAACAACAGGGCGTAACCGATTTGACCAGCAGCGCCGGTGACGGCAACACGGACGGGTTTCTTCATGACAAAAATCCTCGTTGGTTGAAAAGAACAGGCGGCAGCGCCGCTTGTGAATGCTCAAAAACGCTCAATACACGCGATAGCCCTGCGGGCTTAGCAGCTCTTGCAGGCGCGCGGTGTTATAGCCGTGCACCACTTCCTGGCCGACAACCGTCACCGGCACGCCGCGCGCGCCCAGTGCCTGCATTGCCGCCTGGCCTTCGGGGCTGTCGATATTCAGCGCCTGATATTTGACACTGGCACGCTTGAAATCCGCGCGCTGCTTGCGGCAATAGCCACACCAGTCGGCATACAGCATGACGATGCCGTTATCTCCGGTGCCGTTGCGCGGGTCATGCTCGGCAAGTTTGCTGCTTGCCGCCTGATTGGCGAAGTGCAGCACTCCGCCAATCAGCGCAACCGCCAATAGCAGCCACAGGGCGCGCATCAGGCTCAGGCCATTTCCGCAAAGAATTCGCGGATACGTTCCATGCCCGGCGCCAGTTGCGGGGTCGGGCAGGTATAGCTGATGCGCAGCGCGCGCGGCTCACCGAAGGCCGAGCCGGGCACGCAGGCCACGCCCTTGCTTTCCAGCAATGCGGCGCACAGCTCCATGTCGTTGTTCACCTGCTTGCCGTTATGCGATTTGCCGAAATAGGCGCTGACATCCGGGAACACATAGAACGCGCCTTGCGGACGCGGGCAGACGATGCCGGGGATGGCATCGAGCACGGCCAGCACTTCATCGCGCTTTTGGGCAAATTCGCGGCATTTTTCCTGCGGCACATCTTGCGGGCCGGCCAGCGCGGCCACGGCGGCGGCATTGATGACTTCCGGCAAGCTGGTGATGTGGTTGGAATTCATCGTGGTGATGGCATTGGCGACCACTTCCGGGCCGGCCAGCAGCCCCACGCGCCAGCCCGGCATGCCATAGCTCTTGGACAGCGAATCGACAAAAATCACCCGGTCTTTCAGCTCCGGGCGCACATGCACGAAGTTGTGATAGCCCACATCGTCGAACACCATCTGGTTGTAGAGGTCGTCGGCAATAATCCAGGTATCGGGGTATTTGGCGATGACATCGGCAAGGGCTGAGATTTCTTCGCGGCTATAGACCATGCCGGTCGGGTTGGAAGGGTTGTTGAACAGCAGCATGCGCGGCTTTTTCGCCAGCGCCGCATCCAGTTGCGCCGGGGTCAGTTTGTAGTCCTGCTCGGCCGGGCAAGGCAGCAGCTCGATTTTGGCATTGACGATTTCGGCAATATCGACATAGCTGGTCCAGTACGGGGTCGGGAAGGCGATGGTGTCGCCTTCGTCCAGCAGGGCTTCGGCCAGGTTGTACAGGATGTGCTTGGCACCGATGCCGGTGGCGCAGTTGGCGCGGGTATAACCGTGCAGCCCCAGGCGCTCAAGATGCACCAGGAAGGCATCCAGAAGCTCCGGCGCGCCGCGGTTGCTGCCGTATTGGCCGCTGTCTTTTTTCAGCCAGTCGGCAACCGCCTGATAGACATGCTCGCCGGGCAGGAAGTTCGGCACGCCGATGGAAAAGCTGATGATGTCGCGGCCTTCGGCCTTCATTTGCTTGGCCTTTTCAGCAATCTGCATGATGGCGCTGGGCTTGGCGCGGCCAATGCGCTGGGCGAGTTGGGGCATGTCGAGTCTCTTTTCAGGAATGAAGCGGAGCACGCTGCCGGCTGGCAGCACAAAGTCTGGCGATTTTACCACGCGGCAACCGTGCAGCCCGGGGCAGTACGGCCATCATCACGCCTCTGGCAGTCGCAGCCAGCACAGCCCCGGCATTTTGTTGCCCAGTGGCGTTTTTTCAAGCCAGGGAATCAGCCAGCGCAAAACCCCACGTGGAAACAGGAAGGTCACGTTATGCACTTCAACGGGCTGACCAATCCAGCGCGAAAGCGTGGGCGCCAGCTGATTGCGGTCAATTCCCCAGGGCATCGGCGGCGTGCGGTAATGCCGGGTTTTCATCCAGCCGCGTGCACTCAAGGTTCGTTGCGAGAGCGAACGGCTCAGATAGTCAAACATCAAAATGGCGCCGGGAAAACGTGCAGCCATCGCCCGAATCAGGGTCTCGACTTCAGCCTCCCGGAAGTACATCAGCAACCCCTGTGCACTGATGAATACTGCCCGCCCCGGCGGCACGGCATCAAACCAGGCCGTATCCAGCGCACTGATGCCCATATGCAGGTGCCGTGCATCGGGCTGAATGAATTGCTCGCGCACCGCCATGGCCTCGGGCAGGTCAATACTGAGCCACAGCGCCTCGGGCGCATCGATGCGAAAACGCTGCGTTTCCAGCCCTTCGCCCAGATTGATGATGACGCCATCGGGATGCGCCTGCAGGAATGCGCGCAGGCGCTCATCGTAGAGTTGTGAGCGCACCCCATGCGAAGGTTCGGCCTTGCCAAAACTGCGCTCGTAGTCATAGTTGATGGCGCGATAAATCTCCAGGCATTTTTCATCGCGGATGCAGCCATCGGGTCGTGCCGCCTCGCTGGCGCGGTTATGCAAAGGCCAGAGTGTGGTTTCTGGTACGCCACTCAGATTGGTTTTCATCATCCTCTCCCATCAGGCACTGTGCTTTTCCAGCAAAGCCACAAAGCGGTCGATATGGCCTTGCAGGAACTGGCGTGTGGATTCGACATGGATGCGCCCGTTGGCATCAAACAGGCTGGGAGAGTTGCCCAGAAATACTTCGGGTTGGCCGACAATGGGCATATCGAAATACGACAAGGCCAGACGCAGATTCTTGTTGGCGCTGTAGCCGCCCATCTTGCCGACCGAGTGACTGATGATGGCTGCCGGTTTGTTTTTCCAGGCCACATCGCTATTGGGCTTGGAGCCGATGTCAATGGCGTTTTTCAAGCAGGCCGGAATGGTGCGATTGTTTTCTGCGGTGACAAACAACACCCCGGTGGCCGCCTTGATGGCCTGCCGAAACTGCACATAGCGCTCAGGCAGCGTTACTTCGCTCTCATCGGGGTCGTCATAGTCGAAGTTGTACAACGGCAGGTCACCGATTTCGACAATTTCCGCCAGATAGCCAGACGGAAACATTTCGATGGCGTTCAACGCCGTTTTGCGTGCGTATGAACCCTTGCGCAGGCTGCCGACCAGGACTGCAATTTTCTTCTCGTGCATTGTCTTGCCTCATTACCGAAGTGGATGGGATTCGGCTGGCACTGACAACACATCAGCAGCTTGCGTGCAGGCGATTTTACCTTGTCGAGCTGGCAGATGCCGGACACAACAAAGCCGGCATGACGCCGGCCTTGTCGGGATAGGCGTGCAATGTGCTCAGGCGGCCAGAATCTTGTTCCATTCGGCCACGCGATCGGCCTTGGCGGCCAGGGCGGCCTCGGCATCGCCTTCAATGCGGATGGACTTGATGCCATCGCCTTGCTGGATGCTGTCCACCACTTCCAGACCTTCCAGCACTTTGCCGAACACGGTGTGCTTGCCGTCCAGCCAGTCGGTCTTGATATGGGTGATGAAGAACTGGCTGCCATTGGTGTTGGGGCCAGCGTTCGCCATCGAAATCACGCCGCGCTCGTGGCGCACGCCATTATTGGTTTCGTCCTCAAAGCGGTAGCCGGGGCCGCCGGTGCCGCGTCCGTCCGGGCAGCCGCCCTGAATCATGAAGTCGGCGATGACGCGGTGGAAGTTGAGGCCGTTATAGAAGCCGCGCTGGGCGAGGTTGACGAAATTGGCCACGGTCAGCGGCGCCTTGTCGGCAAACAGCTCCAGTTTGATGGCGCCGCGGTCGGTATCGATGATTGCAGTCAGGGACATGCCTTTTCCTTAGGGTGATGAAAGAGCACGCCCGCGCTTGTGGAAATTGCCAGCAAGGCGGGCGTGTCTTTCAGGATGGGGACACGCCTGTCATGATTCAAGGCCGTCCCATCCCTCTCCCCATCAGAGTTTTTCTGCGGCAGCCTCGCCCTTCTGGAAAGTGGTGTAAACGATCACCGGGATGGACAAGTCACCCAGATATTCGTGCACCAACGGCTCGACATCGTTCCAGTCAAGACCGCCCACGCCCGTTGCCAGTTTGGGCAGCGCGATGCTGGTCAATTTTTCATCATCAATGAACTTGCGCAGTGCTTTGAGCGTATGGCGCACTTGCGAGAGCGTCGCCTTGCCGGGCTTGCCGCCGCTATGGCCTTCGGCGCCTTCCTGGGTGAACAGGTTGACCACACGCTGGCCATCCGCCCCCATCCATGCCCACAGCTCGCCGGGCTTGGGGCTTTGCGTATGGCAGTAATGGCGGAAATCCTTGTACAGCGAAGGTGCGTGCTCGCGCAGTGCCAGCGCCAACCCTTGATGAAAATCATCATTCGGGGCAATGCCATGGGCAATGGCGTGGGCGCGGCTCAACAGGATGTCGCCGGAAACGTTCTGAATCATGAGTTCTCCTTCGAGTGATGCCAGATACCTGGTGCAAGGTCATTGTGCGCCTTGTGGCATAAGCCCATCTTGAGCCTGCGCATACTGCAAAAAGCACAGTCGCGTATAATTGGTGCCCATCTTTTTATTTCAGATGGCCGCGTGTGCGGCCTTTTTGTATGTCCATCAAAAATCTTCGCAATATCGCCATCGTCGCCCACGTTGACCACGGCAAGACCACCCTGGTTGACCAGCTGCTCAAGCAATCCCACACCTTTGACGAGCGCACCGTGCTGGCCGAGCGCGTCATGGACAGCGGCGACATCGAAAAAGAGCGCGGCATCACCATCCTCGCCAAGAACACCGCCATCAAATGGAAGTCGCCCGAAGGTGAGGAATACCGCATCAATATCGTCGATACCCCCGGGCACGCCGACTTTGGCGGCGAGGTCGAGCGTGTGTTGTCGATGGTGGACTCGGTACTGATTCTGGTCGATGCCATGGACGGACCGATGCCGCAAACCCGCTTCGTCACCGAAAAAGCCTTCGCCATGGGCTTCAAGCCGATCGTGGTGATCAACAAGGTCGATCGCCCCGGCGCACGCCCGGACTGGGTGCTGGATCAAACCTTCGACCTGTTCGACCGCCTCGGTGCCACCGACGAGCAGCTGGATTTCCCGGTGGTGTATGCCTCGGGTCTGAACGGTTATGCCGGGCTGGATGAGAGCGTGCGCGAGGGCGACATGACGCCGCTGTTCCAGGCCATCATCGAGCATGTGCCGGTGCCGCCGGTCAGCGAGGAAGGCCCGTTCCAGATGCGCGTGACCAGCCTTGATTACAACAACTATGTCGGCGTGATCGGCATTGGCCGTATCCAGCGCGGCAAAGTGCGCACCAACATGCCGGTGACGGTGATTGATGTCGATGGCAAGACCCGCAATGGCAAGGTGCTGCAAGTGCTGGGCTTCATGGGGCTGGACCGTATCGAAGTGAACGAAGCGCAGGCCGGCGACATCATCGCTTTCTCCGGCATCGAAAAGCTCGGCATCAGCGAAACCCTGTGTGACCCCGCTGCCGTGGAGCAACTGCCGGTGCTGAGCGTGGACGAGCCGACCATCTCGATGACCTTCCAGGTCAACGATTCGCCGTTTGCCGGCAACAAGGATCGCAGCGGCGGCAAATTCCTCACCAGCCGCCAGCTGCGCGACCGGCTGATGCGCGAAACCCAGCACAACGTCGCGCTGCGGGTGGAAGACACCAATGATGCCGACAAGTTCAAGGTGTCCGGGCGCGGCGAGCTGCACCTGTCGATTCTCATCGAAACCATGCGCCGCGAAGGCTATGAGCTGGCCGTGTCCCGCCCCGAGGTCATCATCCGCGAAATCGATGGCGTGATGCAGGAGCCGTATGAGCAACTGGTGGTCGATCTGGAGGAGGAATACCAGGGCGGCGTGATGGCGCGGCTGGGCGAGCGCAAGGCGCTGCTGCAAAACATGGTGCCCGATGGCAAAGGCCGGGTGCGCATGGAGTTCATCATCCCCGCGCGCGGCCTGATTGGCTTCCAGACCGAGTTCAAGACCCTGACTTCCGGCAGCGGCCTGCTGTTCCACGTGTTTGACCACTACGGGCCGAAAACCGAAGGCGCCATCGGCCAACGCCAGAACGGCGTGCTGATTTCCAATGACACCGGCACCTCCACCGCCTATGCGCAGATGGCGATGCAGGAGCGTGGCCGGCTGTTCGTCGAGCCGCAGGAAGAAATCTACGAAGGCCAGCTGGTCGGCATCCATGCCAAGGACAACGACCTCACCGTCAATGCCCTGCGCGCCAAACAGCTCACCAACTTCCGCGCCTCGGGCAAGGATGAGGCGCTGGCGTTGACGCCGCCGGTGAAGTTCTCGCTGGAGCAGGCGCTGGAATTCATCGACGATGACGAGTTGGTGGAAGTCACCCCGAAGCAAATCCGCCTGCGCAAGAAGCTGCGCAGCGAAACTGACCGCAAACGCGCCTCGCGGCAAGGCTGAGCCCGCGCACCGGCCAGGCCGGCGACCATTTATGAATGGCCGCCGGCGCCTTGTTCATAAAACCGGGCGCAAACTGCAGGATTCACTCTCCGTACACTGGCCGATGCCAAGAATCCGCGCATCGGCCACGCGCTTGCTGCGCTGCTGACATTTTTAACCATCCTGCAAGGAGAGTCTCATGAAGATTGTTGTCAAAGGTCTGGCGCTGGCCGCGCTGGCATTCATCACCGCCCCGGCAGTTTCGGCACAAACCCGTGGTGCCAGCAACCTCGTCACCTATAGCTGCCAGGGCGGGCAAACCCTGAGCGTGAACTATCGTTTCAATGCCCAGGGCATCCCGACCCAGGCACAGTTCAACGCCAACGGCCGCAACCGCGTGCTGAGCTATGACATGAACCGCTCCAACGATGTCGAAACCTACTTTACCGACCGCGCCGGCTATACCCTCAGCAGCGAGTACATGGACTCGAACAACTACCGCGGCGCCCCGGTGATGGTAATGGCGCCCAACAGCCAGATCCTGTACAAGAGCTGCGTTGCCCGCAATGCTTCGGCTGCAACTGCGCCGCGTACCCGGCAGCCGGTCGCCCACAATGCGGCTCACAGCATCAACTACCGCTGCCAGAACAACCGCCGGGTGACGGTGCAGTACCGCTTCGATGCCGCCGGCAAGCCGGTTCAGGCGATGGCGAACCTGCAAGGCGCCAACCGCACCCTGAATTTCGACCGCCGCAGCTCTGATGAAACCGGCACCTATTTCACCGGTGCAGGCTATCGCCTTGGCGCCGGCTACCTGGACGTGCACAACTACGGCACCAGCGACGGCATCAACATCTACTCGCCGCGCAGTGAACTGCTGTTCAAGGACTGCGCACCGGCCAGCCACAGCCGCTGATTTACAACCCCGGCTATCTGCCCAGATAACGCAACATAAAGCCCCGCAAATGTGAACGTCACCCCAAAAGTTGGACACCCATCCAACCTTTGGGGTGTTTTTCATGGCGAAGTACAGTGAGGCATTCAAGCTGGACGTAGTGCAAAGCTACGCATCAGGAGTGTCAGGCTTTGGAACCATCGCGCAGCGTTACGGCCTTGACCATGCGACGGTCAGGCGCTGGGTCAAGGCTTATCAAGCGCATGGTGTGCAAGGGCTGCGCAGGAAGTTCAGTCGCTACAGTGCAGACTTCAAGTTGTCAGCACTGCAACGGATAGCGC
>NWQT01000048.1 GCA_002798295.1 Lysobacteraceae bacterium NML07-0707 | reverse complement strand
TGCGCCCATAATCACAGCAATGCGTTGCCGCGTCGCTGCACGTATGACTTTGACCGTAAAACTAATGCAAATCCAGCGGGTCGATATCCAGAGACCAGCGCACTTTGCGGGCTTCTGGCAAGGCATACAGCTGCGGCAGCAGCCGCGCCAGCGCCTGGTGCAAGGGCTTGCGCTGCGAGGCCGAAATCAATAACTGCGCGCGTTGGTAGCCTGCCCGCCGCGGGTGTGGCGCAGGCACCGGGCCACTGAAGCCCAGCACGTTTGCTGTTCCATGAAACGGCAAGCTCGGGCTGTCCAAACCCGCTTCGACAAGCTGCCGGGCGTGCTGCAAGAATGCCATCGGCCGCTCTGCCTGCTTGTCTTCGGCACGCAGCAACGCCAGATACGCAAACGGCGGAAAACCTGCGGCCTCGCGCTCAACTAGCTCGGCTTCGGCAAAGGCGTGATAACCGCCATGAATCAGGGTTTGTAGCAGCGGATGCTCGGGGTGGTGGGTTTGCAGCAACACCTGACCAGGCTTGCTGGCGCGGCCAGCGCGGCCGGAAACCTGAATCAGCAATTGGGCAAGTTTTTCGGTGCTGCGAAAATCGGCCGAATACAGTCCCTCATCGATACCGACCACGACCACCAGGGTGAGATTGGGCAAGTCATGACCTTTGGCCAGCATCTGTGTGCCGACCAGGATGCCCGGTTCTTTGGCCAGGGTGTCGAAGTGCTTTTGCAATGCGTCGCGCCCTTGGGTGCTGCCCCTGTCAATGCGGATGACCGGAAAATCGGCAAAGGCTTCTGCAAGATATTCTTCGATGCGTTCGGTGCCATTGCCTTGCGGGTGCAGTGCCAGACCGCCACAGGTCGGGCAGGCTGGGGGTGAGCTGCGGCGCTGGCCGCAGTGATGGCATTGCAGGCGTCGCCCGTGATGGTGGACGGTCATGGCGCTGGCATGGGTTGGGCTGCTGCAATTGGGACAGGTGGCGCTCCAGCCGCAGTCGTGGCAGAGCAGGCTGGGGGCATAGCCGCGCCGGTTCTTGAAAACCAGCACTTGCCCGCCTGCTGTCAGTGCATCGCCGATGGCTTGCAAGACTTCAGGCGATAGTCCGGCCTGCAAGGGGCGTCTGCGAATATCCATGACCCGCACCGTGGGCGAGCTTGCCGCTGCGGCGCGCTGGGTGAGCCGCAGGCGTTCAAAGCGCCCCTGGCGGGCATTGGCCAGCGTTTCCAGCGAAGGCGTGGCGCTGCCCAGAACCACCGGGATATTCAGCGCCTTGGCGCGCACCAGGGCAAAGTCGCGGGCGTGGTAGCGAATGCCATCGAACTGTTTATAGCTGCCGTCGTGCTCCTCATCCACCACGATGAGGCCTGCCTTGGGCAGGGGAACGAAAACGCTGGAGCGTGTACCAACGATTACCTGTGCCTGCCCGCGCCAGGCGGCTGCCCAGACGCGGGCGCGCTCGTTATCGGAAAGCCCGGAGTGCAGGGCGTGAATCTCTACCCCCAGGCGGCGCTGGAAGCGCGAGAGCATTTGTGGGGTCAGGCCGATTTCCGGCACCAGCACCAGCGCCTGCTGCCCGCGTGCAAGGCAGGCGGCGATGGCGTCCAGATACACTTCAGTCTTGCCACTGCCGGTCACGCCATCGAGCAGGAAGGGCTGGAAGCCTTCGGCTTTGCAAATGGCTTCAGCGGCGCTGTGCTGCTCGGCATTCAGCACACAGCTATTGGCGGACGCGGCTGGGGTGGGCGCGCTGATGAGGCGGCGCTCGACCTGTCTGCGCTTTTCCAGCGTGCGCATGGGCGCTCGCCAGCCCGGTTGCTGCTCATCCAGCAGGCGCTCAGTGATGCCCGGTTGCGTAGCCAGATATTCCGCCAGTTGTCGGGGGCGTCCTTGACGCATGTGCGCAAGCGCCTGCTGGCCGCCATCACTGAGATACCAGCCATACAACGCGGTATCGGGCAAGGGTTCGCCCTGGCGCAAGGCGGTGGGCAGGGCGGTGGCCAAGACTTCGCCCAATGGGGCATGCAGATAGCCCGCCAGCCACTGCAATGATTGCCAAAGCTCGCCATGCAGCAGCGGCTCGTGGTCAAGAAAGCCAAGGGCAGGCCGTAATGGCTGTTGGCCGGAATTGCGGCCAATTGCCGTCACAATGCCGACCAGTTCGCGCTTGCCAAACGGTACGCGCAGGCGTCGGCCGATATCGGCAGACTGTGGCGTATGCTCCTCGGGTGGGGCGTAATCGAACAGCTGCGGCAGTGGTACCGGTAGGGCAAGTTGCAGAGTGGGGTCGCTTGGCATGGAGGAATTTTAGAGCCGCTGCCGCTGCGCTGGCAGATGGCAGTTGCACTGTGAGGTTGGCTATCAGGTTTATCAATGATTTGTAATTGATTGTTTTCAAAGGGCTGCTCCTGTTATCCACAAAGCCTGTGGATAACTTTGTTGATAGCAGCAGGAAAGTGGCAGATTTTGCCCGCCATCACAGGCCTTGAGGGTGGGTGGTGAAAAATTTGCCAAGCAAAAATTTTATATATAAAACAATGGGTTGATCGTGAAACGCGCATGAAACCTGTTTGCAGGTATTGATTTTTTGTGAAACCCCTAAGTTTTGCCCGGCCTTGTGCAAAACATGGGATTGGGGCTTGCAATCGTTCCGGTTTTCTGCATCCGCGATGCCGTCTGCCATCAGCAGAACCTGGATGCGATTCGATGAAATTTCCGCAATGCCTTGCCCGGAAAAGGAAAAACGCCCTTATCCACAATGCCTGTGGATAAGTATGTTGATTATCACGGGAAAGCAGGCGATTGGCCGCGTACTGACAGGCCTTGGGCGTACTGGTCAAAAAAATGCCAGACAAGATTGTATTAATAAAAACAATGACTTATTTGTTATTGTTGGCAGCCGTAAAGGAATGGGGAAGAAAACCGTATGGCGCTGCATAACTTGCAAGCCATTGTGCACAACATGCGCGATAGGGCTTGCAAACGGGACGGTTTTCTGCATTTGCCGGATATGGCTGGCGTATTGCATGGCAGCGCGTATCATCGCTGCCGATGTCTGCCCCCTTTCCCCCTCCTGCTGCAACCGGCCCAAGGCCGGAGATGGCTCATGACCTGACTGCGCGTCTGGCGATTTTCGCCGAGCTGATGCTGGGGGATACGGTGCTGGCTGATACCGTGGCTGCCCGCGCATTGCTGGCAGGGCAGCAGACATCGGGCTTGTCGCCGCTGCGTGCGTGGCGGGCAATGCTGGAGATGCCGGGGCTTCGGGCAGGCAAGATGCCGGTGATGGGGCAGGCTTTGCAGCCATTGCAGTCGCTGACGCCAGGGATGCGGCTGTTGTTTTTGCTGGCAACGCTCTCGGGCGGAAATGCCATCGAGCTTGCTGCGCTTTTGAAAATTTCCCCCAAGGCCTGCACACAGGCGTTGCAAGCCCTGCAACGGCAGTTGAGTGGCAGGGAACGGGAGACGTGCTGCACGGCGCTGGAGATGCGCCAATGCGGGTTTTCGCCGGCGCGCAGGACGCGCATTGAACAACATATGAGTGGCGAAAGACCGCTACAGCCACCGGCGAAAGCGCCGTCACGGCGCTGGGGGCTGCTGCTGGCAGTGACGCTTGCCACCGGGCTGGCACTGGCGGCGACCTGGTTCTGGCCGCCCGAGAGTGAAGCAGAAGACTTGATTTCCGAAATCCCGCCCCGCATCCAGACCAAGCCTTTGGCCGAGCGTGCGCCTGCTCGCTACGATGTCGAGACTGCGCGTGTGCTGGTTGACCGGGAATTTTCGGAAATTTCCGTACAAGACGCGCCGATTGCCGCTGAAACAGCATTCTTTGCCTGGTATCAGGCCGAGCGGCTGGGGCAGGCAGGTGGCAGGCCGCTGGCGCTGCCCGAAGAAGCGCCGGTTGAGTTGCCGCCGGAGTCGTCGGATTGGCAAGAAGAACCTTTGCCGGAGCCGATGGATGACTGACCGATTGCGGCGTGGTGTGTTGCTGGCGCTGCTGCTGGCGGCGCAAGGCGCATGGGCGCAAAATGCGCGCGAAGAAAAACATGCCTGGCTGCGCCTGCCTGCCGCGCAACAATCGGCCTTGCGGCAATCAGCGGCGGCGTTCTCGGCTCTGCCTGCCAGCGAGCAGGCTGCCTTGCGGGCGAAGTTTGCGCGCCTGGATGGTGATGAGCAACGCGGCTGGCGGCTGGGGCCGGTACTGGGGCGCTGGTATCCGGCGCTGCAACCTTTGCTGGCCTATGTGCCGGAGCGCGAGCGCGATGCGCTTTTGCGGGTCTTGCACACGATGAACCCTGCCGAGCTGGAAATATTGGCGCGGCTGGCGTTTTCCACGCCACCGCAAGGCCGTGCGGCGCTGCGGACGGCGCTGCTGCGCCAGCCGCCCGCAGAGCGGCTGACATGGATGATGGCGCAGCTGGATGAGCCGCGTGTGACCGAGGCGCGGGTGCTCAACCCGGTCAGGTGAGCGGGGTGGATTGCAAGATCCGGCGCTCGGCCTGGAAGCGGCCGCCAAAACGCGCCGTGCCCGCTTCCCGCATCTTGGCGGCGCGGTGCTCGAAGTAATCCTGCAAGGCGGCCATGCCATGCACCCGGTAACGCACCGACAGTTGCACGCGATCAGCCGGGGCCGCGGGGTCGATGACTTCCAGTACTTCGGCATCGACAAAGCCGGGCACGCCCAGCATTTCCTGGATGTGCTCTGCCAGCCAGGCGCGGTATTCTGCGGCGATATCGGCATCGATACGCAGATTGACTTCATAAAACACCATAGCGTGTTTCCTTTTCTTATTTGAACAGAACCAGAATCAGGGTCAGCACGGCGCCTGCCGAAACCAGAAGCGAATAAATACTGCCAATCAGCACGAATTTGAGCGTGGTCAGTAGCGCCGGTTGCCGGTAAACGCGCTTCTGGCAGACCCATAGCCAGAGCCAGAGTGCGGGCAGCGCCAGCAGCAACAGGCTGTCGCTGGCCTGCATCAATACGGCGACTCCCGACCACTGCGCCAGACTTTCCAGCAACATCAGGCCGCAGAGCCAAATCAGGATGAAAGAGTGGCTGTAAAGCGCCACCACCATGTGCTCCAGAAATGTCCGGGACGGGCGCAGATAGGCGATGCGCAACAACAGGGCGAATAGCGGCACCAGGAAAAACAATGTGGTGGGCAATGCCGACAGCCAGGCATCGCGCCACCAGCCCCGGTCTTTGAGATGTGGCAGGTTGCGCTCAAGGCGTGGCAGGAGGGTGTGATTGAGCCAGGCGTTGCTGCTCCCGGAGGGGCTGTTGATTTTCATCGGGTTGTGTGGCGGGTGCCGGGGCGCATCGTCGACTTCCGGTACCTGCGGGCTTGCCGCCTGCGGCGCTTCGCTGATATGGATTTTCGATGTATCGATGTCAGGCATCCACAGCCGTGCCAGAAAGAAGGTCAGCAAGGACAGAATCACGAACAGCCGCAGCGGCGGCAGATAGCGCACCCGGTGGCCTGCCAGATACTGGTTGATGATGCGGCCGGGCACGCAAGTGTCGCGCAGGCTGCGGAAAACCCGGCCATCCAGATGCCAGAAGGACTCAAAAACTTCTTCTATCGCATGTCCCAAATGTTTCAGCGGATTGTGTGCCGATTGCCCGCAAGTGTGGCAATACGCGCCTTGCAGGGCCGTCTGGCAGTTTTCGCAGTGCTTTGGGTGGGCGTGTTCTGACATGCGCGCATGTGATGGGGAGAAAAGCGCACTAAGATAGCCAGCCTGCAGTGTTTGCACACCCCCCGAAAGTCATTTGTCCGCCAGTTGCGGACGCTCTGCCCATGTCCCAGCGCAAGCCCTTTAGTCATGAAATTTCCCGCACGGCCAAACTGGCCGCGCCGCTGGTGGCCGGGCATATGGCCACCGGCATGGTAGGGCTGGTCGATAGCCTGATTGCCGGCCGGCACAGTACGGCAACGCTGGCGTCGGTATCGGTGGGCTCGGCCATGTTCTGGTTGCCGATGCTGATACCGCTGGGCACCTTGATGGCCTTGCCGCCGAAAGTGTCGGAATTGGATGGTGCGGGCAGAGCAGGGCATATCGCGCCGCTGTTCCGGCAGGCGCTATGGCTGGCACTGGGGCTGGGGCTGCTGATGTGGTTATTGGTCACGCTGCTGCCGCTGGCGATGGCGCCGTTTGGCATCACCGAAAGCATCCACCCCGGTGCAACGGCGTTTTTGCACGGCATCCGCTGGGGCGTGCCGGCACTGACGGTGTATCTGGCGATGCGCTATCTCTGCGATGGCCTGCACTTTTCCCTGCCGACCATGGTCTTTGGCATCGGCGGGTTGCTGGTACTGGCGCCGCTGGGCTATGCCATGGCCTTTGGTCGCTGGGGCTTTGCCGAGCTGGGCGCAGGCGGTTTGGGACTGGCCTCGGCACTGATGTTCTGGCTGCAAATGCTGGCCTTTGCCCTGTATCTGGCCTTTGCCAAGCGCTTTGCGCCGCTTGGGCTGTTTGCCCGTTTTGAGTGGCCGCGCTGGGTTTTGCAGCGTGAGCTGCTGAAAACCGGCCTGCCCATTGGCGTGACCGTAGCGATGGAAGGCAGCCTGTTTATCGTCACCGCATTGCTGATTGGCCGCCTGGGAGAAGTGCCGGCGGCCGCGCATCAAATCGCCATCAATATCTCCAGCCTGTGCTTCATGATTCCCTTCGGGATTGCTGAGGCCACCACGGTGCGCGTGGGCAATGCCCTGGGGCGGCAGAGCCGCGCCGATATTTACCGCGCCGCTTTCGCCGGGCTGGTGCTGGTGCTGCTTACCCAGCTGTTTTCCGGTACGTTGATGGTGCTCGGCAATCAGGCCATTACCGCGCTCTATACCCGGGATGCCGCAGTCGCTGCACTGGCGGCCAGCCTGCTGCTGTATGCTGCCGTGTTCCAGTTTCCCGACGGCATCCAGGTGCTCTCCAATGGCGCCCTGCGAGGCCTGCAAGATACTCGCGTGCCGATGTTCCTGGCGGCCTTTGCCTACTGGGGCATCGGCATGAGCCTGGGGGCAACACTGGGGCTGGGCCTGGGCTGGGGGCCGCCGGGAATGTGGCTTGGGCTGATTGCCGGGCTTGGCGTTGCCGCCACCTTGCTGGCCTGGCGCTTTGCCTGGAGCGCCCGTCGCATCTTGCCGGGGTGACATCTGGCACATGCGATGCAGCCTGGCAATGGATAGTTTGAATAGCAATTTTTGGAGTTTTGAGTCATGAACAGCATTTATCCACCGCAGATACCGCCGCCGCTGCCCGCGCAGCGCGGGCCGATTGTGCGGTTCTTCATCGGCCTTTGGGATGCGATGAACTTCACCCGCCGGCTGATTCTCAATCTGCTGTTCTTTGGCCTGCTGTTTTTCTTCGTGCTGGTGATGCTGATTGGCATGGCCGCAGGTGGCAAATCGGCCACTCCCAAGCTCTCCAGCAATACCACACTGGTGCTTGCGCCCGTCGGCCAGCTGGTCGAGCAGGACAGCCGTGATGCCATGACCCGGATTCTGGCGGATATCAGCAATGATGACAGCCAGGGGCAGATACAGCTGCGCGACATGCTGGCAGTGATTGACGGCGCCGCCAAGGACAAGCATATCGAGCGCATGCTGCTGGATGTGGACGGCCTTTCGCCCGGCGGTTTTGCCTCGATGTCAGAAGTGGCTGCAGCCTTGCAGCGCTTCCGTGCCGCCGGCAAGCAGATTGTCGCGGTCAGCCGCGGCATGGGGCAGAAGCAGTATTTCCTGGCCGCGCAGGCCGATGAAATCCATCTGGACCCGGATGGCTACGGCATTGTGCTCGAAGGTCTTTCGGCGCACCGGCCGTATTTCCGCGAAGGCTTGCAGGACAAGCTGGGCGTGGATTTCCATCTGTTCAAGGTGGGCGAATACAAATCCGCCGCCGAGCCATTCGTGCGCGACTCGGCCTCGCCCGAAGCCAAGGAGGCCGACCTGTTCTGGATGAATGACATCTGGAACCGTTATCTGGCCGAAATCGCCGCACGTCGCAAACTCAGCGCCACAGGCCTGGCCACGGCGATTGACAACCTCGCCGATGGCGTGGAGGCGGTACACGGCGATCTCAACCGCTATGCGCTGGAAAACAAGCTGGTGGATGCGCTCAATACGCGCGAAGAAGTGGACATGCTGATGACCGAGCGTGGCATGGCCGACGCCGATGCCGAAGGCGGTTTCCGGCAGATTGACTGGGCGCACTACCTCAACCATATCAAGCCGAAATTCCCGGTCGAAGTGGATTCCAGGCCGCAGGTGGCGGTGGTGGTGGCCGAAGGTGAAATCACCCCCGGCCAACAACCGCGCGCGGTGATTGGCGGCGACAGCCTCTCGGCATTGCTGCGCGATGTGCGCGAAGACGACAAGGTCAAGGCATTGGTGCTGCGGGTGAACTCGCCCGGCGGTGAAGTGTTCGCCTCCGAACAAATCCGCCGTGAAGTGGCCGCCTTCAAGGCTGCCGGCAAGCCGGTGGTGGTGTCGATGGGCGATGTCGCTGCATCCGGCGGCTACTGGATCAGCATGAATGCCGACCGCATCTATGCCGAGCCCAGCACCATCACCGGCTCCATCGGCATTTTCGGACTGGTGCCCAACTTCACCCGTGCACTCGACAAGATTGGCGTGCATAGCGATGGCGTCGGTACCACCCGCGTGGCCGGTGCATTCGACCCCACCCGGCCGCTGAACCCGGAAGTGAGCCGCGTCATCCAGTCGGTCATCGACAAGGGCTATCGCGATTTCATCGGCAAAGTGGCCGATGCGCGCAGCAAGAGTGTCGAGGCTACCGACCAAGTGGCGCGGGGTCGCGTCTGGAGTGGCGCACAAGCCCAACAGTTTGGTCTGGTGGACGAACTCGGCGGCCTGCAAACGGCCATTGAACATGCCGCCAAGCTCGGCAATCTGGCCGAGGGCAAATACCATGTGCACTATGTCGAAGAGCCGCTGACCCCGTTCGAGAGCTTCATGAGCGAGTTTGCCCAGGCGCACATGGGCGCAGTGCTGCTCAATGAATCGCCACTGCTGCGCGGCATCCTGAAGAACAGCGCCCCCGGCATCCAGCAACCGCTGCGCTATCTGGAAATGCAGGCCAGCAAACCCAACGCCGCCCCGGTACAGGCCAGCGCACACTGCTTCTGCGGGATTTGATGGCGGATAGCGGCAGATAAAAAACGCCGGGTTGTGAACTGACCCCCAAAACTTGGACAGTTACGGGTTAAGTGTTCGAGGCCTGAGTCCGGTACTGCACCGGGCTCAGGCCTTTGAGTTTTGTCCTGATACGCTCGTGATTGTAGTAGTCCATATATTC